>CAMWXD010000019.1 GCA_947178105.1 uncultured Eubacterium sp. | reverse complement strand
CCTTCCATCCGCTCTCCACCGCGGCAGGCCATACGGCTTTCCATGCGGTCTTCGCTGCCGCTCGCATCCCGGCGATCCATGCGGTTTTCATTTCGGTTTTCGCTGCGGCTGTCACCGCGGCTTTCTGTCCGTTCCTGCCTGTCCGTACGGTTCTCCGCACGTTCCGGCTTCTCTGCTTTATTTGATTGGTCGTTCCGGTTTTCCGTCCGTTCCATTTTTTCCGGCTGTCCGGCTGCACGCGCCTGCCCCGCCGCTTCGCTTTGCTCTTTTTCCTGTTTTGATGTCCCTGTATCTGGTTTTGGATCTTCCTTGCCTGCCTGCCCATTCTGCTCCTTGAGCTTTTCATCCTCCGTTACCATACGGTCAATCAAATCTGACTTCTTTAACCCGCTGATTCCTCTTAAACCACGCGCTTTTGCAAGCTCTCTTAAAACAGCCAAAGATAAAGTTTCATATTTTTCCCTCATTCAAATTCTCCTATTCTTAGTAATATTGGGATTCATCAATCCGAACGCCATAAATAAAATTGCTGAAGTCTGTTTGAACAAACTGTGATTTCTAACTAAGGAACCTTTAAGATACATCATTAAATACATCCAAAATTTATGTTTTTATACGTTCCGTACAGTAAATATTATTCTCGCGAAATGCGCAGTAAATGCACATTCCTGACCCGTGAATAGGAATATTATACACCATTCTTTGGAAAATAGGAAGCCCTTTTTCTTGATTTATTAAAATATTGGTGATATCATTGTAATGTTGGTGTAAGTTTTAGTAACATTTTACATATACAACAGAAAGGAGATTCCCATGGACCAGAAGGAAAAAGCCCTTTTGATGCACAAACAATGGAACGGAAAGCTGGAAACGGTCTCAAAGTCACCGGTAAAAACAAGCGAAGACCTTGCGATTGCATATACGCCGGGCGTCGCAGAGCCGTGCAAATTGATTGCGAAAGACCCGTCTCTTGCTTATACTTATACGATCAAATCCAATACAGTCGCCGTTGTCTCTGACGGAAGCGCAGTACTTGGCCTTGGCAATATCGGGCCGTATGCGGCAATGCCTGTGATGGAAGGCAAATGTGTGCTGTTTAAAGAATTTGCAAATATCAATGCCGTGCCGATCTGCCTGGATACACAGGATACCGAAGAAATCATACAGGCTGTCAAACACATCGCTCCAGGCTTCGGCGGCATCAACCTGGAAGATATTGCGGCTCCGCGCTGTTTTGAAATCGAGGCCCGCTTAAAGGAAATACTGGAAATCCCGGTGTTCCACGACGACCAGCACGGGACAGCGATCGTCGTACTTGCAGGCATTATCAACAGCCTGCGCATCACCGGCAAGAAAAAGGAAGACTGCAAAGTCGTCGTAAACGGCGCTGGTTCTGCCGGTATCGCAATTACAAAGCTGCTGTTGTCTTACGGCTTTTTGCATATTACGATGTGCGACCGCAATGGGATCATCGGAAAGGACGATCCTGAGCTGAACTGGATGCAGCAGGAAATGGCGCTTGTCACCAACCTGGAAAACGCCCGCGGCTCCCTGGCAGACGCGCTGAAAGGAGCAGATATTTTTATCGGCGTGTCGGCTCCGAATATCGTAACGCAGGAAATGGCTGCCTCGATGAATACGGACGCGATTTTATTTGCCATGGCAAACCCGGTGCCGGAAATTATGCCGGATGCCGCCAAGGCCGCCGGTGTCCGCATCGTCGGAACCGGCAGGAGCGATTTCCCAAACCAGGTAAACAATGTCGCTGCTTTTCCGGGTATTTTTAAAGGTGCGCTGGAAGGCCACGCAAAACAGATTACCGAAGAGATGAAGCTTGCCGCTGCCAAAGCGATTGCAGGGCTTGTATCAGACGAAGAACTGTGTGACGGCCATATCATGCCGCAGGCATTTGACCCGCGTATGGCAAAGGCTGTCAGCGAGGCTGTTAAAATGCATATTAAATAAGAAAAAACAATCCGGAGGTATTCCCTATGGCAGAACCGATTACATTATACAAGCTGATGATCTTATCCATGCTCGACCAGTCCGAAGCGCCCCTGACCAATACGCTGCTTTCTGATTTTTTCCTTGGAAAAGAATATACGACGTATTTTACGCTCCAGGAGGCACTGCACGAGCTGAATGAAGCACAGTTTATCCGGCAGGAGGCTTCCCACAACAACGTCCAGTATACGATTACGCCCGCTGGCGAAGAGTCACTGCATTTTTTTGAAAATAAGATCAATGCGGAGATCCAGTCAGATATCAGGCAATATATCACGGAAAACAATCTCCAGATCGCCGCTGCCGCCGCTGCCATTGCAGATTATTACATTACACCGGAAAAAAAATACGCCGTCCACTGCCAGCTCCGTGAAAAGGGGATCCCCCAACTGGACCTGACACTGAACGTACGAAATAAAGAACAGGCAGAAGCCATCTGCGCAAACTGGAAATGCCAGACAGATGACATCTATATGCTTCTGATCGACCATTTATTAAAATAAGCGGCATCCTTTCTGCCGCTTATTTTCCTTTATACAAATGCAGCCATCACCGACAGGTTGCCTTTGATCTGTGCTGTTCCATAGCCAAAAGGCAGGATCAAATTGTCCCCTTTTTTTACAGAGGAGCCATCTATCGTACCGCTGCCATCGGTTACGCAAAGAATCATAAACGGATGATCCTGCCTGATGTCCAGTATTTCCCGGACAGTATACTTTTCTACCGTATAAAACGGGCATGTGACCAGGGTAGCCCGTTCGTATCCCTGCCCATAAAATACCTCCGGCGCTGCTGTCTGGCCTTTATAAGGGCATTTCACCACATCCATAGCCTGCTGCAAATGAAGCTGCCTCGGTTTTCCGCCCGGACAGCGGCCATAATCATACAGGCGGTACGTAATATCTGAATTTTGCTGTATTTCAATTAAAAACGTGCCTTTTCGAATGGCATGTATTGTCCCCGGCTCAATCTGAAAGAAATCCCCAGCCTGAATCGGACGGACACGCAGCAGATCCTTCCAGCGGTTTTCCCGAATCATCGTTTCCAGCTCAGATTGATCCCTGGCAGAATGCCCGATAATAATATCAGCGTCTTTTTTACAGTCCAGGATATACCAGCATTCCGTTTTTCCTCTGGCGCCGTCCTCATGAATGCCTGCATAGCGGTCATCGGGATGTACCTGTATGCTCAAATCCT
Organism: uncultured Eubacterium sp.; assembly: GCA_947178105.1. Taxonomy (GTDB): domain Bacteria; phylum Bacillota; class Clostridia; order Lachnospirales; family Lachnospiraceae; genus Eubacterium_J. The sequence goes on along the minus strand of CAMWXD010000019.1, from coordinate 61,063 downwards.
CTTTTGCATCAATATATTTTACAAGCAGCGGGAATTCTTTTCCGGCAATGCCGCCAAACAGCCCCCGCTCATGCTCCCACAGCCAGGATAACGTACGCCCGGCAAACCTGCCGCCCAAAACCATACAGTCTCCCTGCGCATGTGCGCTGACACACCAGGCTTCTCCTGTATCATTGCCCGGAATATTATATCCGAAAAATTCCCTCATACGGCTCCCGCCCCATACCATCTGCTTAAAAACCGGCTCTAGCCGGATCCATTCTTTCATTGCTCCTGCTCCTTTCCCATAGAACGGCGCTTTGCATCCATTGCAAGCCTGACTGCCCCCAGAATCCCCTGGTTGCCATGCAGGGACGAAAGCACAAGATAAGAGTCCATGTCCTCCAGTTCTTTTGTTTTTATATAGCCTCCCAGCATCTGCGCCACTTTATGGCGGATCAGAGGCATTAACTGCTGCTGGTGCATGATGCCCCCGCCCAGAATTACCCGCTGCGGGGATACTATCATAATAAAATTTGTAATCGCATAAGCCAGGTAATGTGCCTCCAGCTCCCATACCTGCGGGCATTCCGACAGCTTATCCGCCTTTGCGCCCCATCTTGCTTCGATCGCCGGCCCTGCTGCAAGCCCCTCCAGGCAGGCTCCGTGATACGGGCATTTTCCGGCATAGGGATCGTCTTCACGGCGCGGAATCAAAATGTGCCCGCCTTCCGAATGTTGCATACCATGCAGCATTTGTCCGCCGGACAGTACGCCGATGCCAATTCCTGTCCCGACCGTGATATACACAGCATCCTGTAACCCCTGCGCGCAGCCCCATGCCGCTTCTCCAAGCATAGAGCCGTTGACATCCGTATCAAAGCCGACCGGCACGCGCAGACGCTCCCGAAAATATCCGCATATATTATAGTTTCGCCATGCCAATTTTGCCGTTGTCGTAATATAGCCATACGTTTTCGAATTCCTGTTAAGGTCAATCGGGCCAAAGCATCCAATCCCCAGGGCTTCGATTTCTTTATCCTGAAAATATTCCAAAATCTGCGGCATTGTAGTCTCCGGGTCCTGCGTCGGAATCGATCTCTGGTCAAAAATTTCTCCATGCTCATTGCCAATGGCACATACCATTTTAGTGCCTCCTGCTTCTAACGCTCCATATGTCATAGCTTCTCCTCCTCGTATAAAAATCGGGCTGAATCGTCAGGCTGAAAAAGCTGCCGCATACGCACAGGGCATAACTGTCGACGTCTGACAGAATGCACGGCGTTTACGGCAGCCTCTTAGGAACCATTCCTTATTACGACTGCTTATGATACAGTTCTATAAATTCCCTTGCCAGGACTTTCGCCATTTCCGTGCTTGCCATCTGATCCTCTGCATGTACCAGGATCAGGGAAAACGCAACCTTTTCACCGGACGCTTCCTGTGTCAGCAAAGAAGCATGGGCTTCATGGGCTTCCAGGTAAAATTGGTCGCCCTCCTCCATCAGGCGTTGCGCTTCATCCGCAGCACCCTCCTTTGCCTTTTGAATGGCTTCGATATAGCTGGATTTGGCGCTTCCGCTGTTTGTGATTATCTGCACGCACACCATTTCAAAATCTTCCGCTGTCATGAACCGATCACCTCCAAAGCATGTTCCAGCACTTTTTCGCCGTTCATCAAACCATAATCTTTCATGTCGACCGCTTCTACCGGAACGCTTCCGGCAATCTTTTTTACATTTGCCAGCTCATACCGGATCTGAGGCCCCAGCAGCACAATATCCACATTGGCTATTTCATTTTTTGCTTCTGATAAAGATTTTGCTTCAATGCTTACCTCTGCATTTTTTGCTTCAGCAGCTTTCTGCATTTTTGACACAAGCATACTCGTTGACATCCCTGCATTGCACACTAATAAAATTTTTTTCATCGTCCTCTCTCCTTTTCTTTTTCTATTCTGACGCCATCGTTTTTTCTACGACGATATCATTCATCTTCACGAACGGAATATATAAAATTGTCCCAAGCACCAATACAACTGCCTGCACCAGTACCGCACGCCAGTCTCCTCCGGTTGCCAGATATCCGCTTAACAGCGGCGGCGTTGTCCAAGGTATGTATACGACACAGCGTTCCATAAAATGCATCATCGTTGCCGCATATCCAATCACAATTCCAAGCACCGGCGTCAGCACAAACGGCACCAGCATACAGATGTTGTAAACAATCGGATAGCCAAAAATAACCGGTTCATTAATATTAAAAATTCCCGGCACAAACGCCATTTTTGCTACTCCTTTGGAAGCCTGGTTTTTACTTACCAATAATGTCGCAACTAACAGGCAGATCGTAGAGCCAGAGCCGCCCATCATCCCCATAGCCGGTACAAATGCCACATTGATAATATTTGGAATCGCCTCTCCTGCCGCATACGCAGCCATATTTAACGTCATATTGACAATCAAAAGCGGTTCCAGAATCGAACTGTAAATCACAGACTGATGGATGCCAAGCAGCCAGAGGAAGTTTCCAAGGCTGTATAAAAGCAGGCAGCCCCCAAGCCCTGTGGTAGCCGTACGCAGCGGTTCCTGAATCAGCGTCGTGATAATCTGCACCAGATCGGTATGGAAGGCATTATGCAACACCGCGCCTGCCAGCGCAAACATGGACATAACTAAAATAAAAGGAATCAGCACGTTAAAGGATTTTCCGACCGCCGGCGGTATGCTGTCGCCAAGATTGATTTTCAGCCGCTTGATACTGCTGACCCAAACAAATATTTCTGTCGCAAGCAGCCCTATAATCACACCGGCAAACATCGCTCCCGTCCCAATATTGGAAAACGTCAGCATCCCTTCTGCCAGAACGCTTTCCGTCGCATCCAAGGGCGTAATGCTGACCCTGTTTGGCAGCATGACGATCAGGGTTGCCAGAGAAATCACTGCCGCTGCAAGCGGGTTTTCATACCCCTTATTTTGTGACAGCACATAACCGATCACCGGTGCAACGAGCAGGGAACTGATATTCAATGTGCCGTTGACAATCAACGTTCCCCAGTACTGTGCGCTTGTCAGGGCATCTCCTGACAGGAGCCACTGAAATACAGTATTATTAATCAATACGGCAAGCCCTGCCAGAATATATAATGGCATAATGGTTGCAAACGCATCCCGCAAAGACCTGAGATGAATCTCATTTCCCAATTTGGATGCAAACATCGTAAATTTTTCAATGATTTTCGAATTACCCATAACCGTTTCTCCCTTTCCTGTTTCATGCATTATTTTTCTCTGTCCGCGATGAGCTGCTGTATCCATGCAGCCGATTTTTTAAGCCTCCTCGCATAGCCGCCGTTTAAATCCACTTCAATCATGCCATAGCGGTTTTTAAAGGCATTGTTCCACGACCAATTATCGATCAGCCCCCAATAATGATAGCCCTTGCACTGTGCACCGTCCTGCACCGCCTTTAGCACCCATTTCAGGTGTTCGCGTACAAATTCGATCCTGTAGTCATCCTGGATCTGCCCGCTTTCATCACGAAACCGCTCTTCATGCTCCACACCCATTCCATTTTCAGATATAAAAAATGCAAGCTTTGGATATTCCCGCTTCATTTTCATCCCAAAATCATAAATTCCCTTCGGATAGATCTCCCATCCGCGGTAAACATTCATTTTCGCCTCTGGCCAGATATACGGATCTGAAAAAACCGGATCGCCGTTATCATCTGTTGTCCGTGCCGGAGCCTGTACCCTGGATGGATGATAATAATTAAATCCAAGCCAGTCCACTTTGCCCATCTTTAAAATTTCCTCATCCCCAGGACGCATTTCCACTTCCATGCCGCGTTCTTTTAAAGTATCCAGAATATCCTGCGGAAGCCTGCCTTCTGTTACCAGGTCCAGCCACCAGCGATTGTTTATGCCGTCTTCCATATGAAGCGCTTCCAAATCTTGCGGCGAAGGGTTTTCTTTTGTATATGGAGGAGCAAAACAGTTAATCAGCCCGATTTTGGCATCTTCCAGCAGATAACCTTCTTTTTTTGCCTTGTAAAACTCAGAAACTGCAAGGCAGTGCGCCAGCGAAAGATTGTACTGCACCTGCATCCCCCGTCTGGCATTTTTGATAAACGGATACCAGTTTCCGGTGCGGTATCTTTGGTCTGGTTCAACGATCGGCTCATTAAAGGTAAACCAATAACGGATCTCCTTGCCAAACTCGCGGAAAGCAGCTCTTGCATAAGCAGCATATGCCTCTACGATCTCGCGGCTTTCCCATCCGCCTCTGTCAAACAGGTAAGCAGGCATATCAAAATGATATAAGTTCATAAACAATTCGATGTGATGCTCCTTCGCACAGGCACATACCCGATGATAAAAACCGGCTCCCTGTGGATTCACGTTCTGGTTTTTATCCATCAGCCTGCTCCACTGTATCGAAGTACGGAAAGAATCCAGCCCAAGGCTTTTCATCAGCCTGATATCCTCCTCATATTTCTCATAAAAGCAGTTGCCCACATAGCTGCCGACCCTGTTATAAAAATCCGAAATGGACTGATCTGACCATGTATCCCAAATACTTTCCAACCGGCCGCCCGTTTTGTACGCGCCCTCTGTCTGTGGGCCGGATATTGCCGCTCCCATAAAAAAATTTGCAGGTAATTGTACTTCCATTCATGCTTCCTCCTCTTTCTTTTTCTTTCATATTTAATATAACAAATTATTTATATGTAATGTTTTTTATTTAATTTGTTATGACATATATTTATTATAATCTTTTTTTACAAGTTGTCAATACAATTCAGACAAAAATTTCACATAAATGATCCGTTCTCTTTCTAGTGCTCTATCCGGTCAGAAATTAGAGTTCTGTGCTGGCTGATTCGTACCAGTGCTAGGCAAAATTTCGACGACAATGTGGATCCATTGGCTAGAAATTTTAACGACGCAATGGTACGAATCAGACTGTGCAGGACTCTAATTTCTGGCCGGATGGAGCACTCGTTTCACCAAAGCGAAATGGGAACCCTTTGACTTTTTACCGGCAAAATGATATAACAATACTATCCGTTTTTATAACAATATCGAATAGAAAGGCAGATACTATGTTCAAGTATGAAAGCATCGCAGCAGACATTCAAAATAAAATATATTCCGGCGTATATCAGGCAGATACAAAGCTTCCGCAGGAGACAGAATTGTGCAAGCTTTACGATGCCTCGCGCATTACCGTGCGCGAAGCGCTGGACAATCTGGTACGCCAGGGGCTGATTACGAGAAGGCGGGGAGCCGGTACTTACGTCAAGCCAATCGTAGGAGAAAACCTGGATCCAGAGCTGTTGGCAAGGTCTCAGCAATTCGGGGGATTTACAAGCGATATGAAAGGACGAAAAGTAGAATCAGAGGTGCACGAATTTACTCTTTTGCGCGCACCTATAAAAGTCGCGGAAAAATTGCAGGTATCAGAGGACGCTTTTGTCTGTTATATATGCCGTACCCGATTTGTCGACGGCGAGCCGTATGTGGTCGAATATACTTATATGCCGACGGATTTTATCAGCGGCATTACAGAAGAAGTCGTCAACCATTCGATCTACGCATATATCGAAGGCACGTTAAAGCTGAAAATCAAAAGCGCCCACCGAAGCACCCGGGCGGACATGCCGACCGAGCAGGAGCTAAAATGGCTGCAAATAAAAAAGGGGGAAATGCCAGTCTTAGAAATAGAGCAGACGGCATATCTGGATGACGGCAGAATCTTTGAATATTCAAAATCACGCCACCGGGCGGACTGTTTTATTCTCCATACGGTCAGCGTCCGCTGATATAAGGTGTTTGCACGAAAAAATAAGGAACCATATGTATCCATATGGTTCCTTATTTTTTCCGCACCCTATGCGCATTCGTCTTTTTCTTATTTTTTGGCTTTTTCGGATTTTTCAGATTTTTTCTTACCGAATATCCAAACGAGCCAAGCTGGCTGCCAAGCGCAAAGTAGCCTCCGTGCGAGTATACGGCAAGCCCGCTGCTGTTTAGCTGTAGCCTGCCCGTCTCATCCAGCAGCGACTCCTCGACGCCGACATTTTCTACCGTAGCCAAAAACAGGTCATGGCTGCCAAGATTTAGGATCTGCGATACCCTGCACTCGATATTGACCGGGCTTTCCGCAATCCCCGGGCAGCCGACAGACTTTGACGCACATGGCGTCAGCCCTGTATCGGCAAACTTATCGACATCCCTGCCGGAGCGGACGCCGCAGTAATCTGCAGCTTTCACCAGCCTTTTTGTCGTCAGGTTGATGACAAATTCACCGCTTTCTTTAATGATCGCATAAGAGTAACGCTCCCTGCGCACAGAAATTGATACCATAGCCGGGTCAGAACAGACTGTCCCTGTCCAGGCGATCGTAATAATATTCGGCTTTTCCCCAGCTCTCTGGCAGGTGGCCATCACCGCCGGAACCGGATAGAGCATATTGCCCGGCTTCCAATACTGCTTCGCCATCCTGGTTTCCCTTTCTTCCTTTTTATGGGTTTGCAATCGCATCCAACAGCTCTGGGATCAACTGCTTCTTTCTGGATACAACGCCGCGCAGGCGGTAGCCGTCGTTGATCTTCTGTTTATAGAAAGCTTTCTCAACCGCCTCATCCGCACCTTTGCCCATGCAGACCAGTTCGGTCGATTCATTTAAAATATCGGTCAGCATAATAAATACCATGTCCAGCTTGCGCGCTTCCATAATCGTCTCCTGATACGGCAGCACGCGCGCTTTGACCTCATCTAACTCTTCCCTGCTCATGGCGCTGATCTGGCTGACCCCAAACAGCACTTCCCCTGCTGTAAACGTCTTAAAGTCCTGATAGCAGATTTCTTCTGTCGTTTTTGCCTGGAAGTTGCTGCCGGCGCGGAACATCTCATTTGCATGTTGTTCCATGTCGATCTCTGCAATCTCCGCCAGCTTTTGTGCCGCCTGCTTATCCAGCTCCGTACAGGTCGGCGAACGGAACAGCAGCGTATCGGAAATAATCGCAGAGCACAAAAGGCCGGCAATCGGCTTTGTGATCTTGACGCCGCTTTCCAGATACATCTGGTAAATAATCGTAGATGTACAGCCTACCGGCTGGTTGCGGAACATGACAGGCACCGGTGTCTCCAGGCTCCCGATTTTATGATGGTCAATAATCCCCATAATATCCGCATTGTCAATTCCATGGACTGCCTGCTGTTTTTCATTATGGTCTACAAGCACAATCCGCTTTTTCTGCATATTTAATAAATTCCGCCTGGACAGCATTCCAATATAATATCCGTCGTGGTCTAAGATCGGGAAATCGCGGTGCCTGTCTTTTGACATCACTTCCCGGACATCATCCACATAATCTTCAATTTCAAACTTTTTCAGGTTTTTCGTGCGCATAAACTGCTTGATCGGCATACTCTGCATAATCAGCCTGGATACGGTAAACGGATCATACGGCGTTGAGATAATGACGCACTCCTTATCCTCGGCTTCTGTCAAAATCTGCTTGGATACCTGTGTACCGCCGCAGATAATCAGGCAGCTTGCATTATGCTTTAGCGCACATTTCTGCATACTCTCCCTGTCGCCTAAAATGACAAGGTCATCCTTTTCCATACTTTCTTCCGCCATTGGCAGGCTGTCCGCGGCGACAATCACCTTGCCCCTTATGTAGCGTCCATGTTCATTTCCTACAAGCATCGTACCGTTTAAAGTCTCAACCATATTTTTATACGGCGTACGTGCCTTTGCCAAAATCCTCGTATCCAATACATCCATATAAGACTCTGCGATATCCGCATTGACAATCAGCCCCAACAGCTCGTTGTTCTCATCTGTAATCGGCAGCGTTACGACCTTGCTGGTCGTCATCAGCTCCCAGGCACGTTTCAGGGAAATACTGCTGTTTACCCCGATTGTCCTTCGAAACGCAATGTCCTTTACCTGCGTACGCACATCGTCTACATAAGCCGGAATTTTCACTTTAAATTTACGCAGTACATATTTCGTTTCTTCATTCAGATTGCCCGCCCGTTTTGGTTCATATTTCGTATCCGAACTGCGATTGCGAAGGTCTGCATAGGCGATCGCCGCGCAGATCGAATCTGTATCCGGATTTCTGTGTCCGATCACCCAGACCGGATTTTCCTGTTCAAAATCCATTAAAACACCCCTAACTCTATCAAGCCTAAGACAATGATTCCAACCAAATCCAAGACACCGAACAAAATCAGCCAGTAAATATATTTTTTCACTGGCTTCATGCTCTTTTCACTGACCCCAACCTCTTCAAACAGCGGTTTTTGTTCATCGATCAGGTCTTTGATATTACGGAAACACTTGACATCTTCGGTATGAATCTTTTGTGATAGCTCTTCCTTAAGCCCTGTGACATGCCCGCTGATCTCATCGATCGTCTGGCGGACTTCTTCAGACTGCTGTGACATCTGGCGGACTTCTTCGTGAATCTGGCGCCCTGCCTCCGCCGTCATCTGCTCCATTGCTTTGCGGCTGTCCTCCGTCAGCGCCGTCATCTGCTCCACCGCCCTGCGGCTGTCCTGCGTCAATGCTGCCAGCTCATTGCGGTTTTCTTCTGACATGCGCGTCATCTGCTTTGTCATCTGGCCGAACTGTTCCGTCACATATCCGGTCATCTGGCTCATACGGCTGCTGAATTCCCCGGTCATTTCCTGGAAATCTGCTTTTGTCCCGGTGCTGAACTGGTCAAGCCGTTCGTTTACCTGTGAAAAGCCGTCCCAGGCGCCCTGTGCCATCGCCCCGATCTGATTGTTGACATCCGAAGCGAGATGAGAAAAGCCTTCCCTGGTCTCCTGCATCATTGTTTTGACCTGCTCGGACAGCTCCTCATGCGCTATGTCAAACTGCCCGGACAGATCCTCATGCATCTTGCCGATTTTATCGATGCCGGCACGTGTCTCCTGCGTCATCGTATCAATCTGGCTGTTGATGCCTTCTGTCATATACTCGATGCCGCTGCGGCTTTCCCTTGCCATCGCTCCGATCTGGCTCATCATATCTGCATTCATCTGCCCGATGCTGTCCGCTGTCTGCGTCCTGATCTCGCCAAGCTTGCCGGACAAGCCCTCTTCCATCTGTGCAAAGCTGTCTCTTGTTTCCTGCCGCATCGACGCAAACTGCTCCGTCATGCCGGCATGGATCTGTTTGATCTGTTCTTTGTCACTTTGGCTTTCCTGCTGCATCCTGGCAAACTGGCCTGCCATATCGCCAGCCAGGCGTTCCATGCCGGTTTCTGTCGCCTGGCGCATCACATCCATCTGGCTTGCCATACCCGCAGCCATACTGGCAATACTCTCTTTTGTCTGGTCTGCCATCGTTCCTATCTGGCTTGTAATCGTATCTGACATCTGTGCAATTTTGTTTGATGTCTGCCTGTTTAAATGATAAATCTGCGCAGAAGTATCTTCTGTCAGCCTGTCTACTGTCATTTGCAGCCTTGTGATCAGTTGGTCCATCTGCTGTCCGACACCCGTTATAAGCTGGTCTGCTTCTGACTGGCGGTGTAAAATGACCTCTTCCAGTTCATTCGCCTGATCCTGCTTTTCATCTACAAGTAATTGCAGCTCTTGTACCTTTACCTCCCTGGAATCCAGCAGCGCCTGGAGCTGCTTTGCTTTTTCGCGGAATTCGTCGATCTGCCTTAACAAATAATCTTCCTTTTTCAACGCGCGCTGACGCCGCTCCCGCTCCTGCCTGATCCTGCCGATCCCCAGGGAAGTATCATTCCCCTTCTGATTCATATGGTTTTTCCTCCGCACAGTTTGCACTGTATTTCTCCTGGTATTTTCATATTCTGCCAAGAAAAGATAAACACCGAACAGACTATCGACGATAATCCAAAAATTTTTCGCCGTTTATCTACGTGCTATTTTATCATCTGCGGCGCACTTTGTAAACTGGATTTTAAAACAAAACCAATGTGACAGAAACAGACAAAATTTGCAGGATTTACTCCCCTTCGCGCAGCCTTTCTACAATCGTCAGCCTCGACGCCCTGCGGTAGCTTAAAAGCGGAAGCAAAATCCCAAGCAGCACAAGTACCGGGAGCACGAATAAGATCGGCAGGATCGTAAAGCGGTACGTAAAGAACCAGAAAATACTTCCCATCGCACCATGCAACACAGGCGCCATAAGAAAACTGCATATAAGCGATACGAAAACTGCCACCGCCCCGTAGATCAGCCCTTCGCAGGCCAGCATCTGCTTTAGCTGCTTTCCGGTCATGCCGATGGACTGGAGCATCGCAAACTCCCGCCTTCTGGAATGAATCGACGTGAGCACCGCGTTAAAGAAATTCAGCACGCCGACCAGCCCGATGACAAAGCTCAGGGTGCTTCCCATGAAAAAGAAGGTACCGCGGAACCGTTCAAAATTCTGTACATAAACCTGCTTGCTTTCAAAATCCAAGGCTGGATTTGCCGTATTCGTATAATCCTCCAGATACGCCTGCATAGATGCGTTTGTTTCCTGCGTTGTATTAAACAGATATGTCATAATATCAGAGGTATGGCTGTCTGCCTGGAACACCTGTGCATTCATGACAAATGTAAAGTTCTCGAAATAACGATAGCTCATCGCGTGCTTTACCTTCACACAAGCCACTACTTCATACGTAAGATCCTTCGCCTTTTTTTCCACCATCGTATAGCCACGTCTATATCCATCCAAGATCTCTTTCATCGAAACTGGCTCCCCTGTCTCGTCGTCAATAAATTCCATCTCATAGACATAATGTATCGTTATCGTATCCCCGATCTTTGCAAAGTTGGAGCCTTCGATCGGCTCGTCATAATCATCCACTTCATAGACCGCTGCAACCGCACGTTTGTCCTGATCATACAGATCTGACAGGCCTCCTTCCAGCACCTCAAGCTGGCTTAACGGAAAGTCCTCCATGCCGTAGATACTCACACTGTCAGAAACATTTCCCAAAGCGTCGGTTTCCCTGTACTCCAGCATCTGCTCAATCTCTTCCTCCGGCATCCGATACATGCCGCTGTACTTTTGGCGGAGCGCCTCTGCCGGCACATAGCTGCTGATTCCAAAGCGGTGCCCGTAGATCCTGCCGCTTTCCGTAATCTGCCCGCCCTGGCGCAGCCTGCTGATATCCTCCTCCGGTACGGACGGAAGCTGAAAGACCGAAGGAAGTTCGCCCACTTTAAAATAAGATGCATCCCCTAAAATAAAATCCGAAACAACCCATGGGCGTAAATATTTATCCATATCAAATCCATGGGCAAACGTATACGTGAATTGCAGCAGGACAACTGCCATCGTCATGGAAGCTACGACCAGCACGGTTTTGCGTTTGTTCCTGCCCAGGTTTGCCCACGCCATACGAAGCGGCTTCCCTTTCGCCCTGCCTCTTTTCTTTTTCTGCTTTTTGCCGCCCGGCGCCGCATCGGTATAGCGCACAGCCTCCACCGGGGACACTTTTGCCGCAATCCTGCCCGGCTTTGCACACGAAACCAAAACTGTGACAAGTGAAAAGACAGCGGCAGCAAGGAAAAACCATGGGCTCATAATCTTATCTGTGTTACTGACATTTAACACCCGCAAAACCACTGGGGCAAGCACCGTGCCCGCCAGGCTCCCGACAAGCAGCCCTACCGGAATCCCGGCTGCGGATAACAGCAGCGCCTGCGTGCGAATCATGCGCCGAATCTGCTTTCCGGTTGTCCCGATTGTTTTCAGCAGCCCGTAAAAGCGGATGTCCCCGCTGACCGAGATCTGAAAAATGTTGTAGATAATCAGGTATCCGGTAAAAATAATCAGCAAAAGCAGCCCCGCCATCTGTATGATCGTTTCCGAATCCGCATTTGCTGCAAGCTGTGCGCCTGCATACGCCCAGTTCACCCCGATGTTGATATAACTGTCCTTCCCGCGTTCTTTCGACTGGAATCCATTGTTTTTTAAGACCTGTTCCAGATCCTCTTCAATATGCAGGCTGCTGTCCAGCATCACATCCAGCACCCAAAGCCCGGTAGGATCGCTCTCATCCTCTTCCATCCTTGGATATTTGTTTACAATCTCCTCAACATAGGATCTCGGCAGGACTGCCATACTTGTCGGAGACGCCGAATCGTATTCCCACCAGCCGCTCAGTAAAAAGGTATCGGTAAGTTCCGTTTTCTTTGTCATGCCGATCTCGTACGTCAGCGTCACCTCAGCACCGATTTCAGGCTTTACGCCTATACAGCTTAAGACCCTCGTATCACAGGCGATCTCCTTTGTGCCCTCCTCTGGCAGCCTTCCCTGTTCCGGCTGGCAAAAACACCTTTTCGCATAGGCAGGCTCCATATACGACAGCTCCGCTTGCGTCTTTCTGAATGATTCTCCGCTTGCTATGCCAAGAAACAGGCGCCCGCCGGGTTCTTTTATCATTGGGTCTTTCTCCAAAATCTCCTTTTTCTCAAGCGTCAGGTCTTTAAAGGAACCATGCCCGGTGCCCCCGACCTGGCGAAACGTCTCCTGCTGGAACGTATGCTGCATCGTCCCTGCAATCGTAAAAAGCGACATAAACATCATTGTCGTAAGCGCAATCGCAAAAACTGCGACCAGATTACGGACACGGTTTGCGCGCAGGCTTTCTTTTGAAAGCTTCCTGACTGCCTTTTGATTTTTTACCCTTATCATGCCTTGCCACCTCCTGCAATGCTGCCATCCTCAATACGGATGATGCGGTCGGCAAGCTGCGCGATTTCCTCGTTATGCGTAATCATCACAATTGTCTGCCCAAGCTTTTGGCTCGTAACCTTTAAAAGCCCCATCACGTCCTGGCTGGTACGGCTGTCGAGGTTTCCGGTCGGCTCGTCAGCCAGGATTATCGCCGGCTTCGTTGCAAGCGCACGCGCAATCGCCACCCGCTGCTGCTGCCCGCCGGATAAGTTGTTCGGCAGTTCATCCAGCTTGCTCTCAATGCCCAGCGCGCGGATAATCAGGCTGATATATTGTTCATTTGGCTCATTTCCGTCCAACTGGATCGGAAGTACAATATTATCATAAACATTCAGTACTGGGACTAAATTATAGCTCTGGAAAATAAAGCCGATCTTCCTGCGCCTGAAAATCGTCAGTTCCTCATCCTTCAAAGAAAAAATAGATTTGCCGTCTACGGTGACTTGCCCTGCCGTCGGCCGGTCAAGCCCGCCTAACATATGCAGCAGCGTGGATTTGCCGCTGCCGGATGTCCCTACGATTGCGGCAAACTCGCCTTTTTCCACGGTAAGGCTGACCTCGCGCAGCGCATGGACTGCGGTATTCCCTGTACCGTATACTTTTTTGAGCTTTCTTGTTTCTAAAATTGCCATGTTGATGCCCTCCTGTCTGTATTCTTGTTTCATACACTTTCTTTTTTTGATCTTTTTCCTGATCTTCTTTCCTGATATCCTTTCATACAGACTTTAGCATACAAATCTTTCCACATTCTTTCCGCCAGATACTAAAATCTAACGGTTTTGCAAGATTTTAAGATTGCCCTATACATTCCACACATACCCAATCCCATATACTGTTCTTATATACTGCGGTTTCGACGGGTCATCCTCCAGCTTTCCCCGCAGGCGGCGCACCGTCACTGAAAGCGCATTTTCATCGACATACTCCGCGCCGTCTGTCCAGATCCGGTCTACGAGCGCAGCGCGTTCAATCGTCACGCCTGGATGAGAGACAAGTATTTTTAGCAGCTTCTGCTCTGTTTTACTTAGCTCTAGCTCCGCGTCGTGTTTATAAAATTTCATTTCTGAAAAATCAAACGTAAATGCTCCAAGCCGGACTATCTCTTTCTTTCTCGCCTCCTGTTTTTCCATTTTCAGCCTGCGAAGCTGCGTATGTACCCTTGCCCGCAGCACCGCCAGGCTAAATGGCTTTGTCACATAATCATCCGCTCCCAGCTCCAGCCCTGCAACGATATCCGTCTCCATATCGTTTGCTGTCAGGACAATAACCGGGACAGACGAAACGGCACGGATTTCTTTTAAAAACTCCATGCCGTTTCCATCCGGCAGGTTGATGTCCAAAATAACCATGCCGCAGCCTCCCTGATAAAAAATATCCCTTGCTTTTTTCAACGTGCCGCAGGGCAGGAAAGAAATCCCTTCTGATTTTAATGCAATGCAGATGCCTCTGCAAAGCGCCTCATCATCTTCTACCACAATGATTGTATTCATCCGCCAAATCCTCTTTTCCCTACTCAAATAATACACCTGCTGCATCAATCCCGTGTATCCCTGGCAGGAAGATAGACAAAAAAAGTACTCCCTTCTCCTGATGCAGACTTCACTTTGATATATCCGTTTTCTCCTGTAATAATCTGCCTGGCAAGATACAGGCCGATCCCAATGCCTTCCTCTCCGCTCACACAGGTACCACGGTAAAACCGTTTAAAAATCTTTGGCGTATCTGCTTCTGGGATGCCAATGCCTGTATCCGTAATCTCAATCCGTACAAACAGTTCTGTATCCGTCACCGAGATTTTAATTGTCCCGCCGTCCGGCGTATATTTTACCGCATTGTCTATAATATTGTAAATCGCCTCCGTCGTCCATTTGCGGTCAAAAAATGCATGGCAGCCATCTTCCTCAAACTCGACTGACTGCCCTTTACTTTCCGCCTTTGCTGCAATCTGGCTTAATACCTCCTCCAGCATCGGCGCAACAAAGTTCCATTTCGGATGCAGCACAAACATCCCCGTCTCCAGCCGAGACGCCTTCACAAGCGAGACAATTAAAAAATCCAGCTTTGCCGCTTGGCGGTTTAGCTCCTGCACAAATGCCCGCTCTTGCTCAGGCAGCTCTTTTTCCTCCAGCATCTGCGCATACAGCAGCAAATTCGCAATCGGCGTCTTTGTCTGGTGGGAAATATCCGCGATCAACTGCTTGACCTTTTCCTTTTCTTCGGTCATTTTTTTTGCGGACACCTCCGATGCCGACAGGTAGTGCGCCAGCTTCGTCTCTACGGCAGAAAGCATACTCTCATCATACACCTCCTCCTGGAAGCTGCCGTCCGCCGCCGCTTCCAGCATCGCGTTCATATGCTCCATAATCCTGCGTGTACGGCTGCGCGTAACCCACGCCAAAATGCCTGTCGCCAAAAGCAGCGCTGCTGATGCTAAAAAAAGCCCCTCTTCCATCGTCACTGGCCAAACTCCCGCAGAAACTTTTCCGCTTCCTGCATACTGCAACCAGCCTGTGATACAAGATCCTCAAGGATCACATCGTCACTCAGGGAATGCCGCCTGCCGCTTTTAATGATTCCCTTTATGATTCCCTGTGCTTCGCCTTTTACTACGCCACGTGCTTCGCCACGCGCTTCACCACGCGCTTCGCCACGCGCTTCGCCACGCGCTTCGCCACGCGCTTCAAACATTCCCGCAATCGTCATAACTTCTTCTGCCTCCTTTTGCACACTTTTGGAATAATCCGCATATGGATTATACACTGGATTCGAAACCTGCTTTACAAATACAGATTGCATATACCGGATTAACGTATCGCCTGCTTTACCCAGATCAGAAAAATCTTCTGCTAAAAAGACCAGGCACATATGAATCAAATCAATCTGACTGTCCAGATTTTTCACTTCCCGGTCAAACCTTTCTTTTTGCACACGGCTATAATTTTCAGATTCCTCTTTCAGGCTGCTCGTACCTGCCAAAACCACTTCATATCTGGAATAGCGCAGGGCTTCTGGAATATGGTTAATGATAATCCACACGGAATAGACTGGCTTTAAAGCACCGTAATCTGCATGATCCAAATTGGTAAGCTGACGGCTGAGCATCCGGCTGCAATAATAAATTCCACGTTTTGACACTGGATATTTGGTATTTTTCTCCCTCTGCATCTCCAAATCAAAATACAGGTCTACAACAATCAATTGTTCAGAATCAGGCAGGCGGCATCCCACCAGTACATCGTAAAAGGTTTTTACTTCCTGTCCTTTGCCAACATCCTCCGCCCCAATCACAGCAGCTACTTCTTCATTTCCTTTGACAGAAACAATCAAGCTTTCGATCTCAGCTAATGGCAGCTCCTCATATTCTTTTACTATATTTTTTAAGATCGGTACAAGAAACTTTTTATTTTGAAACAACTGTTTAAACTTCTGATCGTATGTCAACTCTGATTCTTTTAACTCACCATACATTTTTTCTTCTTGTCTGCCTGACAAACACATCATCCTCCTTAAAACCAGTACATCCTTCATCATCCTTAAGCAATCTACAATTCCTTTTTCCCGCCGCACACCGCACAATCTTCTACCCGCGACGGCAGCTTTACTGTACGAAACTGCGCCCGCAGCCCATCATACACAAGCATTCTTCCAGTCAGCAGCTCTCCGGCGCCCAGAATATATTTTATAGCCTCCATCGCCTCCAGGCTGCCTACTACGCCGCACACTGCCCCAAGGATGCCCGCCTGCTTTGCCGACGGCACCGCTCCCTGCGGAGGAATGCCTTTAAAAATACAGCGATAACATGGCCCCTGTCCTGGCACATAGGTCATAAGCTGCCCCTGGAAACGGATCACCCCTGCATGTACAAACGGTTTTTCCGCCTGCACACAGGCATCGTTTATTAAAAATTTGGTTGGAAAATTATCTGCCGCATCCACTACAAAATCATAATTCTGAATTATATCTGCAATATTTTCCGCATTTACATACACCGGATATGTCAAAACCTTCAGCCCTGGATTTACGCGTTCCAGCGTTTCCTTTGTAGACAACACCTTTTTTACGCCCAAATCAGCATCTCCATGCAGGATCTGCCGCTGTAAATTTGACAGCTCCACGTCGTCCGCATCCGCAATCCCGATCGTACCGACACCAGCCGCCGCCAGATACAGCGCTGCCGGAGAGCCAAGCCCTCCGGCTCCAATGATGCATACCTTTGCATGAAGCAGCCTTTCCTGTCCGGCAATCCCGATCTGATCCATCGTCAGATGGCGCGCATACCGTTCTTTTTGCTGCCTTGTTAATTCCATTTTCTTCTTTTTCCTTATCCTTCTTCTGCCATTCGGCGTTGTTTCACACCCACTCCAGCGCCTTACCCGGCAAGCCGCAGCACGTTGATCAGCAGGATCCATGCCAGCCCGTAATAGGTCACGACTGCAACCAGGTCATTGACGGTTGTAATGAGCGGCCCGGAAGCTACTGCAGGGTCTACTTTGATTTTATGGAACAGCATCGGGATTACGGTTCCCATAATGCTTGAAATCAGCATCGCAATCATTAGGGAAAACCCAATGCACGCGCTGACCGCAAAGCTGAAGCCAAACCCTCTGCCTTTTGCCAGCTCGATATAAAATCCAATAAAAATCAGGGAAAGTACGCCGAGTAAAAAGCCGTTGACCAATCCAACCCGCATCTCTTTGAACATCAGGCGCAGCTTCTGCCCTCCGGTCAGGTTTTCATCCATCAGCACACGGATCGTAACAGCCAAAGACTGCGTGCCTGCATTTCCCGCCATGCCAAGAATCAGCGACTGGAAGCTGACCACAAGAGTGAGCTGGGATACGACCTGCTCAAATACGCCGACTACCGCAGAAACAACCAGTCCGAGCACAAGCAGCACCGCAAGCCACGGTATCCGCTTCTTCATGCTTTCAAGCAGTGGCTCGTTCAGATCCTCCTCCGCTGTCAGCCCGGCGAGCCTCGCATAATCCTCGCCCATCTCTTCGTCTACGACCTCCACGATATCCTGCGCCGTAATCACACCCAGTATTTTTTTGTCATAATCCAGCACCGGGATCGAATCTTCGGAGTAATCCTTTAATTCCTCGATACATTCGTCAATCGTTTCTTTCGCATATACATAAGGAAACGACGTTGTAATCAGCTCTTCCAGAGCCATATATTTGCGCGCGATAATCAGGTCTTTTAAATCGACCGCCCCGCAGAAGCATTCGTTTTGATCGACTACATAGATAGTTGAAATATTGTCATTATCCGCCGCCTGCTTCACCAGCTCCTTCATCGCTCCTGGTATCGTCAGCCCCCGCTCAATCACAATAAAATTGGTCGTCATCTTGCTGCCGATCTCATCGTCTTCATAAGACTGGATCAAACCGATATCATGCCTGGATTCTTCGTCCATCAGCCGGATAAACTGGTCGGATTTTTCATCTTCCATTTCATCCAGGATATCCACCGCGTCGTCCGCATCCATCGACTCCAGAATATCCGCAGCATTTTCCATGCCCAGCTCTTCCAGGTAACGGCTGACGTCATCTCCCAGATACGTAAAAATCTCTGATACCGTATCGTTTCCAAGCAGCCGGTAGACTTTGATGCGCTCCTCTTTCGTCAGCTCTTCCCAAACCGACGCGATATCGTTTTCATGGTAATCCTCCAGCTTCTTACGGATTGCCTGCGGCGGTTCCCCGCTCTTGATAATCGCAATTAATTCTTTCTCGTAATCCCTTTTTTTTGGAACCTCTGTTTCCGCAGTACTTAATTTCTTATCTTCAAATTCACCCATAAGAAACCTCGCTTTCTTCCTACTGATCCCCGGCAAATCCTAGCAGGTAATTGACAAACTGCTGTGCGGTACGCCCGGAAATCCCTCCATGGCTTAACTCCCAGCGGTTCGCTTCCATACGCAGCTCATCGTCGCTCATTGTAAGCCCAGCCCTGCGCGCAAGAGCGATTACAATTTGAAAATATTCCTTCTGGCTCGGTTTTGAATAGTTAATCGTTACACCAAAACGGTTGACCAGAGACAGTTTTTCTTCCATTGTATCGGACTGGTGCATTCCGTTTTGAATCTTGATATCATCGCGGTCGCTCCATGTCTCCTTAATAATATGCCTGCGGTTGGAAGTCGCATAGATCAGTATATTCTCCGGTTTTGTCTCCACGCCGCCCTCAATCACAGCTTTTAAAAATTTATACTCAATTTCAAATTCTTCAAAAGACAGGTCGTCCATATAGATAATAAATCGGTAGTTCCGGTTTTTGACCTGCGCTATCACATTGGACAAATCCTTGAACTGATGCTTGTAAATCTCGATCATCCGCAGCCCCTGGTCGTAAAATTCATTGACAATCGCTTTGATGCTCGTCGACTTGCCGGTGCCGCTGTCCCCAAACAGCAGTACGTTGTTTGCCTTGCGCCCCTGTACAAAAGCGCGTGTATTGTCCACCAGCTTTTTCTTTTGGATCTCATATCCGATCAGGTCGTCAAGCATGACTTTTTCCATATTGTTGATCGGATGGAACGCTACGCCGCGCCCTTCGTCCGGCGAAATACGAAACGCCTTATTCAGCCCGAACATCCCGACCCCATAGGCTTTATAAAAATCAGTCACATACGCAAAAAACTGTTCCTCATCAGCCGCCGTTCGCAGCTTTTCGCTCAAGGCGCGCACCTTTTCACTGACATTCTTATTATACATCAGCTCTGTCTTGCCGATCGCCTGATAATCCGACAGCCGCGAAAAGCAGTCTATCCCAAGCTCCTTTTCGATCCATCCAAAATCATAGCCAAACAACTGCTGGAATACTTTAAAATCGTTCTTTGCAAAAGCATTCACGCTGCCCTCGTTGGCGCCTACCTTTTCACACGTAATGCTGAATGGGTTTTCATTCGTAATCAACAAAAACGTCAGATAATCCTGCCATAAATTTCGATCAAACCCATAATCCGTAGCTACAACCAGCAGGCGCTTCACCTGCCGGTAAATCCGTTCTGTCAGTTCCTCCTCTGTCTGTGTATGCCCGCGCAAATCAGCGCAGATACTCCCAAGCTCCATTAAAATAGAATCCTGCGGCATATCCCCATACAGCAGCAGCTTTGATACGATCCGATTCATTCTGTTCCTCCATCCTCTGTTTTCCAACGTACACAAAATCCATACGAGGCAATCCGATGCTGCCTCATGTTTCCTAATATTAAGATACCACAAGCGCTTTCTTCTTTCAAGCAAAATGGGGCTGCCGCCAGACAACCCCACTCCAAACGTATGACAATCCTTCTGCATTTCCTGCCAGGCAAACATCAAACAGCCACAATTACGCCTCCGTCATTCGCATACATGCTGCTGACCCCTGCCGTGTCCAGAATCAGGATCTTTTTAAAATGCATCAGCGCTTCAATCCTTTCCCTGACCCGCTGGGCACGCTGCGGACAGTTGCAGTGTGCAATCGCAAGAATCCGCTCCTCCTGGTTTTTCGTACGGTTTAAAATCTCCTGTACCATCCGCTCCAATGCTTTATTCATCCCCTGTGCCTGCGCCAACTGGCAGATCTGTCCATCCGGCGTCGAACCCATGACAGGCTTGATCTTGAGCACATTTGCCACAAAAGCTTTCAGGTTGCTCAGGCGGCCGTTTTTGCGCAGTGTTTCCAATGTTTCCAGCACAAAAAAAGTCTGCTGCTCCTCGATATATTCCTGCACTTTTCTGACCGTTTCTTCAAACGTACAGCCTGCTTCTTCAAACTCCTGGATCTTCATTGCAATCAGAGTCTCCCCCACCGAAGCGGAACAGGAGTCAAATACATGGATCTTTTTATCTGGAAAATCGCCTGCAAACATCTGTACCGCCGTCTGCGCACTGTTATATGACCCGCTCAGGCGCGAAGACAGCGTCACTGCGTAGATATGCTCTGCCTTTGAGCAAAATGCGTCATAATATTTCTGCGGTGAAGGACATGCAGACTTGGGGCTGTTCGGGCTTTCCTTAACCTTCTGTAAAAATTCCTTCTGGCAAAAGCTTTCGTCATCCACGACATGGTAATCGTCCACATCCAGCTCCAGCGGCACAGACTGAAAACGCGCATCCTGCTTCCAATCCTTTGGCAGCTCCCCGCAACTGTCTACAATAATTTTATACCCCATAACTTCCTCCTCAATTTCCTGATATGATCGTTATTTCTATTTCCTATATGACTATATCTATTATCCATCTCATTTTTACATAGTATTCATTACCACATGATAATAACATCAAAATCAGGATTTGTAAATATGTTTCGAGGAAAAACTTATGGCATCCGGTTATGGAAAGATCACCACAAAAATATTCATTTGCATATCCGTCTTATAATAAACCGTTTCCAGCCCGTCGCAGTAATCGCTGATATGGTACTGCGTCAAAAAATATTCCTTTGCCTGCGCGCACAGCTCCCTGTTGCTGAATTTTACCGATATGTTGTTTTTTCCCTTTTTGTACGCACGCTTGAAAATACTGCCCAGCTTTGCAATCGATGCTTCCTCCAGGTCTGTAAAATATTTATCTTCCTTTACAAAATAATTATTCAAAAGCGCGGTACAATCCGGCAGCGCAAATTTTACCTGTGGGCTGTGGTCTTGCAGCATTTCCTCGGTCGTTATGTTCAGATAATCGTATTCTACATATTTAACGTCGTTTTCTTCATCGTCATGGTATTTGGAATTTCCCCAGGTCGCATCCACATAATACCATTCCTCGTCAAGCTGCACAAGGTTCCACGCATGAGGCCCTCCCTTTGCCATACCGGTCACGATCACACATGGGATATCCAGCTTTTCCAGAAGGTACTGCATCGCGCTTGCATAGCCCTGGCAGACTGTCTCTTTTCCGATAAATACGCTGATAATGTTCTGGTTATTTTGGGCATCCATATTGTAGTCTACTTTCTGGATCAGCCTGCGGTAGATCGTTTTTACTTTTTCATAATCATCCGCACTGTTTTCGATTCCCTTCAAATAATTTTGCACCCGCCTGTCAATTTTTTTCTGCATCTCCTCCCGTTCCTGCTCCGTCATAATGTAGTTTGGTGCAAAAGACATCACCTCCGTATGCCCGTTCCTCTGGTACTGGGTATACCGAAAGCTCTCTACCCAGAACAGCCCGCCGTGGTCCGCTTTCACACAATTAAAAATATCCTCCAGACGGCGCCCGTCCGAGGTCGAAAGCGTGACCTCCTCCTCATGGTTCATCACTGCATCAAGCATTTGGTCATATATTTTCTTCTCTTCGTCTGGCAGCGTCTCATATGCGTACCTGCCCGCCGAAATACTTTCCACATCCTTCGGCAGCTCCAGCGCATTCATCTGCTGGCGCAGCTCCATATTCTGGCGGACGGTACTGACGACCTCCTCCACCGGCCTTAGAATACCAGCAAAATCTTCCGGCATGGCACAGCCGGACAATGCCCCGCTTAATACCGCAAACAGCAGTCCAACAGCCAGGCGCCTTCTTTTGCCAAATAACCTGTTTCGTTTCATTTGATAATTCCTCTCTGTTTTCGATCTGCAATACAACCAGTTTCTATTTTATTTCTATTCTTATGCCCTTCCATTTCTGTCAAAAAAATGCTTTTCTCTTCTATGATATCCTGATTTGGCATGTTTTTCAATCGTTTTTTCTAATTTGCAAAAATTTGCCTATTGTAAAATCATAGATATCCCCTATAATAAAATTATCACAATTTCAGGGGGATGATTACATATGAAGGCGTTCCAGCTAACCGAAAAAAAAGAATTTATGCAACTGCTGCTTTGCAGCGGGCTGTTTGATAATTTTCTTCTGTCAGAAGCTTCCATCCATGCAGCCGTCCAATACGACATTGACGGGCGCTTGAACCAGTCTTTCTTTTCTGCGGAGGAATTAGCCGACAACCAGCTAGAAGGGCTTACTTACATACCGTATGGCAGGCTGCGCCCTGTTTGTTACAGCCTGATCAAAGGGAAAACCACACCGACGTCTTTTAAATTTGTGCTGATGCTCTCTCCTTCGAACCTGAAAAACACCATACAGGCTTCCGGTACATCCATCGCGCCCACAGATATCCTTGCTGCTTATCTGAATATTCTATACCAAAAAGAACAATTAATTCTGACAACCGGTGTGTCCTACCGCGTATTTATACCGGATAAAAGTTTCGAGAGGGATTGGGAAAAGTTTACAATAAACTTCTTAAATCGAAATAAAGTCGTTTTTTCGGAAATTTGACCTTTTTTTCGCTTTACTTTTCTTTTTTTTTATGCTATCGTATCCGTAGGCTGAAAACAGCCCATTCGCTGCATACAGCTAATATGATCTTGGAGGTACTGTTATGAACAAGGGTACAGTAAAATGGTTTAACAATCAGAAAGGTTATGGTTTCATCACAGATGAAGAAGGCAAAGATGTTTTCGTACATTTTTCCGGCCTGAACATGGAAGGCTTTAAGTCTCTGGAAGAAGGCGCTTCTGTAGAATTTGAAGTAACCGAAGGTGCAAAAGGACCGCAGGCTACCAATGTAACTGTAATTAAATAGTTAAACGGACAATGTGCATTAATCAATATACGGTTTGCAAATGTACATTATGATGTGATATATTGCTAAAATTATATATGCATATTTGACATACAGAATTTGATTAACACAGCAAAAAATATCTGCCAACGGCAGATTTTTTTGTTTGTAAAAATAGAACGCTTTTCTAAAAAGCAGAAAGCACTGCGCTTTTTGCACAATGCCCCCTGCATTTTATCCGCAGCAGCCTTATTTATAATTCACAATCTTTCCAAAATCAGCCTTTAAGCTTGCGCCGCCTACAAGCCCGCCGTCAATATCCGGCTTGCCGAACAATTCTGCCGCATTTGCTGCATTCACAGATCCGCCGTACTGGATGCGTACTGCATCTGCGGTCGCCTGGTCATACATTTCTGCTATACATGCACGAATCGCGCCGCATACTTCCTGAGCCTGGTCTGATGTCGCTGTCTTGCCTGTGCCAATCGCCCAGATCGGCTCATATGCGATTACAAGGGATGCAACCTGCTCTGCTGTAATATCCTTTAAATCAGACTTGATCTGCATACGTATCCAGTCAAGCGTAATCCCCATTTCTCTCTGCTCCAATGATTCGCCGCAGCAAAGGATTGGTGTCAGGTTATGCTCCAACGCCTTCTTCACTTTTTTATTTAACATACAGTCGCATTCTTTAAAGTAATCACGACGCTCGGAATGTCCGATAATGACATATTTCACACCAGCATCCACTAACATCTCCGCAGAGATTTCGCCTGTATAAGCGCCTTTTTCTTCATAGTACATGTTTTCTGCGCCTACTGCCACATTTGTGCCCTTTACCGCTTCCACAACCGGTACGATATCAACTGCCGGCACACAGTAAACCACTTCTACGTCATCGCTTGCTACAAGCGGTTTTAATTCTTCGACTAATTTTACAGCCTGGCTTGGAGTCATATTCATCTTCCAGTTGCCGGCCACGATTTTCTTTCTCGCCATTGCTTGATCCCTCTCAGATTCTTATTTTCAGATTCGATTTCGCTGCTGATTGCTAATCGTTATCGATTTATTTATCGTTTGCTGCTGCCACGCCCGGAAGCTCCTTGCCCTCCAAAAATTCCAAAGAAGCGCCGCCGCCTGTGGAAATATGGGACATCTTATCGCCGTAGCCAAGTGTATTGACAGCCGCTGCTGAGTCGCCGCCGCCGATAATCGTTGTTGCGTCTGTCTCAGCCAGTGCTTTCGCTACTGCAATCGTACCTTCAGCAAGTGTCGGATTTTCAAATACGCCCATCGGCCCATTCCATACGACTGTCTTTGCAGATTTTACCGCATCTGCAAATAAAGCCTGTGTCTTTGGCCCGATATCACAGCCCTGTCTGTCCGCAGGCATTGCAGAAGAATCATAAACCTCTGTCTCAACCGGAGCGTCGATCGGGTTCGGGAATTCCTTAATGGTAACCGCATCTACCGGAAGCAGCAGCTTTTTACCAAGCTTTTCTGCTTTCGCGATCATTTCCTTGCAGTAATCTACTTTGGAATCGTCTACAAGGGAAGTGCCGATTTCATTGCCCTGCGCTTTTAAGAACGTATAAGCCATACCGCCGCCAATAATAAGCGTATCGCATTTTTCCAGCAGGTTGTCGATAACATTTAACTTGTCCGCTACTTTTGCGCCGCCGAGGATCGCTACAAACGGGCGAACCGGATTTTCAACTGCATTTCCTAAAAAGTCAATCTCTTTCTGCATTAAATATCCGACAACTGCCGTATCAACGAGCTGCGCAACGCCTACGTTTGAGCAGTGTGCCCGGTGTGCTGTACCGAATGCGTCGTTTACAAATACGTCACATAAGGAAGCCAGGTCTTTGCTGAATTCTTCGCCGTTTTTCGTCTCTTCCTTGCGGTAGCGGGTATTTTCCAGCAGGATAACTTCCCCGTCCTTCATTGCTTCTACTGCGGCTTTTGCATTTGCGCCTACGACTTCATTGTCTGCCGCAAACTTTACTTCCTGCCCTAACAGTTCAGAAAGCCTTTTTGCTACCGGAGCAAGCGATAATTCCGGTTTTGGTTCCCCCTTCGGCTTGCCGAGATGGGAGCAGAGAATGACTCTTCCGCCGTCAGCGATCAGCTTTTTAATCGTAGGAAGCGCTGCTACGAGACGGTTTTCATCTGTAATCGCGCCTTCTTTTAACGGCACGTTAAAATCGCATCTGCAAAGTACCTTCTTGCCTGCTACGTTGATATCATCTACGGACTTTTTATTTAAACCCATGTGTCTTTCCTCCAAATCTGATTTACATTGTGTTCTGATTTTGCCTTACGGCATGGCAATCCATCCATGTCTTACATAACAAGGGCCCGGTCCTTTTCGACCGGACCCTTTGTTGAGTCTTACTGACAGATTGTCCAAAATTATGCTAATTCTGAGAAATATTTGATCGTACGTACCATCTGGGAAGTATAGGAGTTCTCATTGTCATACCAGGAAACTACCTGTACTTCGTACTGATCATCAGAAATTTTGCTGACCATTGTCTGTGTAGCATCAAACAGAGAGCCGTATCTCATACCTACGATATCAGAAGATACGATTTCATCCTCATTGTATCCGAAGGATTCATTAGCTGCTGCCTTCATAGCTGCATTGATGCCTTCTACTGTTACGCCAGCCTTATTTACAACTGCTGTTAAGATTGTAGTAGAGCCTGTCGGTGTAGGAACACGCTGTGCAGAACCGATCAGTTTGCCGTTTAATTCAGGAATAACAAGGCCGATTGCTTTTGCAGCGCCTGTAGAGTTTGGAACAATATTCACTGCTGCTGCACGGGAACGTCTCAGGTCGCCTTTTCTCTGCGGGCCGTCAAGTGTCATCTGATCGCCTGTGTAAGCATGGATCGTTACCATAATACCAGACTGAACCGGAGCATATTTGTTCAGTGCGTCAGCCATTGGTGCCAGGCAGTTTGTTGTACAAGAAGCTGCTGAAATAATTGTATCAGAAGCTTTGAGTGTCTCATGGTTCGTATTAAACACGATGGTAGGCAGGTCATTTCCAGCCGGTGCAGAAATAACGACTTTGCGTGCACCTGCATTGATATGAGCTTCTGCTTTTGCCTTGCTTGTATAGAAGCCGGAGCATTCTAATACTACGTCAACCTTTAATTCACCCCATGGGCAATTATTTGCATCCGGGAATGCGTAGATCTTGATTTCCTTGCCGTCAACTGTAATGGAATCTTCGCCAGCAGATACTTTGTCAGCCAGTTCGTATTTGCCCTGTGAAGAGTCATACTTTAACAGATGCGCCAGCATTTTCGGGCTTGTCAGGTCGTTGATTGCAACTACTTCATACCCTTCTGCTCCGAACATCTGTCTGAATGCAAGACGGCCGATACGGCCAAAACCATTGATCGCTACTCTTACTGCCATGTTTGATTTCCTCCTAAACATTATTTGAAATATTTTATCTAATTGGATAATATACCCAAGCTATTACCTATTTTAACCAATCTTTTGTAAAATTTCAAGTAGCATTCCGCACTTTTTCTAATTTTTTTTATAAATTTTTATGAAACTGGAAAAGCCTGCTTTTTTGCTTGCCTATCCTGCCCCAAATACAGTAAAATAATATCATGCCAACAGGCAGCGGTATGAACCTGCCCGCCGCCAGCCAAATAAGAGCGAAAGAAAGGAGTTTTCCATGTACTGGGACACACATATGCACAGCAGCTTTTCCGGCGACAGCAGCAGCACACCGGAATCCATGGTACAGGCAGCCATTGCAAAAGGGCTTTTGGGCATCTGCTTTACAGACCATATGGACTATGACTATCCAGCCAACCCGCAAGATCCTGCCATATTTGAATTCGACCCCGCGGCGTACAACAGCGCCATTCACAACTTGCAGCATAAATATGCAGGCAGGCTGCCGGTTTTCTACGGCATCGAACTCGGTTTGCAGCCGCACCTGGCAAAAAAACATGCACAGCTTTTACAGGCATACCCATTTGACTTTGTCATCGGCTCTTCCCATGTTGTGCATGGAAAAGACCCGTACTATGCTTCCTATTACGAAGGGCGCAGCGAAGAGGACGCCTATCAGGAATATTTTGCATCTATTTTAGAAAATATCGACGCCTTCCAGGATTTTGACGTCTACGGGCATATCGACTATGTCGTACGGTACGGGCCAAACAAAAACGCCCATTATTCCTATGAGAAGTATGCAGAGGTGTTAGACGCTGTCTTAAAAAAACTGATCGGGCTCGGAAAAGGAATAGAAGTAAATACGGCAGGCTTTAAATACGGGCTTGGACACCCCAATCCATGTGAAGCTATTTTAAAAAGATACCGCGCGCTTGGCGGCGAGATCCTCACTCTTGGCGCAGACGCACACCAGCCAGAACATGTCGCCTACGGCTTCGACAGGCTTGCCGGCTTGCTGGAAGCCTGCGGATTTTCCTATTATACTGTATTTAAAAACCGGAAGGCGGAATTTGTTTCTTTATCAAAATAATTAAAGTATAAGATAAAAACACTTCCTGAACCCATCATTCAGGAAGTGCGGCAAATCGCCCTTACAGGCAGCCCTGCATATTCATGCATATTTATACATATTATACATCTTTCTTTGCTAACAGCTTCTCCACCGAAGCCAGCTTTACACAGAGCACAAAAAGCTTTGTCGCCTCAACCATTTCTTCCGGCGTCGGGAAAGACGGCGCGATACGGATATTGGAATCCTTCGGGTCTTTTCCATATGGATACGTAGCGCCTGCGTCTGTCAGCACCATGCCAAGCTGCTTGCATTTTTCTACGATTGCTTTTGCACAGCCAGGCATCGATTCAAACGAAATGAAATATCCGCCCCTCGGCTTCGTCCAGCTCCCGATCTCAAGGCCGCCCAGCTCTGCTTCTAAAATGTCAAGCACCGCTTCAAATTTAGGGCGCAGGATATCTGCATGTTTTTTCATATGCGCTTTGATTCCGTCAATATTTTTGAAAAACCGGACATGGCGGAGCTGGTTGATCTTATCATGTCCGATAATCTGTGTCGTCATAAATTTTTTGATAAAATCCATATTTTCCAGTGAGGTTGCGATTGCGGATACGCCGGAGCCTGGAAAGCTTACTTTGGACGTAGACCCAAAAATGTATACCATATTCGGATTGCCGGCTTTTTCGCATTCTTCCAATATATTTAAGATCTCATCCTGCACATCGTCATAAATATGATGGACGCAGTATGCATTGTCCCAGTAAATCCTGAAATCTTCTGCCTTTGGCTTTAAGTTCGCAAACCGCCTTACGACCTCGTCCGAATAGGAAATCCCGGTCGGGTTGGAATACTTCGGCACGCACCAGATCCCTTTGACCGACGCATCGTGATTGACATACTGCTCTACCAAGTCCATATCCGGCCCGTCTTCATACAGCGGAATATTCACCATCTCAATATCGAACAGCTCTGTAATCTTAAAATGCCTGTCATAACCTGGAACCGGGCATAAAAATTTCACCTTATCCAGCTTGCACCACGGCGTAGAGCCATTTACGCCCTTTACCATGGAACGCACTACCGTATCATACATAATATTCAGGCTGGAATTGCCGCATACGATGACATTGTCTTTCTCTACGCCAAGCATACCTGCCATCATCCGCCTGCACTCGCCAATCCCGTCCCAGTCGCCGTAATTACGCGTATCGTTTCCAAGCAGCGTATTCATATCGGAATCCCCGTTAATCGCATCCAGCATCGGCATCGATATTGCCAACTGGGAAGCGCCTGGCTTTCCTCTTGCCATATTAAACGAATGGCCTTTCGCTTCTTCTGTCTG
The DNA here is from genome assembly GCA_947178105.1 of uncultured Eubacterium sp. Lineage (GTDB taxonomy): Bacteria > Bacillota > Clostridia > Lachnospirales > Lachnospiraceae > Eubacterium_J. Next base: position 31,960 of record CAMWXD010000019.1, on the reverse strand, counting down.
AAACTGCTGTTCCAGTTGTTCCTTTATCGCCAACAGCTCTTCCCGGTTTTTGTTTGCATATGATTTCATTGTTGTAGCATCTCCTTTAGCATTTTTTTCATTATATCACAACCCGCCCATTACAAAAAGTCTCCGGTAAAATATTTCCCCTCATTTGATTTTTCCCCGAATCCGCTGGAGCGCATTGTCTACCGCCTTTGGCGTTTTCCCCATACGCTCCGCGATCTGGTGATAGTTCATCCCCTCCAGATACAGGGCAAGCACCTGGCGCTCCATCCGGCTTAAGCGTTCATTTGCCTGCTTTAAAAGCAGCCGGACATTCTCCTGGCTGATAAACAACGCCTCCGGATCCAGTGTCCGCAGATGCTCCCCCGCCTCCAGATACACGCCTTCTTCCCCTTCCTGTCCTGTATTTAAGGAAATATAAGAATTCAGCGGCGTATGCTTTTTTCGCTGCGATGCTTCTACCGCCGTATACATCTGACGGTTGATGCACAGCTCCGCAAAATGATAAAACGAAGCGTCCTTATCGGGGCGGTAGTCCTGCACCGCTTTAAACAGTCCAATCATGCCTTCCTGGATCAGGTCTTCCGTCTCGCCGCCGATTAAATATAATGCGTTCGCCCGTTTGCGCACCAGGTTTTTATACTTTTCCATCAAATAATCCATGACCTCTGTCTGCCCGCCCCGGAGCCTGGCGATCAGTTGTTCATCCGATACATCCCTGTATTTTTCCTGTAGCATGTCTTAGTTTCATGTCCTTTTTTATCACAATCTTTGCCTGACAATCTCATAAGCAAGCACTGCCGCCGCCACCGATGCATTCAGCGAGCCAATCTCCCCTTTCATCGGGATCGAAGCGATGTAATCACACTGCTCCTTTACAAGCCTGCTGACTCCTTCTCCCTCATTTCCAATGACAAGCCCAATCGGCCCGGTCAAATCCTGCCGGTACATCAGCTCTCCGTCCATATCTGCACAGACAAACCAGATCCCGCGTTCCTTTAAATCCCGGATCGTCTGGGAAAGGTTTGTCACTTTCGCCACCGGCGTATAATGCACCGCTCCCGCAGATGCTTTTACTGCTGATGCGGTCAGCCCGGCTGCGCGGCGCTTTGGAATAATGACGCCATGTGCCCCTGCCAGGTTTGCCGTCCTGATAACTGCACCCAGATTATGCGGGTCTTCGATGCCGTCTAAGACGATGACAAAAGGCTTTTCTCCTTTCTCCTCCGCCCTGGCTAGAATATCCTCCACTGACGCATACGCATACGCACTCGCTGCTGCAATGACACCCTGGTGCTTTTTGGTCTCAGACATCCGGTTCAGCCGCTCCTTATCCGCGAACTGGATCACCGTGCCTGCTTTTTTTGCCTCCCGCAAAATCGACTGAACCGGCCCATCCTTGCAGCCTTCCAGCACAAACAGCTTATCGATTGTCTTCCCGCTGCGAAACGCCTCCAAAACCGCGTTGCGGCCCTCGATCCAAAGCGTCTCCTCCCCGGTATCTTCGATACCATGTTCCCTGTTTTTTTCCATCAGCCGTTCCTTCCCTGTTTCTGTACCATCCTGTTGTGAAAAGAGGATTCGTAACAATTTCTTGCCTCTGTCCCTGTATGCTCGTTTGGCGTATAATTGTCTACTGCTGCCTTTACGAGCTCTAACAGGCGCTCCATATCCCCCTGCAAATACAGGTAGCCCATAAGCGCCTCAAACCCGGTCGCGCGGCGGTAATCGTTCACCGACGCGTTTTTTGCCGTCGAATACGACTTGGCATTCCGCCCGCGCATATAGATGCGGGTTTCCTCCTCACACAGCAGCGGCAGCAGCGTTTCCATCATTTCTGACTGTGCCTGCGCCTTCGCGTAACGGCTTGCCTGGCGGTGCAGCTTCTTTACCTGCCGGTTTCCCTGCCCTACTGCAATCGTACGGATGATAAGCTCATAGATCCCGTCTCCGATATACGCAAGCACCAGCGGCGAATATGTCTGGGCTTCCTGCTGCCCTAACCCGAATTTCTGCCTGATGCGGGCATCCAGGCTATCCTGTCCCTCGATCATGCGCGTTTCCATGTGACTCCTTCTCTTGTATCTTTTAAAAGAATTCCTTTTTGCGCCAATTCCTCCCGGATCTGGTCTGCCCGCGCAAAATCTTTGTCTTTGCGGGCTTTTTGACGCTCTGCGATCAGCTCTTCAATCTCTGCATCAAGCATCTCCTGTTCCGGCATAATCTGAATGCCCAAAATGCCGCACAGACAATCCAGCCTGTCATAGAGCCTGTTCAGATAATCCCTGGAATGCTCCGCCGAGACGTTCATATTGATAAATTTTACCAGTTCAAACACAGCGGACACCGCATCCGCAGTATTGCAGTCATCCTCCATCGCAGCTTCAAATTTCTGCTGAAACTGCGCGGACTGTGCATATACTGCCTCTTCGTGCTCTGTCATCTCCTCCTGTGCGCTCGCTTGCAGCAGCCGGTGCAACTGCTCCGCTGCCGTACGGATACGTTCTAAGCCGCTTTTTGCCGCTTCCATTAAATCCTCACCGAAATTCAGCGGGCTTCTGTAATGCGCGCTCAGCATAAAAAAGCGCAGCACCTGCAAGTCATATTTTTCTGCAATATCCCGTACCGTAAAGAAATTGCCCAGCGATTTGGACATTTTCTGATGATTGATATTTAAAAAACCATTGTGCATCCAATAATGGGCAAACTCTTTGCCGCTGGCCGCTTCGGACTGCGCGATCTCATTTTCATGATGCGGAAAAATCAGGTCTTCCCCGCCGGCATGGATGTCTATGGTCTCGCCCAGATATTTTTTGGACATCACCGAACATTCGATATGCCATCCCGGACGCCCCTGTCCCCAAGGGGATTCCCAGGCAGGCTCGCCCTCCTTTTTCGGCTTCCACAATACAAAATCAAACGGGTCCTCCTTCAGCTCTCCCGCCACCTTGATATCACGGTGCCCAGCCTGTAAATCTTCCAGGTTTTTATGGGACAGCTTGCCATACGAAGCAAACTTTCCGGTACGGAAATAGACCGTCCCGTCCGCCGCTGCATACGCATACCCTTTTTCCATCAGCGCCGAGATCATTTCGATCATGCCGCCGATCTCCTGCGTCGCAAGCGGATGCACGGTAGCAGGCAATACATTCATGCCTTCCATATCTTTCTTGCACTCTGCAATATACCGGCTGGAAATCTCGCTGGCATCCACCCCTTCTTCGAGCGCTTTGTTTATAATCTTATCATCCACATCCGTAAAATTGGATACATAATTGACCTCATAGCCTTTGTATTCCAAATATCTGCGAAACGTATCAAAGACAATCATCGGCCTTGCGTTCCCAATATGAATCAGATTGTATACGGTAGGCCCGCAGACATACATCCGTACTTTTCCCTCTTCCAGCGGGACAAATTCTTCTTTCCGCCTTGTTAATGTGTTAAAAATTTTCATGCTTTCTCGATATTCCTTTCTGATGAACATTGATTTCGGCAGCAGCCGCCTTCTACGGCAAAGCTTCCTTCATACAGCGAAGTCAGCGCACAGACTGCATAAGCGGCTATCCCCTGCTCCGTACCGGTAAATCCAAGCCCTTCTTCGGTCGTCGCCTTGATATTGACCTGGTTATCCTGTAGATGCAGCGTATGCGCAATATTTTGTTCCATTTGTGCAATATATTGCCGCAGCTTTGGTTTTTGCGCCACAATCGTGACATCGATATTTTCGATCAGGTACTGCTCCTTTGCCAGCAGCTCTCCTACCTGCGCCAGCAGCTTCAAGCTGCTGATCCCTTCGTACGCATCGTCTGTATCCGGAAAATGTTTTCCGATATCTCCAAGCGCTGCTGCCCCAAGCAGGGCGTCCATAACCGCATGTACCGCCACATCCGCATCCGAATGCCCAAGCAGCCCAAGCGTATGCGGGATCTCTACACCGCCAAGTATCAGCTTCCTCTCTTTTGTGAGTCTGTGTACATCATATCCCATTCCTACACGCATGACAATCTGTTCCTTCCTTTTTCATTATTCTGCGCCACAAAATTACTGCATATATTTCCCGACATTGCTGCCGTCCACCTTTTCAAACGGTACCCAGACATATTTCCCATCCTCCGAGACGCCCTCCAGCTCGTCTATGGAAGCTCCTGCTGCAAGCGCAGCCGCTGCTTTTACCGCAGCCTGCCCCTGGCCTTTTCCAGACTGGTATACGGTAAATGCCATTTCCCCGCTTTCGATCGCTGCGCATCCGTCCGCAGTCGCATCCACGCCAAGAATCAGGATGCTTGCCGGGTCAATGCCTGCTTTTTTGCACGCCTGCACGACGCCGAGCGCCATCGAGTCATTGTTGCAGATCACACAGTCCGCCTGCTTGCCTGTCTGCAAAAATATTTCAAACATCTCCGCCGCCTTATCTGTCGACCAGTCGGCATTGTCCTCAAATACATAATTAACCTGCTTGCCGCTTGCCGCAAACGTCTTTTTTACCCCTTTGGTACGTCCGATTGTCGCAGAATGCGCAGTCGGGCCTTTGAGCAGCATAACGTTAATCTCGTTTTTGGAAGCAAGCTTGTCCAGTACGTACTGCGCCTGAAATTCCCCTGCCGTAAAATCGTCAGACCCTACATACATATAGGCATCCTTTTCCAAATTTTTATCGTTTGGACAGCTATTGACAAATACAATCGGCATCCCGCCTGCGCTTGCCTTTAGCTCCACTGCCGTATCCACATCAATCGCCCCGCAAAGCACAGCGTCATAGCCCTCTTTTGCCGCCTTTTGGATCTGGTCGACCTGATTTTCCACAACCCCCTGCGCATCCATGACTTCCAGGCTGATCCCCTGCTGCTGCGCCGCCTGCTGTGCCGCATCGGCAAGTGTCTGGCGAAAAGTGTCCATTTCGCTGATCGTAATGAGCATCTTCATATCCTTTTGGGCATCCTCAGACGCATCCCCGCAGCCGCCGGAGATTGCCGCTGCGCCAAGACAGGCTGCCAGCGCGACTGAAAGCCTTTTTTTATGATTCCGATCCCGATTTTGATTCCCATTTTCGTTCATGATATGTCCTCCCCGATCTTAAAGATCTCGATCTGATGTGCCAGCTCTACTGCCGAATCTGTCAGCTCTTTCGCCCCGCTTGCTACGGACTTGCTGTTGTCTGTAATGTGGTTCGCCTGTTCCACCATCGTATCGGAAGAAGCAAGGATTTCCTGCGAGCTTGCCGCCTGCTCCTGCGAAATCGCTGCCACATTGCTCGCAACGCCGTCCACCTGCTCGACCTGGCCGATCATCTGCTGCACCAGCGTGCTTACCATATCGATATTGTCAAAAATCTGGTCAAACGTGTGCAACGCGCCGTTTACCAGCCCGCTGCTGTGGTTGATGCTGCCCACACTGTCATCCGCCTGCGATACTGCATCCCTGACCAGCCCGTTGATCTCGCTTATCAGCTTTTCAATATGGTGCACAGAATCTGCGCTCGTCTGGGCAAGCTGTCCGATCTGTGTAGCGACTACCGCAAAGCCCCGTCCGGCTTCTCCAGCCCTTGCCGCTTCAATGGAAGCATTTAAGGACAACAGGTTTGTCTCATCTGCAATATTTCCTATTACATTTGTAATATTCGTAATCTCCTCTGACGCTTTTCCCACCTTGCCGATTGCTTCTTGCAGCCTTATCACCGATTCGTTAATATCCTGCATCGCGCTGCCGACATTTTGCATGTCTGCCTTGCCCTTTTGGGACACCTCGACTGTTTCGCGCATCCGGTCATTTACCTGCACGCTGTTTTCCCTTGTATCTGCTACCACCATCGCAAGCGTCGTCGCATTTTGTGCAATTTCATTGACCGATATAGACAACTGCTCTACCGTCTCGTTTAATTCCTGCATCGAAGCGCTCTGCATTTTAGACGCGTCATACATCTGCCCGGATACGTCGTTGCTGTTGCCTGCCTGCACATGCAGCCTGCCGGATACATCATGGATCGACGCAATCATCGAGCGCATCGTATGCGCATATTTTTCCATACAGCGGCCCATCACCCCGATTTCATCCCTGCTGTGCGTCTCGATCCTGACGGTAAAATCTCCTTCCGTCATAGCCATAATCGCTTTTGTCAGCCCTCTTACCGGACGGATAACGACATATACCACACGCTCAATTAAAATGCCAAGCAGCAGCACGCTAAGAATACCTGTCAAAATCATTGCCGTACGGATCCTGTCTACATCACGGTAGATTACTTTAACCGGGATATAGGACACCAGTATCCAGTCTGTCCCCACAATTTCCGCAAACGCAGCCATATTTCCGTCAATCTGCGCCGTACTTAATTCATCTTCCTTAAGCCTTTCCGACACATCCTTTAAAAATACATCCTGCGACTCATCCAGCTTTGCCGACACAAGGCTGCTGTCACGGTGCGCCAAAATCGACAGGTCTTTACTATCAACCAAAAATGCCTGCGCCTGCTCCATGCTGACAAGGCTGCTGACAATAATACCGATCTTTTGCAACGACAAATCCGCAGAGATCACTTTCAGGCTTCCGCTGCCGTCGTTTAAAATACCACTGGCGCTGATAACCGCTTCCCCGTCTGCATTTGTATAGGCGCTTGTAAAGCCCATATTGACCCTTTTCATCCCTTCCTGGTACCAGACCGTGTTTGTCGGGTCGCTTTCTGTCTTTGTCGAGCTGTCAGCGGTCATCATAGTTCCCGATGCGTCTGCAATATACAGCCCCTGCGGAAAATTATTATTATACCCATAATACCCGTTTAAAAGCTGCTGTAGCTGCACACCCGTCATATCCATTGTCTCAATGCTCTGCTTGACTGCCCCAAGCGCCGACAGATTTGCATTCAGCCACGCCTCAATCTCGCTGGACTGGTTTTCCACAGATGTCTGAAGCAGGTTCTGTGCTGTATTCTCCATCGTTGTACGCGAAATTTTGTATGAAATCCCGACAAGGACGGTTACAATAATGATCACAGCCGGCAGGATAATGCCAAGCAGCTTTGTCCGTATCGAAATGATTTTATTTTGTCTGTAATTCTCCTGTCTGTAGTTCTCCTGTTTGTCTTTTTCCTGTTTGCGTTTCATGCTGAATTGTCCCCTCCCCCATTGTCCACTGAGTATACCTCATCTACAGTGCTGCCTTTATTCTACCACACATTGTACAGAATGAAAATATTTATATTTGTCAAAATTTTTTCGTTAATTTGCTCAATATTTAGTCCAAATACTGTCATTATGACGAACTTTAACTGTGCCCGAACCTTTTTTCGTCAATTTCCCATCCCAGCTCCAGAGATCTTTAGAACATCCCCCTATAGCCAGCCCTGCCCAAATCTGCTATAGTATCACTTGTAAGCGGCAAACAGAGCTTTACGGCTGATGCAGCGCACAGCCGTTCAAAATATTATACATTTTAGGAGGATTTTAATTATGTCAAGTGTATCACTGAAAAACATCTGTAAAAAATATCCAAACGGATTCGAAGCAGTAAAGGATTTCAACCTTGAAATCGCTGATCAGGAATTTATCATCTTTGTAGGCCCGTCCGGCTGTGGAAAATCCACAACTCTGCGTATGGTAGCCGGCTTGGAAGATATTTCTTCCGGTGACCTGGTCATCGACGGCAGACGTGTGAACGACGTAGAGCCAAAAGACAGAGATATCGCGATGGTATTCCAGAACTACGCTCTGTATCCGCATATGACCGTATATGATAACATCGCTTTCGGCCTTAAGATGAGAAAGGTTCCAAAGGATGAAATTGATAAAAAAGTAAAAGAAGCTGCAAAAATCCTTGACCTGGAGCAGTTATTAGACCGTAAGCCAAAGGCTCTTTCCGGTGGTCAGAGACAGCGTGTGGCGATGGGTCGTGCAATCGTACGTAATCCAAAAGTATTCCTGATGGATGAGCCGTTATCCAACCTGGATGCAAAACTGAGAGTACAGATGAGAACCGAAATCTCCGCCCTGCATCATAAATTAAAAGCTACGATTATCTATGTAACACATGACCAGACAGAGGCTATGACGCTCGGTACAAGAATCGTCGTATTAAAAGACGGCGTTGTACAGCAGGTAGATTCTCCGCAGAAATTATACAACCAGCCAAACAACCTGTTCGTAGCTGGATTTATCGGATCTCCGCAGATGAACTTTGTAAACGCTACTTGTAAAGTCAGCGGTTCTGACGTAACCTTGAACTTTGATAAATTCTCCATCGCACTGCCTCCTGCAAAAGCAAAGAAATTAGTAGACGGCGGCTACAACGGAAAGACTGTAATTATGGGAATCCGTCCTGAAGATTTAGGTGATTCCGATTATGAAATGAGCAACTATGCAGCAAAGATCGATTCCAACGTAACTGGCTACGAGCTGCTTGGTTCTGAAGTTATCCTCTACTTCCAGGTAGGCGGAGCAAATATGAGTGCAAAAGTAGAATCTTCTACAACCGCACGTCTTGGCGATCATGTGACACTTGCCCTGAATCCGGAAAAGATCCATGTATTTGACCATGATACAGAGCTTACAATTACAAACTAAGAAAAACAAAGAAAAAACAGGAAAAAATCTAAAATAAAACAGGAACCATCTTACTGTTAACAAAAACGAAAATACGATTCAACTGAACAATACAATGCCAGAAGTAATGTCTTGCCCATTTTGGGCAGGCATTATTTCCATATGGAAACTTTTATTTACACTTTTTTATCGTTGCACACATCAGGAAAGGAAGCGCAATATCACCAACCCGGTATTGGCTTCCTTTCTTTTTTATGGTAAGATAGTTTCAATTACCTTGTAAATACGCATAAAATGGAGGATCTTGCATGAAAAAATTCCAGGCAATTCTTGAAGAAATTATGGAAATCTCAAGAATTCCAATGATCTTATACGATGCGGACGGAAGCTGTGCGGCTGCTTTCACGGGCACTGACGCCTCTGTGGACGACAGTGTGCATGAATTTATCCGTTCCGACGTGGACAGCCAGTCACTTGGAGCATTCCACTATTTTAAAGTCATCAGCTTTGATACGCTCTCCTACGTACTGCTCGTATCAAATTTTGCACCAGACTCTTTTACCATCGGGCGCCTTGCTGTCTGCCAGCTAAAAAACCTGTTAGAATCCCAGGAAGATTCTGTTACAAAATCGGTATTTATCCGCAACCTGGTCACTGGCTCGCTGTCCTCTTCTGAAAGAAACCGCCAGATTAAGAAATTAAGGCTGGCAACCGCTTCGTGGGCAGCATTTGTCATCGAATGCCAGGAAGGCTTTACAGATTCGTACGCCTATCAATTATTAGAACATGCTTTCGCAGGCCACAAGCTGGATTTTTGCTGCGAACTGGATGAACACCATTTGCTGCTGGTCAAAGACGTATCCAATATCTTAAAAGAATATAAGGCTCAGACAGCTTCCGACACAAAACTGCCCCAGATAAGAACGAAAAAAAAGCAGCCTGCCGCCATTGATTCCGAACAAATCTGCGCAAGCCTGAAACTTTTTGCACAGACACTTGCCGATACTCTGCGTGCCGAAGCGCTCTTACAGACGTATATCGGTTACAGCACTCTGGCGGACAGCTTTTCACAGCTTATGCAGATCTATCAGGAAGCGCTTACCGCTTTGAAAATCCGGCACACTTTTTTTGCAGAACAGGATACCATTGCCTATGACGAGTTGGGCATCGGCAGGCTGATCGCACAACTCCCGGCTGACCTGTGCCACATTTTTTTAAACGAAGTATTCGGTACACAGATTCCAGACGCCCTGGACGAAGAAACACAAAATACCATTCAGAAATTTTACGAAAACAACCTCAACATTTCCGAAACCGCCAGGCAGCTCTACCTGCACCGGAATACGCTTGTATACCGGCTGGAGCGCCTGGAAAAAATACTGGGGCTGGATATCCGCAAGTTTGAAGACGCGATGACCTTTAAGCTCGCGATGATGGTGTTAGCGCATGTGCGGGAACTGGAAAGCTGACACTTGTTATTTGTACAGGATTCAGCTATAATAGAAAATAAAGGAGGCCGTTCCATGACAAAAGATCCTTCTGGAAATTTAATGCAGAACCATTTAGACAAACCAACCGAAGAACATTTTAACCGAACGTACAAAACCACTCTTTTCACAATGTTATTTCACGAAAAGAAATATGCCAAATATCTGTATGAAGCGCTGTTTCCAGAAGACATCCCGATTACGGAGGATGACATTGCAATTATCACTCTGGAAAATCTGTTTACCATTGACTTGTATAACGATATGTGCATGTTAGCTCGTGACAAGTTTATCGTACTGACAGAGCACCAGGCAACCATCAACGAGAACATGCCCACAAGACTGCTGCTTTACATAGCAGAACAATATAAACGGTTGTTTTCAGGAGAGAAAAATAAGCTGCTGCATAAACGCAAGCGAATTCTGATCCCAACACCTGAATTTTATGTCATTTATACAGGCACTGAAAACCATCCGAACAAGCTGCTGCTCAGTAATGCTTTTTATGAAAAAACTTCCGCATTAGAACTTATGGTAAAAGTCATCGACCGTAACAATGCCACGGGCATTTTAGCCGAGTTTATTGGCCTTACACAAGACATTGATTCCAGTACAAAAGGCAAAAAAGAACAAGAAAAGCTGGATATCATATCTAATATTGTGCAAAAATACAAAGATTCCCATTATCTGTTATCCGAATTTTTAAATAGGAAGGAAGATGTAGCTGATATGATTAAAGAAACACTGGATTATAATGATTTACTGGAAATCAGGAGTGAAGAAGCACGTGAGGAAGGCTTAGTACAAGGATTGGAACAAGGATTGGAACAAGGACTGGAACAAGGACTGGAGCAAGGACTGGAACAAGGCATCTTTCTTGGTGTAGATGCAATCTTAGATTTCGGCGTTACGCAGTCCCAGGCATTTGAGGCAATCGCTTCCAAACATCAAATCCCTGCTGCAAAGGTAAAGGAAATTTACCAAAAAAGAAAAGAATCCTTCTGGACGCCTCATAGCTGATAAAAAATCTCAGAGGCAAACGCCCCTGAGATTTTTTCATGCAAAACATGGTGTTCTGTTTCTTTAGCTGCCGCTGCTTTCTGAGCCGGACGGTGCTGTTACCGTCGCAGGCAGAGTGCTGGCCTCACTTGTCAAAGAAGTAATTTCTGCTGTTACTGTATAAGTAACTTCATTTGCCGTCACTGTAAATGTCAGTGTACCGGTTGTTCCCGCAGCAAATGTATATACGCCGTTGTCAGCAGATGTCGACTGTGCATTGCCGCAGGAAGCGCTTGCTGCAAAAGTAGCGTTTGCTTCTGTCTCACCTAACTTAAATGCACTTGCTGTCACGACAACAATAACACTTGATCCTGATGTAACCTGTGCAGCCTGAAGAGTGATCGAAGGATCGCCCGTTGGAGTTGTAGGCTCTGAAGGATCTTCTGGATTTGAAGGATCTTCCGGGTTTGAAGGTTCTTCTGGATTCGATGGATCTTCTGGTAAAGCAGCGCCTTCATCCGGCAATCCTGTAATACCCTCTATCTTTTCATTGGTTGCAGCATCTACAGTACCATTTGTACCTGCATCAATTTTGCCTTCACCTTCAGTCGTAGCTTTTCCGCATTCTGCGTTCGAAGACTGTATATTTATGGAAAAGGAACTGAAAAATGTCCGTATTTTAGGCAAGGCAGTTGCAGTGCAAAGCTGCCTCGCCTAAACAACAATGAAACGGAAAATGTATTGATTGCTGCACTAATAAACGGTTGCAGCAAAACTGCATCAAACTGCCAGCTCAATCATTTCTTCATCATTAGGTATCGTAGCAAGCATATGATCTCTCCTTTTTTTCATAAAACGCTAATGTAAGCCTTTCGTTAATGGTCTCTGTTTTACCTGTCTGCCGATACCCCATTTTCTCATACAAATGACAGTTTCTAGGCTCCTGCAAAATTGTATCCAGCTCCCAATTTCCGTTTCCATGTATTTCTTCACACAGCCGGATTGCTTTCTGTGCAATGCCTTTTCCTTGAAATTCCGGCAAAATAAATATTGGAGAAATCCTTTTGTTTTGTCCGTTTTCCATTCTATCAACAATTCGGACAGCTCCTGCTTTTTGTTGTCCGATACAGATAAAATAGTAAAATGTATAGCCTTGTTTCAAACGTGCTTCTACTTTTTCCATGTTTTCATTTGCAGGACTGGTGTCAAAATCTTGATATTTCTCTAATAATTCTTTGAAAGCTTCGACTTGCATAGCGTGTAGTTCTTTTGCATTGTCAATATTCGCCCTTACTAATGTTACTTCCATATGCATCCTCCGTTTTCTTTTCCAAATAAAAAACACTAAACATACAATATGTCCAGTGCACTTCTAATACGATGGCTATACAAGCATTCTATAAAAATTACAGATTACACCTACCGATTCATATGCACAGACATATCAGGCTTACCTGCATAACTGTGCATCCAATCGAAACACAATTACTTCTAATTATGTCTGTAATACACGTACATATCGTTCCTTGTAAAATGTAAGTTCTGCATTTCCATATTCTCCTAAACTTTTTATCAACCTACCATAATTCTATTTATATGTCAAGAACTATTTTTGAAAAGAGAAAGGAAAACCTTGACATAATTTTTTTATTTTGATAGCATTTAATCAGGTCAGACGTCTACCTCTAAAAATACCAGGAGGTTATAAAAATTAAATGAAACATCGTTTTAAAAATGAAGATGAACTATATATAACGGCTGTTTCAATGATTGCTGGCATTTTACGTTTAGATGAAACAGGATTTACCAAAAATAGGGACGTGACAAAAAGAATTACTGTATCCTGCCGACAAGCTTCGGTATTATTCAGTGCGATTCTAAAAGCAAAAGGAATCCCCTGCCGTTCCAGAGCTGGATTTATGGACTTTGGCAATACAGGTGACAGCTATATGGAACATTGGGTGAATGAGTACTGGGATTTTAACGAAAACAGGTGGGTTTTAGTAGATGTTGATGGTTATTATGAGTATGAACAGCGTTTTGGCTACAGCCAATTTGATTTACCACGCCGAAAATTTGTAACTGCATCCGAAGCATGGATTGGCTTGAGAAAAAATATACTAAATAAAAAATTAGATGTTTTTTTACCAAATCCTTTGGAAGGTGTCTGTGAATACTTGTTCATGGATTTTCATGCATTGATGAATCATGAAATTTTTTATTCTTATCAGCCCTTATATCTTCGTGATGGCATACATACACTGAGCGAAAGTGAATTAAAGGAACTTGATGATCTGGCAGAATTGCTGTCAGAACCTGATAAAAATATGGAACAGATCGAATATTTATGGACTACAAATGAAAAATTTTCTGTTTTAACCAATCATACACAGAACATCTACTATGATACTTTTGGATAATATTTTGCCGAAAAATTATCTGCAATACTTTAGAGAGCCTTAATCGTGTCTGAAAAATGCTTTTCGTGAGATGTACCCATAGGGCATGATCTGCTTCCCAGTTGGTGGAGAATGCAGATCGCGGAAATGATTTTTCAGGCACTGAAGAAAAGGATAAAAAACAGCTTACAATGCTAATTGTAAATTTATTAGGATACAGCGTACAGGGAAACAAAACTAAAAATCATATCTTGTACCATGTGACAGTAATTGTCCATCTGTCAATTCTACACACAAAATAATGGTATTTTCATCATCAAAATCATTATGTCCATTGTCAATCCATTCCGCAAAAGCACGTTTCAGTTTTTCGGCAATCACATCATTTTCTTTCTTCCCGAAATAACCTAAATTTATTCCTTTTCCATGTGCCGTAAACCATTCTCCGGCTATTGCAATGACAGGATTTTTTTCTATCTGTTTTATTTTGTTGGAAAGTGCATGTGTAATAATATAAAATGCGCCATTTTCATAATAAGCATTTACATATCGTACATAAGGAACTTCCTTCTCTATTGTTGCCAATGCAATAATAGTGTCTTTTCCAAAACGTTCCAACATTATCTTTTCAACATCCTGATTTAATTTTTTCACAGCTCGATCTCCTTTGCGGCCTCAAATATAAGTTATTTTTCTGTAAAAAAATTCAAAACACTATGTAATCCTATAAACATTTTTTCGTCATCAATTGCTGGCCTTTCATTGGTATTATGGCTATATACCGGCTCATGAATGTTATAACAATTCATATGATGCAAAAGCGTACAGGCAGTACTATAAGCTTTATCTATATGGCCATCACCGCCACCAACTAATATAACTGCGCCTTTTTTAGATTTAAGAATAGGTTCTTCTTTTCTAAAAAATTTAGCACAAAAATATGTTTGAAGCCTGCTCCCGACATCCAGCAATTTTCCCGTCAACTCAGAAAAATAAAGCGGCGAAGCAATCAAAATGTTGTCACATTCTTGTATGTATACATATATATCCTGCATTTCATCATTTATTGCACAGCCATTGTTTTTCCAACAATACCGACAATCAATACACGGTGAAATATTGCACCTGTATGCATCTACAATTCTGTACTCACCTCCAATTTTTTCAGTAATTTTATCAATAATACTGCTAGTATCTCCATTTATTCTCGGAGAACCATTTAATATTAAAGTTTTCATTATGATCTCCTCAAAATCAATGCTACTGCTTCTTTTAAGTCATCACTAAATTCTTCCAGATCTTCCATCGAAATAACCTTATCATGAATCAGCCTGGCAATGTCCCAAAACATGTCAGATTTTTTTAATTCAATACAAACACCTGGCGTTTTTCTGTCTTTCTTAATCCTTTTCTCTATGTTCCAAAACTTGGTGGATGCAGGCAAGTCGCTGCATAAATAATCCGCATATTCCTTTACCAGCTTCTCCATATAATGTTCCTGCCATCCACCAATTTTTTCCCTATATAATTTCCAGTCCCTTTTTGAAGGCTCAACCACTTTTCATTTCCTTCCCCATTCCATCCTTATATACCTTCTGTTTTTAGTAGCTGCTGTGCAGGTCAATCTGCCCATTGCCACCCGTTCCTTGCTTTTTCAGTATTTCATATCCTTTAAAATAGTAAAGCAGTCAAACGTCGCAAAATAGTCCTTCGGCGTCTGCGCTCTGCGAATCAGCTTTGGCGTACCGTCCTCTTTTAGCAGAACCTCCGCCGACCAGAGCCTTCCATTGTAATTATATCCCATCGCAAACCCATGCGCGCCTGTATCATGAATGACCAAAAAGTCGCCGATTTCGATTTTCGGCAGCATACGGTCTATTGCAAATTTGTCATTATTTTCACATAAAGAGCCTACGATATCATACTTATGGTCACAAGGCGCCTGTTCCTTGCCCATCACGGAGATATGGTGATAAGCGCCGTACATCGCCGGACGCATCAGATTTGCCGCACATGCATCTACGCCAATGTACTCCTTATACGTATGCTTTTCGTGTACCGCCGTTGTCACAAGACACCCATAAGGCCCTGTCATAAACCGTCCCATCTCCGTATAGATCGCCGTATCGCCAAGCCCCGCCGGTACTAATACCTCATCAAATACTTTGTGTACGCCTTCTCCAATCAGGCGGATATCATTCGGCGTTTCCTCCGGCTTGTATGCCACGCCGACACCGCCGGACAGGTTAATAAAGCTGATCGTAATTCCCAGCTTTTCCTTAATCTCCACGGCAAGCTCAAACAGTGTCTTTGCAAGCACCGGATAATAGTCGTTTGTAACGGTATTGCTCACAAGAAAAGAATGCAGGCCAAACCGTTTCGCACCCTTTTGCTTTAAGATCCGATAGCCCTCGAAAAGCTGTTCTTTCGTAAAACCATATTTGGAATCCTGCGGATTGTCCATAATCCCGTTGCTGACCTCATACACACCGCCCGGATTGTAACGGCAGCTAATCGTCTCCGGGATCTTCCCGATCGTCTTTTCCAGAAAATCGATATGCGTAATATCATCCAGATTGATCACCGCGCCAAGCCTGTCCGCCAGCCGAAACTCCTCCGGCGGCGTTTCATTGGAAGAAAACATGATATCCTCTCCCCGAATTCCAAGCGCATCTGACAGCATCAGCTCTGTCAAGGAAGAACAGTCGCAGCCGCAGCCGTATTCCTTTAAGATCTGTATGATAAACGGATTCGGATTCGCTTTTACCGCAAAATATTCTCGGTATCCCTTGTTCCAGGAAAAAGCCTCTTTCACAGCCTGCGCATTCTCACGGATTCCTTTTTCATCGTACAGATGAAACGGTGTCGGAAACTGCTTTACGATTTCTTGAAGCTGTTCTTTTGTTACAAACGGTTCTTTTTTCATATTCTTCTCTCCTTTTGTTTCAATCAAAAGCTTAGGCTGCTGCAAAGACAGTCTGCACCAATGCCATATACAGCACCGTCCCAACGCCAATACTCAGCAGGTTGTTCCGCTTCCATACATGCAGCGCAACTACAACAAGCACAGAAACAATTTCCGGGATCCCAAACGGAAACTCCACTATACTGACTGCCTTTAGGCAGTACACAACCAGCATCCCAATCACAGCCGGCGGCAGCACCCTTCCCAGATACTGCACTGTGGGCGGAATTTCTTTGCCCGGCGGAAAAAATAAAAACGGGATCAGCCTTGTAAAAAAAATGGTTAAGCCGGTCACCAGTATGACAACCAATGATTCCCACACGCTAATGGGCATATCTTTCCTCCCCTTTCCGGTATGCAAGCAGCAGCGTCATAATACAGATCATCGATGGTAAAATAAAATTCTCACTCCCGAAAAACAACAGGCAAAGCAGCGTACAAAAAAGCCCTATGTATGCCGGAATATGGCTCTTTGACGTCAGCCACTGCTCCACAAAGATCACAACAAACAAAGCCGTCATCGCAAAGTCAATCCCGGTAGCGTCAAACGGCACTGCCGAGCCGACCGCCGCGCCAAGCACGGAACCTAAGATCCAATAGCTTTGGTCCAGCATCGCCAGGCAGAGCAGAAACTTCGTCTCATCGACTCCTTCCGGTACGTTTGTCAAACAAAGCAGTGAATACGTCTCATCTGTCAGTGAAAAAATCATATACCACCGCTTCTTCCCCATGTTCTGAAAGCGCTCCAGCATAGATAAACCATAAAAAATATGCCGGATATTTACCATAAACTCTAAAAACACGATATGCAGCAGGCTGATGCCCGGTACAAAAAAATTTACCGCCAGATACTGCCCGCTGCCGGCATAATCAAGCAGGCTCATAAATCCCGCCCATAAAAAATTGTATCCTTTTTCCTGAAACATCACGCCAAAAGCAAACCCGATAAACAGGTACCCGGTTAATACCGGAATCGTATAAGGAAATGCCTCCCGAAAGGCAGCCGCATATCCGTTTCGTTTTTCTCTTTCTTTCATCAAATTTCACCAAGAACTACTCTACAACAGAATGCCGGAAAAATCAAGTGCTTTCCCGCAAATATCTGGGAAAAACCGGGCGGGCTTTTGGCTAAATTTACCGTCCCCTGTCATTCGCTCTGCACCAGCAGCCCCCAAAACGCCCCTTTATATTTCCCATATACGGCGCGCAAAAACGCAGACAGGACATACACGAAAAACGCTGTTGCGACAGACAACGCCACATATTTTGGAAACAACTGCGCGTAGGATTCTTTTGGGAACATCCGGTTCATTCGCCCGCTCCACGCATGATGCGACAAAAAAAGCGGAAAACTGAATGTCCCAAGCCAATAAACAGCCCGGTTATCATATACAAAGGCAATTATGCCCTGGTGGCTGAAGCTGATCGTAACAGACACTGCAAACAGCAGTAAAATCAAAAACTGCATTTTGGATGTCCGATGCCCATACGTCCAGTACAGTGCAAACAAATACCCGCCTGTTTCCACAAAGGACAACAGTGCCTGTGCAAAAGGTGTAAACCGCACCTCTTTCAGCTTCTGGCAGGCAATATAGCAGACACATCCGATACAGAGCACGCTCATCGCACGCAGCAGCCCCCTCATGCAAAGCCCCATCCAGTCCGTATTTCCCCGCAGCGTTTTGGATACGGTATACAAATAGCCTGTAATGCCAATCGCAAGCAGAGGCGCTGTCAAATACAAAAAACGCGCTCTGTTTTTATAAAACAGCGGCAGCAAAAGCAGCATCGCACACAGCATCGCCGAGATATACCAGGTCGCCCCATTTGCGTTATAATCGTCAAATCCAGCCATCCTAAGGAACAACAGCTCCCAGATACATTCCAGCCCATGTTTTGCTATTTTCCGAAGCGGCAGCATCCCGCCAGCCGTCTGCTTAATCGCAAAGGATACTGCCCATGCCACGTAATATTCCGGACACATGCTTTTTATTTTATGAAACAAAAACTGCCAGGTACTCTTCCATACCGGCTCCTTTAGCTTATCTCCTGTTTGCTTCATCACAGACGACGCCATGAAAAACCCTGACACAAGGAAGAAAAACTCCACCATATTCGCGCCGTCCAAAAAGAGATAGGCTTCTTTCCCTGCAAAATACAACGAATGAAAACACAAAATCACACAGGAAAATACAAACTTCCAAAAATCAACTGCTCCATTCCGTTTCATACAAGACTCCCCTCCTGTCTGCCGTATTCCTTACCGCCTGGGCTTGCTTTTCTGGCTGCCTGGCTTCCTGATGCCCGGGCTTGCTTTTCTGGCTGCCGTTTTCCTGGTTATTTTCGTCTCCGCTGTTTTCTTCCCGCCCAATATACAAACAAAAACAGCCCCGCGAACGTCCCAATGACAACCCCGCTGCTGTCAATCAGCATATCCGTCAGCTCACAGCTTCTTCCAGGGACAAATAGCTGGTGCAGCTCGTCTGAAACTGCATAAAGCGACCCTGCCAGAATCGGAATCCCAATCATCCTGCCCCATTTTTTCCGCCTGTCTGCGTAGCTTCCAACAAGCAAAAACCCCAAAACCGCATATTCGGTAGCGTGCGCCATTTTTCGGATCGGATGGTCCACCATATCCGCAAAAGAAACCTGCATATCCGAGTCCATGCCTGCAAAGCTTGGCACGACCAGCCTGCCGAACAAAATGCCGATCGACATACTGTCCTGCGTAGACAGGTCTGCATTCCTCGCAGAAAAAGCAAAGATCACGCTCATCCAGCAGGCCGCCAAAACTAGGCATATTTTCTTTCTCCTGTCAGAATTTCCATGTTCTGATTTTTTCATAATCAATATCCCTCTTATCCTCGATATTCCATATTTCTGATCGAATGATAGCAAGCTTTCATCCGCTTGTCCATACTTTATAGTATTGCCCCAATCCATAGCTTTCCAAACACAAAAAAATCATTTCGCTGCTGTTTGAAAAGGCAGTCCCTGATTGCCAAAAATCCCCTGCAAGATCTTGCAGGGGATGATGCATGTTGTATCTGCATTTTTATTGTAACGCTGCTTTCGATTGCTGTCAATCTGGATCCTTCGAATACAGCACCTTCAGCAAAATCGGCGTTAAAATCGATGACACGATAATAAGCAAAATTACCGATGTAAAGTATACCGGCGTCAGCAGCCCCGCAGACAGCCCTTTTTGCGATACAATCAGCGCCACCTCGCCCCGCGTCATCATGCCGACGCCAATCTTTAAGGCATCCAGCCGTTTAAACTTACACAAACGAGCCATCAGGCCGCACCCGATAATTTTGGAAACAAGCCCTGTAAACACGAACGCCGCCGAAAATACCAAAATCCCCATACTCACGCTGTCTACATTGGTCTTTAAACCGATGCTGGCAAAAAAAACCGGGCCAAACAGCATATACGAATTGGTATCCATCTTTTCCGCTATGTACTCCGAATCCCGGATCGAGCAAAGGATAATGCCGGCGACATATGCCCCTGTAATATCCGCAATGCCGAAATATTTTTCCGCGATGTATGCCATAGCCAGGCAAAAAGCCAGCCCTGCAATCGGAATACGCCTCGTATGCGGGTATTTGGTATCAATGACCTGAAAGAGCTTATAACTCAGAAAGCCGACTACAACTGCAAATAAAAAGAACAGCACCGTATTCATAAGCACAGCAACCGGGTCTGACTCTGGATTTTTAAATCCAATCACGAATGTAAGCACGATAATTCCGATGACGTCATCGATGATCGCCGCGCTTAAGATCGTCGTGCCGACTTTTCCTTTTAATTTTCCCATTTCCTTTAGGGACTCTACCGTAATGCTCACCGAAGTCGCCGTAAGGATCGTCCCGACAAAAACTGCCTTATAAAACGCTTCCGACCCCCATGGAGCAACGCCGTAAAACGCCATGTACATAAGCGCCCCGCACGCTAATGGGATAAACACGCCCGCACAGGCAATCAGCGCTGCAATCGGCCCCGTTTTCATCAAATCCTTTAAATCTGTCTCAAGCCCCGCAGAAAACATCAAAAGGATCACGCCAATCTCCGCCATCTGTACGAGAAAATCTGACTGGCCGACCCATCCTAATATACTTGGCCCGATCAACAGCCCTGCGACAATTTCCCCGACCACCTGCGGCGCCTTTAGCTTCCTTGCCGCAATGCCGCACAGCTTCGCCGCTATAATAATAATCGCCAAGTCCTTAAATACCAAATAGGATTCCATTTTTCCACCTCTTTCATGAAGCTACATTTTCTAAACTCCGTACGACATTTTATATCGGCGCACTTTTTTTGTCAAGCGTTTCCAACCGCTTCGTTACTTTTCACACCCCAGCCAAAAACGGCTGTGCTGTGAAAAGTAACGGCATCCAGTCCATTGAAAATTCGCCTTTGGCGAAGGACTGGATGCCTTCTAGGCTGAATTTACACGTTCTCACGACCTTTGCAGCGGAGTGCAAAGGTCTGGGTGTGAAAAGTAACACCGCTTCAGCCATTTTTAAAGCAAAATCTGTACAGCACTTGACACAGCCGCATCCAGCATCTATAATGGATTTATTACATCCGTAAGGCAAGAAAGGAGCCAGCTATGAAGCCGCTGCCAAAAATCTCAGAAGCTGAATACGAGGTTATGAAAATCGTATGGAAATACGCGCCGATCAGCACAAATGAAATCACAGAGCACCTGACCCGCACGACTGCGTGGAGCCCAAAGACGATCCAGACGTTAATCAAGCGCCTGGTCAACAAAGGGGTACTGACTTATGAAAAGCAAAGCCGGGTATTTGTCTATACGCCGCTGTTTGGACAAAACGAATATATCGGCCAGGAAAGCCGTTCCTTTTTAGACCGTTTTTATAATGGCAATTTTACTTCGATGCTGACTGCTTTTCTGGACAGCGGCAAGTTATCCGATACAGAAATCCATACGCTCCGCACACTTTTAGCAAAAGGCCAGAAAAAAGGAGAAGAATAGCATGGCAGATTTTATGATAGCATTTCTGATCTGTAATGTATGGCTCAGCCTGATTGCCGGGATGCTCTTCGCCGTCCGGCGGCTGTTTGGCAAATATCTCACAAGCCGCACTGCGTACCATTTATGGTTTCTTCTACTTGGAGCCTGCCTCGTGCCGTTGCTGCCGCTTCCTTCTATACGAATGCCGCAAGCCTTTGCTGTTTTAAAGCTGCTCTGCGCCGCGGATGGCTCTTCCAGGCAAGGCATGGCGGAAGATGCCCTCAACGTGCGCCCGGCAGGCGTCGCAGGCTGGGCACATGATATTGGCATATCCGTCACCAGTAATGCGCCTTCTGGAATTGGACAGTTTCTTTTCTGCCTTTGGATCGCAGGCGCTGCCTTGACGGCTGTTTTTTTCCTCCGCCACACCATGTGCTTTCGCCGAATCCGCCAGTCCGCGCTCCCGCTGCAAAATGCTGACATACGCAGCATTTACCGTTTCTGCCTGCGGGAAATGCAGATAAAAAAAGAAATTCCGGTATACAGCACAGCCTTTTTGCGCTCTCCGGTCATTGCCGGATTTTTCAAGCCATGTATTTACCTGCCAATCCAGGTCATCTGCGATTGCCCTGCCAGGCAGGTTCGATATATGCTTTTGCATGAGCTGTCGCATTACAGGCACAGGGACACGCTCGTGCAGTTGCTGATGAAGCTTACACGCATTGTGTACTGGTTTCACCCCGTTATCCTATATGCCCTATCGCAAATGCATACAGACCGGGAAACCGCCTGTGACGCTTCTGTACTAAAGCTGCTGCATCCAGATGCTTATGCGGATTATGGAAACACGCTGCTCGACCTGGCACAGCACGTATCCGCGCCGTCCTTTCCTTCTGCTGCCGGCATTGGCGGAACGATGGCGCAGATCAAAAAGCGTGTGCTGCATATTGCAGCCTATCAGCCAGCTACAAAGAAGCAGCGTGCGCAAAGCACTCTGGCGCTCCTTCTTACGGCGGCAGCCGTATCCGCCTTTCTTCCGCTTTTGTCCACACAGGCCGCTGACAACAGCCGCTATTTTTTCAGTGAGCAAGGCAGGCAGGTTCGCAGCCTCGACCTGGCGGAAGCATTTGGCAGCTACAACGGCAGCTTTGTACTCTACGATACCGCGGACAATTCCTGGCAGATTTATCAAAAGGACGCTGCCCTTACTCGGATGCCCCCGGCTTCCACTTATAAAATCTACAGCGCCCTGCTCGGCCTGGAAACCGGAACCATTACGCCTGATCAGTCCGTCATCCGCTGGAACGGGCGCAGATACAGCTACGAATCCTGGAATGCAGACCAGGATTTAACTTCTGCGATGAAAAATTCTGTAAACTGGTATTTTCAGGCGATAGATACACGCGCTGGCATGGACGAGGCCAGACGCCATATCCAAAAGATCGGCTATGGTAACCAAATGGCAAACAACGACCCGGCAAGCTACTGGACAGATGGGACTTTGAAAATATCCCCAGTCGAACAGGTAGAGCTGCTGCAAAAATTTTATCACAATGCCTTTGGTTTTGCACCAGAACATATCGAAGCAGTAAAACAGGCAATCCAACTGGAGTCTGACGGCAGCGGTGCGCTTTATGGAAAAACCGGCACCGTCGCCTGCGAAGGAAACAACATTTCCGGCTGGCTGGTCGGATTTGTGGAAAAAGGCAGCCGCACCTGCTTTTTTGCGACAAATATCCAAAAAGAAAGCCATGCCGACGGCTCTGCGGCGGCACAGCTTACGCTGGATATTCTTGCAAAGCTGCATATCTGGAAATAGCCCCTGCAAAAATCCGTTTCCTCATTCCTCATCCAGCCAGTGATCCAGCACTGTTTTGACCTTTTGCACGACATATCCGCTTCCTCCGCGCCCTTTGACATCTTCTGTCATACTGACAAGCAGGATCGGGCGCAAGGCAGAAGGATCGGCAGTAAATACAGCCATCCACCCAAGCTCTGTGCCTGTCGTATCCTCCTTGGACGCCTTGATCTCCGCCGTCCCGGTCTTGCCAGCCAGTACCAGATCGTCCCGGTGCAGCGCATATCCCGTCCCATCCGGGTGGTTCACGACTTTTTTCAGCCCTTCCAGCACCTGGTTCGCCGTATCCTTGGAAAATGCATCGGCAACCCATGCCTTTGGCTTTTCATCCGGCCTGCCTGTCAGACGCGGCATCACCATTGTCCCGTTATTATAAAATGCAGAATAAATACAGGCAAGATGCAGCGGATTGATCAAGACCTGCCCCTGCCCATATCCGCTGTCTGCCAACTGGATTTCTGACTGTATATGCTCCTCATTGGAAAACTGTGCGTTTGCCATTGTGATTTCAAACGGTATTTTATTTGCAAAACCTACTTTTAATAAATGTTCTTCTAACTGCTCCCTGCCGATTTTGAGGGCTGCTTTCGCAAAGTAAATGTTATCAGACCAGATCAGTGCGTTTTCCAGCACATGCGGCGCATACTCATGCAGCGTCGTCACATGGTATGCGCCCCAGGACGCATCTTTCTGCCAGCTCAACCCTTCAGGCCCAAAATCCTCCATAGGGTCTAACGTCCCTGTTTCCAGCCCGATTGCCGCAATTACCGGCTTAAAGGTAGACCCGGGACACCATACCTGTCGAAAACGGTTGTACAGCGGCTTGTTTTCATCTTCATTTAATAAGTTCCATTGTTCCTCAGACATTCCAAAAATAAAATCATTATTATCATACGACGGCGTGCTCACCAGCGCAAGCACCTCGCCCGTCCCAGGGTCAATCGCAGCGGAACAGCTCTTATCTTCCTGAAACTGTTCATATAAGTACTCTTGCAGCCTTGCATCGATCGAAAGTGTAAGATTTATTCCATGCCGCACCTCTTTTTTTGCCAGCTCCGTTTTTTCTTTTCCAGCCTGGTCCGTAATATAAATCCTGCACCCATTCTCCCCTCTTAATTCTTTTTCAAACAATCCCTCCATGCCCGTCCTGCCGATCATGCTGTTTGACGTATACCCTTCCCCGGCATGTTTCTCCAGATCTTCAGCCGTTACATTCTGAACATAACCAATCAGATGCGCTGCTGCCTCTCTGTAAGGATATTCTCGTATTTTCGTCTCTGAGATCATGACGCCCGGAATTTGCAGTAACTGATCCTGCCTTGCTTTTTCTTCCAGCATCCCGGCATCCGCTTCTATAGACAGCAAGTCGATTTCCTTCACACCCGGAAGCGTCCGCAGCGGTACAAACGAATCATCCTTCACCCAGCCTGCCTCCAGTTTTTTTAGCACCGCGGCCTGCTCCATCTCCAGCAGCTCAGCAATCCTGGCAATATCCGACGCTTTGTCCCCAAGCTTTCCCGGCACAATGCCAACCGTTGCCGCCGTCCCCCAGCCAGCAAGCATTCTGCCGTCCCTATCTAAGATCTCTCCCCGCTTAGCCTCCAGCACAGATACCCGTACCTTATCCGTTTGCAGAAGCTGCGGAAAGATCAGCGCATCCGACCAGGCAAGCTTATATGCATCTTCTGTTTTATAAAAACACGCTTCATTTTCAAAGCAAATTTCTCCTGCTAACGTATTAAACGTCATTTTAAAACTTACGGTTTCATTTTCTTTATTGTATGCTACATTTGTTATATTTAGATTATTTATTCCAATTCCTTCGTAGATCGCAGCGTTTCTATTTATAAAATCTTCTTTTGATATATCGCCAGACGCCTCGACATCCAACATGCCATACATTGCTTCATAATTTTCTTCTGCGACGTAGTCCATATAGGCAAGCAAAAGCTCCTCTGGTGTTTTTTGCTTTTCCTGTTCCTGTCCTTTCCAAAACTGCCGTTGTCCTTTTCCATGACGCCCTGCCCCCGCTGACACAAACAACAGGCAAAGCAGGCTGCATAAAACAGCCGCTCCGATCAGAATCGCGCTTGCCAGCAATCTGTTTTTCCTTTTTTGTCTGCTAATCCTGCTTGTGTTTCTGCTTATGTTTGTATGCCGTTTCATTTTATGTTTCTTCCCCCTTCCACTATGTTTTTTCCTACTATTATTCTTACAGATGTGAGAAAATATGGCAAAAAAATAAAATGCTTCTATGCCTTATTAAATATTACATCAGTAAGATTTTAATGTCAAGATTTTTTTGTATCAAATCTACAAATCAAATCTACGAATGGCAGGCTCAAAAAAGCAACCCCTGCCATTGTTCAGATCTTCCACTGCTTATCTGTGCATAGATTTGTAATACATACCAGCGTCGTAATCAAAAACGCCCCCGGAATCAGAATCATCCACCAGGCTCCGCCAAACAGCGCCTTTTGCGAAAGTGAAAGCATACTCCCCCAGGAAACTACCTCTACCGGCAGCCCCAGCCCCATAAAGCTGAGCGCAGCTTCCGAAGCAATCGCGCTGCGGATATTCATAACCGCCATAAACATCATGGACGGTATAAAATTCGGCGCCAGATGCTTCCTCAGGATATGCCAAAAACTGCCGCCCATGCATACGGAGGCTTGTACATAGGCGCTGTTTCGAATCTGGCGCACCTCGGTACGGATCATCTTTGCCATGCTCATCCAGCTCGTAATGCCAATGACAAACGACATGGTGTATCCATTTGCTTTCCCCAAAACTGCCTGCAACAAAATAACGAGCAGCAGCCCTGGCACACTGAGCAATATTTCCGTAAACCGCACCAGCAGCACGTCCGCCCACGCCGGCGCGCAGCCGTTTACTGCCCCAAATACAATCGCAATCCCTGAGGCGATACACGCAGCGCCCACTCCGATCTGTAGCGAAATCCTGCCGCCATACCATATCATCGAAAAAATATCCCTTCCCAGCGTATCCGTACCAAATAGAAATTCCCTGTTTGGAGGAACCTGGCAGTTTTGCAGATCCAAATACAAAGGGTCTTTTGTCATAATAAGCTCACAGCACAGACAGCCGGCAACAATCAAAAAAAGCACCGCAGCAGATAAAACCGGCTTTCCCCTGTACCATTTTTTCTTTTCCGCCGCCTGCTGCGGCATCTTGCGGATCCCCACTACCTGAAATGCATCGCGGCATGGCAGATGATCCATTGGAACTTGCGTTCCGGCCGGTATTTGCGCCTGCGGCATGGCTTTCGCACTTTTTGCGTCCATAGCTGTTTCCGTCCCCTTCCTGTCCCTTACGCTTTTCCAGCCGTTGCTTTTTATCCTTTTCATCCTGTCAGTCGTCCATTTTCCTGCCGTTGCTTTTTATCCTTTTCATCCTGCCAGTCATCCATTTTCCTGCCGTATTCTTGGATCCAGCTTTTCATTGATTGCCTGCGCAGCCATGCTGCATAAAATAACAAGCACGCCCGACAATACGCATAAAAGCATCAAAACATGATAGTCCTGGTACCTGGCGCTTTCATAAGCCAGCGTTCCAAGCCCTGGATACGAAAAAACCATCTCGATCATATATGTCCCGCCCAAAATATGCGGCACAGAAATTGCCATCAGGCTGAAATAAGCTGGCAGCGCATTTCTGAGGCAGTGCCGGATCAGAATGCTTCTGTTCGACAGCCCCTTTGCTTTTGCAAACAGCACATAGCCCGCCCGCAGCTCTTCCCGTATCCTGGTGCGTATCAGGTAAGCATAGTACCACAAATGGCCAAATACCACGACAGACAGCGGCAGGATAAGGTGGCGCATCCGGTCTATAGGATCATGCTCTTTTCCTGCCGTATAAGCGCCGCTGCTTGGCAGCCACCTGAAATGGACTGCAAACAAAAGGATCAGGACAATGGACAGCCAATACTCTGGAATACAGCTCGAAACCGTACCGATTTTACAGATCGCACGGTCCAGGAAACTTTCTTCCTTCCATGCACACAATATGCCAAGCAGCAAAGCAAGCGTAAAAATCAACAAAAACCCAATGCCGCCCAGCAAAAGCGTATTGCCGGCACGCCCGCGGATCAGAGCAAGCACGTCCATTTTATATTTGTAGGAAATCCCAAAATCCCCCTGTACGGCACGCTCCAGCCAGCGGATATACTGCACCGAAACCGGGTCATGCAGTCCCAGCCTCTCCTCCGCCTGCGCGCGCTCTTGGCTGCTCATCCTCTCAACACGTTCTCCATAATAAGACACCAGTGGATCCCCCGGCGCAAGCCTGGAGATGTAAAACGCAGCCGTCGTAAGGCAGAATATGCTCAGCAAAAACAGCAACAGTCTCTTTATTCCAAAAAACATCTCTCTTACATCCCTCCTGCGTTCGAAGCTCCTTCATGTTTTCCTGTATTCTGCCTGCCTTGCAGGACAAAATGCTCAGGCGCAGCCTGTGTCCATATGCCGTCGCAGCCAAAGGCTTCCTCCCGAAACCCCCGGCGCTTTCTTGCACGCTCTTTTTCCGGGTCTGGGATCGGGGCCGCTGACAGCAGCGACTTCGTATACGGATGCAGCGGCTGTGCAAACAGCTCTTTTACCGGGGCACATTCTACAAGCCTTCCGCGGTACATCACACCCACCCGATCACACAAAAATTCTACCACTGCAAGGTCATGTGCGATAAATAGAAACGAAAATCCATGCTCCTGCTGCAAATGTTTAAATAAATTTACAATCTGCGCCTGCATTGATACATCGAGCGATGCAACCGGCTCGTCAGCCACCAATAGCTCCGGCTCCATCGTAAGCGCCCTGGCAATCGCCACACGCTGCCTCTGCCCGCCGGACAGTGCAGACGGGTATGCATCCAGATACTGCTCGTCCAGCCCGGTGTATTTCATTTGAAACGCCGCTTCTGCACGATAGGAGCCTCTTTTCGGAGAAATCCGATGGATCTTCATCGGCTCAGTGATAATCTCGCATACCTTCATCCGCGGATTCAGGCTGGCGGCTGTATCCTGGAAAATCATCTGCCTTGTCTGCTGCATCATGCGCCTGTGCCTGCGGAACGCTTTTGCATCGCAGCTATCGATCCCTTTATAAAACACTCTGCCGCTTTTTGGCGTACAAAGGTTCATCACACAGCGTGCAACCGTAGATTTTCCAGAACCAGACGCTCCAACCAGCCCAAAGGCTTCGCCCCTGTATATCTGAAACGACACGTCGCAGACAGCCTGGACAGCCGTCTTTTTCGACAGCGGAAAATGATGCGACAGATGCTGCACATCCAGGATCAGCTCTTTTTTCCTGTGCCTTTTTTCTTCCAGCATGATCCCCTTTTGTCTGTGCTGCCCTTCTTCCTGTATAGGCAGGACAGCGCTTTTCGGTGCGCGCTTATCCAGCAGCCAGGTGGAAGCCTGATGCGTGGCGCTGACTGCAAATACTGGCGGCTCGATCTCATAGTCGATCCCAAGGGCATATGCATTGCGGCAGGCAAACGCATCTCCCTTTGGCGGATGCAGCAAAGACGGCGGCATTCCAGGGATCACAGGCAAAAACGCTTTCCCTCTGGAAAAAACAGGCAGGGAACGCAGCAGCCCCCATGTATAGGGATGCTTTGGATCGTGGTAAATCTCCTGAGCTGTACCGATCTCTATGATCTTTCCGGCATACATGACTGCGACACGGTCCGCCAGCCTTGCAGCCGCGCCCAGGTCATGCGTTACAAATACGACTGCCATGCCCAGCCTTTGGCGCACCTCGTCCAAAAGATCCAGCAGGCTTGCCTGGGCTGTGGCATCCAGCGCTGTCGTCGGCTCGTCTGCAAATAAAATCTGCGGATTTTGGGCAAGCGCCGCTGCAAGCACAATCCGCTGCAGCATTCCGCCGGAAACCTGGTGCGGGTACTGCTTTTTCCGCTCCGTCGGGTGGTCAATCCCCACCATG
Organism: uncultured Eubacterium sp.; assembly: GCA_947178105.1. GTDB lineage: Bacteria > Bacillota > Clostridia > Lachnospirales > Lachnospiraceae > Eubacterium_J. The sequence goes on along the minus strand of CAMWXD010000019.1, from coordinate 2,762 downwards.
CAAAGCAGCCTTTCCACCTGCTGCTGTACGCTTTTACGAGAAAGGGCAGGCTGGTGCACCCTGGCCGCCTCGGCGATCTGTGCTCCGATTGCCACAGACGGGTTCAGGGAATCCATCGGATCCTGGAAGATCATGGCGGCAGCCTTCCCCCGCAGACGGCACATCTCCCGCTCTCCATATCCGCTGATCTCGGTTCCATTCATGCAGATACTGTCCGATTGGATATTGGCGTAAGCAGGCAAAAGCTTTAAGATGCTTTTGCACATAACGCTTTTTCCACAGCCAGATTCCCCTACAACAGCAAGCACTTCTCCCGGATACAGGCAAAAGCTGACATCCCGCACCGCCTGCACTTCCCCCTGCGGTGTTTGAAAGCTGACGGATAAATGCGCTGCTTCTAATACGGCTGTCTTTTGTTTGGCTTGCCGTGTGACGGCTTCTTCTGCTTCTATTTTTATTCGCTTTGTCATTCCACTGTCCACTCTGTCACATTCCAGAAAATCCCAACTCCATGATGCCCCATAACTGTGTCCGGCGCAATCCCTCTGACCCTGGACTTTGCCACATAGGCCGCATCTACATAACATAAAAACGCAAATGCTGGGTCTTTTGCAAGCTCTGTCTGAAACTGTGCATAAGCCTTTGCCCGCACCTTTGGATCCTCTGACTGGCGTGCCCTGGTAAGGTACTGATCGACTTTTTCATTGGAGTATCCGCTGAAATTGGCAGCTTTGTCTGTACCGAACACCTTATAAGTATGGTCGTCCGCATCAAACGGGCTGCCCCAGCCGATCAAATATGCCATCTGCCCTTCCCAGTCCACCTGTACCGGGATCTCTACGGTACACTGGATACCGGCTTCCTTTAGCTGCTGTGCCGCCGCCTGTGCCAGATCCGCACGTACCTGATCGCCAGCACCGACACTGAGCACAAAGCCTACCGTCTCCCCATCTCTTTGGTAATAACCGTCGCTGCCCATGGTACAGCCTGCCTCTTCCAGAACCTGCCTTGCTTTCTGCGGCTGATAGCTATAATGCTCCATGCCCTCATAATTGTAACGGTTGCGCTGCAGCGGGCCGTAAGCAGCCACTCCATGCCCAAGCAGAATCGCATCGACCATTGCCTCTTTGTCCAGCGCATAGCAGACCGCTGGGATCAGGTCTTTATTTTTCTTCCAGTATGCATGGCGAAAGTTAAACATAATCCCGCGATAATCCGAGGTTTTCATGTCATAACAGGTATAGGCATCCCTGCCTGCAAAAGACTGTGCATCCTTCGGCGAAAGCAGCGCAAGGTCAAGCTCGCCGGACTCCATCTGGACTGCCTTTGCCGTATCATCCGGGACGATTTTAAACACGATCTGGCTGATGTTTGCCTTTTCCTTAAAATACTGCTCATTTTTTGTCAGCACAATCTCCTGCCCTTCGTCCCAGCGCTCCAGCTTGTATGCTCCAGTGCCGATGGGATGGCGGAAAAAATCAGACTCCTGCATATCCTCTCCGCGCAGGCAGTGCGCAGGCAGCACCGGAAGCGTCATATAATCCAAAAACGCTGCATGATACGCCGCCAGTTGAAACGCAATGGTATGATCGTCTATCACACGGATTTCCAGGATATCTTCATAATTCGGCGCATTCTCCGAACCATTTTCAGGATCCATCACAGCTTCGATCGTAAACTTTACATCCTCTGCGGTAAAATCCTCCCCGTCATGCCATTTTACATCCTCTTCCAGATAAAACGTATATGTATTTGTATCCTTGTCGAATTCCCATCGTTTTGCCAGGCAGGGAACAGCCTCGTTTTCACCGTTATGCGCGGTCAGCCCGTTAAAAAGCAGGCTGTTGATCTCTCCATGCTCATCCATCGCCGGATTGATCCTCGTATAATCCCCGCTGCCGTATACAAGCACGGACTGCTTTGTGCCTTCTTGTGCATCCTCCTTGCCAGACGGCGCCCCGCCGCAGGCAGCACACAAACATACTGCCGCAAGAAACAACAGGCAAAGAATCCTTTTTTTCATAATCATAACCTGCCTTTCCTAATTATTTCCAGGCATTATTTTCGCATACCAATACACGTCCTGCAAGCCTCCCAGGGGGATATTTCTCAAAAACTGCCCTGGACGAAACGCTTTTACAGACTGTTTCGTCCAGGGCAGAGCCAGTTTACTCGATCCCTTTTTCCTCCTCCTTGATTTCCCAATGGATTAAAAACGTCAGAGCCGCCCGCAGCACAATGATCCCTGCGACCGTCCCGATCTCCTGCCACTCGCGGACAACGACTGTCCTTAAAATTTCGCTGCCGAGCTTAAATTCCAGCCCCATCGCAAGCCCCTTTGCCAGCGTAAGCTTTGTCGCAGGAGAACGCTTTAAATAGAGAAAAAATCCCTGCAACCCGGAAAAAATAATGATGCCGACCCCGATAAATTCAAAAATCAGAATCGCAATCTCTACAATATGATGCAATAACACTTCCAATAACGCAATCATATCCAAACCCCCATCTGCATATCAATCCCCTGCAAAAACAGGATCTTACAACGTGCTGCCCCATCCTGAGCCTTCCTGCCCAGGCGCTTTCATTGTTTCTTTAATCCACCTTTAAGATCAGCTCCAGTACTCTGCGCGCACATGCCAAAAGCTCTTCTTTTGTAAGCAGCCCCTGCTCCAGCGCCAGCAGCACACGCTCTGGATAACCGGTTCCCATCTTGAAATCGTTGCCGGCTTTGATCTCCTAGAAAAGCAGTCTCTTATAAACAT
>CAMWXD010000018.1 GCA_947178105.1 uncultured Eubacterium sp. | reverse complement strand
CTGCCCTTTTGAGAAAGGGACATACCTTTCTTGCACCACTAACTAAATGACATTGATCTCAAAACTGTAACAATTTTTTTCGGTACTGTGAAAGCTTTGAGAGAAATAGGTGTTACGATATAGGTGTAGCAAAACAAAGGCTTGGAAAGGAAGGGTGAAGCAATGAAGGCTTATAATGACAATGTCATACGCGAGGTCGCGCTGAAAAAATTTACAGCGCAAAAGCAGCGCAATTTTATTGCCTGTATGGCAATCATGCTTACGACGTTTATGATCTACACAATATGCAGCATCGGCATGAGCTTTCGCGACAGCATGGAGCGCCAGGAGGTGCAGGCAGCGGGTGTGGATGCGGATTTGCTGTTTGCGGAATTTACGGATGCACAGAGACAGGCGCTGCAAAGCAGCAGGGTTTGCAGCGAGGTTGGGTTTTGCATAAGGGTGGCGACGCTTTGCCGTATGGAAACGATGCCTGGGATCAATGCCGGATTTTTCTACGCGGACGAGGTATGCCGGGACAGCCAGCTTTTGCCTGCCATGCCTGGGATACAGGGCAGGTTTCCAAAAGAGGAAAACGAAATACTGATCCCAGGGTGGTTTGCTAAAGAATTGGGAATTTCGTATGAAAAGATGCCGGCAAAGATTACGCTGCCTGTATATTATGGCGGCGTGGATGAAAAGTATAACAGGCTGTCAGAAGATATGGAGATGGATTTTTTTGTTTGCGGCATCTACGAGGACAAATCCAGCAGCTATCTGAGAAATATTGCAGGGATCTATGTGTCGGAGCGTTTTTTGAAAAAAGCGCCTTATCCGCAGGAACAGTTTAAAGCAGCGGCATATCTTTCGTTACAGGAGGGGATGGGCAGGCAGGAACTTTTGGATGAGCTGGATCTGGAGGAAGGGCAGGAGCTTGTGGCGTTAAAATCCAGCTATCAGGAAGGCGGCGGAGGCGCCAGGGAAGTTTTTGCGGCAGTACTGATCGTGATTGTCTGCGGCGCCCTGATTATTTATAATGTACTGTCGTTGTCTGCGGCGCAGGATATCCGGTTTCTCGGACAGATGAAGACGCTCGGCGTGACAAAGCGCCAGTTGAAAAAATATTTGCGCGTTCAGGTCTGTTGGCTTTGCCTTGCAGGAATTCCATGCGGCTTTGCTTTGGCGGTTCCGGTATCGGTATTTGTCGTGCCGATGGCTGTAATGTCTTTCAAAAAAGAGGTGGAACATGTATCTGTCAGCTTTTCACCGATGCTGTTTGCCGGGACAGCGCTCCTTGCAGCGCTTACGGCAGTACTCGGCAGTATCCGTCCGCTGCGTGTGGCAGGCAGCGTATCCCCGATACTGGCGTCGTGCTATGTCGGCATAGATGCAGGAAGAAAAGAGCGCAGGACAAAGAGGGACGGCATACTTTCGATTGCGTGGCGCAATGTGTTTCGCCGCAAAAAAAGCGCAGCAGTTGTATTTTTGTCTTTGTTTTTGGCAATCATGATCTATTTTACGCTCGACGGGCTGCTGTCTGGATTTTCTGCCGCTGCATTTGTAGAAAATTCGATGTATTATGACCTGGTTGCCGAAGGGACATATGATACATTTTCGACAGAGGCGCTGTCACAGATTGCGGACATAAAAGGCGTGGCATCCGTAGAAGGGGTCTATGGGACACTGTCGGCGGAAGGGGATGAAGATGACCGCGACTGGCTGGAGGCCAATGATCCCCAATTACAGGAGTACTGCACAAGTATCGCAGAAGACATGTCACAGATTAATGCAGAAGCTGTAAAGAATGCAGTGCGGGGACAGAAGTATGTGACATATGTGATCGGTATTGGACAAAAGGAGTTTGAGCGGATTGTAAAAGCGTGCGGGCTTACGACAGATTATGAGAAATTTCGTGCGGGCGACATTGGGATCTGGGTATGTGACACTGCGGATGTAACGATGCCGGAAACCGCGCAGACGGTACGGTGTGGCGATCCGGACGGAAAGAAGCTCGTGATTCCGCAGATGGAAAGCACGCCGGTGGACAGCAGCACGTTTCGCCACATTGGGGAGGTTGCGCCGAATATTTTAATCAGTCGCGAAGCACTGTGCGGGATGACAGATACGTTTATTGAAAAGGTAAATATCCTGCTTGACGATCCGTTAAACAGTGCGCAGATCCAGTCTGCTGTCCTGGAAATAATTGGAGAATCGCCATATCTTACCATTGATTCCAAGCAGGAAAAGATCGAAACAAACGAAAGCTCTTTTTCGGGGATACGGATACTTGGTACGGCGATGTCGCTGATCTTGTTTGCAATCGGAATTTTAAATTTTATCAATACGATTTATGCAGGCATCCTTTCCAGGGAAAAGGAGCTTGCTATGCTCGAATGTATCGGCATGTCGAAAAAGCAGGTCAGGCAGATGCTTGTCGCCGAGGGAATGTTTTATATGCTGGTCACAGCCATACTGGTACTGACAGCCGGAAGCGTCATTTACTGGCAGGCATATCAGGCGTTTACCAGGCTGGCTGACTGGGCACAGTTTCGTTATCCGTTTCGAGCGGCTGCGGTTACCGGGGCGCTGCTTATCGTGATGGCGGCTGCGGTGCCGCTTGCAGCCTACCGCAGCAGTTCCAGGGAGAGCGCGATTGCCCGGCTTGGCAGGACAGAATAAAAGGGAGGTATTTCAATGAATGAAATTGTAAGGCTGGAACATGTAAAAAAATATTATGGCACGCAGGAAAATATGGTACGTGCTTTGGACGGCGTGTCGCTTACAGTCGAAAAAGGAACTTTTGTCGGGATTACGGGCACTTCCGGAAGCGGGAAATCGACGCTGCTGCATATTATGGGAGGGCTTGACCAGCCGACGTCCGGGGATGTGGTGATCGGCGGAAAAAATATCAGCCGGATGAACAACGAAGAGCTGACCATATTCCGCAGGCGGCATATTGGATTTGTATTTCAAAGCTATAACCTGATCCCGGTGCTGAATGTATTGGAAAACATTACGTTTCCTTTAAAGATTGAAAGGAAAAAACCAGATGAGCGTTTTGTAAACGCTGTGCTTAAGTTTCTCGGCATCCATGAGAAAATCTATGCCCTGCCCAGCCAGCTTTCCGGCGGACAGCAGCAAAGAGTGGCGATTGCGCGTGCCCTGATTACCAAGCCGGCAATAATTTTGGCCGACGAGCCGACCGGAAATCTCGATTCTGCAAACAGCGCAGAGGTCGTGCGGCTGCTTTGCGAAGGATGCAAAAAGCTTGGGCAGACGGTTGTGATGATTACCCATGATGAAAAAATAGCGGCTCAGGCGGATGTGACGGTCAATATTCAGGACGGCAGGATAAATTAGCGTTGCTTTTGGATGGGGGATATTGTACAATCATAAGCACATGGAAGAAAAATAGCAGTGAATTGGTGAAAGCTGTCCGTAATTTGTCAGATTGTGAAAATGAATATATCATTGTACTTGATCGTGCATTTGATAATATTCAGACAGTGCGTGAACATCAGTTATTGCAAAGATGGATATTTCAAAAAAAGAATGTACATGCGTTACGGATCATCTGTTTTGAATATGTATTGTTGGAATTTAAAAGCCTGATGGATTGGATTTATGCACCAGAGGATGAATTTTTCAGAAAAAGGGCAGCAGCAATTACAGCCAGGGAAAAATTGCTGGCTGTAATGCAAAATGGAGAGATTGATTATAAACAAATAGAAGAAATCAGAAAATATCAAAGTCGGCTGGACACTATGAATATAGAACAGTTATCAGCTAAATTATTATTTGACCTGACAAGAAATACAGGATTTGAAGTTACGAAGGGGCAGATTGGTGAATGCTGGATTCAGCCATGTTGTGGATGGAATGGACGGCAAAACGATGATATTTGTGGATTAGACAGCAATAGAATCTCTTTGTTTGAGAAAATGCGGGCAATACTGATCAATACTTCCTTGGAAAATGAATTCCACAGAGCAGGATGGGAGGCTGCAATATGATTACAATATATAAGAGCAAATCTGATATTCTTCCAGAACAGGAACTTATTATTTTAAATGATGTTTATTTTAATAAGAAAACAGTTGAATTATTGGATGATCGTGCAGATGATATTATCCAGGAAATTGATCGCGCTGTCAGAATTGGAAGTTATCGCATTCAGTCCAGATTTCACAATGTAATTTTGGATATTGACCGTTTATCTACGGGATGCAAAACGGTATTGAATATTATGTACAATCCTGATAAAATATTTTGCATCAAAGAGTGCGGTGAAAACGCTATAGATCTTATATATGGGCTGGATACCGGATTGGTGTTCAGTGATTATCCGACCATATCGTTTGAAATGGATAAGGTGCAGGTTGTCAGTAATGGAGAAATACTGGCGATGGATGATTATGAACAGTTGAAGGAGTGGTGGAGATATGAACAGTAAGCCAATTGTGATGGACTGCTATTATACCATTCATACTTCTTTTATTCTCAATTTTGAATTTCTGAATAATGTTACAATTCTGATCGGAAATTCAGGAACGGGAAAAACGCTTTCATTTAGTTTTTTGGCAGAGAGCAGTCTGGAAGATGACAGAATTGTGTGTCTGAATGATGCGCACTTGAGAAAAGATATGAAAGGTATTTTAAAATCTTGTGAGAAAAAATTAATTGTGATTGATCATGCAGATATTTTGCTGGATCAGGATAGCCGCAGATATATCGCTTTTGATACGAAAAATCAATATTTTATTATAGGCAGGGATGTTAGGGATTTCCTGGCAACTGAAGAAAATTTATATGAATTAGAAAGTATCGAAAAAGGGGAACGAACGGAAATTTTCTTAAAAAGATATTTTCAGAATTAGCAAAGGGAAAGCGATGGGTAAAAGATGATTCGAACAGCTCCAGAAAATTACGCTGCACGACGAAATATGTCAAACTGGACAACAAAAAAGGTTTCAAAATTGCATCTAAACAGGTATAATAGATATGGGACTCAGCAGAATCTTCAAGATCTGGCATAAAATAGCGAAAGGAGTCATTTATATGAAAAAAGGCAAGAATCTTGTAATGCTGTTATTGGTATGCGCCATAGCCTTGAGAGGTGCGGTTATGGTAAGTGCTGCCGCGGTGGCACGTACTGGAACAGAAGCCGACGCAATAAGAAAGTTGAAAATCATTGCCGTCAATGCGAATGTAGATGTTCAGTTAGCCGGCAACGGACAGTACAGCTATAGCTATGACAGGAGCAAATTCACGGTGACTACGGCAAAAGGCGGCCAGACATTTAAAATTAAGGTGAAAGCAAAACCAGGCGCTGCAAATGGCTGGGAGAACCGGGTGATCGTCTATATTCCAAAGCAGGCGTATACCAGCATTACGGGTGTTGCGAAAAAAAGCGGCATGAGCCTGCCAGCAGTCAACGCCAACATCAATGTAATAAACAGCGCAGGCGCAGTATCCATAAGCCTTCCGTCTAACTATAGCAAGACAGTAAACTATACGGGAGTTTCTGGCTCAGGCTCACTGGCTATGAATGGAAACACGGATTTTGCGGTTGACGCAGAGTTTTCTGTCTGTGCGGTTGCTGTACCTAGCCGGTGGCCTGCATACAGCAATGGCAGTTCAAGCTACAGCTACACAAGCGGCAGCGGTGCGGCTAAAATCAATATCAAACTGAAAGGCTGCTCATTTGCTTTTGTGAAATGATGAAAAGGATTTTCACAATGGCATATGCGTTTGGATTTTTTTGTAGTTCTGGTAAAAGCAAGCCGAGGGAAAGCGATGGATCAAAGACTATTCGAACAGCTCCAGAAAATCACGCCGGAAGAACAGGCGTACTTAGACGGCGCCAGCATGGTGCAAAAGGATATTTATACGCTGACAGGCTCATCTGGCCTGTCCGAAAAACAAAACCGGATGTTTGAGATCGACGCGCAGCTTTTCCTGCAAAAGAGCAAGCTAGTCACGGTGCGCCGTCACAGCCGTTTTGTAGAGTTTCCGGCGCATAAGCACAATTATATTGAGATTTTGTATGTATGTGCGGGAACCCTGACCCATTTGATGGAAGGAAAAGAGCTTGTCATGCGCCAGGGCGACCTGCTGCTTTTGAACCAGCATGTAGAGCACAGTGTGAAGCGGGCGGAGTTTGGGGATATTGGGATCAATTTTATCGCACTGCCGGAATTTTTTGACATTCCGTTCCATATGATGAAAAAGCAGAATATCATAGCGGATTTTCTTGTAGGAACGCTGCGCCAGAACAATCCGCTGCCGCAGTATCTTTTATTTCAGCTCAAATCTGAACAGAGGATTGCAAACCTGATGGAAAATATGATTCGTTCTCTGCTGTATGAAGAGGAACGGGAAGAAGACGACAGCATCAACCAGTATTCCATGGGGCTGGTGTTTTTGTACCTGCTCAGCCATATGGACAAGCTGACGCAGAATTCTTCCCAAAATTATCAGGATGTCGTGATCCAGTCTACGTTAAAATACATTGATGCGCAGTATAAGACGGCAAACCTGAGCCGCATTGCACAGGATTTTCACCAATCCCTGCCGGTGCTCAGCAAGCTGATAAAAAAAAGCACCGGATATACATTTCAGGAGCTGCTGATGCGCAAGCGCTTTCAAAAAGCAGTGGCTTTTTTGGTTGAAACAGAGCTTCCGGTCGAAGAAATCGCGGCGACTGTCGGGTATGAAAACCTAAGCTATTTTTACCGCCAGTTCAAGGTACGGTATGGAATGACGCCCAGCCGCTACCGGGCACTGCATAAGAATGATGCGCAGATTAAAATTTAGCGAAAACAGGAAACGCGTACGAGGGATACACGCAGGGACGAATCCGGCATTACAGATACTAAATTTGGCAAATGCCAAAAAGTTCAAGAAATAGGTGACGTCTGAACTGGCAAGCTACTTGAATTCGCACGAAGTATATCCGATTGATGATAGTCACACATATTGATGAAATATGGGGAAAATCATATGGCTAACAGAAAAAAGAGGATTTGAAGTTCTATTTTAAAACAGGGGTGAAAATCAGTTTTTTTGGCAGTACTGCTGTTACGATATTCGTTGTTCTTCTTGGCAGGTATATTTGCAGCCTGTTTGGAACTGACGCAGTCACACGGTCATATATGCTTAAAGTTTTGCCGCAATTTGCTGTCGGCTTTATGGCAACAGCAGTCAATGCTATGATTTCTTCTTATTTGTATTCTACGGAACGCTCTTTTCTTGCTTTGAGTATCAGCGTTTTACGGAGCATCGTTGTAAATGCGGCAGTTATTTTGATCCTGCCATCCCTATTTGGTGAAAAACTGCACCATGCTTGCAGAATCCACTTAATGGTAGAAAATAATTTACCTTTTGCGGATTATTTCGGAACAGCGGATGGCAGAGATAACGACAAGATGGATGTAGCCGTTGAATGGGAAAAGGGCACAGTGCTCACAGTTCCTATCCTTTGCAGCAGTCCGATTAGTTTTGAACTTGAGGTAGATAAGGAAATTTCAACGGGTGAACATGAAATTGGTAAATTCTTCGATGACTTCAGAAGAAATTCTCAAAGCTACAGCAGCAGTACGAACCTGCGTTGATTATGACTATTGGTCATGGGATGGACGCCATCTTAGCAAATCGCACGAGAGGGCAAAGGAAATTAAGCCTGATGTAGAAATTGGAGCGGCAGCTCGTGGAAATTAAAAGAAGCATTTCGTCAGGCAGCTTTACCGATTGGATGAAAGATGGCGGTGGCGGCGATTATAAAGAAGGCGACAGCATGTGGTTTCAAACTGTTAGTAATAAGGTGTATTTAGATGATCTCCTTAGAAGCTCTGATTGTTATGGCAGATACAAAAACAAGTCTTTCGCTGGTCGGATGTATGCGGGGCCAGATCCAAGGGTTCCATACAATCAAAAACATAAGTTTCTCGATATCATCATGATTGCTGTTATTGCAATTCTCTATGGTATGGATACCTGGAATGAAATAGAGGATTGGGCACGTTCCACCCCGGCTTTTGTCTTTTTCACGCCAATTTCACATCAGCCTCACACCGATTTCACCGCATTTTCTTAAATTCATAAGATCAAAGGGCAGAAAGCCTGAAAAAAGGAGGAACTTTTATGATATTTTTAGGTTTGGAATGGTATTGGTGGCTGGTGATGGTGCAGAAAAACAACCAGGGTGGAAATGGGGGTGATAATGAATGATTGAAGCTAAAAATCGGATTCATTCACAGCCAACATTAGAGGAAATGTTTATCCAGCACACGGGAAGGGGCTGTCATAATGTGGAAAAACCTTTGTACTTTATTCTAAAAAGATTGTCAAATGATGGTTTCCGGGAAATTTTTCCTCATGTCGTTATTTTTTTTGGTTCTTTACACCCTATATGTGAACTTTGGATATATAAAATTTATGGATGCAAAGCTATATAATGTGTACCTGTATGACCCGGCGGGAACACAGGCAACGGCTTCCACGTTGGTTCAGCAGGTTTCATCAAAAGAAGCTCTTAATACGATTTTACTCGATGATACCAATGGCGTCGGTATTGATGCCAGTGCTGGGGAGTTAGAGCTTATATTTTATAAGGTGACAGAAGATGCTGACCGTCACCGTGCCGACTACGCGCTTTCTCTTCTGCGGCCGTCAGGGAATTACAGCGCCAAGGCGATTGGCTCCAATACGCTGGAGCAAAAGGCGAGAAAAGAGATTACTTGTGAACTGTGGTTTTTTGAAATCGCCGCTGTCGGATTTTTAGGGATCGCCGCTGTGCTGTTTAAGGAAAAAGGAATGGGGGTTATCTGTATACATGCCATTCTGCCCTTGCGGACAAATCTGTTTATCCTGTCTAAACTGGCAATCTTCCTGCTGTCTGACCTGGTCTTTGCGATGCTGCTCACTGTGCTGAATGTTGGACGATTGGAGGCCGTATCCCTATTGCCTGCGGTGTTGCTACAAACCGCGCTCCTGTCCTTGATTATGGCTCTGACTGGGCTAGTCTGCGCTCTATTGCTAAAAGACTTCCGACAGTTTACATTGGCCTATCTCCTGATTGCCATTTTTGTAGCAACCCCGGTGTTTTTGTCTGCAAATACGGCGGTAAAGCTGGACTGGATTAACGTTCATCCATTTTATCATATTTATATGAGCCTGAAAAATGCTTATTTTGGAATTCCCACGAATAGTCCTGCCTACTATTTGGGATGTCTGGCAGCAATCGCAGTATTATTTGCAGGCGTACAGCGTGTGTTCCGCAAGGAAATGGGAAAGGAGGGCTGAATATGAAAGGTTTACGTTACCAACTGAAAAGCGTATTGCACGACAAGTTTTGTTTGATGGCCTTTTTTTACCCATCGTCGTTGCGGCAGCTTTGAACTTTGTCGGCTCAATCGACTTTTCTTCGTTGGGCGAGTTCCATTTCGGGGTGCTGAAAGGCGATTTGTCGGCGCAAACAGTTACATGGCTAGAACGGTATGGCTTGGTGACAATTTATCCGACGATGGAAGAACTGACAGACGCAATCGAAGAACCATCTACAAATCTAATCGGTGTGGAAGCTGATGGAAGCAGGATCAAAACAATAATTTCCGGCGACGAGTTGGATATATTTCGCCAAATCGCTGACACACTCCCCGATCTATACGAACAGCGAACTGCCGCCGGGCAGACAAAGGCCCATATTTTAGAACGTCCTGATGTGATGGCTGGATTTCAGGATATGCTTATTGCTGTTATACTGATTGTAGCTATGTTTATGGGATGCGCCTTTAACGCAATGAACATGATTTCTGAAAAAGAGGACGGCGTTGCATTTATCAACGAGATTTTGCCAATGGCCAAAAGCCAGTATATTATGCAAAAGCTGATGGTTGGCTTTACCTGCGGGTGCTTGTCCTCCATTATTACGGTATGTATCTGCTTCCGGCTTTCTTTGCAAAATGCGGCTCTCATGCTGGTGCTTATTGTTCTTTCTGCATTTGTAGCCGCACTGATAGGCTTATTTATTGGCAGAGTTTCCGATGGGCTGATGGTAGGCGTGGTTTATATAAAAATCGTTATGCTGCTGTTTATGGCTGTGCCAATCATGAGTTTTCTTGTGGGAACAAGTCAGCCGCTTCTTTCTGTAATTTCTATGTCGTTCCTTCACAGGCAACATTCGAGGGCATTATGGACTTATCAGCCGGGAGCGGGAAGGCGGTAAAGGATATTTTTATTCTTTTAGCTCATTGTATTGTTTGGTTTCTGCTTTATCGGCGTTAAAAATATTCCTGTTCTTCCGATACACGATTTGTGATGATGAAAAAAATATAAGGACATACCTGGCGGCGCTCGTCAGAAAGCAAGGGATACAGTTCCAATCAGGATTTATCTATCCTAAATCGGAGAAGTATAACGCATATGACGTCGGGCTCATTGTAAATAACCTATTGATTCTATTCAACAAGAAGTTTAGAGAAACTCTGTCCAGGCAAGCTCTTTCATACAAAGAAATCTTATTGTAGACTATATTTATCAATCAAGTAGGAGATGAGATACATGACAATCAACGACAATATCCGCAAACTTCGTTTACAAAAACGCATGACCCAGGAAGAATTAGGAGAATGCCTTGGAATATCCGGGCAGGCTGTCTCAAAATGGGAACAGGGCATCACATCGCCAGATATTTTGCTGCTTCCGGTTCTGGCTGGATGCTTTGGTGTAACCATCGACAGTTTATTTGCAAATGAGATTTCCAGGCGCTATCCAGGCTATGGCGGGGAGCGCGGCGAGTTACTTGCTAGTTATGAAGAAAGCGGTCTCGAAAAGGATTTTCAAAAAGCAGAAGAAGCTCTAGGTGAAGTGATTTTGCATGAAAAAGCCACAACTGAAGATTATTTCAATTATGGGCTGCTATATCAGATACGGTTCCACAAAGATTCTGATATTGCCCTGTGCTATTATCGCAAGGGAATTGAACACGGCAACCAGAATCGCGATTTGTTCTGGATGGCGGCGCACCAGCAGATCACAAATCTGCTGGAAAGCATGGGTCGCCTGGAAGAAGCCATCGCAGAACATAAAAAATGGCGCGATACCGAACCTGACTGTGCGTGGGCACATGTGTCTTATTCAAATGCCCTGTCAAGGGCAGGACATTTGGAAGAGGCCTATGCAGAAGCTATGGAAGCGTTCAGGCTGGATGCCAACGATTGTAATGTCCTCACAAATGCCGGTGACCTGTGTTCAAAGATGGGGAAATATGAGGAAGCCATTTTTTATTGGGACAAGTCCTATGCCTGTGATTCATCGCAGATTTCATGTCTGTTTTCCAAGGCTGAAATGTTTGCTTCCACTGGACAGACTGAAGAAGCCATCAGACAATTTGAAGAAATCCTTATCTGGCTGAATACCCATGGATATAACATGGAATTGGAAGGTGCGCATCCACGGCAGCGCATTTGTGAATTGCGTGAGCAATTATCTTGAAATGATTCGTCCGACCGTGTATAATTATATGTCTGAGATGATGTATACTAGGCGTGGCAAAATTCAGCCGCTTGTGGCTGATTCCAAAGGACAAATGCATAGAGGGTTTGCGGATCTGCTGGCTGCAACTGATTCGGCGTTATACTTTGCTCAATCCAGTTTTCCGTGCTGAAACAGATTGCATGACGTTTCAGAGAATGACGATGGATCATTTTAACCGCCTTGTCTTTGTATTGAAATAATAACAATACTGATTAAAAGGAGCAGCGACAGCATGTACAGAATAGGAATATGCGACGACGATAAAATATTGTGTTCCCTGCTGGAGGAACAGCTTCAACAGCTTTCGGCAGATCTTTCGGTAAAATTTGAAATTGAAGTATGGTATAGCGGGGAGAGCCTGGAGCGTGATTTGAAAAAAGGGGCCGGATTGGATCTTCTTTTTCTCGATATCGAGCTGCTTCAAAAAAATGGCATTGAAATAGGGGCTTTTATCCGTGATGAGATGGGGGATACAGATACCCATATTGCCTATATTTCCGCAAAGCAGAGCTATGCGATGGAGCTTTTTAAAATGCAGCCGTTGGAATTTCTTGTAAAGCCGATTTCCGCTGCCAGGCTCAAAGAAGTGGTGGAAAGAAGCATGAAAAGGAACCAGTGTGCAAAGGGCTGCTTTGCATACCAGAAAGGAAGCCAGGTTTTTCGCATTCCGGTAAAGGAAATTATATATTTTATGAGTATGGATAAAAAGGTTTTGATGATAAAAAAGGATGGGCAGGAGGAATTTTATGGGAAGCTGAAAAAAGTGCTGGAGCAGCTTCCGGCAGGATTTCTGATGATACATCAGTCCTATGTGATACATCAGGAATATGTGAGTGAGTATTCCTACGAAAGCATAAAAATGATGAATGGGGATGTACTAAGCGTCAGCAAGCCATACCGGAAAGAAGTCAGGGCAAAAATCAAACAATATCTGAAAGAGAAAATGTACCATGTATGTTAGAAGCGTAAATGAAATGACAGTGATTTTGCTTACGGGTATTTTGCATACGGCGTTACTGAAAAAAGTCCTGGATGCCTTTCTGCCTGCAATGGGCCGGGACAGGCTGAGATGGAAAATCGTTTTCGCGGGATACTATCTGATGACAACGTCTGCTTTCACTGCATTTCATGCATCGCTTCTCTATGGATTGTGTAATTTGGCGGGCATCCTTGGCGTGGCATGTTTTTACCGTGCGCCGTTGGAGAAAAAAGTATGGATTTGTATGTTCTTTTTCTGCTTGGACACAGGTAGTGGAGCGGCTGCTGCCTTTGCAGGCGCACAGGAGGCCAGAATGCAGCAGAGTGCGGTTTCGGCATGGTTCCTGCTGATGTGCGTAGCGGTGGCATGTCATATTCCTGATCCGAAAGATAGCAGGGAAATAGCGCTTGATAAAAGGCAGATGTTTTTGCTGTATGTAATTCCCGTATTGAGCGTGGCAGTGTTTTGGGAGCTGCTGTATGGAAGCGCCGGCAGGCGGACAGCGTTCTTATTGTGTGCTGCGGTCATGGCGCTTAATCTGTGCGTGTTTTATTTGTATCATATTTTGCTGAAAAATTATGTACAGCTAAGGGAACAGGATATCTATAAACAGCAGGCGCTTGCCTATCAGAACCAGTTGGAAGTGATTATGGGGTCGCAGAGCCGTATCCGGGCGTTAAGGCATGATATGAAAAACCACCTGCTGGCGCTAAGGGGATTAGCAAACGGTGCAAAGCTCGAAGAGATGGCAGAGTATCTTGACTCCATACAGGAGTTTATGCAAAATCCTATGGAGCATGTTTATACCGGGAATGAAGCTTTGGACAGCCTGCTGAATTTCAAGCTGCAAAGGGCGCAGGAGCTGTTAAAAAAAGTGGAAACCGATATTGTGCTGCCAAAGAAGATGAAGCTGCATTCTTTTGATTTTAATGTAATCGTTGGAAATCTTCTGGACAATGCGGCAGCGGCAGCCATGCAGACAGAGGAGCAGTTTTTAAAGCTCAGTATGCGGATGGAGAACGGCGTGCTGTTTTTGTATATGGTAAATAGCTGTATTGGGATTCCCGAAGGTGTATGCGAGATACGCAGGCTGTCAGAAAAGTCTGCCGCCGGGCATGGCATAGGGCTTGCAAATGCCTGGAGGATTGTGGAGAAATACCATGGCGATATGGAAATGCGCTGTAAAGGCGATTTTATGGAAACAGAAATTATGTTGTATATGAAAAACCTGTAAACACTAAAAAAGCTGTCATGTGATGCATGGCAGCTTACATTTTTGGGCTGATTTCGCAAAAAACAGCGCCGAATTTCGTCAGAATCTAAAAAACGCGGCAGAAGCAGTGTATAATCGGCAGCATAACCCATGTGGGGAATTGACAGGAGGATGTATAGAATGAAGCAAAGATATTTCAGTTTACTCATCGCAGGCGTATTAGGAGCGTATGCTTTGACAGGATGCCAGAAAGCGCCGGAAGCATCTGCGGACAACGATGTATACCGTGCAAAGAGCTCTTTGGAAAGGGAGGTAGAGAATATCGCAGCGAAGGAAGCTGCTGTAAATACAGCAGGGACAGACGGAGCAAAGCCGGGCGGAAGCTACGACGCTTTGGTCGGGACAGAGCAAAATGGCATTTGGATTTG
This sequence comes from uncultured Eubacterium sp., assembly GCA_947178105.1. Taxonomy (GTDB): domain Bacteria; phylum Bacillota; class Clostridia; order Lachnospirales; family Lachnospiraceae; genus Eubacterium_J. The sequence continues at coordinate 50,376 of CAMWXD010000018.1, read as the reverse complement.
TGCAAAAATCCCCGCAGTGCCGCAGGCAGTTCCAGTATTGGTTTTGCGGGAACGGGACGATTTGGATACGGAAAAGCTGAGGGAGCTGCTTGACAGTGAAAGCGGAAAGGTGCGGGATATTACCGCAGAATATGTTGCACAGAGGGAAAAAGAGCTGCGTGAAATGGCGGAAGAGGATAAGCCTGGGGAATGTCTGGATTTCGGCGACGATTCGCTTTTGATTTTATCTGATGGCAGCAAAGAGGCTTCGTTTGCAAGAAATACGTGCGCCAGTTATGTGGATAAAACATTAAAAAAGGATTGCGATGCGATTTATAAAAAAGCGCCTGAGGTGGATGCAATAAGGGACAGCACTGCCGCCAGCGCAAAATTTTCTATTTCCCGTGCAGAGGAAATACTGCAAAAGAAGCTGGAAGTATTAGATATTTCGGAAATAGCTGTTTCTGAGGCTTTTTATTATGAACTGGATGGGACTGCATTTTATGAGTTGTCGTTTACGCCTTCTTATAAGAAGCTTGGAGTGGCGTCAGAGTTTGGTTCCATTCGGCTTGGGGAAGTATTTTCGAGAGGAACCGCGTGGATTACAGAGAATGGCGCAGCGGATCTGAGTTTGGTGAATTTTTGCGGAAAAATCACAGAGCAGTCCGACCGCGGGAACATTCTGACATTTTCGCAGGTCGCAGGTATTTTGGAAAAATACTTGGAAAGCGATACGCTCTGCGGGATCGCAAAGGCAAAGCTGACGCAGGTAGAGCTTGTATATTACCCGGCGCTCAGGGAATCGGAACTGATTTTGACGCCGGCTTGGCATATCTATGTTCCTTTGAAGGATATGATGGATTCGCTGGAGTCTGGCGATAAAGTATGGCAGAAAGTGGCTGAGAAAGGCGCGGCGTGGAATATTTATCTGGATGCCGTGACAGGAGAATTGATGAAGGTGGAATAAAAATGTGTGGATTTTTTTGGCAGGACATGAAAAGAAGCTTTATGAATGCCGGATTTTTGATCGGGATGGCTGCGGTGACAGTACTGCTGCTGGCTGCTGCGGTGATGGGGGCGCCGCTTGATCGTACGCGCAGCAGCTATTATATTTTGTTCAATGTGTTCGGCGCTTCGGGGTTTTGCCCTTTTGCGGCTGTCTTTCCGGTACTGGCTTATGCGACGAATTTCTGCGAAGAATATCAGAGCGGATATTTCCGCATGATATTTGCGCGGATGAGCCCAGTACGCTTTGGGATAACCCGGATACTCACGGTCGCATTGTCCGGGGGCGTTATGCTGGCAGTTCCGGTTGCGGTTGCCTGCGCCGTGGCTTATACGTTTGGTGTTCCGGGCGTGCCGCAAGGCTCGGACGAGGGGATGTTAGACGGGATTATCATACTTACCTACGTTCTGAAATATGGGGACTGGTACATTGCGGTGGGGAAAACCATGCTTGGCTTTTTGTTTGGATGCGTGTGGGCGCTTATGGGATTTATGTTTGCCGTATGGATTCCAAACCGTTATGTTGCCTTGATTGCGCCTTTTGTATTATATGAGTCTATGTGGATTGGACTGGATGGCATCATATGGCTGAATCCGATCCGGCTTTTGCGGGGAGACGACGTGGGCAGCTACCCTCTGGCGGCGGCAGTCGAATGTGTTTATCTGCTTGCCGTGTCGGCGCTTATTCTGGCAGGGCTTGTGAGGAGGTATCGAAATGGGTAACATTGCAGTTATTGTCAAGGGGATGCTTAAGCAGGAGCAAACAAGCGGCAGGGTGTTTATGGGATATCTTTTGGGATTTGCAATTATGGGCTATTGGATGAGCGGCTTTTTGCGGTATGTGGCTGACACAGGGGAACCCGCCAACATACTGGAAGCCTTCTGCGTGGTAGAGCAGCACTATGTGAATATGCTGTTTTTAGTCTTAGGGTGGCTTCTGGTGGTGGCGGACGCCCCGTTTATCAAAGGAAATCTTTATCTGCTGTTATACCGTTGCGGCAGAAGGCGGTGGAATATGGGAATGCTTTTCTATATCCTGATACAGGCATTTTTCTATACTGCGGCGATGGCGGCATTTACCATTATCCTCAGCAGCTTTTTTGGGTTTGCGGGGAATATGTGGAGCAGCCCGGTATATGCGCTGGCGCTTGATGTGGCAAACAACCTCGGGACGAAATATAATATTACGTTTCCATGGCTTGCGATGATGAAGGCAATGTCAGTTCCGCAGGCATTCGCAGTGACGTTTTTATTCCTTTATCTGTATCTTGCTTTTATCGGAGTACTTTTATATACTGCCGCGCTGCTGTTATCGGGGATTGCCGGAATGGTAGTTGTTATGGCGGTACATTTGGCGGGGTATTTGCAAATGATGGACGGGCAAACAGCAGTTTCTTTATTGGCACGCGCAGTTCCGGGAAATTTTATAGACGGTACACAGTCATACTGGCAATCTGCTGTTTTGTTTTTGGCATTGCTTGCCGTGCTTATGGTTTTATCGGCTGTTTTTGTAAAAAAGATGGAGTTTCATACGGGAACGGAGGTCGAAGGATAGTGTCGGAAAGTATGTTTATCAGGCTGTTTGCGGGAGTGCCTTTGGATGATTTTGATGCCATACCGCTTCTTCGTTTTGGACAGTGGCTTTTGCCGGTTGGTATTTTTTTGCTTGCAGTAGGATTTGATAAGGAAAGGGATGGAAAGGCGGAAATGCTTTCTTTGTACCGTTACGGAACCGTACCCGGCTGGTGGAAAAGGCATTTTGGAAAAGGAGTGACAGCCGGCATAAAGACAGCGGGACTGCTCCTGTTTCTTGTATTGGCGTGCGACATTGCAATGGGGAACCTGTTTGTGCTTTCCGCAGAGCTGCTTGCAAAAATCAGCATCCTGTGGCTGTTTCACAGTGCCAGCATGGCGGCGTTGTTTGCCTTGCTGGATTTGTTTCCCATAAGGCGTTTTGCTCCGGGGGCTATATTTTTGCTGGAAGGGGTGACATTTATCATCGGCAGCCGGTTTCGTGCGGTTTCCTGCTGGATGTATGGAATGTGGGGAATGTATCTGCAAAGTAGCTTTTGTGAAACAGGCGGCTTTCCGGCTGGAGGGATCCTTGCAGCGGAAGCGGCTTTTTCGGCAGCCGGCTTTTGGATCGGACGGGAATATTTAAAAAAGAAGCGAATTTGATTTGAGAAATCTGATCGGTGAAATTTGATTTGAGAAAGGGAAGGGTTGTAAAGATGGAGGGATTCATCCGGGTAGAGAATGTAACAAAAAGGTTTGGCGATGTAGTTGCGCTTGACCGTTTGAATATCAGTTTTGAAAGAGGAAACATTTATGGGATCATAGGCAGGAATGGGTCGGGCAAGACGGTGTTATTCAAGACGATGATCGGTTATTTAAGGCCGACAAGCGGAAGGGTTGTTGTGGGTGAAAAGGAGATCGGAAAAGAGATTGACTTCGCGGACAATATGGGAATTATCATTGAAAATCCTGGCTTTCTAAGCAGATATACAGGCTATAAAAATCTGGAATATCTGGCGTCTATCCGTAAACGGATCGGCAGGGCCAAGATCAGGGAAAGCATGGAACGGGTAGGCTTAGATCCTGACAGCCGCAAAAAAGTCGGAAAGTATTCGCTAGGAATGCGGCAGCGGCTTGGGATTGCACAGGCAATTATGGAAAACCCGGACATTTTGATTTTGGACGAGCCGATGAACGGGCTGGATCAGCAGGGCGTAAACGAGGTGCGCAACATTCTTCTCGGGTTAAAGCAAGAAGGAAAAACAATTATACTTGCCAGCCATCATAAAGAGGATATCGAAGTTTTGTGTGATACCGTATATGAGATGGATCATGGCAGGCTGATCTGATTGCAGCGGACAACATATGTATCCTGTTAGAAAAACGTCAGGGGCTGTCGCACCTTAGTGCGGCAGCCTCTTTTTACAGCGCAGAATGCGGATGTATTTGTGAAAAGGTGACAAAGAACGTACATGCCAAAAGAAAAAATACAAAAGATACACAAAAAAAGGTGTAAGAAATAACGAAATTATAGTATAATCAATTCTTAGGGGAATATTTGGATCAGAAAGGAAGGAACTAAGGCATGGAGCATAGGACAACACGTTTTTTGACTGCCAGTCTTATTTTGGCATCCATTTTCTGTGTGATTGTATTTCAAGTCCAGACAATGTGGATGAACCGGATGGGTGCGGATGCGATTAAGGAGATTGGGATTATTTATATGTCGGGCATGAGCAGGCAGGTTGCGGCACATTTTGGAACGACGATTGAGCTTCGGCTGTCACAGGTGGAGGCTCTGGTGGATGCGGTTTCTCCGACGAGGAACAGAAACAGTAAAGCTGTGCGCGTGGAGCTGGCACACAGCGCACGTTCCAGGGGGTTTGAATATCTGGCGTTTTATACCGAGGACGGAGATTTTCATATGATCTATGGTTCCAAGGTAAAGCCGGAGATGCCGCAGGCACTGCATGAATCCGTTATGGGCGGCAGGGACAATGTCAGTGTCGGCAGGGATGAGCATGGGCAAAGGGTCGCCCTGATCGGGGTGCCGGCTGTTTATGAGATCGAGGACGGCAGAAAGAGCGCTGCGCTTGTGGCAGGGCTTCCGGTCAGCTATTTCAGGGATACGCTGTCTGTGAATATTGACAGCAGCATGATCGACTATTCGATTATCCGCAGGGACGGGACGTTTATCCTGCAAAATGCAGATGACGAGAGCGGCAATTATTTTGAAAACGCAAGCCGCAACGAACAAAAATACGTAGAAGAATTACGGGCGACGATGGAAAGCGGAGAGGACTACACGAGCGAGGTAGAAATCGAGGGAGAGCGGTGGAACTTGTATTGTACGATGCTGCCAGCCTCAGAATGGTACCTGCTGCTGTACATGCCGCACAATACATTAGACCAGACGGTCGGGAAGCTGGCGGGCAGATGGTCCTTTTCTGCGCTGGCGTGCTGTGCGCTTATTTTAGGCGCGCTTCTGCTTGTTTTTATCGGCTATTTCCGGCTGACCAGAAGGCAGATGCGGGAACTGAACCTGGCGTACCAGTCTGCGGAAAAGGAACGGCGTACGGCGGAGCGGGCAAGCAGGGCAAAGAGCGAGTTTTTGTCCAATATGAGCCATGATATCCGCACGCCGATGAATGGTATTATGGGGATGACGCTGGTTGCTATGAACAACCTGGACAATGCGGTGCGTATCCGTATGTGCCTAAAGCGCATTACCGTATCCAGCCGCCACCTGCTTGGGCTGATTAATGATATGCTGGATATGGCAAAGATGGAAAACGGCGGTTTCTCGTTAAATATGGAGCCGGTTTCGCTGCGTGAGGTGATGCAGAATATTATGATTGTGATTCAGCCGCAGGTACAGGAAAAAGAACAGGTTTTTAACATCTACATAGAAGATATTCAGTTTGAAAACGTATGTACCGACAGGGTACGCCTGAGCCAGATCCTGCTGAACATGATTGGCAACGCTGTGAAATTTACGCCGAAAAACGGAAGAATCCAGGCGTATCTTTCCGAAGAAGTATCGCCGAAAGGGGAAGCGTATGTCCGTTCCTGCCTGCATATCAAAGACAATGGGATCGGGATGACGCAGGAATTTTTAGAAAGGATCTTTGAGGCGTTTGCAAGGGAGGATCATGCACGCGTGGAAAAGAGCGAGGGCGCGGGTATGGGCATGACCATTACCAAATATATCGTGGATGCGATGGGCGGCTCGATCCGCGTAGAAAGCGAGCTGGGCAAGGGCAGTGATTTTTATGTTACGCTTGATATGGAAAAAATCCAGCAGGGCGACCAGGAGCTTGTGCTGCCGCAAAGAGAGGTGCTGGTCGTAGACGACGACGAGATATGCTGCCGGACTGCGAAAAGCATGTTGACGTCGATCGGGCTGTGTGCAGAATGCGTACAGGATATGGATAGCGCTTTGCGTGTCATGGAGGAATACTACAGCAGCGGAAAAGACCCGATTGTATTGCTGGATTGGGATATCCAGGGGCAGGACGACGCCCATGCGCTGCAAAAGATGCGCAGCCGTTTTGGGGAAAAGACGACGATCCTCCTGCTTTCAGACGGGGAATGGGATGAACTGGAAGAACATGCAGGATATGCCGGAGCAGACGGATTTATTGCAAAGCCGCTGTTTCGTTCCGGGCTGTATTACGGCCTGCGGCAGTTTGCAGAAGAAAAGGAGCAGGAGAAAGCAGAAGCGGGCGACGATATGGATTTTACCGGCAGGCGCGTTTTGTTTGCGGAGGATAATGAGCTGAACTGGGAGATTGGCGAATCGATGCTTTCCGAGCTTGGCATGGAACTGGACTGGGCGGAAAATGGAAAAATCTGCCTGGATAAGTTTGAGCAGTCACAGGATGGGTGGTATGACCTGATTCTGATGGATTTGCGGATGCCAGTAATGACAGGGTATGAAGCAGCTTCCGCCATCCGCAGCCTGGAGCGGGACGATGCAAAGCGGATCCCGATCATTGCGGTCAGTGCGGATGCATTTGAGGATGATGTGAAAAAGTGCCTTGACTGCGGAATGAATGCACATGCGGCAAAGCCATATGACCTGATGGAGCTGATTGGGCTGATGAACCAGTATTTACACCCATAAATATGCTCTTGCGTATAGACACAGCTTTTTTGTATAGGAGGTTTTGTTTTGAGAAAAATAATGTTACTATGTGCAGTATGGTTTACAGCGGCTGCGCTGGCAGCCTGCGCCGGCAAAGACAGCGGGACGGACATCCCGCCGCAGGAAGAGCCCGGTGCGGAGACAGAGATTACCCTCTGGACATTTCCGGTTGGAAACTGGGGAAATATGACCGCCGTATCCGGCATGATTGCCAGTTTCCAGAGGGAGTATCCGCAGATCCATGTCAATGTGGAATGCCTGGACTATGACAGCGGGGATCAGAAAATACAGGAAGCAGTGGCGGAAAGCAGTGCGCCCGACCTGGTATTTGAAGGGCCGGAGCGGCTTGTGGCGGACTGGGGAGACCAGGGGCTTTTGGCAGACCTGTCAGACTTGTGGGAGACACCGTCTGCCGGGGAGATCTATGAAAATATTAAAAGAGCGTGCCGGCACAGCAGCGGCGCTTATTATGAATTTCCAGTCTGTATGACGGCGCAATGCATGGCGATCAATTACGACCTGTTTCGGGAAGCCGGGGCGCTTAAGTATATCGATGAGGATACGCATACATGGACAACGCAGGGGTTTGTGAAGGCAGTCCATGCATTGGCTGCTTACGGGTACAAACGTGCCGGCGCCATTTACTGCAAAAACCAGAGCGGCGACCAGGGGACGCGCGCGCTGGTCAACAACCTGTATGGAGGGACATTTACAGACGAGGCGCATAGCAGGTATACCGTTGACAGCAGGGAAAATAAACAGGCGCTAAAGCTTTTGCAGGAGATGGAGGGCATTGTATTTGAACCGGATATGACATCCCTCGATGAGATTGAATGCTTTTGCAGAGGGGAGCTTGCCATGTCTTTTTGCTGGAATGCTTCGATCGAGGTCACCCAGATTGTGAACCATCCGGAACTGGACTTTGAGATCTTTCCGATGGCGTTCCCGGTCAGCAGCGGAGAGCCAAAGCTCCAGGGCGGCATATGGGGATTTGGTATTTTTGACAATGGCGATGAACAGCGGATACAGGCTGCAAAGACTTTTATCCGGTATATGACCGAGCATGACGGCAATTATAAAAGGGCGGTACTGGCTTCTTCCTTCTGGCCAGTACGCGAGATGGATGAAATTTATGAAAACGACCTGCTGATGACAGAGTACAGTATGTTTATGCAATATATGGGCGATTATTACCAGGTTACGCCCGGATGGGCAGCGGCACGCGAAGGATGGTGGAAAATGCTTCAGAAAATAGGAAACGGGGGCGATATCGCCGCAGCCGTGCAGGACTTTTCGCAGCAGGTAAATGGAAGTGCAGGAGAAATCTAAAACGGGATCAAAAGAATGGTAAAAATCAGGGAAAGAAGGGAGAAAACGGCAATGGCAAAGTATGTAATGGCATTAGATGCCGGTACCACAAGCAACAGATGCATATTATTTAATGAAAAAGGGGAGATGTGCAGCGTTGCGCAAAAGGAATTTACACAATATTTTCCGAAGCCGGGCTGGGTGGAGCATGATGCAAATGAGATCTGGTCTGCGCAGTTAGGCGTGGCTGTAGAAGCGATGCAGAAAATCGGCGCTACGGCGGATGACATCGCGGCGATCGGCATTACGAACCAGCGCGAAACGGCGATTGTGTGGGATAAAGAGACAGGGGAGCCTGTTTACCATGCGATCGTGTGGCAGTGCAGGAGAACCTCTGCGTATTGCGATTCCTTAAAGGAGCAGGGGCTTACAGAGATGATCCAAAAAAAGACGGGGCTTGTGATCGACGCTTATTTTTCCGCGACAAAAGTAAAGTGGATTTTAGACCATGTGGAAGGTGCAAGAGAAAAGGCCAAAGAAGGCAGGCTGCTGTTTGGCACAGTGGAGACATGGCTGATCTGGAAGATGACAAAAGGAGCTGTGCATGTCACAGACTATTCCAATGCTTCCAGGACGATGATGTTTGATATCAAAAAACGGTGCTGGGATGCAGATATTTTAAAGCTGCTGGATATCCCGGAGTGTATGCTTCCGCATCCTGTGCCTTCCAGCAGTATTTACGGGGAAGCCGACCCTTCGTTTTTTGGCGGGCCGATCCCGATTGGCGGCGCGGCGGGTGACCAGCAGGCAGCATTGTTCGGGCAGACCTGTTTTACGGCGGGCGAAGCGAAAAATACATATGGGACAGGCTGCTTTTTGCTGATGAATACCGGGGAACAGCCGGTCTTTTCCAAAAACGGGCTTGTGACAACGATTGCATGGGGACTGGACGACAGGGTAAACTATGCTTTGGAAGGCTCGATTTTTGTAGCGGGCGCGGCTGTACAGTGGCTGCGGGATGAGATGCGCCTGGTGGATACTTCGCCGGATACAGAGTATATGGCATCCAAGGTCAAGGATACGAATGGCTGCTATGTCGTGCCGGCATTTACAGGGCTGGGCGCGCCCTATTGGGACCAGTATGCGCGGGGGACAATCGTAGGTATTACACGCGGCGTGAATAAATACCATATCATCCGTGCGACGCTGGAGTCGATCGCATACCAGGTCAATGACGTTATAAAGGCGATGCAGGCGGATTCAGGCATAACGCTCAGTACGCTGAAGGTGGATGGCGGGGCAAGCGCCAACGATTTTCTGATGCAGTTTCAGTCGAATATCATAGCTGCGCCAGTCCACCGCCCGGAATGCGTGGAGACGACGGCTATGGGCGCTGCGTATCTTGCCGGGCTTGCAGTCGGGTACTGGAACGGCAAGGAAGAAGTGATTAAAAACTGGCAGATCGACCGGGTATTTAAGCCGCAGATGGAAGAAGCAGACAGGATCGCGTGCCTGGATGGATGGAGCCGCGCGGTCAAATATTCTTACGGATGGGCGAAAGAGGATTGAGTCAAAACAGCAATAAGAAATGTATAAAGGAAAGCAAAAAGAAAGGAGAACGATATGTATGATATATGTATTATAGGCGCGGGTGTCACTGGTTGTGCAGTTGCGCGGGAGCTGTCTAAGTATGATGCGAATATTTGCGTGGTCGAAAAATGCGAGGACGTGTGCTGCGGCACGTCCAAAGCAAACAGTGCTATCGTACATGCCGGCTTTGACGCGCCGAACGGCTCTTTGAAGGCAAAGCTGAATGTGCAGGGAAGCGAGATGATGGAAAGACTGTCAAAGGAACTGGATTTTCCGTTTCAAAGAAACGGCTCGCTCGTAGCCTGCCTGGATGAAGAGGAACTGCCAAAGCTGCAGGAGCTGTATGAAAAAGGTGTAAAAAACGGGGTAAAGGGCCTTCGCATCCTTTCAAAAGAAGAAGCATTGGAACGGGAGCCAAACCTGTCGGAGCATGTGGCAGGCGCGCTGTATGCGCCGACAGGCGGGATTGTATGTCCGTTTTTACTGACCATAGCGCTTGCTGAAAATGCGAATACAAATGGGGTGCAATTCCGGTTTGACACAGAAGTTACCGATATCCGTAGGGAGGATGGAGGTTTTGTCCTGGAAACGAACAAGGGAGCGCTGAAAAGCAGGTATGTGGTCAATGCGGCGGGCGTTTATGCCGACCGGATCCATCATATGGTAAGCAGCGAGAATATGCAGATCACGGCGAGAAAAGGGGAATACTGCCTGTTAGACCACAGTGCGGGCAGTCATGTGTCCCATACGGTGTTTATGCTGCCTACAAAAATGGGGAAGGGCGTCCTTGTATCGCCTACAGTGCACGGCAACCTGATCGTAGGGCCGACGGCTGTAGATATAGAAAATAAAGAAGGGATCAATACGACGCAAAGCGGCTTGCAGGAGCTGATGGAAAAGGCGGGGCTGACTGTAAAAAATATCCCGTTCCGACAGGTGATTACTTCGTTTGCAGGGCTGCGCGCACATGAAGCCGGGGATGATTTTATTATCCGGGAAGCAGCGGACGCAGAGCAGTTTATCGATGTGGCAGGCATTGAATCGCCAGGGCTTTCAAGCGCGCCGGCGATCGGCGTGATGGTAGCGGAGCTTTTGCGCTCCCGCATGGGGCTGCGGCAAAAACCTGATTTTATTGCACAAAGAAAAGGCATTTTAAATCCGTCTTCTTTGAGCCTGGAAGAGCGCAATGATTTGATTCGCAGGAATCCGGCTTATGGCACGGTGGTCTGCCGCTGCGAGTCTGTGACGGAAGGCGAAATTGTGGATGCGATACGTAGGAATGTCGGCGCAAGGTCATTAGACGGTGTCAAACGGCGTACAAGGGCAGGCATGGGAAGGTGCCAGTCAGGATTTTGCAGCCCAAGGACGATGGAGATTTTAGAGCGCGAGCTGCATGTCGGCATGGAGGAGATTACAAAATCCGGCGGGAGCTCCGTGATCGTGACAGGACGTACGAAGGAAGGTCAAAAGGATGACGGGAGGAATTGATTTTGAAAGCATATGATATTGTAATTGTGGGCGGAGGGCCTGCCGGGCTTGCAGCAGCATCAGCAGCCAGGAAAGCTGGCATCAGCAGCATTTTAATCATAGAACGCGACCAGGAGCTTGGAGGCATTTTAAATCAGTGCATTCACAATGGGTTCGGGCTTCATACCTTTCAGGAAGAGCTGACCGGGCCGGAATATGCGGGGCGGTTTATCGAACAGGTTAAAGAGCTTGGCATCACATACCTGCTCCAGACGATGGTATTGGAGATCAGCCCGGATAAGGTCGTGACCGCGATGAATCGTGTGGACGGCATGATGCAGATACAGGCAAAGGCGGTGATTTTGGCGATGGGATGCAGGGAGCGTGCCAGAGGTGCATTAAACATTCCAGGTTACCGTCCGGCGGGCATTTTTTCGGCAGGTACGGCGCAGCGGCTTGTAAATATGGAAGGCTATCTGCCTGGCAGGGAAGTTGTGATCTTGGGTTCCGGCGATATCGGGCTGATTATGGCGCGCCGGATGACGCTCGAAGGCGCCACAGTAAAGGTTGTGGCGGAGCTGATGCCGTACTCGGGCGGCTTAAAGCGAAACATCGTACAGTGCCTTGACGATTATGGCATTCCGCTTAAGCTTCGCCATACGGTCGTAGATATCCAGGGAAAGGAACGCCTGGAGGGCGTTACGCTTGCCCAGGTAGATGAAAACGGAAAGCCTGTTGCCGGTACTGAAGAATCATATACCTGTGATACTCTGCTTTTGTCTGTCGGCCTCATACCGGAAAATGAGCTGTCTCAGAATATGGGCGTGGAAATGGACGCTGTAACAGCAGGGCCGGTTGTCAATGAAAGCCTGGAGACGAATATCCCAGGCGTGTTTGCCTGCGGCAATGTCCTGCATGTGCATGACCTTGTGGACTATGTATCGGAAGAAGCAGCAAGGGCAGGTACAAACGCAGCCAGATATGTCAAAGGGGAGCTGAAAGAAAGCGGCAGACAGGTCGGGATTCGTGCTACAGAAGGCGCACGCTATACCGTACCGCGGCGCATCGACGTCCAGAAAATGGACGAACGGCTGACAGTGCGCTTCCGCGTAGGGGCGGTATTTAAGGACAGCTATATCAGCGTCTATTTTGATCAGGAACGAGTCGTACACCGCAAAAAAAAGGTAATGGCGCCAGGGGAGATGGAAGAGGTAGCGCTGTTAAAGCAAAAGCTGCTGGAATACCCGAATCTGGAACAGATTACGATAAAAATAGAAAAGGAGTGACGGATGCATATGGATCATATGAGAAAGAAAAAAGAGCTGATCTGTATCGGCTGCCCGATGGGCTGCCCTCTGACAGTATCGATGGAGCAGGGCGCAATCCTGGAGATAGCCGGCAATACGTGCCCAAAAGGCGAAGCTTACGCCAGAAAAGAAGTGACAAACCCTACACGGATCGTGACCTCTACCGTCAGGGTGGAAGGCGGCAGCCGGAATCTGGTTTCGGTAAAGACAAAAGAGGATATCCCAAAGGATAAGATCTTTGCGTGCATGGAGGAGATCAATAACATATTGGCAAAGGCGCCCATTGCAATCGGGGATGTATTGTTGGAAAATGTGGCAGGCACAGGGGTTGCGGTAGTAGCTACAAAGGAGTGCATTTAAAAAGTCCGTTCGCAACAAAAAATGTGCTGTTCATAACAGAAAGATGAAGCTGGCAGCAGGAAAAACCGATATATACAAGAATGGTTAAAGCAAGGAACGATTGTTCTTTGTATAAAATCCAACAAAGAAGCAGTGAATCACAATAAAATTGTTTATCCTGGCAAGAAAACCTGATATCTTGCCAGGCGCCAAGGAAAAAGGCTTGCCACCAGCATCCTGGAGTTGATTCACTGCTTTTTTGTATTGCATAAATTGTGGGGAAAAGGTAAGATAGTAGTATGAAAAAGACAGGCAGGTGATGGGGATATGCATAGCCATGAGGAGCTGGAGTATACAAAAATCTGTTTTATAAGAAAATCGGACAAAAAAGAATTATCCATAACACTATACTCGCATTATTCCTGCATTATGGGAGACAGCGGGATTGGGAAAACCTGCTTTTTTGAGACGATAGCAGAAAATGAGGTGACAAACGAGATAGAGGTTCAGTCCGATTATCCGATTATCACGGCGACAGTAGGTAATTTGAATGGGATACTGGATATCCCGCAACGAAGGATTGTCTTTATCGATGAGTCAAATGTCTTTGGGCAGCAGCAGGAGTTAATGGAAAAAATAAATGCATCTCAGCATTTATTTGTCTGTATAGGCAGGGCGTTTACGTGCAATGGAGATTATCCATTACAGGGGATTTATACAGTTCATATAGACGGAGACTGGTTTTCCATAAAACGGGCGGAAGAATTAAATGTAACCCGGCAGTTTTCCCGCAGGCAGACGATTATCACGGAATCATCGCCAAACCGTTCGGAGCATGAGGTGTTAAAGCCCTATTTTGAGCATTTTATTTGTGCCGGAGGACGTAACCGGATACAGGCAAAGCTGCTGCGGGTAAAATCCGGTATTGTTTTCGCCGATCTTGGAAATATCGGAAGGGCATATCATATGCTTTTAAAGAGAATCAGAAACAATGCAGATATTTATTTTTATGATTACCAGAGCTTTGAACAACTGCTGTATGACTCGCCGCTGCTTGAACAGTGTCGTTTAGCAGGAACAAAGAGCAATTTTGATGAAATAACCGTGGAGAGATACTACAGCGCTTTATTAGAAGAGTGTACAAGCTGCTGTAAAGAGCTTAAGTATGTGCATGGCAAGCCGCTTGCCTGCGGATATAGCTGCGCATCTGCAAAAGAGCTGTTTGAGAGCAAAACCGGACAGGGGATTTTGGATGCAGTTTTGGAGGAATCAATATGCTGAATATTATTTTTGGAAGTGCATTCTGCGGAGAGTGTGTGATGGACAACCGGATCTGGTTTCGAAGAAATAAAAAACCGGAATGGTTTGAGGATGCATTTGTCAAACGGGTCATACGGGAAATAGATCAGGCGCAGGTGTTGTTTGAAGAGGCATTAAAAGACCGTTTTGGGCATGGAATGTCCACAGAAAAGCTAAGTTCAGGCAGTAAGACGCTGATCTGCATCTATTATCATCCGCAGCTCCAGTTTAATGGAAGCATGATGGGAGATAACTGTGTCCCATTTTTGATGGAAATTGCAAGAGAGAAGGAAGTGCATATTATGCTGGAGCATTTTATGGACTTGCGTGAGGAGGATATGGCGTTTGTCACCGTCGACGGAAAGCCGGTCACGATGTTTGAATATGAATGCAGATATTCGGAGTGGGCTGAGTGGGTGGATACCTGTTCCAAGGAATATTATGAGAAAATGGCGGCAGGTATTCAGGTCGTTCCGCAAAAACCAGTGATTGACTGGGACGAGTAAGATGGTCAGTCCAAGGCAAATTTCACCATTTCCCCACTCTTTAAAAAATAAAAACAAATCTCCCGATCTTCTGCGGCAAGCTGCACACTGATCTCCAGCATCCTCCGGTTCAGCCTGTGATACATGATTTTTGGTTCCCATGCGATCCCCTCCAGATACTCTGCTTCCCGCCCTGTCAGTGCGGATCGCGGGCTTTTGCCCAAGGCAGGAGCGCCTGGGATGCCGAACGGGCAGGAGACATAGGAGTATTCTTCTCCGTTTTGCCTTACGTACTCTGAGAGAAAACGATAGAGTTTTTCTGGCACATCCGGTAACAGCGTAATGATCTGAAAGCCGGCGGCTGGGACTGGCAGTTCATGGAGCAGGATGCCGCTCTCCATCAGGTGCCTGGTGACTGTATGCTGTACTTTAGCAAATGGCGTCGGATAGTCGAGCTGGCGTACGATCTGTGCAGTTGTATAGCCGGTGTCGGCAAGATGCCGGATCGCCCTGCCGCTTGCCGCATCGTATACGAAATCAGACAGGGCATCCTGAAAATATTTGCTGGGTGTTTCTTTTTGTTGTTTCATTTTATATTTGATAAAGCTCCGTTTTCCATGTGATTTGCTTTGTGGCTTTAAATATGGCAGGAATGTAGCTGGATGTATGGGGTTATCGTATCATATGACATGTTAGAATGCAACAGTTTTTATTTTTGAAAGTTTTGTTGTTTCAAAAGGAGACGAATATATGGAATCAAAAAACAAAAGACAAAGAAGGCGGCATTCATTTTTGCTGATATTGACAGCCCTGATCTGGGGGACGGCTTTTACAGCGCAAAGCGCCGGGGGAGATGCGGCAGGGCCTTACACGTTTAACTGCGTCCGTTCTCTGATTGGCGCTTTGGTACTGCTGCCGGTGATCAGGCTGTCTGACCGCCTGCATTTGACAAAACACCGTCCGGTAAGCAGGAAGGACTGGCGTACGCTGCTTGCCGCAGGGGCGGCATGTGGGGCTGCATTGACAGTTGCCAGCAATTTACAGCAGATGGGGTTTTACTTTGGATCGTCTGCGGGAAAGGCAGGCTTTTTGACGGCGTGCTACATGCTGATTGTCCCGGTGCTGGGGCTGTTTTTTCATAAAAAATGCGGCTGGAATGTATGGGTTGGCATTGCTGCTGCCACAGCCGGGCTGTATCTTTTATGTATAAAGGGGGACTTTCGGATCGAGTTTTCAGATATGCTTCTGCTGCTTTGTGCGCTTGTATTTGCGGTGCATATTTTAGTCATTGATGCTTTTGCGGAACGGGTAGACGGAGTGCGCATGTCGTGTATCCAGTTTTTGGTCTGCGGGATCTGTTCTGCGGTACCGATGTACTTTGTGGATATCAGGCATTCCCATGCGTCGGATCTGCTGGCATGGTCTGCTGCGCTATGGGAGCCGTCTGCATGGATTCCGATTTTGTATGCCGGGGTGCTGTCCTGCGGAGTCGGCTATACGCTGCAGATTCTTGGGCAGCAAGGGGTGAATCCTACGGTAGCTTCCCTGCTTTTAAGCCTGGAATCTGTATTTTCCGTTCTGGCAGGGTGGATGATTTTGGGGGAAGCATTACGCGGAAGGGAGATTTTAGGGTGTGCGCTGATTTTTGGCGCAGTTATTTTTGCACAGCTTCCGCTGCAAATAAGAAAATAGTTGCCAGAGAAAGGCGTATTCCATTTGAATTATCTTTTTTGTATCTCAAATTATTCTAATTCAATGAATATTTATTGAAATACAATAAAATTTTATTGAAATTCTATTGCAATATCCAGAAAAATATGGTATGATTTCAAAAATCAGTGAAAGGGATGGCGTCGTTATGAAACAGGCAGAAATAGCAAGGTGGTTAAAAGGAATTACCCTGGGCATCGGCATTATGGGAGCTGTATGGTTCTTTTTGCTGGTGCCGATGGTTGCAGGAGAGATGCGGCGGGATTATCCTGCGGCAGCGTTTTTGTATTGGCCGGGGCTTTTGTACAGCTTTGTGATTGCAGCAGGCTGTTATGCGGTATTGTATCAGTTTTGGACGGTGTGCTGCGAGATTGGAAAGGATCGTTCATTTTCCAGGGAAAATGCGGCGGCGTTTAGACGCATCAGCGGGATTGCTGTTGTACTGGCAATCGTGTGGTTTGCGGGGATTGTGGGATTGGCGGCGGTGCGCTGCATACAGTTCGGGATTTTGATTTTTATGGTATTTGCCGTATTTATCAGCTTTGCGGTTGCGATCTGCGCGGCTGCATTGTCACATCTGGTATATAAAGCTTATGAGTTAAAGCAGGAGAGTGAACTGACAATCTAACAGAAAAATGATGAGGAACGAGATGGCAATTATTATTAATATCGATGTCATGCTGGCGAAGCGGAAGATGAGCGTGACGGAATTGGCCGGACAGGTTGGGATTACGTTGGCAAATATTTCAATTTTAAAAAACGGCAGGGCAAAAGCGATTAAAATAGATACTCTGAACAAGATTTGCCGGGCGCTGGACTGCCAGCCGGGAGATATACTGGAATACCGGGACGACCAGATTCCGTGACAGCTTTTTCACAAGCAGAAAGCGCCGGACAGAAAGAAAACAGAAGCTGGAAACATCAGACAGAAAGAAAACAGAAACAGGAAACATCAGACAGAAAGAAAACAGAAGCTGGAAACAGTAGGCAGAAAGAAAAATAAGATCTATCGGAGGGTGAAGCAGGTATGGAAGAAAAAACACTTACACAGGATAATGCACAGCATATTGCTGAAGAATCGGATCAAAAGAAGGATCTGGCACAGCCGCCGGCCGATGCATTTGCTGATGCGCTGCTGATCGAGGAGGCGCCTGAGGTGCAGGCTGGGTATTTCAGGATTTTTGGCATGTCCAGCCTGCTGTATGCACTGGTCTATACGGTATGCATGTTTCAAAACAGCAGCGGGATTACGATGCCTGTCTGGATTGCGGCTACGATTCTCTACGCATGTGTTACGATGAAGCGGATGGATTGCTATACAGCCCGAGAGCAGGCGTTTGGAAGGCTCAAAGCAGGCAGCCTGTTTTATATCGTGGTGATGCTGCTGCTTGGTATTGCGACATGCAGTACGGATAACAGGTATATGATCTGTTTTCAGTATTTTGGTTTTTTTGTGATGCTGCTGTTATTTTTACTGCATAATTGTTATCATGACAGCCAGTGGGATTTTGCGAAAAGCGCGGCGGAGATGATAGTTGCGTCGTTTGGGGCGGTGGGCTGCATGTTTGTGCCGTTTACAGACGGATATGCGTATTACAGGGAGAAAAGGGTAAGGAAAAATAAAACACTGCGCGCGGTTTTGCTTGGGTTTGTGCTGGCTGTGCCGTGCCTGCTGGTTTTGGGATTTTGCCTGATGTGTGCGGATGCAGTATTTGATGCGATGGTGATGCGGCTGTTTTCCGGGCTGCGGATGCCGGTAAAGGTATTGGAAGTGTTTTGTATGCTGTTGTTTGGGTATTTTTCGTCGTACTGCGGAATGCGGTATTTGTCACGGCGCGGCGGGATTGCAGCGGTTACGCAGCGGGCTGGGTTTGATGCGGTCATAGCGATTACGTTTACAGGGCTGCTTTTGGCAATGTATGCGGTGTTTAGCGGTATCCAGGTATTGTATCTGTTTGCGGGGAATTTAAAGCTGCCGGAGGGGCTGACGTACGCTGCATATGCACAAAGAGGATTTTACATGCTGCTGTTTGTCTGTATGGTGAATTTTATGCTTGTGCTATTTATTAGAAAATATTTTGCGCCGCATAAGCTGCTTGACAGTATGCTGCTGCTGATCTGTGCGTGTACGTTTCTTATGATTGCTTCCAGTGCATACCGGATGTTTTTGTACATTGCTGTTTACCAGCTTACGTTTCTGCGTGTGCTTGTGCTGGCGGCGCTGTCTGTGCTGACGCTTTTGATGGCTGGCGTGGTGGCGGTCATCCTGCGCCCGCGGTTTCCGCTTTTTTTCTACAGCCTTGTAGTTGTCAGTGTGGTTTATTTATGCCTGGCGTTTGTACATGTGGATCGTGTGGTCGCTTCTTATAACCTGTCACATGCAGCAAAAAACGCTGCAACGATGGATTGGCAGTATCTGGCGCGGCTGTCCCTGGATGCGGCTCCGGCGATAGAGGATTATTATGCGCAGGCACCCGCGGAAAGGAAGGAGCAGGTTGAGGCGGACTGGTTTTTAGATTATAAGCAAAAGGTTTATGCGGCGCAGCGTGATATGGGGCTGCGGAATTTCAATTTTTCCCGTTATCGGGCGGTTCGGATTTTTGAAAAATGGCTGTGAACAGTCAGGGAAAGCAAACAGATTTCGCCGCTTTGCCGGACACAGTATGCAGCGTTTGCGTTAGTTTCCGTCAGTATGCATAAAAAAATAGAGATTTGGCATTAACCCTTAGTGCCAAATCTCTTTTTCTATTGCTTGAAACAAACAGGCCAGGCAACGTATAATAGACGCAACAAAGAAAACAAAAAGAGGTGTGATTATGAAAGAAAGAGTACAGACATTTGGAAGATTTCTTAGCGGCATGGTAATGCCGAACATCGGAGCTTTCATCGCGTGGGGGCTGATTGCGGCGCTGTTTATTGAGAAAGGCTGGATTCCAAACGCGGCGTTTGCACGGCTGGTAGATCCGATGTCCCATGTCATGCTGCCGCTGTTAATCGCGTATACCGGGGGCAGGGTTGTTGCCGGAGACCGGGGTGCGCTGACAGGCGCGATCGCAGCGATGGGCGTGATCGTAGCTTCGGAAAATCCGATGTTTTTAGGAGCAATGATCGTAGGGCCGGTATCAGCGTTTGTCATTAAAAAGTTTGACCAGATGATGGAAGGCAATATTCCGGCAGGCTTTGAAATGCTCATCAACAACTTTTCCATCGGGATTATCGGCGGTCTTCTAGCGCTGCTGTCCATGATCGGCATTACGCCGCTTGTAAACGGGCTGACAGGCGCGATGAGCGCAGGGGTAGGATTTTTGGTGGAGCACAGCCTGCTGCCGCTTGTCAGCATCCTGATCGAGCCTGCAAAGGTATTGTTTTTAAACAACGCGATCAACCAGGGGATTTTTTCACCGCTTGGCATTCAGCAGGTACAGGAGGCAGGAAAATCAATTTTCTTCCTGCTGGAAGCAAATCCTGGCCCTGGGCTTGGCATCCTGCTTGCATATTGCATTGCTGGAAAAGGAAGCGCGAAAAGCTCTGCGCCTGGCGCGGTGATCATCCACTTTTTCGGAGGAATCCACGAGATCTATTTTCCGTACATACTGATGAATCCGTTTTTGCTGCTCTCTGCGATTGCAGGCGGCATGACCGGGGTATTATGTTTTAGCTTGTTTGATGTAGGGCTTGTATCGACCGCTTCTCCGGGAAGCATTATCGCAATCACGATGATGGCGGAACGGCATTGTTATCTGGGGTTGTTTGCAGGCGTCTTACTTTCAGCGGCAGTTTCTTTCCTGATTTCCGTACCGCTGTTAAAGTTTATGGGCAAGGACACTTCTCTGGAAGAGGCACAGGCGAAAAAAGATGCAATGAAGCGCCAGTCCAAGGGGATGGCAGACGCGCCGAAGCAGGCAGCAGCTTCCGGCAAAGCAGGCGGCAGGATCAGCAAGATTGCGTTTGCGTGTGATGCGGGTATGGGATCGAGTGCGATGGGCGCTACCGTATTGAAAAAGAAGATCACAGCCGCAGGCATTTCTGGTATTGAAGTGATTCATACGCCGGTTTCCTCGATTCCGCAGGATGTGCAGATCGTGGTGACGCATCAGGAGCTTGGGGAACGTGCGGCAAACAGCAATCCGAATGCGGAGCTTGTATTGATTACCAATTTCCTCGCAGCACCGGAATATGAGACGCTGGTGGAAGATTTAAAGAAGCGCAATTTATAAAGCCGCAAAATCAAAAGAAAAGAGGTACAACATTATGGAAATGACATCAAGGATGAAACAGATGCTGCAGGTATTGCTGCGGGAATCCTCTGCTGTTTCCGTAAAGTATCTTGCAGATCAGATCGGTGTCAGCAAACGGACAGCGCAAAGGGAGCTGGAATCTGTGAACGCGGCGTTAAAGGATTACAGCCTTGCGTTTGTCTCCAGGACGGGCGTAGGCATCTGGATCGAAGGAAGCGCAGAGGAAAAAAATCGCCTGCTTGCCGTATTAA
The DNA here is from genome assembly GCA_947178105.1 of uncultured Eubacterium sp. Lineage (GTDB taxonomy): Bacteria > Bacillota > Clostridia > Lachnospirales > Lachnospiraceae > Eubacterium_J. The sequence goes on along the minus strand of CAMWXD010000018.1, from coordinate 29,736 downwards.
GCGCTGGGGATGATTATGACGCCGGCAACCGTGAGGAGCGCAGAAAGCGGCTGATCCTGGAAATCTTAAAAGAAAAGGGGCTGCGTAAGCTGTACTATTACAGCAGCCTGTTTGATGTCAGCGAGGCGACCGCCAGCGCAGACTTGGAGGCAGTGGAAGGGTGGCTCGCGCATTACGGGCTGCTCGTGAGCCGCAAGCCGGGCAGCGGCATTTCCATCCAGGGAAGCGAGGAAAATTACCGGAGGGCAATCCGCGGCTTTATCGATGAAAATATCGATACGAAGATGATGCGGGAGGTGTACGGAGAGGACGGATACGATGTGTCAGCATACCGGGTGCTGAAAAAGAGCAGCTTTGGCAGGATTTTAAATAACGATATCGTAAAGCGTGTGATGGACTGTATTACAAGGCTGGGGCACAACCGGGTGCTGACGCTGACAGAAAACTCTTACGTCGGCATGATTATCCATATCTCGATTGCAATTCACCGGATCCAGAAAAACGAGGTAATCGACTATGACGAAAACTGGCAGCAGGAGATCGCAGAGGATGAGGATTATGCGCTTGCAAAAGTGATTGTAAAAGAGCTGGAACGGGAATTTCAGATCGAGATACCACAGGTGGAGATCTCCTATATCTGCCTGCACCTAAAGGGTGCAAAGCATGAGAAGATCCAGTGGAACGAAGGCGATCAGCTCCGGATCGAGAACAAGCAGCTCCAGCAGCTTGTCAACGATATGATCGATGCCTACGATGTCCGGCAGGCATATTTGATGAAGCAGGACGATGGTTTTATCCAGGGGCTGTTGGCGCATTTGCAGCCGACGCTGATCCGCCTTGTGTATGATATGCAGATCCAGAATCCGGTACTGGATGATATCAAGGACAGCTATCCTGATATTTACCATCGATGCGAAAAGGTAGCGGAGGTTTTAAAGGAGTTTACAGGAAAAGAGGTGCCGGAGCAGGAGATCGGATTTCTGACTGTACATTTTGGAGCAGCGATGGTGCGCCTGGAAGGCAGGAAAGAAAAAATACGCAGGGTGCAGGCGGGAGTTGTCTGTTCAAGCGGTATTGGGATCTCACGGCTGATGTCCTCCAAGCTGGAAAAGCTGTTTCATGGCAGGATGAAGCTGACAGCGTACGGCAAACATGATATGACGCCGTATGTGATGAGCAAAACGGACTTTCTGATTTCCAGCATCCCGCTGGAGCAGGCGGAGATCCCCGTTGTGTTTGTCAATCCGCTTTTAAGCGAGGAGGATATAGAAAACATCCGGCATATGGTCAGCAAATATGAACGGCTGCCAAAAAAGCAGAAAGAAGCAGATGAGTTTTCCATGCAGTTGGAAGAGGTCAACCTGGTTGCTTCACAGATCAATACGGTGATCAAGTATATGGATTTTTTCCGGGTTGACAACTGCATCAGCTTTGGAGAGCTGCTTATTGCAATCGGAGAGAAGATGTCGCCTTATTCGGACTGCCAGGAGATCATCCGGGAAGACCTGATAAAGCGCGAGCAGATCGCCAGCCAGGTGTTTGCAGAATTTGGGTTCGCCCTGTTTCATGCTCGTACAAAAGGGGTAACAAGGCCGGCGTTTTCCATCTGTATGACAAAAAACCTGGAGCCTTTTGCAGATCCGTATTTTAAAGGCATCCGCATCGTATTTATCATGCTGGCGCCGGCCGACGGCAACACAAAGGTCAACGGCGATATTATGGGCTATATCAGCAGTATGCTGATTGAAGAATATGAGTTTATGGATATCGTGCAAAAAGGAGAGCAGGAAGAAATCAGAAATGCACTGTCCAGAAATTTAAAGAAATATTTTAACAAATATATCGGGGGTTTTTCCTAAAAGGCAGGCTGGAACTACAGCAGGCATCATCATAAATATGGCACTATCGGATTGTGCCAAATCCCGGTTTCTTTTCTTTGAAATATAGGCTGGGCTGGGCTTATAATAAAGTCAGAAAGAAATAAGGGAAGCAAAAACTTACAGGAAGCAAGGAAAAAGGAGGAGCAAGATGTTATTTAAAAAGAAAAAAGAAGAGAAAACAGAAAAAAAGGAGCTGCTTTACCGTGAAAATATCCGTGTAAACTGCGAATCCGCACAGAAGGAGCAGGTCATCCGCGCCGTTGGGCAGATGCTGGCAGACAGCGGCTATGTGGATCAGCCGTATGTGGACGCCATGGTAGAACGTGAAAAGACATTTTCCACTTTTATGGGAAGCGGGCTGGCGCTGCCGCATGGCGTAGAAGAAGCAAAGAAGGAAGTAAAGGCATCCGGTATCGCAGTTATGACGTTTCCAAAAGGCATCGACTGGGACGGCAATGAGGTGCATGTGGTGATCGGCATTGCAGGCGTTGGAGACGAACATCTGGATATCCTTTCTACGATTGCGGAAAAAATGCTGGATGATACAGCGGCAGACAGGCTGGCAACCGGTGACGTGGATACTGTATATCAGATTTTGACAGGAAAGGAGTAACAAAGATGATAGTAACCGTTACGATGAATCCGGCGATTGACAAGACCATTGACATAGAGGCACTGGAGCGGGGCGGGCTGAACCGTATCCAGAAAGTAGAATACGATGCGGGCGGCAAAGGGATCAACGTATCCAAGACGATCCGCGAGCTTGGCGGAACAAGTATTGCGGCGGGATTTTTAGGAGGCAATGCAGGGCGCACGATCGAAGCTGTCTTAAATGAAAAAGGGATCCAGAACGATTTTATCTGGGTAGACGGAGAGACACGGACGAATACAAAGGTATTTGAAAAAACAGGGGAAGTGACCGAGCTGAACGAGCCTGGCCCGCAGATCTCGCCAGAGCAGATGGAACAGCTCATCAAAAAGCTGGAAGGCTATGCAGATGAAAACACGCTGTTTATCCTTGCCGGGAGCATACCAAGCGGCGTAGATAAAGGGATTTATGGGAAAATCATTGAGCGGGTGCACGCTCGCGGCGCAAAGGTGCTGCTGGACGCAGACGGCGAGCTGTTTCGCAATGCGCTGGATGCCGCGCCTGATATCATCAAGCCAAACCGTGTGGAGCTGGAGGAATATGCAGGATTTGATTACCGTGCTTCCGTCGAAGAGCTGTTAAAGGCGGCAAGGGAATTAAAGGGCAAAGGAATCGGCACAGTAGCGGTATCTATGGGCAAAAGCGGCGCGATGCTCGTGCGCGACGGATACGAAGTCAAATGCCCGGCACTGTCCGTCAAGGCACATTCCACAGTCGGCGCAGGGGATGCCATGGTAGCGGCGCTTGCCTATGCCTGGGATCAAAAGCTTGACAACGAGCAGACCGTACGGATGTGTATTGCCACCTCAGCAGGCGCAGTGACCACAATCGGGACAAAGCCGCCGACAAGAGAGCTTGTGGATGAGCTGATGAAGCAGGTTGTCATCGAAGCAATCTGAGAAAATGCCATAAGGAGAAACAGGCTCTGAAAACCGGATTTCGGAAACCGGAGCCTGGAATCGGATAGAAAAGATAGAAAGCATTATATTAAGAATAGGAATAAGGAATAGGAGAAGAAAAGATGAAAACGAAAGCAGTCAGAATGTATGGAACAAGAGACTTAAGGCTGGAGGAGTTCGAGCTTCCTGCAATTAAGGAGGATGAGATCCTGGTAAAGGTAATGAGCGACAGCATCTGCATGTCTACGTATAAGCTGGTAGAGCAGGGGAAAAAGCATAAACGCGCACCGCAGAATATTGATACAAACCCGATTATTATTGGGCACGAATTTGCAGGGGTGATTGTGGAAGTCGGCGAGAAGTGGAAAGGCCAGTTTCATCCAGGCATGAAGTTTGCACAGCAGCCGGCGCTGAATTATAAAGGCAGCCTGGCATCTCCAGGATATTCCTATGAATTTTTCGGCGGCGCCTGCACATACTGCATTATTCCGCACGAAGTCATGGAACTGGGATGCCTGATGCCGTATGAGGGCGAAAGCTTTTTTGAAGCGTCCTTAGGCGAGCCGATGAGCTGCATTATCGGCGGCTATCATGGCAACTATCACACGAATAAGCGCAACCATGACCTTGCAGGCGGCACCAAAGAAGGCGGCGATATTATTATCCTTGGCGGGTGCGGGCCAATGGGGCTTGGCGCGGTCAGCTATGGAATCCAGTTTGAAAACAAGCCAAAACGCATTGTCGTGACCGACATCGACGACGCAAAGCTGGAACGTGCCAGAGAGGTGATTCCAGAGTCCTATGCGCAGAAAAACGGTGTTGAGCTCTTATATGTCAATACGGCAAAGATGGCAGACCCGGTCAAGGAACTGAAAGAAATTACCGGCGGCAAAGGCTATGATGATGTATTCGTCTATATTCCAAACCGTGCCGTAGCAGAGCTCGGCGACAAGCTGCTGGCGTTTGACGGCTGTATGAATTTCTTTGCAGGGCCGACTGACAACCAGTTTAAGGCAGAGATCAATCTGTATGATGTGCATTATACAAGCCAGCATATCGTCGGGACGACAGGCGGCAACAACGACGACCTGATCGAAGCCAATGACCTGGCTGCAAAGGGAAAAATCGAGCCAGCCGTTATGGTCACACATGTCGGCGGCATTGACAGTATTGCAGACGCAACGCTGAACCTGCCAAGTATCCCAGGCGGCAAAAAGCTGACCTATACCCAGTTTGACATGCCTCTGACAGCGATTGAGGATTTTGCAGAAAAAGGCAAGACAGACCCATTGTTTGCAAAACTGGATGAAGCGTGCAAAAAGAACAGGGGACTGTGGAGCGCTGAGGCAGAGCGGATATTATTTGCGCATTTTGGCGTGGAAGCGTAAAAAAGGAAAGCATAAACACAGTGTATAAAACATAAATAAGCTGGTATCCATGCGGTACCAGCTTTGTTTTTATAAACATCACTTTTTCATTACGCTGTTTTTGTTTTCAGGTCGGCAACGTCTTTTTCCAGCTCTGAAATTTTATCGAGGGCATATTCTACTTTTACTTCGTATGTAAGGTTTTTATTTGCCAGTGGGATCGCCTGGTTGAGCTTATCAATCAGCATACTGTGATTTTCAGCCAGTAATACAATATTTCTGTCAGTTTTGTTTTCAAGGTGTAATTGCGTTTGGCTAAGTTGAATTTTTAAATCGGCCACATCCGATTTAAGAGAACTTATATCAGCTTTCTGAGTAGCCATATCAGCTTTCAGGGATTCGATATCGGCTTTCTGAGCAGCCACATCTGATTTCAGGGCAGTCACATCTGATTTCAAGGTAGCTACATCTGATTTTAGGGCAGTCACATCTGATTTCAAGGTAGTCACATCTGATTTCAGAGAAGTGACATCTGATTTTAGAGTACCTACATCAGACTTTATGTCCGAAATATCAGATTTCATAATGCCTAATTGGTTGATAATGAGATCTAGTTTGTTGGTATCAGTCATATGCTTGTTCCTCCTATGAAGCATAGTATACCACATCCGCAGTATTATGTCTATAGATTTCCAGTTCCAAATATGCTATAATCAAGCTGACATCGTTTTCACTGTTTTGATGAATTGAAAAGGAGAAAAATCGGATGAAAAGCAACCAGACAACACTTTGTTATATCGAACAAGACGGAAAATATCTGATGATGCACAGAGTAAAAAAAGAAAATGACATCAACAAAGATAAATGGGTCGGCGTAGGCGGCCATTTTGAAGCAGACGAGTCGCCGGAAGAATGCCTGCTGCGCGAGGTGAAAGAAGAAACCGGGCTGACGCTGACCGCATGGAGGTTACGAGGAGTGATTACCTTTATCTGCGACCATTATCAGACAGAATATATGTTTCTTTATACAGCAGATGCATACACCGGTACGCTCATAAACGGCAGCGAATGCAGCGAAGGAGAGCTGGAATGGATTGACAAATCCAGTGTGTATGGCCTGCCGATTTGGGAAGGGGATAAGATCTTTTTCAGGCTGTTGGAAGAAGAGCGCCCGTTTTTTTCGCTGAAATTAAAATATGAGGACGGCAGGCTGGTGGAAACCGCGCTGGATGGAAAATAAAAAAATAAAATATCCTTGCGCATCGATATGCTTATTCAATGTTTTCGTATAAAAAAGTATTTAAAATATTCTGCGGCGCATCATAATAAAAGCTGCTGTTAAAGTCCTCGATTAATTCACTTACAAAAGAATTGTAGGCAGCAAACAGGGCTTCTGTGATTTCCATTTGCCGTTCTCTGGCGATGCCAAGGATCAGCCGTTTAAAAACCTTGCCGATATCCCAGTGGCTTGGCAGGGCATATACCGTGTCTGCAACGCTGTCAAAATTTCCCTCTGTAATACTGGCGGATGCAATAAAATCGTCGCAAACACGGTCAATATTGTCACTATGGTATACATCAGCCCTTCTGTTTTTCGTTTTTCTGGCAATATAGTCAATCAGGCTGCATGTGAAAAACAAATCATTTTCTTTACGGTCTTCGCGTCCGTTCATTCTTTTTTCCCTCCTCGCTGGATACAAATTCTAGGCATTTTAGTGCTGCATTTGAGCAAAAATTGTTTGAAAAAGTATGCTTCTGAGTACATTATACAAAAAATCAAAAATTTTGCAATCTTTTTTAAACCAATGCAAGAGCTGTTACAATATATAAGTGAAGGGCAAGTGCAATCAAACCCTTCACGATGGAACGGCTTGAAAGGATGCAGGCCGTTCCCAGGACGTCTTGAAAGTGGAGATTGATTATGACAAAAGCAGAATTGGCTCAATGTATCCAGGCATATGGGACAGACATTTATTCCTTTTGCACATATCTGACTGGCAGTAAACAGGAAGCGGAGGACTTATATCAGGATACGTTTCTAAAGGCAGTAGAGATGCATGACAAAATAAAGGCAGGCCAGAATCCGAAAAGCTATTTGCTTGCGGTGGCGGTGCGTATCTGGAAAAATAAAAGGCGCAAATTTGCCTGGAGAAAGCGGATCGCGGATATGCAGGCATTTACAGAGGGACAGGAGGCGGAAAGCAGCGGCGGAGTGGAGCAGTCTGCGGAGGCGCAGTATTTGCGCAGAGAGGAGGCGCAGGCGGTCAGGGCGGCAGTGGCAACGCTCCCGCAACGGTATCGGATGGCAGTGCTGCTGTTTTATATGGAAAGCCTGTCGGTCGCACAAATTGCTTCTGTTATGCAGATACCGGAAGGAACGGTAAAAAGCAGGCTGTATCATGCCAGAAGGATATTAGAAAAAGAACTGGAGGTTGTTTTAAATGAAAAAAGATCTTGATACATTGTTAAAACAAGCCCTTACTCCAACGAAGGAGCCGGACAGCCGGCTGAACCAGAGTATTTTAAGACAGGTAAAGGAGACAGAGACGATGGATATAAAAAAAGTAAGAAGGATACCGGCGGCAGCCATTGCAGCAGCAATCGTATTGGGGGCAGGATCTGTGACAGCCTATGCTTCCTGGAAATATTTAGCGCCGGATAAAGTAACAGAAAAGTTCAACGATTCCAAACTGACGGATGCCTTTTTGGGAAAAGATGCAATCAGCATTCATGAGGAGCAGACGATCGGTAAATATCGTGTGACGCTTATAGGCATTGTATCGGGTAAGGATATCTCGCAGTACCAGCAGAGCAGTAACGGAGTCGTGCAGACAGACCGGACGTATTGTGTGACAGCGATCGAGTATGCGGACGGCACGCCGATGCCGGATACGATGGACGATTCATATGCAGATTTGTCTTTTTTTGTATCCCCGTTTATAAAAGGATATGATCCTGCAAAATACAATACAGTTACCATGCGCGGCGGTTACTCAGAGTTTGTACAGAACGGCATTTTATACAGGCTTACCGAATGCGACAATGTGGAAATCTTTGCTGACCAAGGGCTTTATCTAGGTGTAATGGACAGCACCTTTTATAACGTGCAGGCATATCATTATGACAAAGCAACCGGCGAGATTTCCAGAAACGAAGGCTACGACGGGTTAAACGCGCTGTTTCATCTCCCGATCGATGTGTCAAAAGCAGATCCTGAGGCGGCAGCAAACTACCTGACAAGCCTGGAGGAGCCTGAATCAGAACCAGAGCCAGAGCCGGAACATACCACGTTGCAAGATGAAATGACGGATGCTGCGATTCAGGCATGGATGGATCAGCTTACGCCTGAAAATATAGACGAATACGCTTCCCGTGTAGAGAGCAGCGTACAGATTCTAACGCCGGACAGCGACGGATATGTGTCAGTAGAGTATGAAGTGGAAGGACGCATATCAGGCAGCGGCAGTATTCTTGTATCTGAGTATTTTAAAGGCAAAAAGCCGGGAATGTCTGATCTGTTTGGCTGCGCTTATTCCGAGAACAGGCTGGAAAGCCTGGTAATCATGACGTATACGCTGAATGAAGACGGTACGGTGACCTTTGCGGCTTATATTCCAAAAGAGGGGACAGAGACACAGACAGATGAATTTCGATTGGAACAATAGGGACACAGACAGATGAACTTTGTTTACAGCAAATAAAACAGGAGCTTGCAGCCTGTGGCAACACACGCTGCAAGCTCCTGTTTTGATAAAATCAGTCCAGCTCCAAAAACATTCTCGTTTCCCCCTCCCGGACATTGGCATCCCGGTGCCCTGCACCGCCTTTTTCCCGTACGGCGCCCCATAAAGCATCCTCTGCCATGCTGTAGGAGATACGGATACGGTCGCCGTCTGCGAGGTCAAACAGACAGACAGCGGTTCCATGCGGAACCTGCCCATTGGCATTTAGCTTGTATTGCACATAAGCATCTGTGATCACAGAGCTTTCCCTGATGAACTGTAAGGCGATGCTTTCAGCTTCTGCCCCTGCTTTTCTCAGCCTGGATTTTTTAAGTGCAAAGTTATCCTGATAATAGGCAAATCCTTCCTTTTCCATCGAGATATCCAAAAAGGAGCCGTTTTCGGCGTCAACGGTGACTTTATAACATACAGAATCTGCTGCAAAGGATACACAGTAACAGGATGTTTCTGCAAATTGGCTGCTTTCAAATGACAAGCTTGCCTGCATTTCTTGCACCTGCTTATCGGAAATGCCATACATGATTTTTACATATGAAGCCGCAGCATCAACTGCGCGTGCTTCTGACAGCCTTTCTGCTGCCTTTGGCTGTTTGCTTGCCTGTATGTCGGAATCCGGCTTTTGGCTTTTGGAAACGGATTCCGGGTGGCCTTGCCGGGCGGCCAGATGTGACGTATGGATACTATGAACGGCAGATTTTGCCGGAAAGGCAGCAAGGAGCAGGACGGCGAGTGCAGCAGTGATACGGGCGCGAAAGCGCCTGTTTTTTTGCCCGCAGCTTTTTTGCTGCACAGGCATAGCATTGTCTGACAGCCTTTCTGCAAGACAGCGCATACGTTGTGCAAAAAGCGGATTCTGCTCAAATACAAGATTTTGCTTTACCAGTTTTTGAATTTTTTGATCAATATTCTGACTCATATTTTGATCAATTTGTTGGTTGTTTTTTTTCATGGGGATGTCTCCTTTTTCGTTGCTGTATTTTGGCTTTCCAAAAATGCTTTTAGCTTTTCCCTTGCCCTGGAAAGCCTGGATTTTACGGTTCCTTCGGATATTTGCAGTATGTTGGCGATTTCCTTTGTTTTCATTTCTTCGTAATAGTATAAAATCACGACCTCACGAAATTTTGCTTCCATCCCAAGGATCTCGTCGCGCAGGCCGCTGAAAGCTTCCTGCGCAGGCTTGTCCGGCGGTTGAAAAGCGGCGGCGTCAAATACAGGCTCTTTTTCTGACAGGATATCCCTGCATGTATTTGCCAGTATTTGAAACATCCAGCTCCTCATTTTTGAAAGCTGCCGCAGGCAGTCCAGATGTGAAAATGCCTTTAGAATCATCTCGCTTACGGCGTCTTCCGCATCCTGCCTGTTCAGCAGTACGGAATAGGCATATCTGTAAAACGCGCCTGTGTTTTCAGTTACGGCAGCAAGAAAGAGTTCCTGCCGTTTTGCTTGTTTGCTTTTCATATTGTATACCTCTGTTGGAAAATACGAATCGTAATATACCTCTATATAATATGACAGAAAAAAATGGGATTTGGTTCCGTAATGATAAAAAAATAAATGACAAAAAATGTAGTGATATGATTGACATCTGTTTTAGGAGGTAGTAAGCTGATTGCAGAAGTAATTACAAATTAGAAAGGAATCTAATTATATTATGAAGACACCACAGAAAGTACTGGAACCATTAGGAATCAAAAAGCTGTCGAATACGGAAATGCAGTTTATGGAAGTCATATGGGAGCATCCACAGGGCATTAAAAGCGAGGAGATTTACGCAAAATTCAGCCAGGCGTTAGGGACAAAATCGACCATTCTTCACAGGATAGCCGGGAAAGGGCTGGTAACGACAGTCCGCAGCGGCAAGCACCATATTTATATTCCGAAAGTAACGAAGGAAGAATATCGAAGGGCTTTTTTCAGGGAACAGATGGAGCGTGAGTTTGGGATTACATCTTTTGAAGGGCTGGCTGCGGCATTCTGTGGAAGGACGACGCTGCGGCCGGAAGAAAAGGAACGGATCGGACAGTTGTTAGAGGAGTTAAAAAGGAATGAAGCAGAGTGACCATATTTTATATTTGATGAACCTGATCCTTGTGCTGCTGCCCTCTGTATCGGCAGCCGGAAGCGCAATTTTTATACTGTCAAAGCTGCTGGCGGATCGCATATGCAGGCGGTATGAGGTGCATGTCCTGTATACGCTGATGCGGGCGGAGGTGCTGTTTTTTCTCGCTCCGCAGGCAATGCTTGCCGCCGGCGCCGCATACGGCAGGACAAAGCCGGAATGGGGCGTGTTAGAGCCGAAAGGGTTATGGACGATTATTGGGCACCAGAGTGATTCCGGCATTTTGATGATCTGGAATCCCAGGCTGACGCTTGTCAGGTGCATCGTATTTTGGATCTGGCTGGCAGGATTTTTGCTTGTTTTTCTGCGGCGTTTTCTGCGGGAGTATCTTGCGATGAAAAAAATCCGTGCCGCATCCGTGGCGTGGGAGGATGAGGATATCCGAAAGATATGCGGGGCTTTTGCACAGGAGCTTGGCATCCGTAAAAACATAAAAATTTACAGGTGCAGTGTGATTGCTTCGCCGTTTTCAGCAGGCTTGCTGCGTCCCTGTATTTTTTTCCCTTCCGGCTGCATGTACTGCGAGGACGTCAGGCTGATGTTAAAGCATGAGCTGGTTCACTGCAAAAGAAAGGATGTGCTTTATCGTTTTTTTATGATGCTGATTCGTGCGATGCACTGGTTTAATCCTGTTATTTCTTTTTTTGAAAGGGATTTTGCCCATTACAGTGAGCTGGCGTGCGACGAAAAGGTGCTGGAGAATGCCGGTGATTTCGAACGCTACGGTTATGCAAGCCTGCTGCTTGCTGCGCTGGAGGAGGTTCAGGAGGATGGTACAGAAAAATATGTCACTGGGTTTACCGGAAGGAATGAAAAAGAAGCGGAAAGGAGAATGATACATATTATGAAGGGAACAGGAAAAATTACAAAGCCAGCCGCGGCAGCCGCAGCCGTTTTTTTTGCGGTGTACAGCCCGGCAGTTACGTATGCTGCACTGCAGGGGTTTTATTCGGTGGATAGCTGGATTGCAATGAAAGCGGAGGATGCAAACAGTGTGGAAGTGGAGATGGATCTTAATTTTACGGAATATACCGAGTATCAGGAGCTTAGCGAAGAAGACATTCTGGACTTTGACAGGCTTAGGCTGGTTGGAAAGAAGGCTGAGAATATCGATGTTGCGATATCAGGCAGCGAGGATAAGAATCTGTTATCTGTGTCTCTGAATAAGGGGGATCGTGTAAGGATTTCATTATCTTCAGAAAACGAGAAAGATTCGTTTAAAGTTGGGCTGAAAGATGAAAACGGCGTATGTCAATGGAACGATTCAAAAGGAGGTCTTGTAGCACACACTTTTATAACAACGAAAAAGTCTGATTATCTTGTGGTTGTCAAAGGAATCAAAGCAGCCGATGGGAAGCAGATAAAAATTCTTGGTAATGTTTATATTGGATGATCAAAATCAGCAGGAAAAATATAATTATGTTTTTGGGAAAAATATAATTATTCTATTGACAGTTTCCGGTATCAGTGGTAAAGTAAGGATACAGCAATCAAAATACTTGCAGACAGAGCTTTTGAGTAAAATATGCGAGCATAACTGCTGTGTGTTGATATCATTTTTATAGAGAAAGGAGTTACATCAATGAAAAAGAAAATGGCAGCATTTGCGCTGATTTTCGCTGTGGCTGCAAGCAGCACAGGCATTTTGGCATCGGCTGCTGCAAGCGATATGCATACATTGAAGAAGGAATCCTTCGAGATCATGTCCAAAGAGGAAGAGGCGCGTATCAAGGACGAGCGGATCGAAGAGCCTGTGGCGGTAAGCGATGAAAAAGAGGATTTTTCAGTCAATATCGAGGATTTAGCCAGTGATACAGTAGATGAGAGTAAGATTACGACTTTTCCGATTGAAAGTATGGAGAGGGCTACGATACATATTGATGATTGGAATATTTCCCCAGGAAAATCAGCGACATCTCGTGAGGATTATTCTCTTGAGGCAGGTGAAACGGTGACCATTAATTGTTCCTATACACCATTTGATGCAAGCGTTGATTTTGGGCTGATTACACCAAGCGGTAATTTCCGTCATGCGAACAGGACGAATGGGAGTATTTTTAAGGAAATTAAGATCTATAGCCGCGGCATATACCGCCTGGCGATTCGCAATAATTCCAGCAGGACGGTCAGCGTATCTGGATATGTGAATTATTAAATATACTGATATCAGAAAGAGTCTCCCGTTTACAGTAAAACATAGTATACCCCATGGGGTACAGACCGTTGAATAGATAGCAATGCCACCCGTTCCCGTCAAGTTCAGGGTGGCTTTTGCTATGATAGCATCACTCCCATAAATCTTGGCAACCGTTTCCGTTCCAAGCATATTTACAACGCATAAAAGATTCGTTTAAAGTTGGGCTTAAAGATAAAAACGGTTTGTGCCGATATAGTTATTCAAAAGACGGAGGTTCAATGTATACGTTTGTTATAACAGAGAAGGTAGATTATCTTTTGTTTGTCAAAGGAATCAAAGCAGCCGACGGGAAGCGGATAAAAATTTTTGGCCGTGTATATACTGAATGATCAAAAGTTGCAGGAAAAATACAATTATGTTTTTATAAAAAATGTAATTATACTATTGACAGTTTCCGGTATCAGTGGTAAAGTAAGGATACAGCAATCAAAATACTTGCAGACAGAGCGTTGTGAGTAAAATATGCGCGCATAACTGCTGTGTGCCGATATCATTTTTTTCAGGAATTCCGAGCCGAACGGTCATGAAAGAAATGCCTCTAGGAGCCTGTAAAATCAATGGTATTGGTTTTGTACTGTAAGATGCCCTGATAGAAAATTGTGAAACTCAAAAAACAAAGAGGATTAATTGGTTCAAGTCCAATGGAAGTATAGTCTGAATGGCAAATAATAGAAAAATAGGTATAACAGCATCCATTAGGAAATCCTGTTTGAAATATCTAATTTATGGTAAATTGAGTATCGCAATTAGGGCAAAGAAGTAGGAGGGAATTAGATGAAAAAAACTATATGGAAAAAGCTGATGTTGGTAATCACATTGGCTACATTGACATTTGGATCAAATACTACAGCGTTTGCAGAAGCAGCTCAAACAGAGGTATTGGCAACAGTAAGCGATGAAGAATATGCACAATATCTTCAGCAGAATACGACAGATGTAACAAATTATGCTGTTGATAACAATGCAGAAGATGAGATGACTTCACTAAAAGAACTTATGCAGGGACAGCCTGAACTTCCGTCTGAATATATAAGAGAAGAAAATAGAGCCGATGGAATCATATTGCCTATAGAAGATGAGTCAGCAATGACAATTCCGCAATCGTATCTAACTGCATATGTGATTAATCCAGAATCGTTGAAGAATGGTTTAGCGACAACAGATACACAAATAGCTTGGCTTTGGACATTTTCAGATGATGATGGTGATAGTTTTCAAGATTTTCAGGTTGGTGGATTTCCTAAAGCATATTATCTTGAGGCTAATAGTAATGGATTTGTGACACAGTTTACGAATCCGGGTAATTATACTGTGCTTTATAGAGCAATGGATTCAAGGTATGAATATTCGGAGATTGTAGGATATAGGTTAACTGTAAATCCAGTTGAAGATTATCAGGTAATTGAAGATGAATTAACTACAGAAACAGATACAAAAACATACAATATTGATATTGATTATTCGACTATGGATGCGTCTGCAATTTGTTTTGTAAGAATGGGACAGTCTTATGTGACAGCACAAGTAAAAGATGAGTCTGGAAATATTATAAAAACAGTTGGGGCAGCAAAGCAGCAGCCGAAACGCTGGATATATATTGATAAACCAACACAAGATGCAACGATAGTACATTATACTGTTACAGTCACAAGTTCAAAATATGTCGCAGGTTCCAGTCAGTTTAGGTTGGTATATGGGGATAAAAAAGACATGGAAGCCATGATTAGTGGTCCTGAAAATGCGACACCATTAGAGTGGTATACAGAAAAAGAGAGCAATTTTATTCACACACAATATACACCAAATAAAGATGAGTGCTGGTTCAAGTTTACAGCAAATCAATCAATGGCGACGTTTACATTATTAGGTGATCATACAGAAACAAGATTTAAAATTGTAGATATGGGCACATTGCTGCCATTGTTTGACAGTAATGCAGATGGAAATAGTAGTATACATAAAGATAAATTTTGTGGAGCGTTTGACTATGCTGAAAAGGCGAAAATTCAGGGAATGACTGCTGGCAAAGAGTATTATTTAGTCATTTATGCACGAAATCAAATCTCGATAGCTGATTTCTTAGAAGATACGATTAATGTCGCAGTAGGTCTGCCACATATGCAATCTGATATGACAGAATGGATAGGTGCTTCTAATCAGATATCAGCGACTTCTTCAGCATTTTCTTCGGATGCAGTTGTATATGTTGGAGATAATGGCGTTACAATTCCTAAAAATGCTTATGCAACAAAAGTACGTTATAGTGCTTCAAGGCCATCTTCAATTTCATACTGGCGTGTTAAAGAACCATCATCTTCTGTATGGAGGCAGTCAAAAAATTATGGTTTAAGTATAGACATTGATTATGAAGATGATTCAAGTTCCAATAAAAATATAAACGGTATATGGCGTGTTGGTTTTAGAGCAAGTAATACAACTTTAAGTTTTACACCATCAATTATAATACATTATGAATATGAATTAGGTGATTAGTTGTTAAAAACTGCAAAGAACGTTCTTTGCTATTATAAATTAGGAAAGGAAGTATATATATGGATATAGGCGATCTTTTGTTCGGCGTCGGCACGATTAATGTGTGCCTGAAAGACCCTTCGAAAAGTTACATAATCGGCGGTTCGGAGGAAGCAAATGAAGAATTAAGAAAGAAATGGCGTGGCGATGATTATCAATTGTTGCCGGATGGTGCAAAGTCTTTTAAGGAGCTTGGTGTAAAAGGCTTTTCAGAAATGGTAATTACAAGCGAGAATTATAATGACATTTTGAAAGTAAAGGGAATGCCTGCGTCGTGTTTAAGCGGTGAGTATGGCAGAAAGGTCATGAAAGATATAGAAGATCTGATGCGTTCTTATTATTCAGGGGAGATATCCTCCGAGGATGTGCAGCAGAAAGTGAAAAATATTTGTATGGATATGCGCGTGGAAATGGTTCAGCAAAGATATACAAATGGATACAATGCAAAGGATAACCAGCAGATCTTAGAAGAAATATATGGATGGTTTCAAAAAAACAATGTAAATGCCGCTTATGCCGCCAATGAAAAGGAAGGGGCTGAGATAGCAGCCGCGCATGGCGGTGCAAAAGAGGATAACTGGATGTACTACAATTCAGATTATTATTACAAACAAGAAGATATGAGAAACAATATCAGGCAGGCAATTCAGGAAATGGCAGAAAAATGGGAAACAGACAGCATTGACTTTGCCAAGGTAGAGAAAAATCCATCTTACGCGCTTGCAGGGGGAATGGACTATCATAAAGTATGGCAGCATCATGCATTCCAGGGGCGTGTGATTAGCCTGACAGACATAGATGCTATACCGCCAAAGAACTTTACGTTTTTTTATCAGGATAAAAAATTGCCGGGATGGGATGATACGAACAGGCAGGAATACCAGAAGGGATATGTGGAAGTTTCATACGATCAGAAGAAATGGACGGCAGATGTACCGTATGATTTATATGGTGATACGATCATCGGTTTTTATCATATGAAGGATTTTATCAATCAGTATTTAAAGGGAGATATGGATCAGGAGTGCAAAGACTTTTTAAGTAAATTTGATATATTTTCAGCAATATGGGCTTCCAACAAAGGGGACAGTATGTGGGATAACTGCATCTTTTAACGCTGCTGCTGGCAATTAAACAATGGAATAACGCCAGACATTTGACAAATAAAAAAAGCTATTGCAATCAAAACTAAGATGTGCTATATTATAGGCATAAAAGGAGCAACCGCCCACAAAGTGGTTGACCTCTATAGTGGTTATATAAACCTACCTAGACTGCCAAGTACAAGGTAGGTTTATTTATTTTCGCTTGTTGTTCCTATCAATATAGGCAAGCAGCGCAATTAGGAAGTTACCGCCCAAAAATAACAGGCTTAAAATCTGGTATGTATCCATCTGCACCACCTCCCTTCTTTTTTAAGTTAGGGAGGTTTACCACCTTATAACACAGTTGCTCTTTTGCGATTATAACACATCTTTTGATGCTCCACAATATTATTTTTCAATACATACAAAAAAGATGTCAGAACCGTTGGCACCCAACTATACTGAGATCAGAAAGAAACTCCCTTTTACAGTAAAACGGGAGGTTTGAAAACGTTTACAGAAAAATACAGCATATTAATTAAATCAAATTATATCCTTTTCAATAAATTCTAAATAATTCTAAAACTAAGTTGATTATATTTGAAAACGTTCTCATAAAAACTTAGAATCCATACATTTTTTTGTGATAAAATGCAGACATTGTAAAGTAAGGAAATAAAACAATCATCTGACACGGAGGTTTTATCACATGAAAAAAATAGTTCGAAAACTGATTACAGGCGTACTGCTGGCAGGCATCTGCGCGTCCGTTGCCGCGTGCGGGGCAAAAAGCGGCGGGGAGGGAAATGCATCGGATGCGTCCGGCAAGATCGATGTGCGCATTGCGTATTTTCCCAATATTACCCATACGCAGGCATTGGTTATGAAAAATCAAAAAACACTGGAAGAACAATGGAAAGACCAGTGCAACGTGACCTGGACGTCGTTTAACGCAGGCCCGGCGGAAATGGAAGCAATTTTTGCAGGCGAGATCGACTTAGGCTACATCGGCCCGGTTCCGGCGCTCAGTGCAAATGTCAAATCAGAAGGCGATGTCAGGATTATCGCAAATACAACGAATGCGGGGGCGGTTTTTTTAAAGCGCAAAGATGCCGGCATCGAGTCCCTGTCTGACCTTGCAGGAAAAAAAATTGCAGTCCCGCAGATGGGAAATACGCAGCATTTGTGCCTTTTGAGTATTTTATCGGATGAAGGGTTAAAAACAGTAGACGCGGGCGGGGATGTGACGATAAACGCCAGCTCCAACGCGGACATTTTAAATCTGATCGACAACGGGAGCGTCGATGCGGCGCTTGTGCCAGAGCCTTGGGGGACGACGATTGAGAATAACGGAAATGCAGAGATTTTGCTGGATTACGACGAAGTCTTTTTAGAGGGCAATTATCCGACGGCGGTTGTCGTGGCAAGCCAGGATTTTATTGAAGAGCACCCGGATTTGGTCAAACAGTTTTTGGCAGCGCATGAAGAAGCGACGCTGTACATCAATGCAAATATGGAGCAGGCGCGTTCGATTGTAAATACAGAAATCGAAGCGACGACTGGCAAAGCGATTGATGAACAGGTCATTGAAAATGCATTTGAAAGAATGACTGTAGATATTGCGCTGAATAAAAAAGCGATTATGAAATTTGCAGAGATCAGCAAAAATGAAGGATTTATCAGCAAAGTGCCGGAGGAGAGCGATGTATTTACAACTTCATTCAATTAGCAAGATTTTTGGCGAAACAAAAAAAGAAACGCTCCAGGATATCTCCCTGGAGGTGGAAAAAGGGGAGTTTATCTGTATTGTCGGGCCTTCCGGGTGCGGGAAGTCTACGCTTTTAAACCTTGTTGCCGGCCTGGATACGCCGACGGCGGGTACGATTACGCTGGACGGAAAGCAAGTGACAGCGCCTGGCGCAGACCGTGTCGTGATGTTTCAGGAAGCGGCGCTGTATCCGTGGCTGAATGTGATGCAAAACGTGATGTTCGGGCTGGAAGCGGCAGGGCACCCGAAAAAAGAACAGATGGAAATAGCAGAAACATATTTGAAGATGGTGCAGCTCTGGCAGTATCGGGATTATCCGATCCATCAGATTTCCGGCGGTATGAAGCAGCGGACGGCTCTGGCGCGGGCGTTGGCGCTTGACAGCAAGCTGCTTTTGATGGATGAGCCGTTTTCTGCGCTTGACAAGCAGACGATCAATATTTTGCGTGCGGAGCTGGAGGAGATCTGGGAAAAGACAAAAAAGACAATCCTGTATGTGACGCACAGTGTAGAAGAAGCGATTTATTTTGCAGACCGCGTCGTTGTCATGGCGGAAAATCCGGGACAGATCAAGCAGATTATCCCGATTCGGTTTGCGCGGCCTAGAAATATCGAAGCGCCGGAGTTTACCGCACTGCGCAGGCAGATTTTAGACCAGGTCAGCTTAAGCGCCAGAAAGAGTATGGCGGATGAATTTGACAATCCGGAGGTGAAGCAGTCATGAATACGCGTAAAGCAATAGGAAGCGTGCTGTTTTTGATCGGGCTGATTGTGGCCTGGCAGCTTTTGTATGTCGCGGCTACAGATTGGTTTGAATGGGCGAAGCCTTATGCAGTGCCGCATCCGTCAGGCGTGATTGACAGCGTGCAGGCACTGCTTGCAAACGGTACGCTGTTTGCTGCTGTCGGAAAAAGTATGCTGCGCGTACTGACCGGCTTTGTGATCTCGCTTGTAGTCGGCGTGCTGTTTGGGATCGTGATTATCCAGTCCGAGTATTTTGCCAGAAACTTAAAGCCGCTGCTGCTTGGGATCCAGACGCTTCCGAGCATTTGCTGGGTACCGTTTGCGATTTTATGGTTTGGCTTAAGTGAAAGCGCGATTATTTTTGTCGTCGTGATGGGGTCGGTATTCAGCATTTCGCTTGCAGTGGAAAGCGGGATCAAGGAAGTGCCGCCAATTTATATCAAAGCGGCAAAGACAATGGGCGTGACGCCTGCGCATATGTATACAAAAGTGATCTTTCCGGCAGCGCTGCCTTCCTTTGTCGCAGGCATGAAGCAGGCATGGTCGTTTGCCTGGCGCGCGCTGATGTCGGGCGAGGTGATGTCTGCATCGGTCGGGCTTGGCTATACGCTGATGATCGGGCGCGACCTGGCGGATATCAACCAGGTCATGACAGTCATGCTTGTCATTATCCTGATCGGCATTGTAATTGATAAAGGGATTTTTTCCAGCGTCGAAAATTATCTGCTGAAAAAACGGGGATTAAAATAAGACGCAGGAGAAAAATGACGTATTTGCACGAAAGGAATGTAGGCCGATGTCACTGAAAAAAATCGCGCAGATGACTGGAGCATCCATAGCAACTGTATCCAGGGTATTAAACAATCCTGACTATCAGTGCAAGGAGCAGGATTTGACGGAGCGTATCCGCCAGGCGGCAAGGGAGCTTTCCTATGTGCCGGATCAAAACGCCAGGCAGTTGAAAATGGGAAGCCGCACAAAGCAGGGGAAAACGAAGCAGTACGTCATAGATATCCTTCTGGCAAGATTCCATTCCCTGGAGGAAGACCCTTTTTTTGCAGAACTATACCGCTATATCGAGGCTGAATGCTATAAGCAGAACTGTATTCCGGGACAGATCCTTCATGTCCCGGATATTTCTGTGCTCAGTGCCCAAAGCGGCAGGGTGCGCGCAGACGGGCTGCTGGTGCTCGGAAAATGCCCGCAGCAGGCTGCGGATGCGGTTCTGCGCAAATACCGGGGCGTAGCGGCAGTCGACCGCAACCCGATGGATTACCGGATGGATGAGGTCACCTGCAACGGCGCACATGCCGCGGCGATGGCTGTGGAATATCTGCTGGAGCTTGGGCATACCAGCATCGCATATGTCGGCGACTGTACGATGGAAGCAAGGTACAGCGGTTATTATGAGTGCCTGCTCAATCACAAGATCTCCATGATCTATGAATATATCGTATCGACCAACCAGACAAGAGAAGAAGGCTATCAGGCGTTTTCCCGCCTGGCTGCGCTGCACAAGCCGCCGACAGCCGTTTTCTGCGCCAACGATGTGACGGCGCTGGGGTTTTTGCAGGCGATGAAGGAAGCCAACGGGCGGCGGAAAAAGCACGTCTACCGTCCTGCCGTTATTTCGATCGACGATATCGAGGAGGCTGTGCGCATTTCCCCGATGCTGACGACGATCCGCATTCCGAAAGGGGATATGGCGCACTTTGCCGTACTGACATTAAAAGACCGTTTGCAGGGCGGGCACCAGGCATGTGTGCGGATGGAGCTGCCGTGCCATTTGATGGTGCGGGAATCGGCGGGGATGTATGTGTCCGCCTTTTGATTTGCTTGAGGGTATAGTAAAACGGTGAGCTTTACATCTGCATTGTATCATGATAAAATAAGATCTATAGATTGGCAGAAAGGGTGCGGCTTGTGGCAAAAGTATTTAATACGACAGGCATTTGTGTTCCGCAGGAACACTATATGGTCAATATCGAAAAACGGCTCGAACAAATAAAAAAGCTTGTGGATGAAGGAAAATATTTTTCTGTCAATAAAGCGCGCCAGTATGGCAAAACGACGACGCTTATGGCATTGGGGAAATATTTGCAGAAGGAATACTATGTCGTGTCTATGGATTTTCAGACATTTGGAAATGCAGAGTTTCAGACAGAAAACCGGTTCTCGCTCTCATTTGCAGGCTCTTTCCTTCGGCTTTTTCTAAAAAACAGACCGGCAATGTCGGATACGCTTCAAAAAGCGGTGGACGCACTGGCACGAAGCGTCCGCCAGATGCCTGTGTATTTTGCACTGAAAATGCTGTTTGAACAGTTGAGTGAGATATGCGAGGCGTCAGATAAGCCGCTTGTATTAATCATAGATGAGGTGGACAGCGCGGCAAATAACCAAGTATTTGTCGACTTTTTGGCACAACTGCGGGCACAGTATTTAAACCGTTTCTGCCAGGCGGCTTTTTGGTCGGTGATTCTTGCAGGCGTGTATGATATCAGGCACTTAAAGCAAAAGCTCCGCCAGGATGAAGAGCACAGGATGAACAGCCCATGGAACATTGCGGCGGAGTTTAAAGTGGATTTCAGCTTTTCGAAAGATGAGATTGCTGCTATGCTGCGGGAATACGGGAAAGAACAGCCTGTGCAAATGGATATTGGCGCTATGGCAGGGCTGCTTTGGGACTATACTGAAGGCTATCCTTTTCTTGTATCCAGGCTGTGCCAGTTGCTGGATGAGGAGGTCAGTGCCAAAACAGAATATGCTTCCAAGGAAGCTGCATGGACAAAGAAGGGATTTCACGAAGCAGTCAGGCTGATCTTGTGGGATACAAATACATTGTTTGCGTCTTTGACCGGAAAGCTTCATGATTACCCAAAGCTTGGCGTGATGTTGCGCACCCTGCTTTTTACAGGCAGGACTTTTTCTTTCAGGGCAGATGGAAATATCATTGATATTGCATCCATGTTTGGATTTATTAAGAATCAAAATGGTACGGTAGCGATTGCAAACCGGATTTTTGAGACATATCTTTATAATTATTTTCTGTCAGAGGATGAAATGCGCGAAACAGAACTTTACAAAGCGTCGTTGCAGGATAAGAGCCAGTTTCTTACGGGCGGGTATCTGAATATGAGAAGGGTGCTTGAAAAATTTGTTGCCCATTTCCATGAGATTTATGGAAGCCGCAGCAGGACATTTTTGGAAGAGGAAGGCAGGCAGTATTTTTTGCTTTATTTAAAGCCGATTATCAATGGGACAGGAAATTATTACATTGAGGCAAGAACCCGTGACCTTGGGCGCACAGATGTGGTTGTGGACTACCGCGGGGAACAGCATGTTATTGAAATGAAGCTCTGGCACGGGGAAGAATACAACCGCCGCGGGGAGCAGCAGTTGCTTGGCTATCTTGACAGCTACAGGATCAATCAGGGGTATATGCTGAGTTTCAATTTTAATAAACACAAAACCGTCGGTGTTCATGAGATTCGCATTGGAGACAAAACAATTATCGAAGCAGTCGTATAAAAAAGGAGAAAAATATGCGCTATTTCAATACAGAAGGCATCTGCAAGCCGGATGTACACTATATGGTGCGCCTGGACAACAGGCTTCGGGAGATCCGGCGGCTGTATATAGACAGGGGAAAATATTTTGTAATAAACAGGGGCAGGCAGTATGGCAAGACGACGACACTGATGGCGCTGGCAGATGATTTAAAAGATGCATACGCAGTTCTGCCGATGGATTTCCAGCGGATCAGTTCTTCCAGCTTTGCAGATGAGCATGTCTTTTCAGAAAAGTTTATCGAATATTTTGAACGGCTGTTTTTACAGAGGGAACATTTAAAGGAATATCTCTGTCAGGATGCCGTACGTGCATTGACGGAGCAAAAAAACAAGGGCAGTGTATCTATGGATCTGCTGTTTGCCGGATTAAGCAGGCTTTGCGGGACAGCGAAGCGTCCGGTTGTTTTGATGATTGATGAAGTGGACAGTGCATCGTGCCATGAGGTTTTTATCGAATTTCTCGCACAGCTTCGGGCATATTACCTGGACAGGGAAAACAGCCCGTTGTTTCATTCTGTCATTCTTGCAGGGGTGTATGACATCAAAAACCTGAAACGGAGGATACGTCCTGACAAAGAGCGGCGATATAACAGCCCATGGAATATTGCTGCTGATTTTGATATGGATATGAGCTTTTCTGCGGTACAGATTCAAAAGATGCTGGAAGAATATGAAGCGGACAGGCATACTGGAATGCAGGTGGCAGCAGTGGCAGATGAGATCGAGCAGTATACGTCGGGATACCCATATCTTGTATCGGCAATCTGCAAAGTGATGGATGAAAAGCTGCTAGATACTTTGTTTGCGACAAGCAGCGAGGATATCTGGACAAGAGAGGGGATAGGGGAAGCAGTGAAAATGCTGCTGGACAAACGGCTTCCGCTTTTTGACAGTATGATGAGGCAGATCAGCGAATATCCGGATTTAAAGCAGATGCTATACGCAATGCTGTTTCAGGGAGAAACATTTGCTTATAATCCAGATCATCCTGTGATCGAGCTTGCCTGTATGTTTGGATATATGAAAAACAGCAATAAAACTGTACAGGTGGCAAACCGTATGTTTGAAATGCGGCTGTATAATCTCTTTTTGTCAGAGCAGGAGCTGTCAAGCACGATGAGCAGGCTGGCAAAACGGGAGAAAAACCAGTTTATCAAAGAGGGAAAGCTTGATATGTACCGGGTTTTGGAAAAGTTTACAGAATATTTTGAGGATATCTATGGCAGCAAAGGGGACAAATTTTTAGAAGACTCTGGACGAAGGCTTTTTTTGCTGTATTTGAAGCCGATTATCAATGGGGTCGGAAATTACTATATCGAATCACAGACAAGGGATGCCAGGCGGACAGATGTGATTGTAGATTATCTTGGCGAGCAGTTTGTAATTGAAATGAAAATATGGCATGGAAATGAGTATCATGAGCGGGGTGAACGGCAGCTTGCAGGATATCTGGATGATTACCGCCTGAAAAAAGGATATTTACTCAGTTTTCATTTTGGAAAAAACAAGAAACCAGGAATCAAAAAGGTTCGCATTGGAGACAAAACAATTATCGAAGCAGTCGTATAAAAGGCTGCCTGCACATTGGAGAGGAAAACAGATGGACGAAATCAAACTAGGAACGATCGGCTCTGGAGTCATTGTACATGCATTTTTAGACAACGTAAAAATTACAGAAGGCATCCGCCTTGCGGCAGTCTATTCCAGGAGCATGGAAACAGGGAAGGCGCTTGCAGCAGAATATGGCGCACAGCGTATCTATACAGATATGGATGCGTTTTTAAGTGATGAAGAAGTCAATACGGTC
This sequence comes from uncultured Eubacterium sp., assembly GCA_947178105.1. Lineage (GTDB taxonomy): Bacteria > Bacillota > Clostridia > Lachnospirales > Lachnospiraceae > Eubacterium_J. Next base: position 5,377 of record CAMWXD010000018.1, on the reverse strand, counting down.
TATATCGCGACGCCAAACCTGCTGCATTATGAACAGGCAAAAAAAGCGCTTCTTGCCGGAAAGCATGTGGTCTGTGAAAAGCCGTTTTGTACACAGGCGAAGCAGGCGCGGGAGCTTGTGGAGCTTGCGAAGCAGCGGCAGCTTTTTTTGGTGGATGCGGTGCCGACGGCGTTTCTGCCGCATTTTGAAGTGTTAAAAAGGGAGCTTCCTAAGATCGGGAAGGTAAAGCTTGTACAGGCAAACTACAGCCAGTATTCCAGCCGTTATGACCTGTTAAAGAAGGGTGAGGTGCCAAATATTTTTGATCCGGCATACGGCGGTGGATGCCTGATGGATATTAATTTTTACAATATTTATCTGAATATCGCGCTGTTTGGCAAGCCGCTTGACGCAGCCTATTATCCGAACCGTTACGGCAGCCTGGCGGACACGTCCGGGATTATGGTCATGCAGTATGACGGGTTTGTCAGCGAATCGACGGGCGCAAAGGATACCTGGGGCGTAAACTTTTTTCAGATCGAAGGGGAAGAAGGCTATATTTATGTGAAAGGCGGGAGTAACGGGCTTGCCGAGGTACAGGTTGTTACAAAGACGTCTGATGATACGTTTCATTTGCAGGAAAATCCAGACCGGCTCTTTTATGAAGTGCAGGGCGTGACACGGTTTCTGTTAGACGATGACAGGAATGCGGTTTATGAAAGGCTTTCTGTCATGCCGGATGTGATTGAAGTGCTGGAAACGGCGCGAAAGAAGGCGGGAATTCTGTTTCCTGGCGAAGAAATGGCTGCTTCTGACCGCAAAGAGGTTGCCTATGCCGACGATTAAGGATATTGCAAAGCGCGCCGGGGTTTCCCATGGGACGGTGTCAAACGTATTAAATCGCAGGGGAAATGTCAGCGCAGAAAAGATCAAGCTCGTCGAACAGGCGGCAAAAGAGCTTGGATACCAGATCAATTCGCAGGCAAGCCAGTTAAGGAGCGGCACATCCAGGCATGTCTGCGTGATCGTACCCAGGATTGATATGACAAAATACAGTGAGCTGTACGCCGGGATCGAGCAGGAACTTGGGCAGCAGGAAATTACGCTGGAGCTATTGTGTACCAACGGGCTGGAGTATGTAGAACAAAGGCTCTTAAGCAAGGCGCTTTCACGTAACCCGACCGCAGTCATCCTCGTAAGCTCCTTGCTGAAAAACAAAGAGTCCGTGCCGGAAGGGACGCGGATGATTATGCTGGACAGATATGTGAAGGGGTTTCCGAAGCAGTCTGTCTTTGCGTCGTTTGATTATGCGAAGGCAGGGAAGGAAATCGCAGAAAAGTGTGTGCGGGACGGCAATAAAAATATCGCAGTCTTATGCGAGGATGTCAGCTTTACAGGCGATAAAAGGTTTGTGGAGGCGGTATCGGAGGTATTTGAGAGCGAAGGGTGTTATTTTGAAGTCTTTGCCGCGCCGGATGCCATGAAATTTAACAGGGCTTTTGACGTCTTGTATGCAGCGGATTCCTTTGATGCAGTAATAGCGATGTCAAATGAAGACGTGGACAGCCTGCATATGGCAAACCGCTACAATCCAGATGTAAAGCTGCCGGTTATTTATGCCGTCGTAAACAAGGAATTCGGGTTGGTAGATGAGAACTGCTATGAGATGAACTACAAGCTGATGGGGCACCGCATCGCAGAGAATATTTTGGAAAAAAGAGAAGATAAGAAAGAAGAAAACATCATGGAAGCAGGAAGCTTCCGCTCACGTCCGCGCTACCTTGTAAAAAAAGAGGAAACGCTGCGGCTTTTATCTGTTAAAAATGCGACGAGCAAAGCGATCCGCAGGCTGCTGCCGCTGTTTAAAAAACAGTCCGGGATCGAGGTCAAGATTATTGAAGTCCCTTACGATGAGCTGCGCAGAATGGTGTCAAAGATGCAGGCAGGGCAGGAAACAGTGTTTGACCTTGTGCGGATTGACATGGCATGGATGGAAAAGGACGGCGAGCGTATTTACCAGAAGCTGGACAGTGACAGCCTGCCGATGCGCAACGTCGTGCAGAAGCTGATTCCCGGCATTTCGAAGGAGTATTCCATGATTCATGGGGCACAGTACGCGATCCCTCTGGACGCCTGCGTGCAGATGCTGTTCTGCCGGAAGGATTTGTTTGAAAACGAGCTGATTAAGCGGGAATTTTATGAAAAATACAAAAGGAAGCTGGAGGTGCCCAAAACTTTTGCAGAGTATAACCAGGCAGCAAGTTTTTTTACCCAGAAATACAATCGCAGGTCGCCTACCGTATACGGGCATACGCTGACTTACGGCAGATCCTTTGTGGCAGCCTGTGAGGTCATGCTGCGCTATTATGAAAAAAATAAGAGCGTGTTTGACAGCCGCGGGAAAGTGTGTGTCTGTTCCGAAGAGATGAAAGCGGCTTTTCGTACCTGTCTGGAATCCTGCAAATATGCGACCAATGATACGCATTTATGGTGGCGGGAAACAGCGAATATGTTTTCGGACGGCATGACGGCAATGAATATCACATTTTCCAACTATGCTTCGGATATGGTGCATTCAGTGAACGCCAAGGCGGCAGGGAAAATTATTTTTTCCGAGGTGCCGGGAGGGCAGCCGTTATTAGGCGGCGGAAGCATCGGTATTACAAAAAGCTCATCCAAAACAGCCGAATGCTGCCAGTTTTTTGAATGGCTGTATGCAGACGAGACAGCGGAGATGGTGACCTATTTAGGCGGATTTATCCCAAACCGGAATATGGTAAAAAATGCCGAAGTGATCGAGCTGTATCCATGGATCGAAGACATCGGAAAAATGCTCGAAAAAGGAAAACGCAGAAACCGGGAAACGGTCAATGCCAAGTTTGACGAATTTGCATTTGAGGACATAATCGGGTCGGCGTTTATGAACGTCATCTTTGAAGCAGCGGAAGTGGAAGCGGCGTTAAAGGATGCGCAGAAGCTTTGTGATGATATGTTTAATTGATTGTTTGTGAAAAGAAGCTGTAAAGGCGCATGGATGTAAAACTTCTATGCGCCTTTGCGTGCAGCAAACGTTTAGCTTTTTTTCTGTGCAGCGGATAACTGTTTGTACAGCGTTTGGAACTGCTCGTTGAATATCTCATTAAACAATGCGTTGAACTGCTTATTGAACTGCTCAACGAACTGATCTCCAAGCTGCGTCCCATACTGTTTTTTCAACTGCTTTTTCAATTTTGTCTTTAGCTGCTGCTTTAAAGCGGCTTTCAACTGTTTTTTTAGTTTTGCTTTTGACGGCTGCTTTGATGTAGCCTTTAGCTTCTTTTTCAGTTTTGTTTTCAACTGTGACTTTAGCTGGCTCTTAAGGCTGGCCTTTAGCTGCTTGTTAAACTTCGTTTTCAGTTGCTTTAGATTGCTGCCAGAGCTGTTGGCGGTATCGGAGCTGTCAGAGCTGTTGGCGCTGTCAGGCTCGCTGGAGCCGTTTGCATTACTGGATGAATTGTCAGCAGTATTGCTGTCGGTACTGCCTGGACTCTGATCTGTCTCATCGGTGCTGTTGTCTGAGCTGTCCGGAGCAGCAGGATTCACTGGACTGCCGGAATTGTTAGAGCTTCCAGAGCTGCCTCCGTAGCTTCCCGAACCCCATGACCCGCCGTAGCTTCCAGAGTTTCCCGAACTCCATGACCCGCCAGAGCTGCCAGAGCCGCCAGAGCTGCCGGAGCCGCTGGAAGAGTTGCTGCCGGTTGCAGGGATGCTGTCGGTTTGGCGATAAGCACATACGGTACAGTCCCTATGCCTGCTTCCGCTTTGATATGACGTTGCGCTCACGTCGGTCACCCAGCTACCGTAGCTGTGTGCCGCATAGCCGTCTTTTTCGCTGTTGTTTGCCACAGGGCAGTTTGCGGTGCTGCATTCGTGCCAATGATAGCTTTCGTCATGGTTCCAATCCGCAGATAGCCAGTTGTGCACATGGTCACTTGGGTCTTCGAAAAACGGGTCGGGAAATGGGACGTTAAAGTTGACCGTTGTTGTATTCGCTAAGCCAGAGTAGGTGATGGCAGATTTTCCGCCTATAGTGTTCCAGGTCGATTCATCGCCGGCAAAGTTTATTTCTGTTAGTGCGGAACATTTGGAAAATGGACTTCCACTGGCTTCGCCTAACCCTTTGATTTCAGTAATTCCTGCTGGAATATACAGTTTAGGAAGAGAGAGACAATCCAAGAACATACCGGCGCTGATACAATCTGCTTTTTCTGGTAAAGTTACATCTGTCAGAGTCTGGCATCGTGTGAATAAGTTATCACCGATAGCCACTGTCTCGCTGCCAGGCTTAAATCGTACACGAGTCATTTTGGTACAGTCCATAAACGCTCCGGCGCCTGCTTTTGTAATGCTGGCAGGAAAATCAATGTATTGTAGAGCTGTGCAGCCTCGGAAAGCGTTATCTTCGATCGTTTTTACACCTTCGGAAACAGTCACTGACATTAGGTTTGCACAATTACGAAAAGCACTGTTCCCAATAGTTTGGACAGTGCCAGGGATAAATACACTAAGTGCCGGACTTTGGTAAAAAGCATAATCCCCTATGCTGGTAACGTCATTTTCAATTACAACTGTGTTAATGGGAGCATCGAGTCCATTCCATGGCGGAAGTTGGTTTAACGAATAATTTTTAATAGCCCCGCCAGAGACCGTCAGCGTCCCTGTATTTGTCAGCGCCCAGTTAAGGCCGTCCTCTGACCCGCTGTAAATGACGGACTCGCCCTCTCCGGGATGGTCTGATGGAGCACTGCCTTCTGGGTAACGCGTAATCATGAAGTTTGCAGCCTCAACTTCCGCTTTGCTCATGACGCGGCCCCAATGGACAGTCTTGTTGTAGTTCCCTTCGGCAATGATTACGCCCGCGGCGCTTTTCTGCAATACGATGACGCTGTGGCTGTTATTATTTACCCGCAGTATATCGCCTGCATTCACGTTTTCAAAACGAACGCTCAGCTTTCTTGCCGGCAAATCGCCAAACGCCGCATCGCTTAACAGAAAAGCAAATGCAGCACACCTGACTAAATTATATCACAATTATGTTACTTTGCCATTCCTAAAATTATGCCGTAAAAGTTTTTTCAAAAACTCTCTGAACATTGTATATGGAACGTTCCATTTTTATATAAAAGAATATACTATATTAAGAATAATTTGTTAAATACCATATTCTAGAAAGTTTCAAGAGCTATAAATGTCATTTAATCATTTCTACAATACATGTCAAAATTGTCTTTTATTAAAAAATAATCTGTGCACTGTGAGGAGGTTGGTAAAGATCCAGAATACGTAGGGGAAAGCACCTGGATTAAAATGAAAATGGTTACGTACCGATTCAAAATGGTGATTGGACCAAGGTTAGAGG
>CAMWXD010000017.1 GCA_947178105.1 uncultured Eubacterium sp. | reverse complement strand
GGCTGCCGCATTACCTGCATTGGTATTTTTACTGTATTAGGATGAAGTGGCTTGGCAGGATAGGCCATAAAAAATAGGATTGTGTATCAGAGGAGGGTATAGATGTCGGGTGCAGGAAATAAAGAATTAAAGGCATTGTATGAATTGCGTTTTGAAGAAAAGCTGTTACATAAAAAAAGTGCTGTATGGAATGTATTGTGTAAATATTTTTTTGGAAAGTGGGTTTCGCCAAAAGATACAGTCGTTGATGTGGCTGCTGGATATTGCGAATTTATAAACTGCGTAAAAGCAAAAAAGAAATATGCATTTGACTTGAACCCAGATGTAGCAAAGTTTTCAAAAATGGGGCGGGGGGGGGTAAATGCAGTTGTTGCATCCTGTTTTGATATCGGTAAGTATGTAGGCAAAGAAGAAGTGGATGTATTTTTTATAAGTAACTTTTTGGAGCATTTACCTGATAAAGATGCGGTTGGAGATCTTTTTAAAGAGCTTGTGGGGCTTGCAAAGCCTGGGGGAAGGCTGCTCGTATTGCAACCGAATATAAGGCTTGTTGGAGGGGCATACTGGGATTTTTATGACCATAAAGTAGCATTAACAGAAAAATCACTGGCAGAGTTGGCGCAGATGAACGGCTTGAAAGTGGAGCTTTGTATCCCACGCTTTTTGCCGTATACGATGAAAAGCGCTTTCCCGCAGGCGCCATGGGTTGTATGGCTGTATTTGAAATTAATGCCGTTTAGTGGTTTTGTATTTGGCAGACAGAGTTTTATGGTGTTTAGGAAACCAGAGTGATAATAGCTAAAATGCAGTGTTGTATAAATTTAGTTGGAGGAGTCAAATGGACATTCAAAAAGGTTTTTTTGATAAATATTACTGGTATCCGGTTATCATTACAGCAATTTTATGCTTTGGATTTACTCTGACCAACTATGCCATTGGTGTAGATGATCCTACACCACAGTTTATCTGGTATATTGATAGTAAGATATTACTAAGCCAGGGACGGTGGGGGTATGAGCTAATTTCACCGCTTGTAAACATTTCGGCATTTTTGCCTTGTTGGATTGATTTGATATCTGTAGGGATTTATTTAATTACAGGTAGGATATGGGCAAACTTATTTGCTGAGGCTTCTGGAGGCAGGTATAATAAAATTAGCGCAATCATTTTTTCTTGTTTATATATAAGCTTTCCGTATTTGGCTAGAATATTTATCTATATGTCAGCAGACTTATTAAGTGCATTTAACATGCTGTTTGCTTCTTGTGGGGTATGGAGTATTTGGAAAGCGTTTGAAAGGGACAAAGGAAAAAAGAAAAATCTGTTCACTGCGTTAGGTTGCATTGTCGTAGGTTATGGATTTTATGAGTCAGTTATCATATATTTTGTATGTGGTACTATGATAGCATTGCTTCTAAAAGATATCTTTATATCAGTTGACAAATTAAAAGCAATTATTATACGAGTAATAGTTACAGGCACTATTGTTTGTGTAGGAGTTTTTTGTAGTCGGCTTATCCTGAAAGGTTTTTTGAGATATTATAATCAATACAGTAGCCAATATGTCAGAAGGTATTTTGTTTATAATTTAAAAACGAATATCATTGGACAAATATTACAAACAATACAGGAACTGGCAAGTGCGGTATTTCTAAGAGAGGAACTTGTCTACTCTATATTACGTTTGAGTGTGGGTTTTATTTTATTACTTACAGTTTGCATTTCATTAAAAAGGAAGAATGCTATTCTGGTTATCATAGGAATGGGTGTTGTAGTTTCAAATTTTGCCCTTATTTTGGGAACGGGAAATTTAGAAATCATGTTTGATATTGTGCAGAATAAGCAGAGGATGTTGGTAACGTATGGACTATTTACTTCCTTTTCGGTTAGCCTTATTTATTCTGTTGTAATGGAAATAATGGAAGTAGCTGTAGAGAGAAACATATTGTACAGAAAAATACAAAAGTTTTTAAAATACATGATTATAGCATTAAGTTTTGTTTTGGTGTTAAGGCAGTCACGGGAAATGGTTGACATATTTTTAGCAGATTATCAAAGGTCAGTGTTAGACAGACAAAAAGCAGGATATATCAATTATGAAGTCGAAAAACATGACTGGAAAAATAAACCAGTGATATATGTTGGGTTTACAGAGGATTATATTGCAACAAGAGAAAAAGATCCATTAAGTAGTTATTTTCATTTTTTTGGACAATGGACTGAGCTTGAAAACCATAATTATATAAGCTTTTATATGAGTGGCTTAGGTTATATATATCCGGCAGGGCTGAGGGAAGGCATGGTGGAAGATGCGGCTGAGTCAAGTACAGATCAGCCAGCTTATCCAATGGATGGGTATGTAACTGAATATGAAAATTATATTGTAGTGAAATTAGGGGAAGGAACATAAGAAAATGAAAGTTGCAATATTGGCTGGCGGCTTTGGTACAAGGATCTGTGAGGAAAGCCATCTAAAACCAAAACCGATGCTTGAAATAGGCGGGAAGCCGATTTTATGGCATATTATGAAGGAATATTCTCATTATGGATTCTATGATTTTATTATATGCTGTGGGTACAAGCAGCATGTGATAAAGGAATGGTTTGCGGATTATTATCTGCATAATAGTGATGTGACATTTGATTTTAGTGACCACAATAAAATGACTGTGCACAACAATGTAGCAGAGCCATGGAAAGTGACACTGGTTGACACTGGCCTGCATACAATGACAGGCGGGCGGATAAAACGAATACAAAAATATGTTGGAAATGAGACATTTATGCTTACCTATGGTGATGGTGTAAGTAATGTTGACATGAAAGACCTGCTCAGGTTTCATAGGTCGCATGGGAAGATTGCGACGGTGACAGTGGCGAGCGTGGCACAGAGGTTTGGGGTGCTAGAAGTGGCACCAGATGGCGTGGTTGCTTCTTTCAGAGAAAAAAGTGATGGCGATGGCAATATGATTAATGCAGGCTATATGGTATTTGAGCCACAGATTTTTCATTATCTCAAGGATGATGGGACAGTGCTGGAAAAAGAGCCGCTTATAAAAATTGCAGAAAAAGGAGAGCTTAGGGCATATTTATTCCAGGGCTATTGGCAGTGTATGGATACAAAGAGAGAAATGGACAGGTTAAATGCGTTATGGGATGCCGGACAAGCTCCATGGAAATCCTGGAGCGATAGTTGAAGCAGGGAGGATAATATGTTTGGGCAAGATACAGAAAAGGAAGCAAGGGAAAAGATATTACAGTCAGTGAAATCATATTGTGACAGGTTTCACAAAATGGGAGAGGCATACCTGGATGAACAGAGGATACCTTATGCGTCCCGCATGTATGACAGTACGGAAATGTGCAGTTTGGTAGACGCAGCATTGGAATTCTGGCTTACTTCAGGGCGCTATACAAAACGTTTTGAAAAAGAATTTGCGGCATTCCTTAGAGTCAAATATTGCTCTCTTGTAAATTCAGGCTCCTCTGCAAACCTGCTTGCGTTTATGGCATTAACGTCGCCGCTTTTGGGGAAACGGCAGGTAAAACCAGGAGACGAGATGATTACTGTAGCGGCTGGCTTCCCTACTACGGTAGCGCCAGCAGTCCAGTATGGCGTAGTGCCGGTATTTGTAGATGTGACGATCCCACAATATAACATTGATGTATCGAAGCTGGAAGGGGCTTTGTCAAAGAAGACAAAGGTTGTCATGGCGGCGCACACTCTGGGAAATCCGTTCGACCTGGCTGGAGTAAAGGAGTTTTGTGACAAGCATGGCTTGTGGCTAATTGAGGATAACTGTGACGCGCTTGGCTCAAAATATATGTTAAATGGAGAGAAAAAGTATACAGGTACAATCGGTGATATTGGAACATCGTCATTCTATCCACCACATCATATGACAATGGGTGAAGGTGGAGCTATTTATACAAATAATGAGCTGCTTCACAAATGTATCCGTTCTTTTCGGGACTGGGGGCGCGACTGTGTATGTGCAGCCGGACAGGACGGGCTGTGTGGGCACCGGTTTGATAGGCAGTACGGTGAGCTTCCAGCAGGGTATGATCATAAATATGTGTATTCCCATTTCGGGTACAATCTGAAAGCGACCGATATGCAGGCAGCAATCGGATGTGCGCAGCTTGAAAAGCTTCCATGGTTTATACAGCGCAGGAGGCATAACTTTGCGTATCTTTACCAGGAGTTGCTGGAGGTAGACAGCAAACTGGTTTTGCCAGCTATTTGCGGACATGCAGAGCCAAGCTGGTTTGGTTTTTTAATGACCTGCCGGGAAGGGGTTGACAGACGCGAAGTAGTTTCTTATATCGAGAGGCATGGAGTACAGACACGAATGCTATTTGCTGGAAACCTGATAAAACACCCGTGTTTCAGCCAGATGCGCAAGTCTGGAACAGGATATCGTGTAGCTGGGGGATTGAAGAATACAGACAGGATTATGAAGGATTCGTTCTGGGTAGGCGTTTACCCAGGATTAACTGACAAAAAGGTAGCGTATATGGCAAAAGTGATTCGGGATGCTGTATGCCAGTAAGCTAGGTGGAAAGATGAAGGTTACTGATTACATAGTGGAATTTTTTATAAAGAAAGGGGTTACAGATGTATTTGGCTATCCAGGAGGGATGGTCACACATCTTATGGATTCTTTTTCGAAATATAAAGAAAAGATTACAGTCCATGCTGCTTACCATGAGCAGGCGGCTTCCTTTGAAGCTTGCGGGTATGCACAGGTTTCAGGGAAAGTTGGTGTTGCATATGCGACAAGCGGGCCAGGTGCTACAAATTTGGTAACTGGGGTTTGCAATGCATATTTTGACTCTATCCCAGTGATCTTTCTTACAGGACAGGTGAACACATTTGAGTCAAAAGGCTTTAGCCACATACGTCAGAGGGGATTCCAGGAAACGGATATTGTTGGGATGGTAAAAGGGGTGACAAAATATGCTACTTATGTCGATGCACCTGAAAAGGTGCAAGGATGTTTGGAACAGGCATATCAAGCTGTAATGGAGGGGCGGAAGGGACCAGCTCTTTTAGACATCCCGATGGATATCCAAAAAGCTGAGATAGAACCAACAGAGCTGATAAATACAAAAATTCAAAAGAAAGCAGCAAAATATCCTATTGTGATAGAAAAAATAAAAACAGCCGAAAAGCCATGTATTATACTTGGAGCAGGGTTGAAAGGGAGTATGGAAGCGGATATTGCTGCATTTGTAGAGCATATGCAGATCCCTGTTGTGACCAGTATGGTCGCTATGGATTTGATGACATATGGGCATCCTTTGTACTTTGGATTTATCGGAGCATATGGTTCAAGAGCAGCGAACTTTATTACAGCCAAATGCGACCTAGTATTCATACTTGGCAGTCGTATGAGTGTCAGGCAAGCTGGAAAAAACAGAGAAGCTTTTGCGCCTGAGGCAACAGTGGTACGAGTGGATGTAGACCAGGATGAGCTTGCTTACCAAATTCGGGAAGAAGAGATAGACATACATGCGGACGTTTGGGATGTGATCCAGTATTTAATGTGTAATTATAAGGAGGATAGCCGTAAGTATGATAGGTGGAGACAAGTTTGCAGTATAATACGGGAAAAATTAAGAGGATGGGATGACAGAGAGTGTAATTTGTTAGTGGATAAAATCAGCAGGTATGTACCAGAAGGTACTGTCATTACAACTGATGTTGGACAAAACCAAGTCTGGATCGCACAGTCATATAGGGTGAAAAAAGGGCAGCAAATCTTATTTTCGGGTGGGCATGGCGCCATGGGGTATTCCCTGCCGGCGGCTATAGGCGCATATTATGCGCATAAAATGCCAGTTGTATGTTTTAATGGAGATGGGGGCATACAGATGAATATACAGGAGCTGGAGTTTATACGGCGTGAGAAGTTGCCTATTAAAATTTTTGTGCTGAATAATTATGCATTGGGCATGATTCGGCATTTCCAGGAAATGTATTTTGGAGGTAATTATATGCAAACAGTATACGGGGCTGGATATGAAGCGCCGGACTTTGAAAGTCTTTCCAAGGCGTATGGGATCATGTATGTCAGTTATGACACAGAACAAGATATTTCAAATAAATTCATGCAGATAGAAGGTCCGGTATTGATAGAGGTAAAGCTGAAAGGAGATACTTATGTGTATCCAAAGCTGGAATTTGGGAAAGCAAACCAGAATCAGGAACCATTGATTGATAGGAGGCTTTACAGGTATATAATGGACCTTTAAGAAGTGCCATAGAGAAAGGGGTTATCCTATGCGAAAAATAAGCATCCTGATACCAACGTACAATGAAGTAGAAAATGTAAGGGATCTGAGTACCGCTATTTCAGGCGAGATGAAAAAGCTTCCAGAGTATGCTTATGAGGTTATTTTTATTGATAATGATTCCACAGACGGAACACGGCAGCGTATCAGGGAATTGTGTGCAGAGGATAAGCGGATCAAGGCGATCTTTAATGCTAAAAATTTCGGGCAGAATAACTCACCATATTACGGTTTGACCCAGACGACGGGCGACTGTGCAATACTGATGTGTGCAGATTTTCAGGATCCAGTAGATATGATCCCGGTACTGGTGCGCGAATGGGAGAACGGATATAAGATTGTAAGCGCCATTAAGACTACAAGCAGGGAAAATAAAGTGATGCGTTTCCTTAGGACTTGTTATTATAAGTTGATCAAAAAGTTTTCGCAAGTGGAGCAGATTGAACATTTTACAGGGTTTGGGCTGTATGATCGGGCGTTTATAGAGGTGCTACGAGACTTAAAAGATCCAGCGCCGTTTTTGCGTGGAATTGTGGCGGAGCTAGGATTTCAGAGGAAGGAAGTCCTATATGAGCAGCAGCGGAGGAGATCTGGGACAACGAAGAATAACTTGTATACGTTGTATGACATTGCGATGCTCAGCTTTACTTCTTATACGAAAATCGGGTTGCGGTTTGCCACATTTTTAGGATTTTTAATATCTCTTATAAGCATTGCTGTAGCTGTTGTATATTTTATTCTTAAGGTCAGGCATTGGGATACTTTTACAGTGGGAACGGCACCGCTTTTGATAGGGATGTTTTTGCTAGGTGCGATACAGCTTATTTTTTTAGGGCTGATCGGAGAGTATATCCTTTGCATAAATACGCGTATTATGGGCAGGCCGCTGGTGATTGAGGAAGAACGAGTAAATTTTTGTGAGGAGGAAGAAAAGTTAGGGGGGGGGTAGATATAAATGTATAAAATGGGAATGGAAAATGAACTGTAAAATTTGTATAGAATATGGACAAAGTAAATTATCAGTTAGTATATTAATATGATTTAAAATATTAAAACAGGAGGAGCAAATGCTAAAAGGCTTTATCAATTTCTTTACAGACTTATTGAAAGACCGTAAAGTTATTTACGAATTGGCAAAAAATGATTTCAAATCCAAATACACGAATTCCCTGCTTGGCATCGCCTGGGCATTTATGCTGCCGTTAACGATTATTCTTGTTTTATGGTATGTCTTTCAAGTAGGATTTCGTTCTTCTCCGGTTGACGATCTGCCATTTATATTATGGTATATCCCGGCATTTTTGTCCTGGCAGTTTTTTACGGATGCGTTTGGTGCAGGTTCAGGGTGTATTTTTGATTATTCGTACCTTGTAAAAAATATGCAGTTTCGGGTCAGCACATTGCCATTTGTAAAGATCGTTTCATCCAGCTTTGTACATTTTTTCTTTATCGTATTTATTGTATTGATATACTTTCTTTATGGGTATGCGCCCAATATTTATAATATACAGGTTGTTTATTATTATCTTTGTGCGGTAGCGCTGCTGATGGGATTAACCTGGGCGATGTCTGCGCTTGCAGTTTTTTCAAAAGATATTTTAAATATCATCGCTTTGGTCATACAGGTCGGATTTTGGGCGACACCTTTGGTATGGGATCCAAGCGGAATGCCGCAGGCTTCCCAGATGCTTGTGAAACTGAATCCGATGTATTATGTATGTGTAGGGTATCGGGAGGCGTTTTCAAAGCAGGTCTGGTTTTGGGAACATCCGGTATTGACATTGTATTTCTGGGCAGTTACAGTAGTGCTGCTGTTGGCTGGGGCATATGTTTTTTACAGGCTGCGGCCGCAGTTTGCAGATATGTTGTAGAAAGAGGCCGATATGGGTGAATATGCGATTGAAGTGGATCATTTAACAAAGACGTACAAATTGTACCAAAATAACAAGAGAAGGATTATAGAAGGCTTGTTTCCAAAAGTGAAGCCACAGTACAAGGAATTTCATGCTTTAAATGATGTGTGCTTTCGGATCCGAAAAGGGGAAATTGTAGGAATTATTGGGAAAAACGGCAGTGGAAAATCTACTCTACTTAAAATCATTACGGGTGTTTTAAATTCGTCAAACGGCAGCGTTTTTGTAAACGGAAAGATCAGCGCACTTTTGGAATTGGGCGCAGGATTTAACCCGGAGTATACAGGGGTGGAAAATATTTACCTGAATGGAACATTAAATAAAATGACACGCGAAGAGATGGGCAGGAGAATTGATGAAATTGCTGATTTTGCGGATATCGGCGATTTTATTCACCAGCCGGTGAAAAATTATTCCAGTGGCATGTTTGTCAGGCTTGCATTTTCGGTTGCAGTTTATTCTGACCCGGATATTTTAATTGTGGATGAAGCACTTGCTGTCGGGGATGCTGCGTTTCAGGCAAAATGCATGGCTCGGATGAATCAGATTATGAAGTCCGGGGCGACAGTTTTATTTGTCACCCATGATATGAATACGGTAAAGCAGCTTTGCCAGAGATGCATTTATTTGGAAAACGGGCGAAAGATTATGGAGGGGCCGGCTGCTGATCTGGCGGATCTTTATTTGAAAAGGATACGTGCTTCTATGAATGAGGAGCATATGAAGGTGGAAACGAGTTCTGACAGAAAACAAAGGTGTATGAGCCAGCCTGAAACGAGTTCGGATGAAAATAGTGTTGCAGATAAAAACGGTGTCTTGGATAAAATGGGGACAGAAAATAGCCTGCAATGCGTACCAGAGGGAAATGGGGATAAAATTTTTAGCAAAAAAGATGATGCAGATATGGAAGAGCTTTGTGAGAAATTGATTTTAAAGTATGGAAACCATCAATTTATGCAGAGAACGGAGCGATTCAGAGAAGGGACAGGAGCAGTACAGTTTTTGGATGTTCGGCTGTTGAATGAGAAACAGGAGGAATTGTTTTCTTTCGCGTATAACCAGAAATTAGTGATACGGATAACGCTGATTGTAAAAAGTGAGGAAACGTTTGCGGTGGCGTATCATATCAGAGACGATAAAAATGTAGAGCTGCTTGGTACATCCACTTTGCGGGAAACAGAGAAAATGATTCACGGTAAAATAGGCGAAATATATGAGATTGATATGGTTACAAGGCTGCCAGTGATAGAAGGAAATTACAATCTGACGGTACTTGCATCCAAACCATTAATTCGAAACAGGACGGCATTGTTTCTTTCTTATATAGAAAATGCAGCAGTTTTTTCCGTGGAAGAAAATATAAGTGCAAAGCTATGGGATAAGGTTTATTTGAAAAATGAGATTATAATGAAAAAAACATCTTTGGGAAATGTCTCGTTGTATGAATGAAGGAAAAGGGAATCTGAATGAAAATATCTGTTATTTTAACATCGTATAATCATGAAAAATTTTTACGACAGAGTATTGAAAGCGTATTAAACCAGACATATCAGGATTTTGAATTTCTGATTGTAGATGATTGTTCGACAGATCGGTCGTGGGACATTATTTGTGAGTATAAGAAGAAGTATCCACAGATTATTACGATACGGCATGATTATAACTGGCATGGCGGTTCGATCGACGATGTTGTGAAAAATTATATTTCAGGCGATTATATTGCAGTTCATCATAGTGATGATTTATGGATGAAGAACAAGCTGAACAAACAGATTGAAGCGTTGCGTGCACACCCTGAATGCGTGGCTGTATTTACGAACGCAGAAGTGATTGACGATAACGGGGATACGTATACAGATGAAAATGGGTTTTATTATCATTTATTTCAATCAGAAAATCGCACACGTCAGGAATGGCTGCATTATTTTTTTTATCATGGAAATTGTTTATGCCACCCAAGTATTTTGGTTAGAAAAGATGTATACGCTGAAAATGATTTTTTCCGAAAAGGGCTTCGGCAAATACCGGATTTTGTAAAATGGATACAGATTTGCAGAAGCTATGAGATCTATGTATTGCCGGAAAAGCTGGTGAAATTTCGAATACATTCGGCTGGCAAAAATACAAGTGGAATGCGGGCAGAAACACAGATACGGTCAAGTGTGGAATTGTTTTTAATGTTAAATGAATATGCCGGGATCACAGATCGCCAGGAATTTTTAGGAATATTTCCAGAAGCAGAAGCTTATTGCAAAGCAAAAGCATTTATACCGGAATATGCATTTGGAAAGGTATGTACGCAAGAAGGTGTATGGCAATACACAAGATTATATGGGATACAGTTGCTGTATCATGCGCTGAATGATCCACAAAAAGCAAAGATGATGAAATCAAACTATGCTTATACAAAACAGACATTTATGGATGATAACGGCAGGTATGATATTTTTGGTGTCTTGCCGGAAGCGTTTGAACAGACGAGAAGCTTGTATGTGGATCGGGGAAAGGGGTTTCATTGTGGGGAGAGGTATTGTGAGCAATTTACACTAAAGGATACAGAGGCTTTTTCGTGGACATGCAGTTTGGAAGAAAATTATGGTATGAACATACGAAAACTGCGGTTTGATCCTTCAGAGAGAATTTTTGTAAAAGTAAAGCTTGCACAGATCCTGGTGAACGAAATGAAAACAAAATTCCAGGCGGAAAATGCGTTGTATAGCAATGGTGAATGGCAGTATTTTGTAAATTTAGATCCTATTTATACGATTGAGATTCCAAATGGAATTTCTGATAAGGAGAAAATAACGGTTACTATCCAGGGAGAGATGGAAAGGCTTGAGGCGGATGAAATCGGTAGGATTGTCATGGATGTCCTGTACGAAAAACGTGACAGGCTTTATGAATATCAGAATGAGTTGTCTGTTTTGGGTGAAAAATACAAATATATACAAGGACAGTTGCAAGAAGCGGAGAAGGAGCAGAAAGCTTTTAAGGAGAAGCTTAAAATACAGGAAGAAATAAGTTGTGAATTAGAAGAACAGTTAAAAGTGCAAAAAGAAAGGGATAGTGAATTAGAGTTACAACTTAACATGCAAAAAGAAAAGGACAGTGAATTAGAGTCACAGCTTAACATGCAAAAGGAAAAGAATTGTGGATTGGAAATGGAATTACAGAGTATAAAGAGCAGCAGATGGTATCGGTTTGTAGAAAAAATGCGTTTGACAAAGAAACAGATAAATTTTGCAAAAAATAAACATGAGTAAAGGAGTCACTATTATGATCGTTATTTTTTCTGGCTATAACCAAAGAGCTGTTATTGCATTTTTAAGGACGTTAAAAAAAAATAACTTTACATCCTATTGCATCATCGCATCAGGAAAATCCGATACTATATTAAACACAAGCTACCGGAATAAAGTCATTTACATAAGGAAAATCAGAGAGCTGGATCTGAAAGAAATTTTGGGTGCGTTAGAGTTGGCAGCAAGAACCACAGAGGAAAGTAAAATGTGGATAACACCATCGACAGAAGCATTGAACCGTTTCCTGCTGCGGCACAGGGATATTTTTGAAAAAAAAGGATGTGTCATTCCGCTGCCAGATCAAAAGATCTATGGACAGATTTCAGATAAAGCAAAGTTTTATGATCTTTGCAAAGAAGCAGGGATTGCGGTTCCGGGAAAAAAGGGAATGGCCAAAGAGACGGACAGATTTACAGTTCCACTTGTTGCAAAACCAAAAAAATATATTGCTTCTGATGGCAATGCATACGCTCCTGTTTTTCTTCTTACAGAACAGGAATATCATACATTTTTATTAAAATATAGAATAGTGGATTTTGATTTGTATGAGTTTTTAAATGGCGGAATTAGTTTTTACCTGTTGTTTTATTTTTCAAAGTCAGGAGATGTATTTTGCTATTCTCAGAAAAACCTTGTGCAGCAGCAAGGTGGAAAATCTATAGTAGCAGCGTGTGGTGCTGATTTTCATAAGAAACAGGAAATTGTAGAGCCTTACAGAAACTTATTTCACAAACTGGGATTTCAGGGGCTTGTTATGGTAGAAATAAGGCTGATACAGAATACATATTATATGATCGAGGCGAATCCAAGATTTTGGGGTACTTCCCAACTGTTTTGTGATATTGGGTATAATTTTTTCGAACTTTTGCTGAAGGATTATGGGCTGCTGACTCAGGCAGAAATTTCATATATTAATACAGGCCGGGTGTATTTTTGGAGCGGAGGGGTGCAGGGAAGCTTATTTGACTGCAAAGGATTTTGGAATGAGCAATGCTTTTGGCATAAGGACGGAAAACAGGTTGTAAAAGAAAGATATGAAGATTTTTTGAAAGCGGATGTGTATAAAAGAGATGATACGATGGGGATTTATGATGTGGAGCAGTTGGAAAGCCTTTATATGCAGGCTGGCAGACATGCCTATTATCAGGTGCTTCCCCGGTTATTGGAGGGGATCCTTCATGGAGAGAATATAAAGACGAAAAGCAGATGGGAGAGAGAAAGGCTGACTTATATGAAGCGGCATATTGATTTTTCTGGGAAGCGGGTCTTGGATATCGGAGGCAACACCGGATATTTTACGTTTGAATTGTTAGAGGAGGGAGCAGAGCATGTAGATTATTATGAAGGAAATCGGGCACATGCTGAATTTGTGCGCACAGCGGCAAAGGTATTGAAAAAAGAAGACAAGCTGTCTGTTTTTGCAGAATACTTTTTATTTCAGGAAAAAAGGAAAACGTATGATATTATTTTGTGTTTGAATGTGATACATCATTTGGGAATGGATTTTTTCAGTGCACAGTCCAAGGCGGATGCCAGGGAACAAATGCTTGTGCATATTAACTATTTGGCAGATGTTTCGGAATATCTTGTTTTTCAGATGGGATTTAACTGGAAAGGAAATCCTGAGGATGGGTTGTTTGCATATGGGACAAAAGCAGAGATGGAGCAGTTTTTATTGGAAGGCATAAAAAAATACTGGGATATTCTGTTTATTGGCATTGCGCAAAAGGAGCGTGATACCGTTATTTATCAGGAGGTGGATAGATACAATAACGAAAGACAGGATATGCTTGGTGAATTTCTAAACAGACCGATGTTTATTATGAAATCAAAAGTATTTCGAGGATAGCGGTTAAGAGGAGTGTGTATGGATGAACAGGATTTTTTGGAGCAGGTGGCGGATACTTATAAAACAGACGGGTCAGTGATTTCCAAATGGAGCATTGATTCCTATATACGCATTTACAGCCGGTATGTAAAAAAATGCTTTAAAAATGTAAGCACTTTAGCGAGAATGTTGTTTTTATCTATGCTTTATTTGAAGAATTGGATGTTACAGAAAAATACGATTATATATTTTGAAGTTATGTGTTGGAACATGTGTTATCTCCGCAGCAAATTCTGGAAGTGTGCCGCAAGGCATTGTATCCTGGAGGAATGATGTTTATTACTGTACCAAATGCAACAGCGTTATCTAGGCAGATGGCGGTAAAGATGAATTTATTGTCTAGCTTGTACGAGCTTACAGAAAATGACCTTGCCCATGGGCATAGGCGTGTTTTTGACAAAGATATCTTGCTGGCACTGCTCAGACAGAGTGGATTCCGAGTGGTAGATACGAGAGGTACATTTTTAAAGCCATTTTCAGATGAATCAGATGATTGGGCAAAAAATTGTCGGGAGGGGGACAGTTACAGGGGATGCAACAGATGGCTTAGGTTTATCCAGAATTGAGTGGCAATATTTATGCGGTTTTGGAGCGTGACTAAAAATTGGGAGGAGGAGCAAAGTGTTAGAAGAGCTTGCCATAAAACGGCTGAATATACAATTAACAAAAAGATGTAACCAAAGATGTCGCTCCTGTAATTCTTATCAGTTGGCTGAAAAAGAAAAAACAGAAGAGGAATTATCATTAGAAGAAATAGCAGATTTGATTGCAGATGCATGTGGGCAATGGAACATTCACAATATCGCCCTGACAGGCGGGGAACCGACAATACGAAAGGATATTTTGGAAATTGGCAAAATTGCGTCTGCATATGCCCCAAATGTATCAGTTACAACAAACGGATTTTATTTTAGTGAGAAAGAAAGAGTGATGGAAATGGTGCGGGGGGGGGTAAATCGTTTTTCATTTTCTTATCATGGAATAGGAAAACAGGATCGTTTTGCAAATGCAGCAGGAGCAGAGGAAAGATTACGGAATGCAATTGGATGGATTCATGAAGTAAAAAGTAAAGGTGACTATTGGGATCTGTATGCAAAAATATCAATATTATTTGATGGTGAAAATATCGATGATGTGGAGGCGATGCTGGATTATGCAGAGTCCCAGGATATGGATTTGTATATGGAAATTGTGGATCGCTCCATACCTTTTTTTTGCCAGTCTGAAATGGCAGGAAAAGAAGAACTTTCAAAAGAAAAGCTTTCCTATGCGGCGGCAAAAATCCGATCGTGGCTAAGGGTTGGCAGGCGTATCTTAATCAGTGAAAACGGAGTGCAATTTATGATGAAGCATTATACGAGGCAGCCGATCAGAGGGACATGCCCGTTGGGATTGACAGATATTTTTATAGAAAGTAATGGGGACATACGCTCAGGCTGTTGGGTATTGCCACCTGTTGGAAATATCAGAAAAGCTGGCCTTACCGAAGTGCAAAGTAGTGAAATTTATAGGAAGAATATAGAAAATATGCTGCTTAGAAATTGTCCGGGCTGTACCTGTGGGTATTTGGCACAGGCAGAGTACATGAAAAGTGGTTAATAATCTTTTTTGTGAAAATTCAAGGATTAAATGAGACATAGATTGAATAATTTCTCTAAAATATTCAATCCATGATAAACTTTTAAAATTAAGAAAATATTAAATTTATATCTGTAATAATGAAATAAAAGCCCTTCCATTTATTTCTATAAGATGGCATAATAGTTTTATAGCAATGTCTATACTGCGCCTTGTAAAAGGAAGAAAAAGGCCACAACAGCCGTGAAAAAACAGGGAAGAAGCCGAGCGGGCAGCCAGGCCATAAAGGCCATGCCCGTAAACAGCATGTGCCGGAACCGGAAAGGAAAACCGATGCTACAGCTTAACATTGTAGCATCGGCGTATTGCTATGCTTAAATCTGTCGTGGATGTGAAAAGTAACGTAAAAGTACCTTTCAGAGCTGATTTGTTGGAAAATTGTTTGAAATCTTCATCTGCCTGTGATATACTAATCCTTATAGAACGAATTTTTATATAATCATGAAAGATATTGACTTACCATTGGGTTGGGTAATGTGGCGGATAAGGAAAGCGATATATATAAATTTGTTGATGATATGAATAGAAAATTGATGGAAGTCGGAAGTTTTGTATTAAGATAAATAGGAGGATTTATGGTATATCATTATGCAACATTAAGTGATGAAACAGAGGTTGTACATTCTGAAATGTATCCAGATGGAAGAGTCAAAGTATATATAGAAAAAGCTGTTTATGATGGGTTTCATAATGCTACTTGCTATTTACCTGATTATACATGGGAGGACATAGCAGGGTTTTCTGACGATGAAATGGCTTATTATAAAGAATTTGTAGAAAATAATGCACATTTAATTATAGAGTTTGCAAGGGAGGGTGGATTTAAGAATGCCTCAAATTTTTAAATTTGGTGGATATATTATTTTCTTTTGGTCAAATGAGAACAAGCCAACAGAGCCAATCCATGTTCATATTGCAAAGTATAATCCAAAAGCAAATTCAACAAAAGTGTGGATCACGAAAAGAGGAAAAGCGTTAATCTGTAATAATAATTCACGTATAGTGCCAAAAGATTTAAGAAAATTATTGGTATTTATTGAAGCAAATAGTAGTGAGATTATGAAAAGATGGTATGATTATTTTGGGGAAATTGATTATTACTGTTGAATAGAGGGATGGAGGTAAATAGTAGAATGATAAATGCTGCACATATAAATTAGGAAGAAACTCTGAATCTGGATGATGATTTGGAGTTCTTTTTGTTGGAAGAAATTCAATGTAATAGTAGTAATCAAATATCAGGTTCATTCTTGCTTGCAGTATATATATCATCTAAAAAAGTGAATCTAAATAACATCTGAATCAGGAAGTAATCAGCAGCAATCTCTTAACTAGCTAGAACAGCCAGAATCACTTAAAATACCTATTGAAATTGTTCTTGGTATAGATTCAGACGGTATGACAACCGCAAGGAAGCCTTTATGTGAAAGGCTGGCCAGGGTATATAAAAGGAAGCAGAAACAGGCGGTTACCCTGCGCAGTCTGGAAAACCTGTGCTATATCTGTGACGGCTTAAGCATTGTATACCTGCTGTGCGCAAATGAAGAAAATGTATATCAGAAAATCGCAGAAATATATGACCGCGAACGTCCTCCGAAACCAGAAGGGAAAACCGATGCTACAGCTTAACATTGTAGCATCGGCGTATTGCTATGCCAAAATCTGGCGTGGGTGTGAAAAGTAACCCATTTAAAAGTTTCTCCTGATGAATATGAAAATATTGTTGTGTAGCATCAAAAGATGTGTTATAATCTCAAAAGAGCAACTGTGCTACAGGGTGTGTTGGCCTCATTCTAAAGAGAATGGGGTGATGCTATGAAAAAGAGAAAACATAAGAACAGTATATCTCTTATGGAGTTGCTGACTTTCGGCATATTCCTTCTGGCATTGCTTACATTCGTGTTTACGTTTTGTAAGCAGCCTTACATAGCAAAAGCCACCCTGATACTTTGGTCGGTAGATGGGTGGCTTTTGCTACTTTTCTTATCGGTCAACCCCTTGTACCCCGTGTGGAATACTATGGGCGGTTACTTTTTTGTGTTTATAATATAGCATATCTTGACTGTGTTTGCAAGAGCCTTTTTCGATCCATCTGTCTGACATTATCCTGCAATTTTACAATTTTACATTATATAATATTTAAACTTATTAGTGAAGTCTTGCCTATGCTATACTATATTCATCTGATTTGTCCGTATGATATTAGGAGATGAGAAAATGCTTGGTGAAAAAGAAATCCATATGAGCAAAACGTTTAATACCAGTGCAGATTGCCACCCGCAGTTGCACTATATGGTCGATTTGACAGAGCGGTTGGAGCAGGCAAAGGAGATGGTGGATGCAGGTGCATATTTTACGATGAACAGGGCAAGGCAGTATGGGAAAACGACGATGCTGCAGGCTTTGGGCGAATTTCTGAAAGCGGAATATGTGGTTGTCAGCCTGGACTTTCAAATGATGAGTGCCGCTAAGTTTCAAAATGAACATGCGTTTTCAGTTGCATTTGCCAGGAATTTTATAAAAGCAGTAGAAATGGAAAATACGGTGGACAGCCATTTGCTGGAAGAATTAAAATATGCGGTAAAGGAAGAGAGCGGGTCGTTGGAGTTGCCGGAGTTGTTTGAGTATTTAAGCGGGTTTTGTGCGGTGTCCCCCAGGCGGGTTGTTTTGTTTATTGATGAGGTGGACAGTGCTTCTAATTATCAGGTGTTTTTGGATTTTCTGGCGCAACTGCGCGGATATTATATCAGCAGGAGAAAAGTTCCGGCTTTTTGGTCAGTGATTCTTGCAGGCGTGTATGATATTAAAAATATGAGGAGCAAACTTCGTCCAGGCCAAGAGCATAAAGTGAACAGCCCGTGGAATATAGCGGCAGATTTTCTTATAGACATGAGTTTTTCTGAGAAAGAGATTGCAGGAATGCTGCAAGAGTATGAAGCGGATGTGCATACGGGGATGAATATTTGTCAGATGGCAGGATTACTCTATGCATATACATCCGGGTATCCTTATCTTGTTTCCAGGCTGTGCAAGCTGATCGATGAACAGGTAGCGAAGGATGCAGAATTTTCAGAAAAAAGCAGTGCCTGGACGGAACAGGGGTTTTTGAAAGCAGTCCGGATTTTGTTGGCGGAGCCGAATACACTGTTTGATTCTCTTATTCATAAACTGGAAGATTATCCAGAGTTGGAGCGTATGCTGCGGGATTTGCTGTTTCAGGGGAAGGAGCCAGCTTATGTGATTGGGGTACGTTCTGTGGAAACTGCGCTTATGTTTGGATTTGTGGAAAAATCCGGCGGTATGATACGAATTGCGAACCGTATCTTTGAGATGCTGCTGTACCATTTGTTTCTTGCTGCGCCGAAAATGCAGGAGGAAGTGCTTTATAGAGTTGCACTGAAAGATCGAAACGTGTTTGTGGAGAATGGTTGTTTAAATATGACATTAGTCCTGGAACGGTTTGTCATGCATTTTGATGACCTGTATGGAGATCAGGGACAAAGGTTTTATGAAGAAGATGGAAGACGGTATTTTATGCTGTTCTTAAAGCCAATTATTAATGGGCAGGGAAATTGTTATGTGGAAGCGCAGACAAGAAATCAGGAGCGCACGGACTTGATTGTAGATTATCATGGGGAACGGTTTGTCGTAGAAATGAAAATCTGGTATGGAAAGGCGAGGCATGTGCAGGGGGAGAGGCAGCTTGCGGAATATCTGGAACATTATCATTTACGAAAAGGATACCTGATTATGTTTAACTTTAACAAATCGAAGGAAAAAGGTGTCAAAGAAGTAGTGTTTGAAGATAAAATACTGGTAGAAGCTGTTGTATAAGCATGGATGTGGGCAAGCTTTCAGCAACATACAAAAACGTGCACATTTTGATGAGCCGGCATTAAAAATGCACGTTTCAGGCTCCTTGGCACACTTAATTTTCTTAGTTTTTCCAACCCCAAAACCAGCACAATCCCCATCCAGCCGCCTTTGCGAAAAATCCGTCCTGCAAAAAAGGTTGAAAAAATCTTTCCGGTATGGTACACTCTTTACAATTTATGCAAACTTCGATTTCAACTTGCCAAAAAAGGGAGATTTCTCTTTTTTTTTTGCCAGAAGGATTTTGCCAGCAGCATTTTGTCAGGATATTTTTAGCAGGGAAGAAAGGACGGGATGATTATGAAAGCGTTTCTGATACTTGAGGACGGGCGTGTGTTTGAGGGGAAGAGCATTGGTTCTAAGCGGGAGGCAATCAGCGAGATTGTGTTTAATACGTCGATGACCGGATATCTGGAGGTGCTGACAGACCCTTCGTATGCGGGGCAGGCAGTTGTTATGACGTATCCGCTGATTGGAAATTATGGTGTCTGTTTTCATGATATGGAGTCGGCAAAGCCGTGGCCGGATGGTTTTATTGTCAGGGAGCTGTCCAGGACGGCAAGCAATTTCCGCTGTGAGGGCTCGATCCAGGATTTTTTGGAAAAGCATGATATACCAGGCATTGCGGGCATCGATACGCGGGCGCTGACGAAGCTTTTGCGGGAAAAAGGCACGATGAACGGGATGATCATAACGGAGGAGGAGTTTGAGAAAAAGCATTATAATATGGAAGAAATTCTTCCGAGGATCAAGGCGTATACGGTCGGCGACGTCGTGGAACGGGTGACCTGCAAGGAGAAAAAGGTAATGGAAGGAAACGGATGCAAGGTTGCGCTGCTTGACCTTGGGGCAAAGGACAACATTGCAAAATCGCTGCATGACAGGGGATGCGAGGTGACGATCTATCCGGCGCATACGTCGGCAAAGGAGATGCTTGCGGGGCATCCAGACGGGATTATGCTGTCGAACGGGCCTGGGGATCCGAAAAGCTGCGGCGGGATTATCCAGGAGGTGAAAAAGCTGTATGATGCACAAGTGCCGGTGTTTGCGATTTGCTTGGGGCACCAGCTTATGGCGCTTGCGGTGGGCGCGGATACGCACAGGCTGAAATATGGGCATCGGGGAGGCAATCATCCGGTCAAGGATTTAAAGACCGGGCGGGTGTATATTTCTTCGCAGAACCATGGGTATGTGGTGGATCCGGACAGCCTGGATGCGGGCATCGCACAGCCTGCGTTTATCAATGTCAACGACGGTACAAATGAGGGGCTTACGTATACCGGCAAGCCGATTTTTACGGTGCAGTTTCACCCGGAGGCGTGTCCGGGGCCGCAGGACAGTTCGTATTTGTTTGACCGGTTTATCGAAATGATGGGAGGGGACAGGTAATGCCAAAGAGAGCGGATATTCAGAAAGTATTAGTCATCGGTTCTGGGCCGATTATTATAGGGCAGGCGGCGGAGTTTGATTATGCAGGGACGCAGGCGTGCCGTTCCTTAAAAGAAGAAGGGATTGAGGTATGCCTGGTCAATTCCAATCCTGCAACGATTATGACCGATAAAAATATCGCGGATGAAGTCTATATTGAGCCTTTGACAGTAGAGGTGCTAAAGCAGATTATTTTAAAGGAAAAGCCGGACAGCCTTTTGCCGACGCTGGGCGGACAGGCGGGGTTGAACCTGGGCATGGAGCTGGCGGAATCGGGCTTTTTGGAAGAAAATGGGGTAAAGCTGATCGGCACGACGGCGGAGACGATCAAAAAGGCGGAAGACCGCCTGGAGTTTAAGGAGACGATGGAGCAGATTGGGGAGCCTGTGGCGCCTTCTCTTGTCGTAGAGGATGTGCAAAGCGGCATTGACTTTACGAATACGATCGGCTATCCGGTTGTTTTACGCCCGGCGTATACGCTTGGGGGCAGCGGCGGCGGGATCGCGCATGATGAGCAGGAGCTTGTGGATATTTTGAAAAACGGCCTTCGGCTGTCGCGCGTCGGGCAAGTGCTTGTGGAGCGCTGTATTGCAGGGTGGAAGGAGATCGAGTATGAAGTGATGCGGGATGCTGCGGGCAACTGCATTACGGTGTGCAATATGGAAAATATCGACCCGGTCGGCGTCCATACAGGGGATTCGATTGTCGTGGCGCCTTCCCAGACGCTGGGCGATAAGGAATACCAGATGCTGCGGACTTCTGCGCTCAATATTATTTCTGCTCTGCATATTACAGGCGGATGCAATGTGCAGTATGCATTGAACCCGGACTCGTTTGAGTACTGCGTGATCGAAGTGAACCCGCGCGTCAGCCGTTCTTCTGCGCTTGCTTCGAAGGCGACCGGCTATCCGATCGCAAAGGTGGCGGCAAAGATCGCGGTTGGTTATACATTGGATGAGATAAAAAATGCGATTACGCACAAGACGTATGCCAGTTTTGAGCCGGTACTGGATTACTGCGTGGTAAAGCTGCCAAGGCTTCCGTTTGACAAGTTTCTTACGGCAAAGCGTGCGCTGACGACGCAGATGAAAGCGACCGGGGAGGTTATGAGCATCTGCGATAATTTTGAAGGCGCGCTGATGAAGGCGCTGCGTTCCTTAGAGCAGCATGTGGACAGCCTGTTGTCTTATGATTTTACGGCATTGTCGGAAAAAGAGCTGTTAGAGCGGATGAAGATGGTGGATGACCAGCGTATTTTTGTCATCGCACAAGCGCTGCGCAAAGGGATCAATTACCGGGCGATTCATGAGATTACAAAGATTGACGAATGGTTTATTGATAAGATCGCGATTTTGGTCGAGATGGAAGAGCGGTTGAAAAAGGAAGAGCTGACGGCGGAGCTTTTAGCGGAAGCAAAGCGGATCGAGTTTCCTGACCATGTGATTGCAGCCCTTGCGGGAAAGACGCCGGAGGAAATCCGCGCGATGCGGTATGCGCACGGGATTACCGCTGCCTTTAAAATGGTAGATACATGCGCCGCCGAGTTTGAAGCCGCGACGCCGTATTATTATTCTGTGTTTGGCAGCGAGGATGAAGCGGTGCGCACAAGCGGGCGCAAAAAAGTGCTGGTGCTCGGCTCCGGCCCAATTCGGATCGGGCAGGGGGTGGAGTTTGACTATTGCAGCGTCCATGCGACCTGGGCGTTTGCAAAAGCAGGTTATGAGACGATTATTGTAAATAATAACCCGGAAACGGTCAGCACGGATTTTGACATTGCGGATAAGCTGTATTTTGAGCCGCTGACTGCGGAGGATGTGGAAAATATCGTAAGGCTGGAGCAGCCGGACGGCGCTGTGGTGCAGTTTGGCGGGCAGACGGCGATCAAGCTGACACAGAGCCTGATGGAGATGGGGGTGCCGATTCTTGGTACGGCTGCGGAAGACGTCGATGCTGCGGAAGACCGTGAGCTGTTTGACCGTATTTTACAGGAAACCGAAATTCCGCGGGCGGCAGGCGGCACAGTCTTTACGGCGGATGAAGCAAAAGAGGTTGCAAACCGGCTGGGATATCCGGTTTTGGTGCGCCCGTCTTATGTGCTGGGCGGCCAGGGGATGCAGATTGCGTATTCCGACCAGGAGGTCGAGGAGTTTATGGCGATTATCAACCGCTATTCCCAGGAGCATCCGATTTTGGTAGACAAATACCTGATGGGCAAGGAGTTGGAGGTCGATGCGGTTTGTGACGGGACAGATATTTTGATTCCCGGCATTATGGAGCATATTGAGCGTACGGGCGTGCATTCCGGCGATTCCATTTCCGTCTATCCTGCTCCGACGATCAGTGATACGGTGCGCAGCCGGATTGCAGAGTATTCCAGAAGGCTGGCAAAAGCGCTGCATGTAAAGGGATTAATTAACATCCAGTTTATTGCGGTAGGGGAGGACGTCTATGTGATTGAGGTCAATCCGCGTTCTTCCCGGACAGTGCCATATATTAGCAAGGTCACGGGCATTCCGATCGTAGACGTGGCGACAGAGGTAATTCTTGGGAAAAAAATAACGGAGCTTGGCTATGTGCCGGGATTGCAGCCGAAAGCGGATTATTTTGCGATTAAGATGCCGGTATTTTCTTTTGAAAAGATCAGGGGCGCTGAAATCAGCCTGGGGCCGGAGATGAAGTCGACCGGGGAATGCCTGGGCATTGCAAAGACGTTTGAAGAGGCATTGTACAAGGCGTTTTTGGGCGCTGGCGTCGTGCTGCCAAAGCATAAGCAGATGATTATTACGGTAAAGGACGCGGACAAGCCGGAGGCTGCAAAGATCGCAAAGCGTTTTGAAGCGCTTGGCTATAAGATCTATGCGACGAGAAGCACAGCGAAGTTTTTAAATGCCCACGGCGTCCAGGCGCTGCGTGTGCGCAATATCCACCAGGAGCCGCCGACGATTATGGACTTGCTGCTTGGCCATAAAATCGACCTTGTGATCGATACGCCGACACAGGGCAGGGATAAGGGCAGGGACGGCTTTTTGATCCGGCGGGTTGCCATCGAGACAGGCGTAAACTGCATTACGGCGATGGATACGGCGAAGGCGCTGGCGTTAAGCCTTGAGACAGCGCACCATGAGATGACGATGATAGACATTGCAAACATATAAAAACGGAACTTGATCTATAAAAAGAAGCTGTCGGGAAATGATTTTTACAGGAAAGATCGTTTTCCGGCAGCTTTTTATTTCAGAAGCAGTTATGCTCGCTCCAGGCGGCGTTTTTCTATCTGCAGCTTTTTAAACTGGTATTTTTTCACCATTTTCGAACTGTTTTCATCGGTCGTAAACTGTTTCAGCGTTTCTGCGTCCATTTTTACGCGGTTGTCCATTGTATGCATGACGTCTGCGATCTGGATGTTCCTGTTTACCTTCGGGTCGCTTAAGTCCAGCACCTGGTTATCGCGGAAGCTCAGTACGACCGGATGGTTAAAGTCACGTTCGTTTGTCTCCAGCACAAGCCCTTTATCCCCGTTGGTAAGGTCTACGCAGCAGCCTACTGGCATGATGTGGATGCATTTTGCCAGTGCGGAAACGACATTTTCAGGATAAGATTCCGGATGGTCAACCAAGTAACGGACCGCCGAAATCTCGGAATTCGGCTTTCGGCTCAGGCTCATAGCGGTCATACGGTCAAAGCGGTCAGCGACCGTCAGGATTGCTGTGCCTGTCAGCCATTTGCTGCGGTCTACCGTGTCGCCTTCTGTACGGCCTGTCTTAATCATCTGCGTGACCATGGCAAGCGCATCGGACGGGATGCTGTAAGGGTTTGTGTCCGCATGGAGCAGGGCAAACGCTTTTTCGCGGTATTTTGTAATAGTGGAATTTTCAATATCCGTGATATCCTCGCCTTTTTTCATAATCTCAGCCGGTACGTACAAATAGCCGAAATCGTACAAAAAAGCAGCCGTTACAATAGAAAGCAGCGTACTTTCACGTAAGCCCATTGCATGGCCGATCATAGCGGAAATAATGGAAACACCAATCGAATGTTTATATACAAAGTCTGTGTTGCTTCGGATTGTCTGGGTAAAATGTACTTTGTGGTCTAACGTGCCAAAGTGGTCTACCACGTCTTTGGCAAGGCCAGGCAGGTCCTGCGGCATTTTTCCTTTGCTGATGTTGACCAGGCTGTCGCGGAGCCGGAACATATAAAAGGTCTGGAGCTGTTCAAATTCCTGTTCTTCTTTTGTAATCGGCGGAAGCGGTTCCGCCGGTTCCAGAATAAAAATACCGATCAAACCGAAATTCGTCAGATTTACAATGTTTTGAACGGTCAATTTTGTATTCCGGTCAAACAGCAATACTCCGTTCCGATTGTACACTGGTTTGGCTAGACGCATTCCTGGCTTGATATCCTCTGATTCTACAAATAACATAGTACCATTGCTGCTCAAAATATGGGCAAATATCCAGACATAGATTTTTGCCTAGCAGCTTCTCCTTTCATTTTTCTGGTTATCATAGCGCATCTGAAATCATAATTCCAGGTTGGTTTTAGGGCGGAAAATATGTTTCAGAACACTTGGCGCTGTAAATGCCTTTCGTATTTCCTCGAAAGACAGCGTAATCCCTTTGGTCATTGTTTTATGAATAAACGGAAATTGTCAACTACATCCCACTCTCATTTATGATAGCATAACTTACCAAAAAAAACAATCAAAAACACAAGGAAAATATATACATTGTGTAATACAAATGATATAATATATTCACAATCTTGTTAAATTTTTAATTGTTAGGAAAAGGGCTGACGAAAAAGGAGCGTATGCTGTTATGAAACAAAGGAGAAAAGCCT
Source organism: uncultured Eubacterium sp. (assembly GCA_947178105.1). GTDB lineage: Bacteria > Bacillota > Clostridia > Lachnospirales > Lachnospiraceae > Eubacterium_J. Next base: position 40,366 of record CAMWXD010000017.1, on the reverse strand, counting down.
GCCTGGCGCTGCTGCTTGCAGCGGGGATGCTGTGCAGCAGCCAGGCATATGCCGGTGCGATTGAGGACCAGATTGACAGTACAGGAAAAAAGATTCATGACCTGGAGGAGGCGCTGGACCAGACGGGCAAAAAGATCAGCGCCTGGCGGATGCAGCAGCAGGCATTGGAGCAGGAGATTGCTGACGGGCAGGAGCAGATCAGCCGTCTGGCAGCAGAGCTGGATCAGACAAAAGAGGATATTGCAGGGACACAAAAGGAAATCAAAAAGACGCAGGAGGCGCTAAAAAGCTCCAAAAAGGAAAGCAGGCAGCAGTACAGGCAGATGAAGGAGCGAATCTGTTTTATGTATGAAAACAGTACAATAGATATGATATGGTTTGTGCTGGATGCCGATTCGTTTTCCGAAGCGCTGCGCCGCGCGGAATATTTTCAGGCAGTGATGGCTTATGACAGGCAGAAGCTGGAGGAATATAAAGCCACGACGAGGAAAATAAAAAAGGCAAAGGCAAAGCTTGTTTCTGAGCAGGCGCAACTGAAAAGCCTGGAGGAAGAACAGGAAAAACAGTTGGACGGAATCGATACGGCAGTGGCAGGCATGAAAGAAAGGCTGGGAGAAAAAATCTCGCAGATCCAGGCTTCCGCGGCGCTTAAGGAACAGTATGAGCAGGAATTGGAGCGCCAAAAACAGTATGAGCAGGAGCTGGAACGGCAAAAAGCAGAGGAGGACAAAAGGCGTGAGGAAGAAATCAGAAAGCAGGAAGAAGAGCTTAAACGTATCCGTGAGGAAGAGCAAAAGCAGCGCAGGAGAGAGGAAGAGGAGCGTAAAAGGCAGCAGGCAGCCCAACCAGAAAGTGAGCAGCAGGATGGCGGGCAGCAGGGCGGCAGCTCCGGCAGCAGTTCTTCTGACAGTCGTCACAGCGGCAGTCCTGCAGCAGGTGCTGGTGATCTGGAACTGTTATCGACTATTATCTATTGTGAAGCTGGCAATCAGCCATACGAGGGGCAGCTTGCAGTAGGGAGCGTGATTTTAAACCGGGTAGCAAGCAGCAGTTTTCCAAACAGCATCAGCGGCGTGATTTACCAGAGCGGCCAGTTTTCGCCGGTTGCAAGCGGCCGTTTTGCCCATGCGCTTGCAGCGGGGCTTGGAAGCCATTGTACGTCGGCGGCGCAGGCAGTATTGAATGGCAGCCGAAATGTAGATTGCCTGTACTTTAGAGTTGATAATGGCGAGATTGACGGAACGGTAATTGGAAACCATGTATTTTATTAGGGCTGATTGATAAGACAAAAATCTGCGAAATCTTATATTATAGGCAGATTTTATAGTTTTAATCCTATTATTTAGAAATTTTTAGGAAAAATCAGAATTATTATGAAATTTTTAGTTGCCAAAAACATATAATTGTGATATCCTAAATACAAGAGTTGAGTCTTGCATTTCTAAGACGTTTTATTTTTTTGAAAAGATTGTTAAATTTTTAACATCTTATTATGACAAGTTTGTAAAGGAGACGAGAAAATGGCAAACAAAGTAGTTTTAGCAGGCGCATGCCGTACCGCAATTGGTAAAATGGGCGGAGCATTGAGCAATACTCCGGCAGCAGAGTTAGGAGCAATCGTAATTAAGGAAGCATTAAACAGAGCGGGCGTAAAGCCGGAGCAGGTGGATGAAGTATTAATGGGATGCGTTATTCAGGCAGCTCAGGGACAGAACGTTGCACGCCAGGCTTCCATCAAGGCTGGTTTACCAAATGAAGTTCCGGCAGTTACATTGAATGTCGTATGCGGTTCCGGCCTGAAATGTGTCAATGAGGCAGCGGCCCAGATTTTATCCGGACAGGCTGACATCGTTGTTGCAGGCGGTATGGAGAATATGTCTATGGCGCCGTATGCTATGACGAAGGCTCGTTTTGGTTATCGTATGAACAATGCAACGATCATCGATACCATGGTAAACGATGCGCTGACAGATGCATTTAATCAGTATCATATGATGATTACCGCAGAAAATATCTGCGATGAATATGGCCTTACAAGAGAAGAACTGGATGCGTTTGCAGCAAACAGCCAGCAGAAATGTGAGAAAGCCATTGCAGAAGGCAAATTTGACGACGAGATCGTTCCGGTACCGGTTAAGGTTAAGAGAGAGATCGTTGAATTTAAGAAAGACGAAGGCCCGCGTGCCGGCACAACGGCTGAGAGCCTTGCAAACTTGAAATGCTGCTCCGGCAAACAGGGCGGCCTTGTAACTGCTGGAAATGCTTCCGGTATCAATGACGGTGCGGCAGCAATCGTAGTTATGAGCGAAGAAAAAGCAAAAGAGCTTGGCGTAAAGCCGATGGCTACATGGGTAGCAGGTGCACTTGGCGGCGTTCGGCCAGAAGTTATGGGAATTGGCCCGGTTGCTTCTACAAAGAAAGTATTGGCACAGACAGGGCTTTCCATCGATGATATGGATTTGATCGAAGCAAACGAAGCTTTTGCAGCACAGTCTGTTGCAGTTGCAAAAGATCTTGGCTTCAATATGGACAAGGTAAACGTAAACGGCGGCGCAATCGCTCTTGGACATCCGGTAGGGGCTTCTGGATGCCGTATCCTTGTTACATTATTGCATGAAATGGTAAAAAGAGATGCAAAGAGAGGACTTGCTACACTTTGTATCGGCGGCGGCATGGGCTGTTCTACAATCGTTGAGAGAGATTAGCAGGCAAGTTAGCAGGTTAACATACAGATTTACCCGGGCAGCTTATGCTCTCGGGTAAATCTACTGCGAAAAAGCAACGGTTTTCTATGCAGAAATGTCAGACATAAAATAAATAACCCACAAAAATAAACGAATATAAATATAGAAGCTGAAGGAAAATATAGAAGGAGGAACTACAATGAAAGTAGGAGTAATCGGCGCAGGAACCATGGGTTCTGGAATTGCACAGGCATTCGCACAGACAGAAGGATATGAAGTATGCTTATGTGACATCAACGAGGAATTTGCTGCAAACGGCAAAAACAAAATCGCAAAAGGCTTTGAAAAAAGAGTTGCAAAAGGCAAAATGAACCAGGAAGACGCAGACAAGATCCTTGGCAAGATTACTACAGGCGTTAAGGATATCTGTACAGACTGTGACTTGATCGTAGAAGCAGCGCTTGAAGTAATGGATGTAAAGAAACAGACATTCAAAGAATTGCAGGATATTGTAAAAGCAGACTGTATGTTTGCAACAAATACTTCTTCTTTATCTGTGACAGAAATCGCTGCAGGGCTTGACCGTCCGGTAATTGGTATGCATTTCTTTAACCCGGCTCCTGTAATGAAGCTTATTGAGGTTATCCAGGGCGAAAATACTCCTGATGAAATGCGCGACAAGATCGTAGAGATCTCCAAAGCAATCGGAAAAACTCCGGTAGAAGTAAAAGAAGCTCCAGGCTTTGTTGTAAACAGAATCCTGATCCCGATGATTAACGAAGCAATCGGCATCTATGCTGACGGCGTTGCATCTGTAGAAGGCATCGACACTGCTATGAAGCTCGGTGCAAACCATCCAATGGGGCCTCTTGCGTTAGGCGACCTGGTAGGGCTTGATATCTGCCTTGCAATTATGAACGTATTATATGATGAGACAGGTGATCCAAAATACCGTCCGCATCCATTATTAAAGAAAATGGTACGTGCAGGCAAATTAGGTATGAAGACAGGCAAAGGCTTCTACGATTACAGCAAATAAGACGGTAAAACAGAAGCTTACAGATATAAATTAGGAAACAAAGAAAAAAATTCAAAGAAGTTAAAAACGGGCTGGCAAGCAACCTGTGTGATTAAGTAAATGGAGGAGTAAGAATCATGGATTTTTCTTTAGATAAGAAACATGAAATGGCGAGAACTTTATTCAAAGATTTCGCTGAAACAGAAGTAAAGCCTCTTGCTCAGGAAGTCGATGAGACAGAGGCATTTCCGGCAGAAACAGTTGCCAAAATGGCAAAGGCTGGATTTATGGGAATTCCGGTACCAAAGGAGTACGGCGGACAGGGCTGCGATCCTCTTACATATGTAATGTGTGTAGAAGAATTATCAAAAGTTTGCGGTACAACAGGCGTTATCGTTTCTGCGCATACATCGCTTTGTATCGATCCGATTATGACCTATGGTTCAGAAGAACAGAAGAAAAAATATGTAACACCGCTTGCAAAGGGTGAAAAGCTTGGTGCATTCGCCCTGACAGAGCCAGGCGCTGGTACAGACGCACAGGGCTGCCAGACAAAGGCTGTTTTAGACGGTGACGAGTGGGTATTAAACGGCTCCAAATGCTTTATCACAAACGGTAAAGTTGCGGATGTTTATATCGTGATCGCAATTACAAGCATTACAGAAGATAAGAGAGGCAGAAAGAAGAAAAACTTCTCTGCATTTATCGTAGAAAAAGGCGCTCCGGGCTTCTCCTTCGGAACAAAAGAGAAGAAGATGGGTATTCGTGGTTCCTCAACATATGAATTGATTTTTGAAGATTGCAGAATTCCAAAGGATGCACTGTTAGGGCCGGAAGGAAAAGGCTTCCCAATCGCAATGCATACGCTGGATGGCGGACGTATCGGTATCGCATCCCAGGCACTTGGGCTTGCAGAAGGCGCATTGGAAAGAGCAATCGAATATACAAAAGAAAGAAAACAGTTTGGCCGTTCGATTGCACAGCAGCAGAATACACAGTTCAAGCTGGCTGATATGGCAGCACGTATTGATGCAGCAAAATTCTTAGTATACCGCGCAGCCGTAGCAAAAGCTACACAGAGAGTATACTCTGTAGAAGCAGCAAAGGCTAAATTATTTGCAGCAGAGACTGCTATGGCAGTAACTACAGAAGTTGTACAGTTATTCGGCGGATACGGCTACATCCGTGAATACGATGTAGAGCGTATGATGCGTGATGCGAAGATCACAGAGATTTACGAAGGAACCTCTGAAGTTCAGCGTATGGTTATCTCTGGTGCGTTATTGAAATAACAGGCAAATTTTAAATAGAGTATAAGGAGTGAAACTACCGTGAAAATCGTTGTATGTATTAAACAGGTACCAGATACCAAAGGCGGCGTGAAATTTAACCCGGACGGTACGCTGGATAGAGCAGCCATGCTTGCGATCATGAATCCAGATGATAAAGCAGGACTGGAAGCAGCACTTAGAATCAAAGATGAAATCGGCGCAGAAGTTACTGTACTTACGATGGGGCTTCCAAAGGCGGATGACGTGCTCCGTGAAGCAATGGCGATGGGCGCTGACAAAGCCATCCTTGTGACTGACAGAGTATTGGGCGGCGCTGATACATGGGCTACGTCTTCTACGATTGCAGGGGCGCTGAGAAATATTGACTATGATTTGATTATTACAGGCCGTCAGGCGATCGACGGCGATACCGCACAGGTTGGCCCGCAGATTGCAGAGCATCTGGACCTGCCGGTAATTTCCTATGCGGAAGAATTGAAAATAGATGGGGATTCTGTGATCGTTAAGAGACAGTACGAAGACAGATATCATGAGCTGAAAGTAAAAATGCCATGTCTTGTGACAGCACTTTCTGAATTAAATGTTCCTCGTTATATGACACCAGGCGGAATTTTTGACGCATATGATGAAAAAGAAGTAACAGTATGGGGAAGAAATGACTTAAAGGATCTGGATGATGCAAACATCGGCCTGAATGGTTCTCCTACAAAGATCGCAAAAGCATCTGATAAGGTACGCAAGGGTGCCGGCGAAAAGGTTACACTGGATGCGACAGAATCCGTGACATATATCATGGGTAAGTTAAAAGAGAAACATGTAATCTAATAAGATGAAGGAAAGTGGTGAAAAAAATGGGTTTAGAAGAATATAAGGGCGTATATATCTACGCACAGCAGGTAGATAATGAATTAAGCAGTATTGCCTTTGAATTAATCGGAAAAGCAAAAGATCTTGCAAAAGATCTGAATACAGATGTAACAGCCGTTCTTCTTGGATCAAATGTAAAGGGGCTGGCTGACCAGTTGGCTGAATACGGTGCAGACAAGGTAATCGTTGTAGATGACCCTGCACTTGAAGTATATAAGACAGAGCCATATGCACATGCATTATCTTCTGTTATTAACGAGTACAAGCCGGAAATTATGTTAGTCGGCGCTACTGCAATCGGAAGGGATTTAGGCCCTACCGTATCCGCAAGAGTAGCTACAGGCTTGACAGCAGACTGTACACAGCTTGAAATCGGTGATTTCCCATTAAAGGCAGTAGAAGGCAAAGAGCAGAAGCACAACCAGTTGTTAATGACACGTCCTGCATTCGGCGGCAATACGATCGCTACAATCGCTTGCCCGGATAACCGTCCGCAGATGGCTACCGTACGTCCAGGCGTTATGCAGAAGATTGAGCCAATTGCTGGTGCAAAGGCTGAGATTATCGAATACAATCCTGGATTTGAAGTGAATCATAAATATGTAGAGATCTTAAATGTCATCAAGCAGGCAAAGAGCGCTGAGAACATTATGGATGCGAAAATCCTTGTATCCGGCGGCCGCGGCGTAGGTTCTGCTGAAAACTTCAAGATTTTACAGGATCTTGCCGATGTACTTGGCGGAATGGTAAGCTGTTCCCGTGCCGTTGTGGAAAACGGTTGGAAACCGGTAGACTGCCAGGTAGGGCAGACTGGAAAGACCGTTCGTCCAAACGTATATTTTGCAATCGGTATCTCTGGTGCGATCCAGCACGTAGCAGGTATGGAAGAAGCAGATATTATTATTGCAATCAATAAAGACGAAGATGCTCCGATTTTTGACGTAGCTGATTATGGTATTGTCGGCGACCTGAATAAGATCGTTCCGGCTTTAACGGCTGCTTTGAAGGAAGAGCTTGGGAAATAAGAATTCGATTATAACAGAACATAAAAGGGGCTGCCGGAGAAGATGTTTCCGGCGGCCCCTTTTCAGCGACAGGTGCAGCGTGGAAGATATCTGGAGTTTTTGCACAAAAAAGGGAGATATGCAGCATGATACGTAACATGGATTCCGCAAGAGGAGACGGCGCGGCGGAGTTTGCTTTCAGGGCGATTCAGGGATACTGCCGCTTATGACAGAAAGAGCAGAAGCCGTTGCATATTGTCTGTCGTTTGCTGATGTATACGAAGATTATCCGTTCCATGACCAAAACTGGTGTGTGATCCGGCATAAAGCCAGCAAGAAAGTATTTGCATGGATTTTTGACCGAAATGGGCATATATGGGTGAACGTGAAGTGCGACCCGCAGTGGCGGGACCTGTGGAGGCAGGCATTTCCATCGGTAGTACCTGCCTACCATCTGAATAAAGAGCACTGGAATTCGATTATCCTGGACGGCAGCGTACCAGTGCAGGAGATCAAACGGATGATTGCAGAGAGCTATGACCTGACAAAACCCAAATCCAAACCGAAAACGAACTCCAAAGCGGGCGCAAATGCAAAGCCGAACACAAATACCAAAGCAGGCGAAAAATAGGCATAACCGTTCAGGAAAGCGAACCTGCTGCAAATAAATCCGGAAAATGGAATGTTCGAAAAAAAATACTGGACAAATAAGGTAATTGTGTGATAAGATTAATAAAATTAAGAATTTCATAGGTAATATAAAAAACGAAGGCGTTTTGCAGAATATGCAAGGCGCTTTTTTGCTTTTTTGGAGGGAAACGGTATGAAACGGAAATTAGATTTTATCGATCATCAGATCATCAGCTTATTACAGGAAAATGGGAGGATGTCTTTAAAAGACCTTGCGGCCAGAGTGTATTTGTCCTCTCCGGCGGCTTCTGCGAGGCTGGAAAAGCTGGAGCGGGAAGGGTATATTACAGGCTTTCATGCAAGCATTAACCATGAGCTGATGGGATACAGCATCAAAGCATTTATTACGCTGGCAGTCGATACCAGGTTAAAGGAGGAGTTTTTGGAACAGATGCGCCGATGCAGAAATGTGATTGAATGCAACTGCATTTCCGGTGATTATGCAATGCTGCTGGAGGTCGTTTATCCAGATACGGAGGCACTGGAGCAGTTTGTCGGAAAACTGCAAAAATATGGAAAAACACAGACACAGATCGTTTTTTCCACAGCAGTGGAGCATCGGGAAATCGCGCCTGAACTGGGGATAGAAAAGGCAGGCTGAGAAAAATCTGGACAATATGATGTAAACAATGAGGGTGTGGCTCGCATTTCAGGACAGTTCCTAAACTGAAATGCGGGCTGTTTTTGTCTTGTATGAGTATAATGTTTACCGATTATTCAAAAAAGTTAACAATTCATGGAAATAGGATTGACAAATACAAGAAATCATTTATAATAGAGGTTGTCAAATAGTCAAGCAAAAGAAAGTAGAGGTTAACAATATGAAAGAAGAATCTGCAACAGCATTTCCAGTTCGCCAGTTATGCTTTATTGCACTCATGTCAGCGGTGATGTGCCTGTTGGGGCCATTGGCAGTCCCGATTGGGCCGGTTCCGATTTCGGTTATGACATTGACGATTTATTTGTCGATGTATGTACTTGGGATGAAGATGGGTACAGTGAGCTGTATGATTTATTTGCTGTTAGGGTTTGCCGGTGTTCCGGTCTTTGCCGGATATACCGGAGGGGCTGCAAAGCTGCTTGGCCCGACAGGAGGATATCTGGTCGGATACATATGCCTGACACTCGTCGGAGGATTTATTATGGAACAGTTTTCTTATAAGAGGATCTGGTGCATTTTGGGCATGGTTGTAGGGACTGTAGTGTTGTATGCGTTTGGGACGGTATGGTTTATGGTTCTGATGAAATGTGAGCTTGGTTATGCGTTATCAGCATGTGTGATACCGTTTTTGATCGGGGACCTGGCAAAGATCGTGCTCGCGGAACTGGTTGGGCAGGAAATACGCAAGCGTCTGAAAGCGGCAAATTTAATTGGTTAAAGCCTTCGTTTACGTAGCATATCGTAGATCCAGGTTCCGGTTTCTGACAGGTCAGAACGCTTCCAGCCGGAGGTTTTTGTACAACTGCTTTTGAGCAGTGCGGATGCTTCGTCTTTATTCGAAAGGTTCCATGCGACATAGCTGACCTGGTGCTTGTCGAGCAGGCGGATCCAGCGGCTGGCTTCTGCCTTGTTGATGGTTCCGCTACCGGAGGCTTCACAGATGCCGAATTCAGATACAAATACAGGAAGCCCGCTGTCAATCGCGGATTGCAGTTTTTTCCGGTAATCGTCTGTGTGCGTGGATGCGTAAAAGTGGAACGCATACATAAGGTTGCTGCCTTTGAGCGGAGATGCAGCGGCAATGTCTGCGTCCTGGCACCAAGTTGGCGTGCCTGTGATGATAATGGCATGTGGATCCTGTCTGCGGATCGTGCGGATCATCGTCTGGGCATAGGATTTGACCTGGTTCCATGTGGTGTCGCCGTTTGGCTCATTGCATATTTCATACAGGACATTTTTGTGTCCAGCATATTTTTTTGCCATGGACTTGAAAAAGGATGCAGCCTGTTTTTTGTATATATTCGGATTGGAGTCGCTTAAAATGTGCCAGTCGATGATCACATATAAGCCAAGCTGGTCGCAGTATTGGACGGCTTTGTCAATCAAAGCTTTCAGCTCGTTCCTGTTTTTAGCGGAACCGGTACAGTAGCCGTTGTACTCTGCGGTATACATTGCAAGCCGGATCACTTCTATTCCCCATTGATCGCGCAGAGTCTGGAATGCTTTTTTATTTACGTATTGCGGATACCAGGACAGCCCGTGCGTGCTGATGCCTTTTAGCTGGACAGGGTTTCCGCTGCTGTCAACAAGGCTGGAGCCGGATACGTTTAATCGGCCATAGCGTTCCAGCGGTGTTTTGGCAGCAGCGGTTGTTTGCTGCATGGGCTGGAACGGCTGGAGCCGAAAAGCGGGCATTGTCAGGAAAAGAAAAGCTGCCAGCAGGAAAATTGATATTTTTTTCAAAAAATGCATACAAAATCCTCCCTTATGATTGATGAAATAACTTAGCCCATAGCTCGATGCTGTTGCTGTCGTCTTGCAATTCATTTTACCATAAAACAGGGCAGGCTGCAAGCAGCGGCAAATCTAAAACAGGAGCTAAAATAAGATGGATTCTTTCTGAAAGATATGGTAAAATATTCAGGTGTATCGAAAAGAAAACATGAATTTCACATATCATAACGAAAACAGAGGGTATAAGAATGAAAATATTAATTATCAGACATGCAGACCCGGATTATGAAGCAGATTCTCTGACAGAACAGGGATGGAAGGAGGCAGGGCTGCTGGCGGAGCGGATTTCAGCTATGGATATCCGTAAATTTTACGTGTCGCCGTTGGGCAGGGCAAAGGATACAGCGAGCCTTACGCTGAAAAAAATGCAGCGGGAAGCGCAGGAGTGCGAATGGCTGCGGGAGTTTTCGCCAATGATCGAAAGGCCAGATAAAGAAGGAAAGTCGATTACGTGGGACTGGCTGCCAAAGGATTGGACAGCGCAGGAAGCATTTTATCATAAGCAGGAGTGGATGGAGCATACGGTGATGCAGGGAGGAAAGGTAGCGCAGGAATATGTCTGGGTAACTGCATCCTTTGACGAGATATTGGCGCAGCATGGCTATGAGCGGGAAGGAAACTATTACCGCGCTGTTTGCAGCAATATGGACACGATTGCATTTTTCTGCCATTTTGGCCTGGAGTGTGTGCTGCTCAGCCATTTGCTTGGCGTCTCGCCGATGGTGCTCTGGCATGGGACTTGTGCGGCGCCTTCTTCGGTAACGACGCTTGTGACAGAGGAGCGCAGGCAGGGAATCGCTTCGTTCCGTATGAGCAGCTTTGGGGATGTGTCGCATTTGATTATGGCAGGGGAACAGCCGTCGTTTTCGGCACGTTTTTGTGAATGCTTTGCAAATGAACAGGAACGGCATGATTAAAATTAAAATATCTGTGCGAAACCTAGTGGAATTTATTTTGCGCAGCGGGGATATCGATCACCGCGGCGCAGGCGGGATGCAGGCGGAAGCGATGCAGCGGGGCAGCCGGATTCACCGAAAGCTTCAAAAGCAGGCGGGAGTTTTGTATCATGCGGAAGTACCGCTGAAAATGGAGTTTGAAGAGGAGCATTATACGATTCTGCTGGAAGGCAGGGCAGACGGGATTGTGGAGGCGGAAACAGAAGCAGGGCTTGAAGAGGTGACAGAAGCAGAAGTAGGGCTTGAAGAGGTGACGGAAGCAGGAGCAGATCGCAAGGTTAAGGTGATGATCGATGAGATCAAGGGGGTGTTTGCGGATATTTCTCAGATGACAGAGCCTGCCGTCGTCCATCTTGCACAGGCGAAGTGTTATGCTTATATGTATGCGCAGAAAAAGCAGTATCGCCGGATCGGTGTCCGTATGACGTATGTCAACCTGGACACCGAGGAGGTGCGGTATTTTTATATAGCTTATTCGTTTGCCGAGCTGGAGGAGTGGTTTTTTTCTTTGATGCAGGAATATAAAAAGTGGGCGCAGTTTCAGTATGAGTGGCGTGTGATCCGGCAGAGCTCGATCAAGGGGCTGGAGTTTCCATTCCCTTACCGGAAAGGGCAAAAGGAGCTTGCCGCAGATGTGTACCGGACGATCCTGCGTAGAAAGAACTTGTTTATCCAGGCGCCGACCGGGACAGGCAAGACGCTTACGACGTTGTTTCCGGCGGTGAAGGCAGTCGGGGAGGAGCTGGGGGATAAGATTTTTTATCTGACGGCAAAGACGATTACGGCGGCTGTAGCGAAGGAAACGCTGGATCTGTTTTACCAGAACGGCTACCGTGCGAAAACTGTGCAGATTACGGCAAAAGAAAAGCTGTGCCTGATGGAAGAGACAGAGTGCAATCCAGACGCCTGCCCGTATGCAAAGGGGCATTTTGACCGGGTTAACGAGGCGGTGTACCAGCTCTTGCACCAGGCGGATTTGTTTACGAGGGAAGAGCTGCTTGCGCAGGCAAGAGCGCATATGGTCTGCCCGTTTGAGCTTTGTCTGGATACGGCGTCCTGGGTGGACAATATTATCTGTGATTATAATTATGTATTTGATCCGAGCGTTTATTTGAAGCGTTTTTTTGCAGAGGGCGTGCGCGGAGATTATCTGTTTTTGATCGATGAAGCGCACAATCTGGTGGAGCGGGGCAGGGAAATGTACAGTGCTTCTTTATATAAGGAAGATTTTCTGTCGGTAAAAAAGCTTGTTAAGAAGAAAAGCCCGAAGCTGGCGAAAGAGCTGCAAAAATGCAATGAGATATTATTGGGATATAAAAGAGAGTGCGAGCAGTTCCAGTATCATGAGAACATTTCTGCCTTTGTGTTTGCGCTGATGCGCCTTGCCGGGGAATACGAGGCCTTTTTGCAGCAGTACCGGGAATTTGACGGCAGGGAGGAGGTATTGGAGCTGTATTTTCAGGTGCGCAGTTTTTTGGATACGAGTGAGCGTCTGGATGAAAACTATGTCGTTTACTCGGAGCATGAGGAGGAGCGTTTTCGCATACGGCTGTATTGTGTAGACCCGTCCAGAAATTTGCAGGAACGGCTGGACAAGGGAAAAAGTACGGTCTTTTTTTCTGCGACGCTTTTGCCGATTGGATATTATAAGAGCCTGCTGAGCACGAAGGAAGATAATTATGCGGTCTATGCGGAGACGGTATTTCGCCCGCAGCAGCATCTTTTGCTTGTTGCCAGTGATGTAACAAGCCGGTATGCGCGCCGCAGCGAGCAGGAGTACGAACGGATGGCGGAGTATATTTATCAGACTGGAATGCAGAAAAAGGGCAATTATATCGTTTTTTTTCCTTCTTATAAAATGATGGACGATGTCTTGGCACAGTTTGTGCAAAAGAATACGGCGCAGATGGAATGCATCGTGCAGAAAAGCGGTATGAAGGAAGCAGACCGGGAGGAGTTTCTGGCACAGTTTGCCATCAGCCGCGACTGTTCTATGATTGCGTTTTGTGTGATGGGCGGTATTTTTGGGGAAGGGATTGACTTAAAGCAGGAACAACTGATTGGCGCCATCATTATCGGAACCGGGCTGCCGCAGGTCGGCAATGAGCGCGAGATCTTAAAGCAGTTTTATGACAAACGTTCCGGCAGCGGGTTTGATTATGCCTACCGCTATCCTGGCATGAATAAGGTCTTGCAGGCAGCGGGGCGTGTCATCCGTACGGTTTCGGATGTGGGAGTCATTGAACTATTGGATGAGAGGTTTTTGCGCCGGGAATACCGGGAGCTGTTTCCGAGGGAATGGGAGAATTGCGAGGTATGTACGGTGCGGAATGTGGCAGGGAAACTGCGGGAGTTTTGGGATGCGCAGAAATAAAACAGGGCATGAGACTATCATGCCCTGTTTTATTTCTGTCCAAATGCCGTTTCAGGTCAGGATTTTTCTTCCAGGTATTCTTCCAGGCAGATCCCGCGTTCATAGATTTCTTTTGCAGCTTCCTTGCCGACATACCGGTAATGCCACGGTTCGTAGATAATGCCGGTCAGGCGGCTCTTATCAAGCGGGTAGCGCAGGATAAACCCATATTTCCAACTGTTTTCCATCAGCCATTGCTGTACCGGGGTATGTTCCTGTGTGGCGTCCAAGAGCTGGTGGCTGCTGTCTACAATGTCGACGGCAAGTCCTGCCTGGTGCTCGCTTGTACCAGGGCGTGCTACGGAGGTGGCAGCTTTTTGGCGTGCTTCTTTTTTTGTATAGCCCTGTGCGGCCAGCTCGTTGATACGTTCTAAAAACAGCGATTGCTGTTTTTCCTTGGAACGGTAGGAGGAGCAGATTAACGGGCGCAGGCCCGCTTTGCGGCAGGCGTCCAGCATTTCTGTCAGGGCAGGGTAGCAGCGGCTGTCTATGGAATGCCCGTTCGGCAGGCTGGCAAGGCTGATCTCATAATCGTCTGGGATCTCGTTCCATGGGTTTACGAGGATTAAGTTCCATTCGCTGGAAAGCTGCTGATAGTGCGTAGTATCGGTATCGTCTGTTGTCGTGTCAATGCGCTGTTCTTCGGGCAGTCGTTCTGGAACAGCCTGTATCGATTGCCCTGCATTTGCGGAAAACTGTACCTGGTTGTCCTCATAAGAGTAATAGATCTCTGTATCCGGGTTTGCTGCATAGAGCGTCCGCTCGTCTGTACCAGAAGCCTGCTGTGGCTTTGTCTGGTCATATTCCGTATAGGACGGCTGGCTGCCGGAGCCGTCAGCTTGTGCTGCCTGGCTGCCTGGCTGGGAATCTGCGGCTGCTTGGCTGTCTGCTGTTTGCTTCTGGTTTTTCTTGCCATTTGCCATTTGCTCCTTGTTTTTCTTGCCTGCCGCAGCATCTTTGTTTTTGCCGGCGGATGCCGCCGAATCCTGGTTTTTGCCGCCGGATCCTGACGAGCCAGTCGCAGATGAATCAGCAGCCTGGCCTGCGGCGGAGCCTGTTTGCTGGCTGGTTTTACCAACGTCTGTGTTTTTGCCTGTTTGCAGATTGTCTTGATCGGAAGGGACAGGCGCCTGATGGGATTGTGCGGATAGGTATGCCGCAGCTTTAGACAGGTGCTGTTTCCAATAGCCAGTCTGTGGTTTTTGGATATTCCATTCAGAGGAGACGAGCAGAGTCAGCGTAAAAGCCGAAGCGCACAATGCCGATTTGACGCACAGGCGGCAGAGCTTGTGGGTGTCCGGCTGCGCCTGTTTCCTGCGCTTTGCTGTGTAAGACAGATGTTTCGGGTGTTTTTTATGTAGACGCTTTTGTGTATGCATGAGCAGTACCTCACTTTCTTGAACGGGGTATTTTGCGGAAATATGGAAAATACCCCTTATAGTTATCGGAAACTATGAAAGAATTATAATACAAAAAGGCAAAGAAAATACATTTTTTTGGCATCTTTTTGGCAAGGATGACAAAAAATGAGGTCAGTTGTTTAAGATCATGCAATCCTGGGAAAGCTGCAAAGGGATCTGGATCAGGTTTCCGTCCTCTTCCTTTAACTGGATAATATAGGAAGCTTCCATTACATTGCCGCCTTTATCAAATAAAGGATAGGTTGAGTGGATGACAGACTGTTCCAGCAGCGTGGCGGGCAGTTCGTAATAATCTTCCAAAAAGTTTGCGGCAGTCGAGGCAAAGCTGTCTAACTGCTGTTTACTCCCATAGTGAATCAGTGCGTAGATCTGGTCTGTAAACATCGAACAGGCGACGGCTTTTCCGCTCTTGTCGTCGAGCCATAGATTGATCCAGTAGCCGGATTCATAATAAATGGAGCATTTCCAGACAACAGCGGTCGTAATATCCGAAGCAGTATCCGCCGCCTGTTTTTTGGCATCCTCTGTGTCTACAGCGGATGAAACGTCTTGTATGATGTTAGGATAGGGAGAATCTACAGATACAATCGCAAGCTGCAAAGTCGCTGAACAGTTGGCGGCGGCGATCGGTTCGGACAACTGAAATCCGTATGCATCCAGCGATTCTATAAATTCCAGCGATTTTGCGCAGGCCTCTTCGGAGGTTCGTTTGCTGCCTGTGGAGGGGTAATTGACAAAATAGTGTTCCTGAGAAAGCAGGTGCAGGGTGTCAAACAGGCTGGAACTGTAAGTTAGCTCCGGCGGTTCCATTGCGGTGTGTTCGATTTTTGCAAATATTTGGCGATCCTGATAGTCGTTTAATATAGAAGGCAGCAAAAATCCTGCCGTACATACGGCAAGCGTAAATGCCAGATAAAAACAGGTAACCAGAATTTTTTTCAGTGTTTTCATGCCCGTCCTCCTTTCAGTTCCACAGTGACGGTCGTACCGTATCCTTCCTGGCTCTCAAACGAGATCGTACCGTGATGCATCCTTGCGATATCGGAACACAGCGTCAGCCCAAGGCCAGCGCCGCCCTGTGCCCGTGAGCGGGATTTATCCACGCGGTAAAAAGCTTCTGTAATATGGGAAAGGGCGCTTTGCGGGATGCCGCTGCCGTTGTCGGCAACCCTGACCGTGCATCCGTCGTCTGTCATGGCTAAGCTGACCTTTATCGTACCGCCGTCTGTCAAAGCTTTTCTTGCATTTTCAATCAGATTGACAAGCAGCGAGCCGAAAAAATCGGTATCCAGCATACAGTAACCCTGTTCGCAGTCGCATTCCAGCGCAATCTGCTCTTTTGCAAGCACTGGTTTTAAATGGGTGACAAGATTGGTAATAATGTCTGCGGCACAGGCTTTTGCAAGCGTAAACGATTCATGCTCAGAGACGAAAATATCAAGCAGTTTTAAGGACAGGCGTTCTAACCGTTTTCCCTCGGAGAAAATATATTTGGCGGCGTCCGCCTCGTCCTCCTTGGAGAGCGCCTGGCTTCTTAACAGGTCGGCGTAGCCGATAATGGAGGTCATCGGCGTTTTCAGCTCATGGGTAAAGTTTCCGATAAACAGGTTTTGGCGCTCCATCGCATTTTTAAGCTGTTCGATGCTGTTTTGCAGGTGGTCTGCCATCAGGTCAAAATCCCTGGATACAGCGCCGACTTCATCGTTGCTCTTGATCCTGCTGCGGTAGTCATAATTGCCGCAGGCGATCTCACGCGAGGCTTTTGACAGGCGCGCTAACGGCCGGGTCAGGAAAAAGGCAAGGATATAGGAAAAGCAGGCACATGCCGCGATCAGAATAATAAAAATCTGCTGAAAAAGCTCCTGCTGCTGGGTGCGCGCTTCATAGATGGAAGAGATGTCATAGGCTGCTTCCAGGTAATAGCTTTCCTTGCCGACAAAAAAAGAGCCGGAAAGCTGTAGGTAATATCCGGTATCCGGCGTGGAAAAAATGGTGCAGGCAAGATGCGACGTATCGGTCTGGTCGGAAAGGTCTTTCAAATGTGCCGCGACAGCGCCTTTGGAATATAAGACCCCAGTATTGGAATGGAGCTGCAATGCCGCTCCAAAGGCGTCCTGTGCAGAGAGCTGTTCCAGTATTTTGGAAATATCTTTTTCGTCTGTCCATTCGTCCATATTGTTGACGATTTGCAGTGTATTTAAGATCATGCGGTAGGATTCCTGCGCGGTTTTCTTTTCCTGCTGGAGGGAAGTATGAAAGGTAATGGAGATCAGGGCGCTCCCTCCGGCACCAAAAAAAAGCGCCATCAGCGTAATCATACAGCAGGTAGCTTTGATTCGAAATTTCATTCTTTTACCTCAAGCCGGTATCCGACTTTATTGACAGCAAGCAGTTCCTTTTCCAGATGCGCTTTGCGGCGCAGGCGCTGGATATGCAGGTCTACAGTCTTGCTGCCGTAGATAAATTCCTTTTCCCAGATCCGTTCGTAGATCGTCTCGCGGTACAGCGCCGTGTTTGGGTTTTGTACAAACAACAATAACAGCTCGTACTCCTTTGGGGTAAGGGCAATGTCGGTGCCGTCCCGTGTGACCTTCCGGGATTTTGTATCAATCACAAGCCCGGCGGCTTCGATGATTTCTTCGGTTTTATGGTAACGGCGCAGGACGACGTCGATGCGCGCCAACAGCTCGATGATTTCAAACGGCTTTACGATATAGTCCTCCGCGCCCATGCGCAGCCCTTTGACTTTGTCTGTAACGGAATTTTTTGCTGTGATAAAAATAACGGGGATCCCAAGCGGCCGGATATATTCCATCAGTTCGAAGCCGTCGATATCCGGCAGCATGATATCCAGTAAGATCAGGTCGTAGCTGCCTGCTTCGATGAAATCGGCAGCCTGTGTGCCGTTAAAGGCACAGTCGCATAGATATCCGGCATTTTTCAGGCTTAGCCGGATCAGGTTGGAGATCGGTTTCTCGTCTTCTGCGATCAATATATGAATCAAGGTAAGTTCCTCCGGATTAAATTTGGTGTAATTACGCACTCTACTTTACTTTATAAAAGCATCAAAACGGCAAATAATTAATATAGAAATTGTATCAAAGAACTATAGAAAAAGCAAACAGAATGCGTTATACTCTCTAGTAGGATTGTTAGCCTATTTTATTACGAATCATAAAAATACAGGAGGGACACAAAATGGGAAATGTAAGGCGTGTATTTGCTGAAAAAAAGCCGCCGTATGCGGTTGCCGCAAAATCGTTAAAGCATGAAATCAGGCACTACCTGGGTATTGCAGGCGTCACGGATGTGCGTGCGCTGATACGGTATGATGTGGAAAATATTTCAGACAAGACCTTTGAGATAGCAAAAGTAACCGTATTTTCAGAGCCGCCGGTGGATGATATTTATGAGGAAACCTTTGACGCAAAAGGCGGCAGGGTGTTTTGCGTGGAATACCTGCCGGGGCAGTTTGACCAGAGGGCGGACTCTGCAAAACAGTGTATCCAGTTGTTAGACAGCTCTGAGGAGCCGGTGGTGCGTACGGCGGTTACGTATGTGATAAACGGCGAGCTGAGCGACAGCGAATGGGAAGCTGTGAAAAAGCACTGTATCAACCCAGTAGATTCCAGGGAAAGCGGGATGGAAAAGCCGCAGACGCTGATCCAGAAGTTTGACGAGCCAAAGGATGTGGCTGTATTTGACGGCTTTAGCAATATGGCGGATGCGCAGTTAAAGGAGCTGTATGGTTCTTTAAATCTTGCTATGACGTATCAGGATTTTCTGCATATCCAGGCATATTTTAAAAACGAGGAAAAGCGTGACCCGTCTATGACTGAAATCCGCGTGCTCGATACGTATTGGTCTGACCACTGCCGCCATACGACGTTTTTAACAGAGCTTACGGATGTGTCCTTTGCGGACGGCTATTACCGTGCGCCGATCGAAGAGACGTATGCGCATTATCTGGATTCGTTTCAAAACCTGTATGCCGGCAGGAGCGATAAGTTTGTCTGCCTGATGGACTTGGCGCTGATGGCAATGAAACGGCTGAAGCAGGAAGGCAAATTGGAGGACCAGGAAGAGTCGGATGAAATTAATGCCTGCTCGATCGTCGTTCCGGTAGAAATCGACGGAAAGACGGAGGAGTGGCTTGTGAATTTTAAAAACGAGACGCACAACCATCCGACCGAAATCGAGCCGTTCGGCGGGGCGGCAACCTGCCTGGGTGGCGCAATCCGCGACCCGCTGTCCGGGCGTACGTATGTATACCAGGCGATGCGTGTCACAGGCGCGGCAGACCCGACGCTTCCGGTCAGTGAGACGTTAGCAGGAAAGCTGCCGCAGAAGACCCTGACGAGAGGAGCAGCAAGGGGCTATTCTTCTTATGGAAACCAGATCGGGCTTGCGACAGGCTATGTCAAGGAGGTCTATCACCCGGATTATGTGGCAAAGCGTATGGAGATCGGCGCAGTGATGGGTGCGGCGCCAAGGTCAGCCGTACAGCGCTTAACATCTGACCCGGGAGATATCATTGTGCTGCTCGGCGGGCGTACCGGGCGTGACGGGTGCGGCGGCGCGACCGGGTCTTCCAAAGCGCATACAACCCAGTCGATCGATACATGCGGCGCAGAAGTACAAAAAGGAAATGCGCCGACAGAACGCAAACTGCAAAGGCTGTTCCGCAGGCCGGAAGTATCGCATATGATAAAAAAATGCAACGATTTCGGCGCAGGCGGCGTATCAGTGGCGATCGGGGAGCTTGCAGACGGGCTTCGCATTGAGTTAGATAAGGTGCCGAAAAAATATGCCGGGCTGGACGGTACAGAGATCGCAATTTCCGAATCTCAGGAACGCATGGCATGTGTGATCGCACCGCAGGATCTGGATTCGTTTTTGGCTTTCGCAAAAGAGGAAAACTTAGAAGCAGTCCCGGTGGCAGTCGTGACAAAAGAGCCGCGGCTTGTGCTGTTGTGGCGAGGCAGCGAAATTGTCAATATTTCCAGGGCGTTTTTAAATACGAACGGCGCACATCAAGAAGCAGCCGTTGCCGTAGAGCTTCCGTCGCAGGAGGACAATTTTTTCCGCAAATTGGAGCTTGAGAAAGTCAGAAACGATGTGCAGGCAGGCGATATCCGATCGGCATGGCTGGATACGCTGTCGGATCTGAATGTATGCTCGCAGAAGGGGCTTGTGGAGATGTTTGACGGCTCGATCGGCGCAGGCAGCGTCTTTATGCCGTACGGCGGCCGTTACCAGCTTACGGAGACACAGTCTATGGTGGCGAAGCTTCCGGTGCTGCATGGGAAAACAGATACGGTTACGATGATGGCATATGGCTTTGACCCATATTTATCGAGCTGGTCGCCGTACCATGGGGCGGTCTATGCAGTATTAGAGTCGCTGTCCAGAATTGTTGCGGCTGGCGGTGATTACAGCAAGGTGAGGTTTACGTTCCAGGAATATTTCCGCAGGATGAGCAAAGAGCCGTCCCGCTGGAGCCAGCCGTTTGCGTCGCTGCTTGGAGCCTATGCCGCTCAGATCGGGTTTGGGCTGCCGTCCATTGGCGGAAAAGACTCGATGTCCGGGACGTTTAACGAAATCGATGTCCCGCCGACACTGGTTTCGTTTGCCGTAGATACTGCAAAGCAGCGCGATATCATTACGCCGGAGTTAAAGGCACCGGGAAACAGGCTGGTTCGCCTGTCTGTCGAGACAGACGCTTACGACCTGCCGGTCTATGAACGTATAAAAGCATTGTATGATACTATGCATACGCTGATCCAGCAGGGTATCGTGATCTCTGCCTATGCACTGGACGGCAAAGGAATCGCCGCGGCAGTCAGCAAAATGGCATTTGGAAACAAGCTGGGCGTGTGCCTGGATTCAAAAGCCGTATCCGCGCAGCAGCTATTTGCGCCGGATTTTGGCAGCTTTGTTGCCGAAGTGCCTTCTGACAGGCTGGAGCAGGCGGAAGCTGCCGTACGCGGCGCAGGGCTTTTGGATCGTTATGCAGTCATTGGCGAAGTTACAGCCGATGGCGCTTTTTGCTACGGCGAGGTGAAAATTTCCATGGACGAGGCGCTGCATGCATGGACGAAAACGCTGGAAAAGGTATTCCCAACGGTTGCCGCAGAAGGAAAAGAAGAATTGCACACAAAGATTTACCGGGCGGACAGCATCTACGTATGCAGGCATAAAACGGCGCAGCCAACTGTATTTATCCCGGTATTTCCAGGCACAAACTGTGAAGACGATTCTGCAAGGGCATTTGAACGCGCCGGCGCACAGACGATTGTAAAAGTGTTTAAAAACCTGGACGGCGCCGATATCCGCGATTCTGTAGAAGCATTTGAGCGTGCGATCAGCCAGTCGCAGATTTTAATGTTTCCGGGCGGATTTTCCGCAGGCGACGAACCGGAAGGCTCAGCGAAGTTTTTTGCCAATGCATTCCGCAATGAGCGGGTAAAAGAAGCAGTCATGCGCCTGTTAAACGAAAGGGACGGCCTGGCGCTCGGCATCTGCAACGGCTTCCAGGCATTCATTAAGCTGGGGCTGCTGCCTTACGGCGAGATTAAGCAGCAGAAGGCGGACTCGCCGACGCTGACTTACAATACGATCGGACGGCATATTTCCAAGATGGTTTATACCAAGGTCGTATCAAACAAGAGCCCATGGCTGGCGCAGGCAAAGCTTGGCAGCGTCTATACAAATCCGACATCCCATGGAGAGGGGCGCTTTGTCGCCGGGGAAGAATGGCTGAAAAAACTGTTTGCGAACGGCCAGGTGGCAACCCAGTATGTCAATGAAGCCGGCGTGCCGACAATGGATGAGGAGTGGAACGTCAACGGCTCCTATCTCGCCATCGAAGGCATCACCAGCCCGGACGGACGTATCTTTGGAAAGATGGCGCATTCCGAGCGGCGCGGGGAATCGGTAGCGGTGAATATTTATGGAGAACAGGATATGAAGCTGTTTGAATCCGGAGTGGCTTATTTCCAGTAAGAGAGTATGCCCTGTCTGTGCAGAGTAATGCTGCATGGATGGGGCGCTATAAAAGTGAAAAAACGATGTGCTTGGAGGTGTACTATGCTGATCCAATATTCTGTAGAAAATTATAAATCGATCAAAAACGAAATCGTCATTAACTTCCGGGCTGATTCGAGATATAAGGAGGATGACTGGGTATGCCAGGGCATGGAAGGAGAAGCAGGTATCTATAAATGTATTGGATTTGTTGGGCCGAATGCATCTGGTAAGACAAATATCATAGAGTCTGTTTTTTTTGCATTTAGATTTATACAAGATACGATTTCGAGAAAAGAGAGTTCCGGGATCCATAGGCCTGTTTTTCAGATGGACGCAGAATGCAGCAAGAAGCCGTCTTGTTTTGAATTTATATTTACGCAAAATGGCACAAAATATGCCTATGGTTTTTCGATTACGGACAATGAGGTGGTGGAGGAGTATTTACTGCGGTATTTGAAAGAAAGATCCGAGCCGTATCTTATGTTTGAAAGAAATGCAGGGCATCAATACGATTTTCATGGCAATGATGAGAAAACACAGACAGAGCTTGCAGGCAAGACGAATAAAAACCGCCTGTATCTGCCGGTTGCTGCCGAATGGGGCTATGAGCCTGTAAAAGAAGTTTATCATTGGTTTCATTTGGAATGCCAGCAATATACAAATTTTGATATACCTTCTATGATAAACAGTGTCGTTAACGATTCGGAAAAGAAAGAGATATTTTTAAAAGAACTGCAAAAAGCAGATTTTAATATTACAGATATTTATGTAAAAAAGCAGAAATTAAGCAAAAGGGTAATCGAGATCGTAGATAAGTTAGTCAATGATTTCTTAGGTTCTTTTCCGGTTGATACCGCAGATTTGATGACAGAACTGGAGGAAAAGCTGGATATTCACATTGTTCATAAAAGCCCATTTGGCGAATCTATGGATATCGCTTTGGAACAGGATTCTGCCGGAACTTCTGCTGTGATCGAAAATATTGCCAGGCTTATGTGTGCTGACAAAAACGGTGGGCTGATATTGGAAGATGAGCTTGGAAAAAATTTTCATACAAAATTAACACAACATTTTTTGCATATGATTCGAAATCCTTCTGTAAACACAGGCAATGCACAGTTGCTTTTTTCATCTCACGATACAAAAGTCCTGAATCTGTTAAATCCTGACCAGGTCTACCTTGTCGATAAGGACCAGGAAGGAGCTACCTGTATCAAACTTTTGGATGATTATGAGCTGTATGAAAATGAGGATATTGAGCTTGGCTATCTGGATGGCCGTTTTGGGCGCATCCCTTACATGAAAGGATAATCTATGGGCAGACGAATCCGTGGGCAGGAGATCAAAGGAAAGAAAACAAAAGATAAGCAAAAGTGCTGTATTTATCTGTTTTGTGAAGGGAATACAGAACGAATCTATTTGCAGCATTTTGAGAACCGCATCTACAATGTAAAAATAATACCAGTCGAAACTGGACATACAGATGCGCTTGGCATCGTGAAATTTGCGAAACAGTATATCGGGAAGAAACCGTTAAATTTAGAATTGGGCGACAGAGGATATTGCGTTTTTGATTCTGACCCAAAGTCCAATACCACGATCAGCAATGTGTTTAATCTTTTAGAAGGGGTGCGTGAGAAAGGTCTTCATTGCATCTTTTCAAATCCATCGTTTGAAGTCTGGTTTGTGCTGCATTTTAAAGATGCCCCTTTCGGATATGATGCAAAAAAAATGAAACAGGAAGCAAAAAGGCTGCTGAAAGGCAAATTTCCAGATTATTGTGAAACAACAGACATTTTTGAGTATTTGCTGTGTTGGCAGCCAGATGCGCTAAAACGCGCAAAGCTGCTGTACCAAAGACAGTCGGAAGTACATGATGGTGTGTATTGCCATGAGTGTAATCCTGTTACAGATATGCATTTATTTATTGCGTATATGAAGCAAGTCCAGGAAAGAAACCGAAGCTGATAAGTGCTGGAATTTATTTCAAGTCAATATCGACTTGAAAAAAGTCAAATAACCACCTGTTATCCAAGAGGATTTCGCAGTATGATGATCTCTGTCAGGAGCGCCTGGCAATCAAACAGGAAAAATTTTGACAGAGAAAAGGAGCGAAACAATATGGCAACAGCAGCAATTACAAACAAAACAGTATTTCAGGCAAAGGCGGAACAGAAAAACAGCAGCATAAAGGAGCGTTTTCCAAATTATTTAAGAGCGTATGGGGCGCAGACGGTATACGGCTTGCTGGCGCTGAACCGCAATACGGATGCGTACAGAAATTTTTCCATATTAAACGGCGGCAGATAGCAGGGTGCGCGCCATGGAGGAAAATGGAACGATTGTGCAGCAGGGATAACAGGGTACTTTCTATCACAGATATGGAAAGTACCCTGTTTTTGTGATGCGGTTGTCAGGCAGTCATTCGTTTCAAAGCTCAAATTTTTGTACCATTTGATTCAGAAGTTCCGCCTGCGAAGCGAGCTCTTCCGAGGTTGCGGACGTTTCCTGCGAAGCAGAGGAGTTATCCTGGATGCTGCGGGAGATCTCACTGATCCCTGCGCGGAGCTGTTTCATGTTTTCAGCCTGGGCAGCCGCGCTTTCTGCTGTTTCCTGGATCATTTCATTGACATGGCTGACAGCGTCTACGGATTCCTGCAAGGAGTTTACGGCACCGATGGCAATGGTATTTCCTTTGCTGATCTCTTCCATGGAAATTTCGATCAGTTCTTTTGTCGTATTGGCAGCTTTGGAGCTTTCCAGAGCCAGCTTCCCGATTTCATCAGCGACAACCGCAAAGCCTTTTCCGGCTTCACCGGCACGCGCGGCTTCGATCGAAGCGTTCAGTGACAGCAGGTTTGTCTGTGAAGCGATGTCTTCGATTGCCTGGATAATGCCGACGACCTGCTGGGAGGTCTCGTAGATTTTATGCATTGCATCCATCATCAGCTTCATTTTTTTCTGGTTTTGTTCGATCCTTGCAGCAGCCTGCGCGGTTGCCTGTGCGGAAGCGTCTGCTTTGCTGCGGCTGCTCTCTACCTGGTCGGCAACCGTATTCGTCGTTTCTGTGAGCTGTTCAATCGAAGAAGCCTGTTCTTCTGCGTTTTCTGCAAGAACCTGGGATGCGGATGCAAGCTCTGAGGCACCGATGGATACGCGTTCTGCACTTTCATGAATGCCTGACATGACCTGGTTCATCGAACTGGAGATGTTCAGAAGCGCCGTTTTGATTTTCTGGAATTCACCGGCATAATCATGTTTCAATTCGATACTGAGCTTTCCGTCTGCAAGCTGCGCCAGCACGGCAGCGGTCTCGTCAATATATACAATATATTCTTTCAGGCGGCTGACTGTTTTTTGGAAAGAGGCGGCAAGCTCGCCGATCTCATTTTCATTCGTAATCGCAAGCTGTACGTCCAGGTCGCCGTCTGCAAGCTGCTGTGCCGTTTCGTTCAGTTCCAGGATCGGCTTTGTCAGGCTGGCAGCGCTTTTGCGAATTCGGAATGCAATGAGCAGGATGCCGGCTGCAAAGAGGATAATCAAAGCAATGAGCATTTCAATGAATATGGCAGCATATTCGGAAAGAGGCAGGCTGCTGAGCACAAGGTACCCGGTACTGCCGGCACATTGCAAAAAGCCGTATTTTGTGACGCCGTCTGCTTTGTACTTTAAAAACAGGTCGCTTTTGGCATTTACAGCGTCAATGGCATTTTGGGAAATATCAGTCTCCTGCATCTTTTTCTGAATGCGCTCGTTTTGCGGGTGGTATAGGAAAGTGCCGTTTTCCGATAACAGCAGGATATATCCGTTGCTGCCGATTTTGTATTCGCTCATGACTTTGGTCATATGATCCAGGGAAATGTCCATGCCGACTGCGCCCAGGACTTCTCCCGCATCGTCTATCACCGGGGCTGCGGCGCTTAGGATCATCTTTCCGGTCGAAGAATCGATATAAGGCTCTGTTAAAACCGGCTGTTTTGTTTCGATGCATCCATACCAGCCGCGGCCTGTAATATCCCAGCCTTCATCGCTTGTAAAGCCGTCGGACTGTGCCAGCGAGCTTGTGTCCAGGTCAGAGATCCAGGCAGCCATGACATTTTCCGTATCGGTATGCGCAATTTTAACCAGATTGTCCATGACTGTATCCATGTCCTGTGCCTGCTGCATCGTATCTCCTCCTGTTGTTTCCCGCAAAACGGACTGCACCTGCGGATTGACGGCAAGCTGTTCTACACATTTGGTATATTGCTCTAAAAATCCTGCAATCTGGTTGGCAGCGGCATTCGATTCTTCGATCAGCTCTGTTTTTTTGGATGTAAGGCTCAGCCAGCCGACCATGCCAGCCGCCGCAGCCGCTATGAGCAGAAGTACCAATATAACGCTTCCCCCGATTTGCTTTAAAATTTCATCTGTAATTTTTTTCTTATTGTTTGTTCGTTTTGTCTGTGTTTTTATCATAAGAAACCTCCCTTGGTTTTATTGTATCGCTCTTTTGATGCGAATACAAGATGAAATTGCGGGGTTTTGTGATTCATGTGCTGGAAAGGTATGCCGATTTACTTGATAACGGAAAAATATTTCAACATTTTGCCATCCTCATACGTCTTATAAGTGAAGGCACATGAGAGGAGAAAGCATATGATCGAACAGTTGTACAGTACCCATTACAAAGAACTGCTTGGATGGTGCAAAGCAATGGCACAGAATGGGCAGCAGGCAGAGGACCTGGTACAGGAAGCTTTTTTGCGGGCGATGAAGCATACGGCGCTGCTGGAGCATCTTAGCGAAGCACAGCGGGTTTCCTGGATGTACCGTACCATTCGAAATCTGTATATCGACAGCATCCGTCATGCTTCCTTCGAAACGCTGGCAGAAAACATACCAGAAGGAGCTGCTGATTTTGAAGCTGATAAGAGAATTGGCTATGAACAGGCGCTTATGCAGCTTTCTAAAGATGAACGCAGGCTGTTTGCCTTGCAGTGCCAGGGATATTCTTCTAAAGAATTGGGGCGGATTTTTGGAATGCCGCCTGGTACAGTCAGGGCAAAGCTGTTTTCTGCAAGAAAAAAATTAAAGTCTGTATTGACAAAATAAAACAAGGAGGTATTTACGATGAGCGGACAAAAGTTATTTGTAAACAGTGTCGTTTGCGAGGCACGCAAAGCAGATGGAGAAGAACTGGCAAAGTTTGAAAAGATTTATATGAATACGGTGTTTTTGCTTGTGGATAAACGGAGCAAAGCGCTGCTGCAAACGCTGCCTGTGGAATGGAATGTTGACCGCATGATCCAGTTGGAGGAACAGGAGGAGGTAGGTTTGGTGCAGTATAACGGGCTGTATGAAATTACTGCGGACATGCCGTGCACAGAAAAAAAGCTGCTTTGTGTAAACGGCACGCTTGTGATTCATCCAGGCACTGAAGAAGTAATGAAAAGCTTTCTTCATATTTTGGTCAACGGGAGGCTGAGCTGTCCAAAAAGCATGAGCGCTGTGCTGTGCCGGGTTTCGGTAAACGGAAGGATCGAGTGTTATCCAGACGGTTCGACCGTAATGGAAAAGGAGTGGATCATAGACCGTTTCTTCCCAGTGCGGGCAAAAGAAGGCGGAAACTACTTTGCAGAAAGGTCTGTGGAGATTACCGACGATCGGGCTGACATCGCGCTTTTAGTAAAAAAAGGCGTGCGGATCATGACAAAGGAGCTGTATGTGCTGGAGGAAAAGCTTGCGGACTGTATAGATCTGTTTCCAATGGACGTAAAGTTTCAGGTTATACCGAAAGGCTATCGGTTTGTCAAAGGAGATACGGTATGCAGCAGGGAGTGTTTGCTTCAATATGGAAGCCGGCTCTATATCAAAGGCGACATGGTAGTTTCTTCTGATCAGGAGCTTGCCAGCCAGATCGAAGGATTGTATGTAACAGGCACGTTGTATCTTACAAAAGAACAGTTTCAAAAGCTGCGTGAAAAGGAGCTTTCTTATGGAAGCCTAAAGATCGTAAAAGGGGATGTTGTCTGGAAGAAACAGAGAGTGACAGTGGATGCACAGATGCTTTCCACCCACCAGGAAGGAATCAGCCTGGTCTCGTGTGCGTCTGTCCAGATAGCCCCATCTGTCCAGGCACAGGAGCTTGAAAAAAAGGTATGCCTGATTGGCTGTGCTTTCGTAAAGTGCAGTATAAATCAGAAACAGGCAGTGGAGGCGGCTGCACAGGGAGACGCAAACGTCCAATGCATAGAGGAAGAGGCAGCAGAGCCGTCAGAGCATACAGAAGAAAAGGAAGAAGCTTGTGTAATAGAGCAGTATGTGTTATAGGAGGAACGGATTTATAGTTGTAAAATTATGTAGATGAATGACAAAACATATGTTATAGTTGAAACAGATCAAGAATAGAGGGTGTGTAAAACCCGAACGAGGGGGAAAAGGAATGAAAACAAGTGACGAAATCATGAAAGCGAAAAGTGTGCATATTTTTGCTTGGCCATTCCGGTTTGAAAGGAAGAAAAGCGTATTTAAAGAAATGGTAAAAAAGAAAGGCTGGAAAGAAAAGAGCATAAAAAAGATCTTAAACTTTCAGGATCCAAAAGCGAACGATCGGGATGTGGCGGATTGTTTTATGCTGCATCAGTATCTGAGCCATTCTGCCAAGGAGATTTTCATATACAATGATATTTGCAGTATTTATGACTATCCATTTGAAGCAGAGAAGAATTATGAATATTATTTCAAAAAAGGGAGCAAAGAATTTCGCCTTCCGATTGCTGCGATACAACTGCACGTATATGATTATGG
Organism: uncultured Eubacterium sp.; assembly: GCA_947178105.1. Lineage (GTDB taxonomy): Bacteria > Bacillota > Clostridia > Lachnospirales > Lachnospiraceae > Eubacterium_J. The sequence continues at coordinate 11,748 of CAMWXD010000017.1, read as the reverse complement.
CGTAGGTATCTTGTTTATTCAGGTTTGGAATCAAAGCTATAACGATATTGCCGATATAAAGTGGATCAATGACTATGGGCGCAGGGTTTCTTTGCCGTATCTGAGCAATGGGGAGCTGCTATGTGCAGATGAGCTTGGCATTTGCTTGGATGGGTCTATGGTACAAAAAACGGATTTTAAAAAGGCGTCAGCAGAGTATTCCGATCGAGATGACGCAAAGACCGCGTTGCAGCAGGCAGGGTTTTTGTTTGCTTTGCTGAACTGCAATCTGAATAATACGGGAGAGAATGATATTAAAGTGAATCCACATACAGACGATCGGATGTTTGTCTTTTCTCTGATCCGGGATGCGGAGCTTTCCGAAAGAGTGGAAGAAAGCCAGGAGTATGAAAAACAGCTTTATTCCATTTTGTTTGTAGATTCATCGGATGCAACCTGTCAAAACCGTGAAATGAGAAAACAATTGTTTACAAAGGCTGTTTATCCAAGATGGTCTGATTATGGTACGCTTTATGGCGCTACTTCATATTCCTTATGTTGTATTACAACGGATGCAACAGTTGTGAATGAAAATGTAGTGCGGCCGTTTTTGGCTGAATACAGTTATATCGCTTCGCTTGTTTTGGCACAGCGGATCGGGATTATCGCGTTTACCGCTCATTCTGGAAAAGTTGTTTCGGGTTTAAACAGCAAAATGAATTGGTGGAAATCAGGAATCGGTTTCTTTCGTGCGGCCAGGCTTAGCTGGATACAAAAACAGTATATTGACTTTAAAAATCGATTGCTGATCCTGGAAGCTTCAACACAGGAACAGGGAATCGAAATCTATCAGCTTCTTCAAAGACAGTTTCTGGTGAAAGAGGAACAGGAAATCTTGGACGGAAAATTACAAAGCTTGTATGAGGCAGCGAATATCAGCATAGGGAACAGGCTTGCCGTGATCGGGCTTATATTAGCGGCTGCCGCACTTTATCCGAATTTAGGAAATAAAATAGCGGAAAAGGCATACAAGCTTCTGATGCAGATTCCATAACGAAGGAGATGACAGGATGGATCAGAGGTTAAAAGAAGCGCTGTATATTCCATATATAAAACTGCACTTTGAAGTGATATTGATTGAAGATTCGATACTGCCTTCCAATAAAGTGTCTGCACTGCGGGGAGGAATGGGAGATATGCTGTTGCAGTCTTCCTGTGTAGGAGATGGCGTATGCGAGGAATGCATGTTTTTGTCAGAATGCATGATGCAGAAAACCATTTATTCCCAATACGAACGAAAACCAAAATTTGTAACGACAGGAGGGAGCATTGGTTATGTCATAGAGTGTGAGAATTATGAGAGACAATTTTTAAAGGGAGCACGTTTGCGATTTAACTTATTGCTGTTTGGAAAGACAGTCGCCTATTTTCATATGTTTTTTCAGGCATTTTTCAATCTGGGAAAAGTGGGCATTGGGAATATGCAGGGCAAATATGAGATAGCGGAAGTAACCAATTCCAAAAAGCGTATTATTTATTCCGATGGAAAGTTTGACTTATCCCAATATCAGGTTCTCCATATTTTGGATTATGTTGTATACAGACAGAAACAGTTAGCGCACAGTATATTGGAACATAAGCTTGTCTTTCAGACACCAGTTACTTTAAAGTATCAGAGAGCATATTTGCAGGATTTTCAAATGGAGCCGATTCTGATTGCCGCAAGCAGGAGGATCTATATGCTTGACTGCTATATAGGTATGGATAACCTTTATTATCAGCAGGAAGAGTTCCATATTCCAAAGATTGTATGCCAAAGCTGTATCAAGATGAGTGTCAGGCGCTATTCACAGAGAAGGCAGATGAGCATGTATTTAAAAGGTATCAAAGGGTACTGTGTGGTTGAGGAATGGTATCCTGAAGTACTGCCGCTGCTTCTGGCAGGGGAGCTGATCCATATTGGAAAAAATACGAGCTTTGGTTTTGGAAGGTATCGGATCAAGTAGGCAAAAGACATAGGATAAGGAGGAGGTTATGGCAAAATTTAAAGGATGCTTCCTGGAAGTCCAGCTAGAGGCGCAAAGCCCGATGATTCACTTTCAGGCGGACCAAAGACATCCAGGTGTAACGCTTAGAGCCAGTGAAGTAAAACCGAAGTTAGACCGGTTTTTGTTAAGAAAATTAAAAAAAGCGGACGGATGCACAGACGAAAAACAATTGCAAAAAAAATATGCGTCTTTTTTCATTTCACCGGAGCATAGAGCTTTCAATTACAAGATGGATATAGTTGTAAACAGTCAATCTGTACTTGTGGATCTTTCTCCCAAAGATAAAACGTGCAAATATGAATTGTATTACGGAAATATGGGAGAAAACCAGGATGGAAAAAAGATGGGAGTTTTTTCAAGTCCAAAGATTGTTATTTTTTGTGCTGTTGCGGAACTGAAAAAACTGATACAGGCACACCTTACAGAATTTTTTTTGGTCACAAATTTTGGCACAATGCAAAACAAAGGTTTTGGCAGTTTCCTGCCTAGAGATAGCAAGTATCAAAATCCACTGAATGAAACGCAAAAAGAAGAAATCGCAGGTTTGTTACTGGAAGATCTTATAGATTCCATAGATGGCGGAAAAATTAATAGGAAAACATGTTATGCGATGAATTTCGACGAGGTGCCGCCGGGCTCTTACATAGAGAAAAATAAGTATTGCATTGGCCTATTCAAAAAAATAAAGCAGTTCTATGGAATTATGAAATCCGGGCAGAATTATTCTGGATTTGCCAGGTCTTATATTTATGAATATATGCATACCAAAAATATCGATAATGAAAAAGCATGGATGAAGCAAAATGGGATATCACCGGTAGTGTATAAAAATGGTTATCCAAATGCAAAAGAAGACAGGCAGGATAAAAACCCAAAGTATGTGCGTGCGATGCTTGGCACAGGCGAAATCATTTCTTATGAAAAACAAGAAGGAAAACCGTATGATAAGAACGAGAAAGTGCCTGTAACGATATCTGCCGATGAAGCTTCTGGCGATGAAGCAATCAAACGGGTTCCGTCTCCGATCTTTTTTAAAATTATAAAAAATGTAGTGTTTATTGTAGCGAGAGAAATACCAAAAGAAATATTCCATAAAAAATTCGTGTTTGAGAATAAGCTATGGGACAAAAAAGGTACTTTATTTACACCGGACCAATTTGATATTGAGGAGTTTTTAGAAAAGTATGTAGAATATTATAATGGGGACTTAAGGAATAAAGTTAACAATATGGGTAAAAAGGTGGTGAAGGTCAAATGCATAGATATGTCGGAATTACAATAGGCCCGATTTTTGATACGATTCTGGATGCGTCCAGTCCGGCAGCACTTTGGTTTGCCAGCAGCCTGTTTTCAGATGCGGCAAGGCGAACCTGTATCGAAGTAAACCATGCGTTTTCGGATGCAGTGATCTATTCTCCTTATTTCGGACAAGAGACCCAGAAGACAGGTGATGGGATAGGGAAGTTTCATGACCGCATTATTTTTTCCACACAGATGTATGACTGCCAGAAGATGCAGCAGCTTATTTTGAAAGTGAAACGGGATACGGCTGCATGTTTCCCAGAACAGCTCGTGAACTTGCAGGCAGTGGAATTTTTAGAACGCTATCTCCAGATCCATTACATCGTATTAGAAGAAGCGGAGCTGCAAAACCAAAACTGTATATTGGCTTTATCGCCTTATTTGGATTTGCTGGAATTAATGAAGTTATTTCCAAAAGACCATGCAGACAACGTGATTCGTAAACTGCTGTTTGGTGAAGAAAAAAGCGGGAATGTTTACATTAAAAAAAGCCCGCTGTTTCAAAGAATCAGAGAGGATCAAAACCAGTTAAAAAAGGATCAGAATGGCTTATGGACGATTGAGGATATCGCCTGCCAGCGTGGGAAGATCACAGAAAAATTAAAAAGAAAAGACTACTATGCCGTGATAGCAGCAGATGGCGATAATATGGGGAAATTTCTGCAAACACTTGAAAATCATGAGGTAACAGAATTTTCAAGAGGATGTCTGCTATATGATGGAGAGGCATGTAAAGAAATCGGAGGCTTTGGGGGCATGACAATCTATGCAGGAGGGGATGATTTATTATTTCTTTCGCCAGTGGTAAATGCAGAAGGAAAAAGTGTATTTGAGTTATGTGCCAAGATCGCAAAATTGTTCCATGATAAGATTGAAGCTGCGAGTTCCATACAAAGCAGGCAATATATCCCTACCGTTTCTTTTGGTATTGCAGTCCAGCATAAAAAATACCCATTGTATGAAGCGCTTGCAAACGCAAGAATACTGCTCGATTTGGCGAAAACAGGGATGCCGCAAAAAAATAATATGGCGATCGAGGTATTAAAACACAGCGGCAGAAGTATTCGGGCAATCGTACCAAATCCAGAGCATGGGGTTCTTCGGGAAGTCTTGCATCTTAGAGATGAAAAGGAAAAAGAAAAAACAGTGCATTCTGTGATCTATACGTTGCAGAAATTTAAGAAGCTGATTTTCATTTTGAACCAGAAAGCAAGAAATCAGGAAATCGATGCGTGTGCATACGAACATGCGTTTATGAATTTATTTGATCATTCAGAACAAGATGCAGCAGAAGGTTACTTTAAAGCGGCGTGCCATACATATTGGAAATATTTTGTGATTGGACACTCAAAAATCTGTGTGCCGCAAGGCTTGAATACAAAGAAACAAGATACGGCAGACGATGCAGATGGATGTTTGAAAACGTTTTTAAATTTGCTGCTGCTAAAGAAGTTTTTGCTCGAAAAGGAGGGCGGGGAAAATTGAATCAGTTGGTAAAAATAATTCCGCTGGAACCATATGCTTTTGGAACAGATCAAAAATTCTGTTATCCTGGTGAAAAATCAACTGGAAAAGAATCTTATTTTGTGAGATCGCGTACCATACCAGAGCAGACGACGATTCTTGGCATGCTGAGGTTTTTGGTATTAAAACAAAGAGGGTTGCTTCACTCTGATTTTCAGTATACAGAAGATGAAAAACAGGACATAGCGCGGTGCATTGGCCCAGAAAGTTTTCAATTTGGAAAAGAAAAACAGGATTTTGGCTGTATTCATGGCATATCACCAGTTTTCCTGATGGATCGTGAAGGGCATTATCTTGTGAAAAACCCGTTTCATAATACAGAAAAGAAAAAAGGCTATCAGCCAATGATGATGTCAGACAAAAAGGTTGAAACCTCATTTGGTGAAATCAGGCTGCCGAAAAAGGGAGAATATGATGCGAAAACCGGCCATGCAACGGGGTATTATCATTTAAGCAACGGCAGCATTCATCAGGACCTGTTTACTTCTGTACTTGTTCCAGGAAATCGTAAAAATAATAAAATATCGGATGACGACAGTTTTTTTAAGAAGGAGTTTTTTGTACTGAAAAAGGGATATTGCTTTGCGGTGTTTGTCGATGCCGATGATCTTTTCCAGACAGATACCGTTTCTATGGGGATGGGCGGCAATACATTTTTAGTGACAAGCGAGAAAGACAGACAGGATGATTTGGATAAATGTGTAAAAAAAGCTTTTGCGGGAGCTGAGCATACAGGTACTGAGAAAGAGGCCTGGTTCTATGCGCTGTCAGACCTTGTTGTGCAGCATCAGATCCAGGATGTGAAAACCTTTTGCATTGTAGAGCAAAAACAAATGAGAAATCTGACAACGGACTATAGTGCACAGTCCTGGCTGCGCAAGCTTGCCCTTCGCGGATACCAGAGAAATATCATTCAAAGCGGCAGTGTTTTTTTTGAAAGCTGTAGCCTGCATTTGGGAAATGAAAACGATAAGCAGATTGGTTATAACAGAATCGTAGAGATAGGAGGAAACTGCCGTGGCAGCGATCATGTTTAAAATGAAATGTATCACAAATTTGCATGTGGGAGGCGGAGATGTCAACTATAATCTGATTGACAACGAAGTAGAAAGAGATATGATTACAGGATATCCGGTGATTCATGCATCAGGAGTAAAGGGAGCGCTCAGAGAGTATTTCTGCAATGAGTCAGTAAGTGCTGGCGAGATCGATGAGATTTTTGGAAGAGGGACACAAGGACAAAACGAAACTACGCCTGGAAAATTAAAATTTATGGAAGCGGCTATGCTGGCTGTCCCTGCGAGAGCCTCTGGCGGGAAGCGTGCCTACTATTTGGTATCGACGCAAGAAGCATTGGACAATTATGCAGAATGCTTGGATGTTTTTTGGAAAAAGGGCAAAGATAAATGGATGCCAAAGCCGGATGAGGTAGCGGGCAGAAGTGTGGAAGGGATTTCGTTAAGCAGCAGCGTGCGGATTTTGGATGAGGAGATTCATATTTTGTCGGAGAAAGATTTCAATAAGATCTCCCTGCCTGTGATTGCACGAAATAAACTGGAAAATGGAATCAGCAAAAATCTCTGGTATGAGGAAGTGGTGCCGCATCAGTCGGTTTTTTATTTTACTGTATTGGCAAATAATTCCAAAGAGGATGAAGCGCTTTTGAATAGATTTAAAGACCAGGTAAAGGATAAAGTCGTTCAGTTTGGAGCAAATGCATCCATCGGTTATGGTTTGTGTAAAATAACGGTTGCGGAGGAATAGGTATGAATAAAAGTGTAATTAATGATGAACTGGCAGTTGCGTATGATGCAGTGAAAGAGGCGCAAATAGCAAATGAAAAAGGAGAGGTAAACAAGACCTATCGGGGACAGGTGACTTCTTTTGGCGCGGCTGTTTTAATGGGAAGCCTCCTGCCATCGATTGCATTCTTTTCAGACAGTAAAAAATCATCCGTTGACCGGACAAAAATTTTAGAAGCGATTTTTTATATTTTGAAGCAAAAAGGAAAAATCAAACAACATGAAAAGGACTTATTTGAATATGCAAAAACAGAATCCGATGAAAAGAAAGAAGAAATTTTAAATGCTGCAACAGCATTGAAGCTGGCAATGAATCTTTATCATTTAACTGAGGAGACAGAGAATGAGATTTCAGTCTAGAAATATGAATTATATTTTCAATATCGAATACTATGAGAAGATCGATATTCCAAAGCCAGGGCAGAAAGCTGACGAAGATATGGAAAAAGAGATCAAAAAACGCAACAAGGAGATCGAGCAGTTTTCCTTTCAGGGAAACGAAATACCTGCTGCTGAACTGGAGAACTGTGCTTATGAAAAACGATATTCTTACAAAAGCTTTCGGCTTTATACAAGATATCCCGGATTGCTGACAGGAATTGGTTATCCTCATGATATAAAAATGAAAGAGGCGGTAAAATGCGGCTTTTTATTTGATTATGTAACGGGGCTGCCTTATATATCTGGTTCAACCGTAAAAGGAATGCTGCGGAGTTTTTTTCCGGGAGACAACAAGAGCAGCGAGGTATCCCAAGCATATGAAGCATACATAAAAGGATTGCTGCAAAAGGGAGAGCATTTTGGCCTGCAAGGCTTAAAAGAGGATTTGTTCGAATATCATGACCGGTTCCTGGGAGCATATCCAGATGCCGAAAATTGTGAGAAAGGCATTTTAAAAATGGAATACATTACGCCTCACGAAACATTCAAAGACCCAAATCCAATCAGTATTTTGAAAGTACAGCCCAATGTGCCGTTTGTATTTCGTTTTTTGCTGACAGATTATAAGATCGGCGACAAAGTTGTCGTAAGTGCAGATGAAAAATTAAAGCTGTTTCAAAAATTAATTTTAGATATGGGGATTGGGGCTAAGACGAACGTTGGGTTTGGCAGATTTTCAGAACGCCGAACATCAAAAAATTATGAAGTGAGAGTATGACAGAGCGGTTAAACAGGAAAGTGAAAATCGATGCAAAATCAAATGATAGAAAAAATTACAAAAGAATACTATTCGCATTTTTGCGGAATTGACCTTACCGAAATAAAATATGGAACGTATTTTATATGTTCGGCTGAGCGGGATGAAAAATTGAAAGGTTTTGGATGCAAATATACAATCCATATATTTGTGAACGACGCTTTGTGTGTTGTGACCTATTCTCCCAAACATAAAGCTTTTATGGAACAACTGAAAGAATGCGGCAAAGATGAAATGATTCACGCTGTAAGCCAGCAATTTGAGCTGAAAAAGATGATTCTTATGATGTTTGAAAAAGAAGCTGTAACTTGCTATGGGAATGCCAGAATTCTTAAAGCGGAAGATTATCCTCTCTATGAAGCCTTTTTTCGCGCTATATCGCCCAATGCAAATCCTGATGGATGGCTGTATGAATATTTCATTGAAAAAACCGATAAAGAATATTTTACCGGATATATTTCGGATCATAAATTACGATCTGTTTGTGATGCGCCGGATATGCCTTATATGGAGGATAAAATTCAACATACAGGAATCAATACGTTAAAAGAAGAACGAAGGAAGGGATATGCAGCAGATACAGCAGCATTGGCGGCACATCATTTGTTGGAGAAGGGCGTTTGCCCACAATGGGAATGTCATGCCGAAAATATTGCTTCCATAGAACTTGCGAAATCTATTGGATACAAAGAATATGGTACAGCATACATCCTTGAGGAATGGGATTGACAATTTGATTTTTTACAGCAAAAAAAGCCTGTTTCACAGCATACACTTATTGAAATGTCCATGGCATACCGATATAAGGATAGAAAACCAAAATGCAAAGGAAGTGAAACTATGCGAATCGCGGTATGCGATGACGAAAAAGAAATCAGGGAAATACTTGCGGAAAAAGTGATGCAGATTTACCCGGATGCTGTTTTATTATGCTATTCTTCCGGCGAGGAGCTGCTTTTAGAGGACAGCCAGCCGGATATCCTGCTGCTGGATATACAAATGGCAGGAAAAAACGGGATGGAGACAGCAAGGGAATTTCGGAAAACGCATAAGGATACCATTCTGGTTTTTGTCACCGCTTTGGAAGAATATGTATATCAGGCATTTGATGTGGAAGCGTTTCATTATCTGGTGAAGCCTTTTGACGATCAAAGATTCGAGGAAATTTTAAAAAATGCAGTCAATAAGTATGAGGTCAGAAAAAGAAGGGGAGCAGACAGCTTGGACCAGGCTGGAAAGAGCCTTATGATTATGACAGGCGGAAAACATGTGACTGTCAATATGGAGGAGATCGTCTATGCAGAGGTGTATGACCGTAAAATAATCCTGCACACGATTCACGAAGATATAGAATACTATGGAAAAATGAAAGACTTGCAAAAGCAGGCAGGCGCGGACTTTTATCGTCCGCACAGGGCGTATCTTGTAAATTTTAATTACATCAGGAAATACGATGCGGCAACGATTGATCTGGAACGAGGACAGGCGCTTATGGCAAAGAAGAATTACCATGAGTTTGTACAATGCTATTTGCGTTATAACCAGAGAAAGAGAAGGAACGATGAGCCATGAGGGGCTTTGTTGGCTTGTTGATACTGATTGTGGAAAGCCTGCTTGCAGCCGTTTGCTTTTACCAGCTTTTCTGGTTATTTTGCGGCAGTTCCTAAGTCTTTGCTGAATATCGTATGTTCACAGCAAAAAACGTCCGTTTTACAGCATACCGCTTGCTATAGAATAGAATCATGACGAAAGAAAAATAAGTGATAAGTAATTTCACAGTTATGATCAAGGAGGACAAAATTATGACAGTAAATGGTATCGGCGGAGCAAGCGGTAATAGGCAGACAGGACGTATGGGTATGAATATGCAGACGGATTCTGTGAGTAAAAATATCCAGAATCAGATAGCAAACGCACAAAAACAGTTGCAGGAGGTTTCTTCCAATGAGGAGTTGACAGTTGAGGAGAAGATGAAAAAACGACAGGAAATCCAGCAGGAGATTACAAACCTGAACCAACAGTTACGGCAGCATCAGATCGAGCAGAGGAAAGAACAGCAGAACAGGAAAGCGTCTGCTATGGATGACAGGGCGTCAGGCACAAGGAAAGCATCTGCAAAGAAAGGCTCTGGTTTGTCACAGGCAAGTATGCAGGCGATGATTTCCGCAGATTCTTCCATAAAGCAGGCACAGGTGCAGGGCAGCGTGGCAGCCGCAATGGAAGGAAAAGCCGGTGTACTGGAGTCCGAAATCAAGATGGATAAGGGCAGAGGCGGTACGGAGAAGAAAGAGGAAGAGTTAGCGGATTTGCAGGCTAAAGTGCAAAATACAACTGCTGCACAGATGTCGACTCTTGCAGAAGCAGGAAAAGCTATGGAGGAAGCGGCAAAGGCAGACCAGGCAGCAGAAACGCCTGAAAGGAAAACGGGCAACACGAAAGGGGCGCAAACAGGAGAGAAAACAGATGTGAAAGCAGGCGGCGTAAAGAGCGCAGGCAGCGCGAACAGCGAAATGCCTGAACCAGAGGCAACCGCTGCGGCTAAAGCACCGTCTGCGGAAAGTGTCCAGCCTTCCGCCCAGCCTGTGTTGTACACACCGGTTGATGTGCGCCTGTAGCAGGAAGGAAAGCATATCTTTTTATGGGGCTGTCTCACTAAGGAACGGTCATGAAATAACTGCCACAAAGTCCTCAGGATTGCGGATACAAGAATATCTGCTTCTATATCTGCTTCTTAGTGTGACAGCCCCAAATCAGTCCTAACCGTGCCAGAAAGCACGAATCTCAATACAGCTTATACTTCTAATTCGTGTGCACAACATTCATCGTTTGATAGATCCATATGATTCAGCATATGATTCAGCCTATACTTTAAAAGTAAAGTATGAGAAAGGAATTGGATAGAATAGTCACCAACAGCGAATTTACAATCAGAATTAGACGGAGAAAAGGCTTATGCACATTTTAGAATATATAACGGAAAACTTCGTGAAGCAAAGCCAGGTAATTTTAGGAGATCATTTGGTAGGAATCTATCTGCATGGCTCTGCTGTGATGGGATGCTTTCATGAAAAAAAGAGCGATATTGATTTATTGACTGTAGTCGATGAGCCTCTTTCGAATGAAACAAAACGCCAGTACATGGATATGGTTGTGCAATTAAATACCTGCGCACCGGAAAAAGGGATTGAATTAAGCATTGTCAGAAAAAATGTATGCAAGCCGTTTATTTATCCTACACCGTTTGAGCTGCATTTTTCTATTGCACATTTACAATGGTATAAAACAAATCCATCCGATTATATTGATAAGATGAATGGAACCGACCGAGATTTGGCAGCGCACATTACAGTCGTCTATCACAGGGGAAAATGTCTTTTCGGAAAAGAAATAAAAGAGGTTTTTGAAAAGGTAAGCGAGCAATATTATTTTGACAGTATTTGGAATGATATAAAGAATGCTGAAGAAGAAATCATGGAAAATCCCACCTATATGATTTTAAATTTATGCAGGGTATTGGCATATAAGAAAGACGGGCTTATTTTGTCAAAGCGGGAAGGGGGAAACTGGGGAATCGATCATGTTTCAAAGAAATATCATGGGTTGATTTTACATGCATTGGATGAATATGCATCTGGCAGATCGATGAAGTGGGACGAAAACTATGCTCGTGAATATGCGGCATATATGATCGGACAGATATTCTCTGCACTTTGAAGTTGCGCAATGCAAAAAAAGAGCGCATATAGATTGGTTGCAGCTTATAGAGGAACATACTATACTGATTATGCGGCGCAAGAAAAGGAAAGGAGAATATTTTATGAGCTTCGGAAAAAATTTGCAGTTTTTAAGACATCTGAGAGGAAATATGACGCAGGAGGATTTGGCTGAAAAAATG
>CAMWXD010000016.1 GCA_947178105.1 uncultured Eubacterium sp. | reverse complement strand
AAAACTGAAAAGTATCTTGCGTGGACAAAGGATAAATTCATAATTTACTGGGATTTTAAGCGGAAGTGTCGGAACTGGCAGACGAGCAAGACTAAGGATCTTGTGGCAGCAATGTCGTGTGGGTTCAAGTCCCATCTTCCGCATTAGTTTAAAGTGTGGGAAACCTTGATTTTACTAAGGTTTCCCTGTTTTTCATTTTAAGAGTAATTGGTTGCAGTTGGTTACACTTTTTTAGTATAGGAAAGTGCTTTTTCATAGGCATCTGACCTTTTATCCATGGAACTTGTAAGTTAATTCACTTCAGATCCTACCATGTCAATGTATTCGTCCAAAATAGAACATGCGATGATGATAGCCCTTTTAAATTCAGCAGAAAGAAATGATCCGGGAATCGGTCAACGGGGGATCTTTGCAATGCTATTTGTTCCAATGTCTGCACTGCGGAAAACACTTAGTCTGGATGGATTTTGATTAAGGGATAAGGAATGCAGAAGAATTTAAAGCATAAGCAAGAGGTTGTTAGCAAAAAACTGTCTAACAACCTCTTGCAACTGTCTTTCGCAAAGCGCAGGATGCACTCTTGCCGCCTGCTTTCAGTTCAAATTTATTTTCTCTGAAACTACACTGCGCAGCATTTCATACTGTTTACGATTGATCTGAATCTGGTTGCCGTCTTTCGTAATCATGCCCTCTTCCGTAAACTTCTTCACACTTCTGCTGATGCTTTTCAGGCACAGCCCTGTCTCATCTGCCCGGTAATCTGCATTAATAGCCAGTCGCTTCTTCATTTTTTACAAGCTTGATGATACGGCTTGTTCCAAGACGGTCTGCCCCAAGGGAAAGGAACTTTTCTGCGTCATCCATCGAGGCGATTCCGCCTGCCGCTTTCATCCTGACATCCGGCCCGATATGCTCTGAAAACAGCTTCATATCGTCAAACGTAGCTCCGGCAGTGGAAAATCCTGTAGAAGTCTTAATATAATCCGCGCCTGCCTTTGTTACGATTTCACACATCTTTACTTTTTCTTCTTCCGTCAAAAGGCAGGTTTCAATAATGACTTTTAAAATTTTATCTCCACATGCTGCTTTTAATATACGGATTTCCTCTTCGACCGCATCGTATTTTTTATCTTTAAGCCAGCCGATATTAATAACCATATCAATTTCCGACGCACCGTTTGCGATCGCGTCTTTTGTTTCAAATTCCTTCGTCTTTGTAGTCATATATCCGTTCGGGAATCCAATCACAGTACAGACTGCGACTTTGCCCTGCATATATTCACTTGCCTGTTTTACATAGCTTGGCGGAATGCATACGGACGCAACCTTGTATTTTACCGCATCGTCACAGATCTGCTTGATTTCCTCCCATACTGCCCCCTGCAAAAGCAGCGTATGATCTACATGTTTTAAAATTTCGTTTACTTCCATTTTTAGTCCCTCCTAATAATTTTGGTTTGCATAATTACGTTGTCTTTACCTTTGTCCTTTATCATAAGGAATTCCTTCCGCCTTCGGTGCCCTTGATTTCTTCGATACAAATATCAGCACAATTAAAGAAATAATATAAGGCAGCATATTATAAACCGTACTTGGCAGCTTCAGCGCTACCAGCGCATCAAAGCCTGTATAAACATTGGAAAGCGCGCGGAACAGCCCGAATAAAAAGGCAGCTAGGCCAATGTTGATCGGCCTCCATTGTCCAAAAATCATAACTGCCAATGCTAGGAATCCAAATCCGGCTACCCCGTTTTCAAATTTCCACTCGCTGACGCCTGCCGTAATATACACAAGCCCGCCAAGCCCGCCAAGCGCACCGGAAATCAGAACGCCTGCATAACGCATCAAATACACATTGATTCCCACGGAATCTGCTGCCTGCGGATGTTCCCCACATGCACACAGGCGAAGCCCAAATTTTGTCTTATACAGCACTACGTAAGACGCGATCAGGATCAGGAACGCGATCAGCATAAACCAGTTAAATTCAAAGCTGCCCAAATAGACAAGGAATGACTTTTTCGCCGTCCCGTATGCAACTGTTGAAGATACATTATCTACGCTTTCTGCCGTATTGATTGCCCTTACCAATACAACTGCGATTGCCGGCCCAAGCAGGTTCAATCCTGTTCCGATCAGCGTCTGGTCTGCATTAAACCTGATGGCTGCAATGCCTAGCAGCAGGGAAAAAGCCATTCCTGCTAAAACACTGATTAAAATGACTAACAAAATCATAAGAAATGCCGGTGTCCCTGCCGGAAGATATTTCATGGCAAGCGCGCCGCCAAGCGCACCGATTACCATAATTCCTTCCAGTCCGATATTGATAATGCCGCCATGCTCAGAAAAACATCCGCCGAGCGCAACCAGTATTAACACGGAAGCAAATATTAAAGTATATTGGATTAACAGCAACATTATGCTTCGCCCCCTTTCCTGCCAGCAGCCTTCTTCTCATCCCGTTTGTCCAAAAAACGGTTCAGCCATTGTTTAAAGAACAGTACGAAACCGCACAGGTAAATGATAAATGCAGAGATCAGATCTGAAATCTGGGAGCAGTACATCGTTTTATCCACATATGCACCGCCGCTTGTAATATGCTGAATAAAGTAGGATGAGAAAATTGCCCCGATCGGATTTGAGCCGCCTAGGAATGCTGCCGCAATTCCGTTAAATCCCATTGCCGGGACACTCGTCTGCTGTACCATCCATTTTTCAATGCCGGTCAGATAGAAAATAGCTGCTCCAAATCCCGCTAATCCGCCCGCGATAACCATTGTCAGTATGATATTCCTTTTTTCACGCATACCGCAGTATTTTGCAGCATTCTTATTCATTCCGGTTGCTTTCAGCTCATAGCCGAGTTTAGTCTTTTCCAGGACGATCCAAACCAGGATTGCCACGATAACTGCCAATGGAAGCCCGATTGTTACGAATTCATTTTTTGAAAACAACTGGTCTAAGCCTGCGTTCGGGAGCAATGCTCCTTTATTTGTACTTTCCAGCGGCTTTGTATAAGGCGTTGACTGCTCTTTGACTGTCGAAAGCAGCATATTCACACAGTACAGCCCGATCCAGTTTAGCATAATACAGGAAATCACTTCATTTACATTGAAATATGCTTTCAAAGCGCCGGAAATTCCGCCGACAACCGCTGCTGCAATAACTGCTGCCAAAAGGCATACAATCCATGGCATATTTAGCTTCAGTGCGCAGTAAAGGCTGGCTCCCACGCCGATTACATACTGTCCGGCCACTCCAATGTTAAACAGCCCGACTTTCCATGCAAACAGTACAGACAGTGAACACATCAGCAAAGCCGATGCCTTGACGAGTGTAGTTCCGAAATATTTCGTCGCTGCGACTGCACTTGGATAGTACAGGAAGTTTTTTAATATTGCCATGATCGCAGTCCCCGCACCTCCCGGGTTAATAACCAGCAGTACGATATAACCGATCAAAAGGCCAATGATAATACATAGCAGCGAGCCTAAAATAGTCTGGACTCCGCTGTTGCGGATCAGGCTCTCTTTCTTATTCGCTTCTTTCGTCATCTGTTCACGCCCCCTTTCTCTTAGAACCAGCCATGTAAAGCCCGAGTTCTTCTACCGTTACTTTCTTCGGGTCAAATTCGCCTACGATCTCCCCTTCATACATCACAAGAATACGGTCCGAAACATTCATAACCTCATCCAGTTCCAAGCTGACAAGCAGGACTCCTTTTCCGGCATCTCTTTGTGCCACAAGCTGTTTGTGGATATATTCGATTGCGCCGACATCCAGGCCGCGCGTAGGCTGTACTGCAATTAACAGTTCCGGCTCCTTATCAATCTCGCGCGCGATAATTGCTTTCTGCTGGTTGCCGCCGGACATGGAACGTGCTTTTGTAACTGCGCCCTGGCCGGAACGCACATCATACTGTTCGATCAGGCGGTTCGCGTATTCACGGATTTCCTTACGCTTTAAAAATCCAAACTGGTTCGTAAACTGCGGCTCAAAATACCTCTGTAAAACAATATTATCTTCCAGGGAATAGTCCAGGACAAGCCCATGTTTATGCCGGTCCTCTGGAATATGGCTCATACCAGAAGTCAGGCGCTCCCGTATCGGCATGTTCGTAATGTCCTTGCCGTTCATTGTAATCGTCCCACTCTTTAGCGGCTCCAGCCCTGACAGACCATACACAAATTCTGTCTGTCCGTTTCCGTCAATGCCCGCGATACAGACAATCTCACCCCGGCGCACCTGCATGGTCACATTATTGACCGCATTGTTTTTATGCCTCTTTGATGCAACAGTCATGCCTTTAATATCCAAGACGACCTCCTTTGGCTCGGAAGGTTTCTTTTCTACAATGAAATTGACATTGCGCCCGACCATCATTGCGGAAAGTTTTTCCGGTGTCGTATCTTTTACTGCTACCGTTCCAATATATTTGCCTTTGCGGATCACACTGCAGCTATCGGCTGCCTGCATGATCTCTGCCAGCTTATGGGTAATGAACAGGATGCTTTTGCCCTCGGCAGCCAGGTTTTTCATAATAGCTAAAAGCTCCTGGATTTCCTGCGGCGTCAGCACAGCCGTCGGCTCGTCAAAGATCAGGATATCGTTATCGCGGTAAAGCATTTTTAAGATTTCCGTCCGCTGCTGCATACCGACCGTAATGTCTTCGATCAATGCATCCGGGTCTACAGCCAGCCCATATCTTTCCGATAATGCAACTACTTTCTTCCTTGCCTCATCTTTCTGGAGGAACCCTCCCTTCGTTGTTTCCACGCCAAGGATAATGTTGTCCAACACACTAAAGCACTCTACCAGTTTAAAATGCTGGTGAACCATTCCGATGCCCAGGTCATTGGCATCGTTTGGATTGTTGATCGTCACCTTCTTCCCGTCCTTGCGGATCTCCCCTTCCTCCGGCTGGTACAGCCCGAAAAGCACGCTCATCAAGGTTGACTTCCCTGCCCCGTTTTCTCCTAACAGCGCATGGATTTCACCTTTTTTTAACTGTAAAGTAATGTTGTCGTTTGCAATGATACCTGGAAACTTTTTTGTGATATTCAGCATCTCAATCGCATATTCAGCCATCCTTTACACGCCCCCTCTCTTTAAAAATGGTATAAAAAAGACATGGCTGGAATAATCGCCCCATAAAAGAATTCTCAGCCATGTCCATACTATGACCTGTTATATCCGGTATCCCGGTTTATTTTATGCTGCCATAATCAGTTACCTTAATTGCTGCGTCCGGCAAAGCTGTTATATCATTGGAAATCGTAATTTCACCGTTATATAAAGACTTCACAAGCGCCTTGTAATCATCTTCACTGAACCCGTCTCCCCACTGTGTGTTCGGTGAAAGCTGTACAAAGTTGTCATCTGGATTTTCTGAAACCAGTCCAAGGTTGTCAATCTTTCCTGCATAATCACTCCATTTGCCGTCTTTGATATCCGTAAGCACCGTTTTTACTGTTGTAGATAACCCTTTCATAGCAGAAGTAACGGTCAGCCCTTCCTGATATTCGTCAATAATCGGAGCCTGGTCAGAGTCAACGCCAATGACCTTGCCTCCTGCTTTTACTGCTGCTTCCGCCGCTGAGGTAAAGATACCGCCGCCACATGCAAACACAACTTCTACACCCTTTGTGCCATACCAGGTATCCATAGCGCCTGTAATATCCGCATCGCCATAGAACTGTCCGCCGCATACATATTCTACTTCTACATCATTTACGATATCCATCTCTTTTGCTGCCGCATCCGCGCCCTGTATATAACCGTATCCAAAACGCATAACTGCCGGAACAGACATTCCTCCAAGGAACCCGAGATGTTTATACCCTAATTTTACTGCCGCGTATCCCGCCATATAACCGGAGACTTCTTCCTGGTAAGTACAGCAGTAAACATTATCCGTATTATAATACTCCGTCACATCGTACTCATCTGGATTATACGTATATCCTTCTCCGACGCCCTTTTCACAAATATCGCCGGCGCCTACATCCAATGCAACAAATTTTACATCCGGATACATTTCCGACTGTGATACGACAGCCGCTGCAAACATATACCCCGGCATAACGATAACATTGGCGCCGCCGGCAACAGCCTGGTCAACGCTTGCATTTCTTGCCTCGTCTGAATCACTGTCCGGCTTATAGTATGTAAACTCTGCATTGTTTTCCTCCGCCCATGACTTGCTGGCTTCATAAGTCGTCTGGTTAAAGCTCTGGTCTGTAATATCACCGGAGTCTGTAATCATAGCGATATTTATGTTAGATGCAGGCGTTTCCTCTCCGCTGCCGCCATCTGCCGCATCCTCACCGCTGCCGCTGTCTCCTGCATCCTCACCGCTTTCCGAGCCAGAACCGCTTCCTGAACTGCCGCCGGAGTCGTTTGATCCGCAGGCCGCCATCGAAAATGCCATCACGCCTGCAAGTAACATTGCCAAAATTTTCTTTTTCATAAATTGTCCTCCTTTTCATAACCTTGCTTTTTGATCCTGAACCTATGTTCCGGATTCTGCTGTTTGGGTTTTCGGGTTACTTTTTCATATCATGACACTTGTCCCTCGGTTTGAATAGGACTCAAGTCCTTTTTTTGTCTAATATGCACAATAAAAAATTTCATCCGAGCGGGATTTGTGTCCCTTTGTACTTAATCAATTTTAACAGACTTTCACCGTGTTGTCTAGCCCGCTGGCACAGTAAGCGCAAGCTTTTATATATTCTCGGTTGCCATGATTGGAACGGTACAGGCTTTACACTTTCAAGCACTTACGTTATAATGATTCTATCAACCAACAACGTGACCAATCATAAAGGCGGTGAAAATATGGAGGTATTAGAAATGCCAAAAGAAGAAATTATGAAAAATGCTATGGATGATTTTGGTGAAATACAGGAATATATGACATCGGCGCATAAAGAAAACGCAACTGAAACATATGCTAAACTGAAAAAGAAATATCTCAGATTAAAAGCATTACTTAACAACTTAGGTGTAAACCTTACTGATATTGATGAAATCAAAGAGTAAGGATCAATGAATAACAACCGCATAAAGTAACCACTAAACCAGAGTGTAAAGCCTATTGAATTGCCAGTATGCTTTACACTTTTTGATTTGAGTAAGGTTAGCCAATGGCTGCCAATTAACTTTCTATTTTTCTTTTATGGGCAAAAACCCCTGCTCCAATCAGCAGAAGAATCAGAAATACAAGCAATGAAATGACACTGCCGCCTATTGTAGCTCGAACAGGATTGTCATAATAAGAGGATTGATCAGAAAAATACAATGCAACCCGGTACGCAAATCCATTGGGTACAATAAATCCGATTTCTGAACCAATAAAGAAGCAGGATACAAACCCATAGATCACACCGGTTACACTCGTTACAATCATGTTTCTGCTTAAATTGATTACGATTGCTCCCGCCGGGACGGTTACGGGAATGATTATGGCAGCTTCCAACAAAAAACCTATGGTGATTGCCAAAAGCTCGTTACTGTCCGCGGTGATTGTTCCTGTCATCTGTAAACCGAAAATCAGACAGATAAACAACAGCAAAAGGATCAGTGCAAAGCAAGTACCGATTATAAGGGCAACCAACACTTTGGTAAAAAACAGCTTATATTTCGGATAGCCATAAGTGATCCAGTTGATATAAGTTTTGTTTTTGTACTCTTGATAAAATAAAAAGCCTGCCAGAACGAACAATGCCATCGGGAAAAACATTGCAAACTGATTGTTCATAAAAAAGAACAGGCTCGCCAATGTTTTCGTGCTGCCATGAAAAACAGCTCCTGCCCCTCCTGTTAATACAGGAAGCAAAGATAACAGCAAAAGAAACAACAACGACCATTCCCGTTTCTGTTTGTAAAATTCATTTCTGATCAATATAATCATCTGATCCCCTCCTCACTGGAAGCCATTATTTTTTCATAGAGGGCTTCCAATTCCTGCTCGTGATAGCTGTTCTCCAAAATCTTCACAATGCGCCCGTTTTTAAGGAATACCAGACAATCAGTGATCGCCGCGATCTCTGTAAGGTTATGGCTTGATACCAAAATGCAGCGATTTGGAGATTTCAGCCGTTCTTTCAAAAGAAGCCGGATTTCTTTTATTCCCAAAGGGTCAAGCCCATTTGTCGGTTCGTCCAGCAGCAAATACTTTACATCTCCCAAAAATGCCCGCGCAATGCCCAGCCGTTGACGCATACCAAGGGAAAGCTGCGAAAAAAGTTTGTTTCTTGCTTCCCATAAATTTACCTGTTCCAGCGCTGTCCTGATATCGGGATTGTCGGCCTGCAAATATCTTGCATGTAACCGCAGATTTTCTTCTGCGGTCAGTTTTGGATAAAATGCGGGGTATTCAATCA
This sequence comes from uncultured Eubacterium sp., assembly GCA_947178105.1. Taxonomy (GTDB): domain Bacteria; phylum Bacillota; class Clostridia; order Lachnospirales; family Lachnospiraceae; genus Eubacterium_J. Next base: position 57,887 of record CAMWXD010000016.1, on the reverse strand, counting down.
GGCTTCCAAACAAACGGCTGGAAACAGGCTGATGATCTGAAAGAATTTCTCCGGTAAAATCTGTCAGTCCCAGCATTGACTTAAACATCGTTGTTTTGCCTGCACCGTTTGGCCCGAGAACACCATATATTTTTCCCAGTTCTAATGTAATATTGATGTGATGGAGCAAAACCGCATTGCCTGCCTTTAAATTCACATTCTTAACCTGTAACATCATACACCTCCATGAAACAATGATAAAAAACATAGCGTTTCCCTTCTTGCTGCAAATAGTATCAAAAAGGTATAGGATTTCTCTATGAAAAGTCTAAGGAAAGTCTAAAGACAAAAAAGCTGCGAAAGCAGCCTTTAATTCGCAGGAAAGGTAATCTGTATGTCAAAGGTTTTGTCATGCAGATGCGCCGATATACAGCCACCCATTTTTATTGTCAGTTTTTTTGCGATTGCTAACCCCAAGCCCGTTGTCTTTTTGCTGCGTGACTGATCCGTCGTATAAAAGCGGTCAAACAGATGGGGAATATCTTCTTTACATATCGTTTCAGAGTGGTTGGAAACGATGATCTGATAAGACTTTTCTGTATGGGAAGATATAATTTTATATTCATTGTCACCGTGTATCAGAGCATTATAGATCAGATTGGAAAATACACGGCAAAGGGCTTCTTTATCAGCCCAGATTATAAAGGGCGTATCTGGAATACGAATATCCAGTGTAGCTGCTTTTTTCTCAAAATCACTATAATACATTGCAAGAACATCCCGCAGGAGGCTGTTGAGGTCTGTCCTCTGCTGCATCAGCATTAATTCATTCGCTTCAATCCTTGCAAATTCAAATAGCTGGCCAAGCAAGATTTTTACAGCAGACATTCTTTCGTAGGCTATTTCGGCATACTCTTGTTGTTCCGGCGACAGCTCTTGTTCCATCAGTAATTGGATATATCCATTTGCCGTTGCAAGAGGCGTACGAAGATCATGTGAAAGGCTTGTGATTGTGTCTTTGAACAGAGCGTTCTTTTTTTGGATTTGTTGTCCCATATCATGGTATCTTTCCAAAAGACGGTTGATACTTTCTGCCAGGCGCTCCGTGCTTTTGTCAACCCTTGCTAATGTTATTTGCGCCTGCGTATCACGGCTGCATAAAAAATCAATTTGTGTTTTTATATGGTTTATCTGCTTTTTTTGTATACTCATTTTTATAAGCAATCCCAAACAGCATATCATCAAAACCAGACAAAAGAGCCGCATAAATTCACCTTCTTTCCCGTTTTCGTAAATCTGCTTTCTGATACATCCAATATGCCGCCCCTGTCGGAAAAAGAATATATGCCGCAATCGTAATCAAAATAGCTGGCAACCGGCTTATAGACGGGTTCATTTCCATTTGATCAGACAGTCCGACAATCCAGTACTGATAAAGTGAATACTCCAAATCTAAAGCGGTGCTTATTTTCGTTAAATATAGATACAGTGTTCCCAAAAGGAAAAATGCCACAGCCAACACAATATTGCGATAAGGAATGATACAGCTTAACAGCCACAGGAATGAGGAGTAGCCGACAAAACATAACATCTGCAAGATCAGATACCCACAAATTCCAGCAGGCGAACATTCAATATGCGGCTGTTTTATCCATATGGACAGTATCAGTATATACGCCGCAAAGAAACTGAAAATAAGATAACAAAAAACAGTGATCCATAATGCAAACAATTTTCCAAAGAAAAAGTTAAACCGGGATACGCCTTTTATAAATAAGATTTCATGTACGCCTTTTTGATAATCTTCTGCAACATAAACCAGTTGGAAAATGGTTATTGGTATTACAAGGCTATAATCCGAAAACAGAAACTGTGTAAAACCATTCAATGAAGCAATGCCCCCTGTCAGCCCGGCAGTTTTCACTGTATCATAGTGAAAGCTCAAAACATACGCAGACATAAAAAAGGCGGACAGCAACAGGCAGAGAAAAAAGAAACGGTTTTTACGAATACGGTATAGTTCGCTTTGTATCATCTGCAACATGTATTTCCTCACCTCCCGCTAATGCTGACAGGAATGTTTGCGGGTTCACTCCGGCAATTCCTATTTCGCATACTTCAATACCAGAAGATACTAATTTTGCATTTATTTTCGACGAATAGGACACGGGACAAAATACTCTGATGAAATCATCTCCCAGGACTTCATACTGTGGAAAATCATTTTGAATGACCGTAATCGCCCTCTCCACCTGCGGCGTTCTGATTTTTATGCACCGCCTGCATTCTTCCTTTATTGTATCGGATGTCAATTCAGCCTTTAACTTCCCGTCAGCAAGAATACCGTATTTTTTTACAATCCGGGACGCTAACTCATAATCCTGTCCCGTCAGCAAAATCGTCATATTTCTTTCTTCATTAAGCGAAGAAAGAATTGACAAAAGAGATTCACATTCCTGTGTGCCAAGCCCTTGAAATGGGTCGTCTAATAAAATGAAATCCGGCTTTCCCAATAAGGCTATCCCCAAATTTACCTTTTTTTGCACATAGAATGGTAAGTGGCAGACTGCCTTTTTCTCAGTGAAGCCCAAAGCAAGCGACTTTTCAAAATCCTGTTCCAGCACCCCATATGCCAGCGCAAAATAATGCAGCATATCCATAGCCGACATTCCGCCTATCGAATACGGTTTTTGCGGAACATAGCCCATTCTGCGCTTTTCCTGCAAATAGTCAGCGTTTCCAAACAGCCTGATTGTTCCTGCCTGTGGAAGGACTGTACCTGTCAGCATTTGCAGCAACAGCGTCTTCCCTGCATTATGCCCGCCGTAAAGCATATATATTTCTCCACGCTTTACTTGCATAGATAGATCGGTGATCCCCCTGCCGTCGGAAAACATATAAGATATCTGTTTCAGTTCCAAAGCAGTTTCCATTTGTCTTGTTCCTCGCTACTCCTGCATTTTAAAACCCAATCCCCAGACAGTTTGTATATACTGTTCCTGCGGGTTGGCTTTTGCAAACTTTTTGCGCAAATTGCTGATATGCACATTGATTGCGTTATCATCGCCAAAAAATTCTTCCTCCCAAACACTTTCAAAAATATTGTTTTTCGTAAATACCTTGTTCGGCGCGGTCATAAGTAATTGCAGTATCAAATATTCATATTTGGTCAAGCTGATTGGAATATCCCTGATTTTCACTTCTAACGTATCCGTATTTAAGGTTAAATCTTTAAAGCACAGGACTGTATCGCAGAACCTGTGTTTCTGATAACGCCGTAATACAGCTTCTATTCGGACAAGAAGCTCTGCATTATCAAATGGTTTTACAATATAATCGTCCGCACCATTTTTTATGAAATTGACCCGGCTGTCAACATCCGTTTTTGCAGATACTCCGATGACGGGAATATCTGCCTTTTTTCTGATTTCTCCCAATACTGTTTCCCCGGAAAACCCTGGCAGCATTAAATCAAGCAAAATTAAATCAAACTGCTGCTTTTCTAAAACCAAAAGCGCTTCACTCCCAGAGTAAGCAGAAACGGCTTTATAATGATTTTGAAATAACAGCCGCTTTATCATATCACTAAGCAATACATCATCTTCAACAATCAAAATATCAGACATTGGATTACGCCTTATCCTTTCTTCGCTTATCTATCGGCTTTTAGTTAATCTGCTGTGTTGACAACTAACCGCAATGTCAAGCATGACTGGCTCTCTGGCCCCGCAGTGCCGGACAGTTCTCGCCTTTTGCTGGGCGCACAATCGGAATTTGATTCTATCATTCAAGTGTTTTCCCGTAATATTCCACATCTATCACCATCCCGTCTGGGTAATATTCCTTACCAGATTTTATATATTCGGTAAAACCATAGTGGGCATAAATCTCTTTGTTTTGCTCTTCGGCAGGATCTACGCCAAGAGTAGCTTTTGTAAATCCTTTATGCCGCAAATCATCAATCATAAAATGAAATAATTTTGAAAAATATCCTTTGCCTTGAAACTTATCAATCGTTCGGAATGCAGACAAGTAAACTGTATGACTGTCAACTAAACCAATACTATTTTGCACGACCTTGGGGTGAACCATCGCAGTTGCTTCACAAATAATGTTTCCCTCAAGTATCCCATAGTAAGGCATGATATAACCCTGCTTATATCTTTCTATGTTCTGTTTCTTCCAAACTATCCAGTTTTCTTTGTCTTTTCCGCTTTGGGCAATCTCATACTCCCATTTTATGTTCATTTCCTGAAGAGAAGCTATCTTACATATAAAAAGTTCAGCCATTCATTTTTACTCCATTTCACATATCTATGAATAAATCATCTCACTTTGTATGATTTCCTCATGTTCCTCTCTATCAGCGTATGCCAGAGCGGTTTGCAGCCGAAAAAGTTATTTTTTTAATTCCTCTAAAAGTTTCTCAACTTTTATTCCGCTCAGAGCCTTTTTCATCATCCGTTTTTCTTCAAATGCCGAAATAGCATAACCGTCTTCTGTCACATAATACATGCCATATACATCATAATGAACACGTCCAGCTACTTCTTTATCCAAAGCAGAAGGAATAACGACCTTCATGCCATCCGAAAAGTGAGGATTATAATCTATAAATATTTTGTTTGATACAATCGAAATCTGATCCCCGGCTTTGTAAATGCCACTGGTATCTTCAATTATAGAGACAGTATGCTCATAGAACTCAAATATATCGTCTCGTCCATTCGTATTTCTTTTCGCATCTAATTCTGGATTGCCTGACGAAATATATTGAGAATATGAAGACATTTCTCCCTCTACCTTCCCATAAACAAACGTATCGACATGTTCTTTTAACTCAGACATTGTGGGTATCCTCATATCAACAATGGACTTGATTAACTCACTATCACCACATATAGGATACTCATCCCTAAGTTCAGCAATTTGATTTTCTGTCAGGCTCTGGTTTGTCCCATTCCTTACCATACTGTTGTAACCAATAAAGCAAAGCACAAAAGCCGCTGATAATATTAAGACCGTATGAATCAAAAGCCGCGATTTTTTTGTTGCTGATTTCATTTTATTTCCTCTTCTTTTACAGATAATTGCAGATTATCGTCAATATTTGTTATTTTATTGAAATTATTTACTCACAATTATACTTCATATATAAAATTCGTCAACTACCAACTTCAAAAAACCAGAGAATTGAAACACATCTGCTGTGTGCGGAATGCAAAACATCTAAAAATACCCTGTAACAGTGGAAAAAGAAGCCATTTTGTTATCATCCAGATCTTAAATCCATGTGCCGGAAATAAAGGAGCTTATACAGAACCGCCAGCCACATCCAAAAGAGATGCAGGCTTTCATGGCTGGGGGCTTTTGAGTGTGGCTGATGCAGTTAAGAAAAACATTTTTATCATAGATCTGTTATAGTTAGGTATATGAACAGAAATGAATTGCCATAACATTAAGGAGGCCATAAAAATGTACCGGATAATTTCTCTACGAATAGAATGTACATGATCAAACCATCAAAAAACGGCAGCCATTACACGCTGCCGTTTTCCGCCCTTTCTGAAAAAACCAGATTCACTCATTCCCTAATCCACAAATTCGATAATGCTTTTCGCAGGAATATCCGTAATCATAATCTTGCCCGATTCATGCAGCCTGCCTAATGCGGCTTCCACCTCATTGACATCCACATGCAGCTCCTCCGCGGTCTGCCGGACGGTAGGAAGGAATCCGTTTTTGTCTGATAATGATTTCATATAATGATACACTTTTGTAGTGATAGAATCCATAAACAATACCTTCTTTCTTTGTTTCTGTTCGTTATAGTATCTCTTGGATTCTGCGAATTATAATGTCAGTTAACAGCAACATGGGAAGCTTTTGGGAACAGAGGAATTGTAATAGAAAATTATAAAAAAATGCATATTATAGCTTTCTATGGATAAACTGTACGTTGTCCCTATTCTTTTCATGAAAACTTCAACTAGGAAATGAGGTGTTTATTACGAAAATCACACTGAACCAGGTGCTTGACAGCAAAGGCATCTCGCAGAACCAGATGGCAAAGGATACTGGCATCTCTACTTCTACCCTCAGGAACCTCAATCATAACAGGACGACGAGGATCAGCTTTGATGTGCTGGAAAAGATCTGCCGGTATTTAAACTGCCAGATTCAGGATATTCTTTCACTGGAATAACGATGGATCCTGTCATTTTTCAATTATCATCTTCTTAAGCAAAAAGATTGACAAATGCAGCAAAACGTAATATTATTAGAAACGGACGAACTATTATCTTATATTATTATGGAAAGAGGGCTTTACTTATGAAAAGAAAAAACAAATTTCTGGCACTGCTCTTAGCAGCAACCCTGTCTTTTTCTGTCACTGCATGTGGAAGCGCGGACTCCGATCCTGCGGACAGCGAAAAGCAGACGACAGAAGATAACAAGGAAGGCGGCGATAAGAGCAGCGATGTGGACGTCCTTGCTGCTGCGCAGGAGAAGATGAAAACCGACAAGATCTCCAGCCTGAATGGTAAAATGGTCATGGATATGGAAATGACGATCAATGCAAACGGAGAATCCCAGTCTATGCAGTCTGTCAATACGATAGACATGTCCTGCCTTTACGATCCGGTCCGCATTAAACTGGATATGACCGTAGATGCCGGAGAGGCAGGCACCAGCGACATGTCCATGTATATAGATGCGGATGAGAACGGCACCTATACGATGTACATGAGCGATGGTACAAACTGGCAGTCACAGGCTGTAGAAGTCGGGCAGATCGAGCAGTATGACGCTTCCAGCAACATGTCCGAATATATGCAGGACAGCTATGATTACCAGGATGCCGGCTCAGAGCAGGTAGACGGAAAAAATGCACGCAAATATACCGGCACGATCAAAGGCGACGACCTCAAGGATACGGTCATGTCTACGGGCGCATTGGATTCCCTGAGTTCTCTCGGCATGGACACAAGCCAGGTGGAAACGATGTTCTCTGATCTTGGCGACCTGCCAATCACACTGTGGATTGATGAAGAAGGCCTTGTTCCAGTCAAATACGAAATGGATATGGCTCCTCTGATGAACAAGCTGATGGCAAATATGATCGAAGCTATGGGTGAAGAGGCTGAAGGCGTATCTATGGAATTCGGCAAAATGTTTGTCACAATGACCTGTTCCGATTACAATGCCGTAGAGGAATTTGAGATTCCTGAAGAAGCAAAGGCTGCTGCACCGGCAGCATAACCGTTTCCGGCTCAATCTAAACACATTCACGATTAAAAAAGCGCCTTTCAGCACAGGCTGTCTGTGTTGAAAGGCGTTTTTTGCATGAAAAATCTCTAGCAATAGTGCCGGATAATGACCTGTACCGTCTCCTGCCCAAGGTAAGTATTGATCGACGGATCATAGGTGATCGAAAAGCAGATCTTTTGCGGCGCGCCGCAAAGCAGCGCATCTACCTGCTCCGCGGATGCTTTCTCGCGCAAAAATGCGAGAAATGCTTCGATATCCCCAAAATATACCGCATCTATGCTGCCTCCTGCGCCATCCTCCAGTACCATGCGCAGCACGTTTTTGTTTTTTCCGACGACGGATGCCCGCAGGGGATGTACATTTCGAACTGCGAATACCGGCTTCTCATTGCCCTTTCCAAACGGCTCCAGGCATTCAAATTCCCGGATCAGCTTTGTGCTGATATAATACAGCGGCATTGGCACATCAATATGTATTTTTTCGACAAAATCCTCCTGCGTCAGAGACGCATAGCCATTCAGTTCCGTGCGGAACCTGTCTACATTTTCTTTTTCCATAGAAAGGCCTGCTGCCATCGGATGCCCGCCGAACTTTGTCATCAGCGCACTGCACTTTGACATTTCCTCATACATGGAATAAGCTTCAATCGAACGGCCGGAGCCTTTGACGCCGCCGTCTTCTGCGTTTGTCAGGACAAATACCGGCTTATGGTACAGCTCCCTGATCCTGCCTGCGATAATCCCTGCAAGGCTCTCATGGCACTGCGGCAGGTATACGACGATCACCTTATCTTCCAGCAGCCCCTGCTCTATGATAATCTGCTTCGCTTCCTCCAGCCCTTCCAGTGTCAGGCTTTTTCGCCTGTCATTCAGCTCTACCAGCTCCCTGGCAAGGCTGGATGCTTTTTCCAGCGACGGCTCCAGCAAAAGCTGCAGGGAACGCTTTGCCGTATCCAGCCTGCCGCTGGCATTGATGCACGGCCCTAAGACAAAGCCAAAATGCCAGGATTTGACCTGCTCTTTTTCCAGATGGTTCTGCTGGATCAGCGCAAGCAGCCCTGGATTGTCTGTCTTATGGATTGCTTGCAGCCCCAGCTTGACAATGGTGCGGTTTTCCCCGGTCAGCTCCATGACGTCTCCGACGGTGGCAAACGCTGCATGTGCAATCATTGTAAAGCTTTTTTCAACCGGAATCCCCATACGCACATACAGCACCTGGATCAATTTCCATGCGACTGCCGCCCCGCACAGCCCTGCATACGGATACCCGCAGTCCGCCTGTTTGGGGTTAATCACTGCATCTGCCGCAGGGACATGGTATCTTTTTTCTCCGTCTTCACCAATGGAAAACGGCACTTCATGATGGTCGGTTATAATCACCGTCATGCCGGATTGTTTCGCAAATGCGATTTCCTGTGCGGCGGAAATGCCGTTATCACATGTGACGATCGTATCGACTCCATCTTCCAGCGCTTTTGTAATGATCCCGCAGTTAATGCCATACCCGTCATGTACCCGGTCTGGGATCACATGGCATACCTTTGCCCCGCATACGCGAAGCCCGGTGATCAGAATATACGACGCATTTACCCCGTCGATATCATAATCTCCGATCACACGGATCTTTTTTCCTTCTGCTATTTTTTCTGCTAAAATGCCCGCCCCTTTTTCTGCGTCCTTTAAAAGATGCGGGTCATGCAACTGCTGTGCAGAACAGCTCAAATACGAAGCAATCGCTTCTTCCCCGACAATGTCCCGGTTGCGTATAATCCGCGCCGTCACCTGGTCGATGCCAAATTTTGCCCCGATTGCCTGAAAATCCGCTTTTTTCGCTGTTACAAACCATTGTTCCTTCATCCTGCCATTCTCCTGTACGTTTCCATCCCAAAAGCTTTTCCCTTTCAGGAATGGACTGCTTTTTCATAAACTACCTGATCTCTGCCTTTCGCTTTCCCTTCGTACAACAGCTCGTCCGCCCGCCGGATGCTTTCCTCCAGCGGATACGCCGGGTCGATTTCTGCAAGCCCAAAAGTCATTGTGACCCGCAAGGACATGCCTCCGTATGCGATTGTTGTCTGTTTCATTTCTTCACGCAGCTTTGCCAGGACCTGGTACGCCTCTTTACCATTGCATTCCTTAAACAAAAACAAAAACTCTTCCCCGCCCCATCTGGCTACGGCGCCGTAAGGCTGCATTACCTCCTCAAACAGGCTGGACAGCGTCTTTAAGACGGCATCCCCGCACGCGTGCCCATAAGTATCGTTAAAATGCTTAAAATGGTCGATATCCCCGACTGCTACGGACAGCGCTTTACGATCGTCCTGCCTTGCCATCTGCTCAGAAGCATACTCCAGCATACGCATCCGGTTCATAAGCTGTGTCAGCGGGTCTGTCCCCGCCTGCCGCAGGAGTTTTTTATTCGTCTCAATCAGCTTTTTTTCTATCACAAGGAAATTACTGCTGATCAGGCAGCCGTACATACAGATCGTGCTATAGATACTGACCGTATTGACGACATGATAATAAGAAGTAATTCCCTCCGGCACCGCCATTCTCGGCGCATAAGCCTGGCAGTAAAAAAACAGCAGCACACGGAACAGGCACATCGCTCCTGCATAGAACAGCTTGGCCGAAAGCCTCCAGTAAGGCAGAAAAAAATCGGTCAGGATCAGCAAAAATAAATACTGTTGCACCCCCAGCTCCCATCCAAAAGAATAAACGCTAATCACAATCCAGATCACCATAAACACATTCAGCCCGTATGCTGCCAGCAAAACGCGCTCAAAATAGGTCAGCGCAAACACGGCGCCGTACAGAAAAAGGCACGGCACCGTAAACAGAAGCATCCAATAATCCCTGCTCCACAGCTCGCCTGCCACCATCAGTAAAAAATAGCCCATAATGCCGAGCACCGTCAGCCGGATTTCAATGGCAGGCTTGCTGCTTTCATTTTCATTTTTTACATCACGCAATAGAAAGGCTTTGATCGCTGCCATGTATATCCTTTCTCCTTTTCCTGTGTACCTTGTGCGGAGGGATTATGCCAGTTCCGCGATTCTGGACACCCCGACATAAATCTCGGAGATCTTATACCACGTCCGGAAATCTACGTTTCCTGTAACCGGCAGCCCAAATATGGACTGAAATTTCTCTACGGCTTCCTGTGTCCTTGGGCCATAGATACCGTCCGCCGTAATCGTCGGCATAGCCGGATAAGCCCTTGCAATCCGGTTTAGCTGCTCCTGCATCTGGCGCACCTTGGCGCCGGACGAGCCGATCGAAAGTACCACGCCCGGCCAGGAAGACGGTACGCCGGATATCTCTTCGGCGGAATTAATGTACATATCGCTGCCATAATAGTAGCGCAGAATCTCTATCGCTGAATATCCCTGGTCACCCTCTGCGCAGCACGGACTAATCGAATTTTGTCACCTTCTTATATTAATGACTTAACCCAAAAATGTCAAGGTGCGAATTCATCCCGGAAGTTCCAGACGATTATCAGTAAATTGCCCGGACAGACGAGTACCTCCTGCAGCGCCTCCTGCATACAGTCTGCGGCAAACTGGCTTGCTATGGCATATTGGCTGTGCCAGCCAAACGGCTCCTGCCGCACCGGCTTTGTTTCATGTGCCGCAAGCTCCTCTTTAAGCTTTGCGGCCTGGCGTTCCAGCTTTTCATATGCTTTTGTACTCTTTTCCTTTGCCGCCAGATATTCCTGTCTGCCAAGCCCGCCAAACACATACTGTTCGTAGATCTCTTTGCGCTTTGCTTCCAGCCGGGAACAGGCTTCCTGCAATTTGAGCAGTTTTTTTTCCGCTTCCTCCTGCTCCTGCTGTGCAAGGCGATGTAGTTCCTCTCTGATACGCTGCCAGTCAACCGTACATAGTACCTGCAACCGGATTCCATCCTGGACGATATGCAAAAGGCAGTCCTGCGGCACCCGCAAAACCGGACAGTCATAGGCAGGCGCCATGCGGGGCGTATGGCAGGTAAAGTATGCCTGTTTTTTGCCTGCCCGTATCATGGCACGTCCGCATACCGCGCACCGTACCTTGCCAAGCAGCGGGTTCCCGCTCTTTTGATTTTTGCCGCGCTCCCTTCCGATACGCAGCTTCTTTTGCACAATGCGAAATTCCTCCTTGGAAACAATTCCCTTATAGGCATTGTCCGCCGTAATCCAGCCTGATTTTTGCACCGGCACCTGGCGCATATCTCCCGCGTTTTCCCGTTTCCGCCTGCCATAGACCGCTTTGCCTGTATAACGCTCGTCGCGCAGGATCTTTACGACGGACTGCTGCGTCCAGAAATTTTCCGCTCCGATGCAATCCCATCCTTTATGGCTGCTCCCGTTTTTCCGCCTGTACTGCAAAGGCGTCGGAACCTGCCCTTCATTCAGGGCGCGTGCGATCTGCATGGTGGACTTCCCGTCAGCCGCCATCTGAAAAATCCGCTGCACCTGTGCCGCTGCCTCTTCATCCGGCACGATGCGGTGTTTGTCCGCAGGATCTTTTTTATATCCATAAGGCGCAAAGGCGGATACATAATCGCCGCGCTGTGCCTTTGTATACAGTGCGCTCTTTACCTTATGGGACAAATCCCTGCTGTAAATATCGTATAAAAGCGTCCGAAACGGCACTTCCAGGCTGTCCGCTTCCATCTGCCGCATACTGTCAAACCTGTCGTTTACCGCAATAAAGCGTACGCCCAAAAAGGGAAAGACGCGTAAAATATAGTTGCCGGCTTCCAGATAATTGCGCCCAAACCTTGACAGGTCCTTGACAATAATACACTGTATGGCGCCTTTTTTTGCCTGTTCGATCATTTCCCTGACACCAGGGCGCTCGAAATTCCTGCCGCTGTATCCGTCGTCGCAGAATTCAACGATCTTAGCATGTGCAAGCTCTGGCTGCCCTTTTATATAGTCGGACAGGATGCTGCGCTGTCCCCCGATGCTGTTGGATTCTTTTGCGCCCTTGTCCTCCCTTGAAATACGCAGGTACAAGGCGACAGTCATAAGCCACGCTCCTTTTTCGCCTTTTGGCGCTTATCTGCCGCCATTTGCTGGACAGCCTGAAAGATTTCTTCTGTAATTAGCGGCTGGTGCGTATGCTCCACGACGACCCATTCCGAAGCCGGAAGCGTGCGCTGCTTTTTCCCTTCATAAAAAGACGCCCGCTTTCGCCCCTGCACCATATGTCCCAGGTACACTTGGCTGGACAGTATTTTGCGCACCATCTGCGGCTGCCAGAGCATACCTGCAAAGCGGCTGCATGTAAGCTCCCCTTTCAGATAATGATAACGGGACGGGGACGGGATGCCCTGCGCATTCAGCCTGGCGGCGATCTGCCCGCTGCTCATGCCGTCAAGCCGCATCTGAAACACCGCCTGCACGACTGGCGCCGTCTCTTCCTCTGGTTCGATTTTATGCGGGTCGTGCGCACATTTGCGGTAGCCGTACGCCGCCCATGCGCCGATAAACGCCCCCTGCCGCTGGCGCTGCGCCAGCACAGACCCGACTTTTTTCGAGATATCCCGGCTGTACATCTCATTTGCAATATTTTTTAACGGTACGGTAAATCCGTCGCTGCACTGCGCCTTTGTGTCAAAATGATCCGTCACAGACACAAACCGCACGCCTAAAACGGGAAAGGCCTTCTCCAGGTACTTTCCCGTCTCCAAATAGTTCCTGCCTAACCGCGACAGGTCTTTTACAACAATACAGTCGATGCGTCCTGCCGCAGCATCCTCCATCAGGCGTGCAAATGCCGGACGGTCAAAGCTGGTGCCTGTCTGCCCGTTATCGCAGTAAAAGCCGGCAGGCTGCATATCCTCCTGGCTTTCTATATAACGGCGGATCAGCTCTTCCTGATTTTGGGCCGTGTCCGCGCCGCGCCTGCCGCCATCCTCCACCGAAAGCCTGATATAGCCGCCTGCACGGTAAATCCGCTGTGCGGGAGCTTCCGCTTTCAGGCTGTCTGGATGCAGATAATTTACTTTTCGTTTTGTCCTTGCCATGTTTTGCCACCAATCGGTAAAGATCTTCCCTGTATTTTATGAAACGACAGCCTGTCATTATGCATTTCGCCATCCAAACACAATCTCCACCGTCCTGTCCCGTCCGACAAACACCCGTTCCAGCAAAAATACAACTGCCATCCGGTCAAGCCCGGCAAGATTGCCGTCCTTTTTCAGCGCTTTGAGCCATGCATCTGCGTCCGCCGCGCCTGCAAGCTCCTGTGCCAGCGCTTCCCGGAGCCTTTCCGCCTGCTGCAAAGCCTGTGCATTCAAAAATGCATACTCTTTTTTCATAGATTGGTATTCCCGCTCGCTGATCATACCGTCCAGAAGGCTTTCGTACAAAGACTGCAAAAGCCTTTCGTACCTGCATGCCTCGTCCTGCTTGCTGTCCAGGCGCTCCTGCAGCTTTTTGGCCGCAGGCTTTTGCCGGGACGCTTCGTCCGCCAGCTCCAGCAGCCGGGAAACGCCGAGCAGGCAAATCTGTTTATTTAAAGACTCCAGCACAATCTGTTCCAGCACCGTATCCCGGATGCTGTGCGCAGAGCATGTTTTTGCCTGCTTGTGCGCCGCACAGACATAATACCGATATTTTTTTCCGCCTGCCGGGACTGTTTTGCGCACCATAGAAGCCCCGCATTCCAGACAGTAAACCAACCCCGAAAACAGCTCTACCGCACCTGCGCCTGGGCTGGTGCGCGTATCCATCGCAAGCACCCGCTGGACAGCCGCAAAATCCTGCGGGTCAACGACTGCCTCGTGCGCCCCTTTCACTACTGCCCATTCTTCCCTGGGCTTTGCGATGCGTTTTTTTACTTTGTAGCTCGGCGTCGTATACCTGCCCTGCTCCAATACCCCTGTATAAACCGGATTTTTCAAAATCCGAAGGACAGCCGCTGCATTCCACTGCGACCTGCTATGGACACGAAACGGCGTAGCATAGCGCATCCCCTGCTCCTTTTTGTAATCCATCGGCGACAGAATCCCGCTGTCATTCAGCCGGTCAGCGATGTCCGCGGCACTTATGCCCTTTAGCTTCCACCGGAACAGATCGCGTACGACCTCCGCCGCAAAACTGTCCGGCACCAGGCGGTTTTTCTGATTTGGGTCTTTCCTGTACCCATAGACGGCAAAAGAGCCGGTAAAATCCCCGCGCCTGCGCTTTGCCTCCAGTTGGCTGCGTATTTTTACCGAACTGTCCTTACAGTATGCCTCGTTTACCAGGTTTTTAAACGGGATCATCCACTCGTCCGACGCTGTGTGGCAAAGGCTGTCATAATTGTCATTAATCGCGATAAACCGGACGCCCAGAAACGGAAAGATGCGTTCGAGGTATTCGCCTGCCTCCAGGTAATTCCTGCCAAACCGGGACAGGTCTTTTACAACGATACAGTCAATGCGCCCTGCCCTGGCATCATCCATCATTTCCCGAAAAGCCGGGCGCTCAAAGCTGGAGCCGGAAAAACCGTCGTCAACCTTCATGCCGCATTCTGCCAGTTCGGGATGTCTGCTTAAAAAACTGCGGATCAGTTCTTTTTGGCAGGTAATGCTGTTGCTCTCCTCCTTATCGCCGTCTTCGCTGGAAAGGCGCACATAACCGCACGTTTTCCAGACTTTTGTACTGCCGGAACTGTTCTTTTTTTCAAACTCCATAGCCTATTTGTCCTCGTTCACGATGGCGTGCACTTTGCACGTATGTATGCAAGCATCCGCTCCTCCAGTGACGCTTCCGTATCAGCGAAGGCGATCTTTACGGTATAATCCCCATAACGATAGCAGTACGGGTCGCCGGCCTGGCGGATATAGTCCTGTATGCGCTCTTGCTTTGGCAGGCTTGTATCCACAACGGCCTCCCGGATCTCCCTATATGGGCTGTCATTTTCTGCGGACATATGCAGCACCTATTTTCCTTGTTTTTCCTTCATTGTATGTACTGCCCATGTCCCATATACCTAAGGAGCTATGCACGCATCCAAAACCTTGCCGGATCTCACATCATATTCACAGCTTTTTTCAACAAAAAAATCTGGTAAAAAAGAGCAAAAGAAGTAAAATAAAAAACACAAAAGAACAAAACCTGTGCACGCGCAATGCGGTACAGTAAAATAGAATAAACAGGAAAAGGAGAGACAGCATGGCAATTACATTTAACGAAAACACAAAGGAATTCCATCTGTATAACGGACAGGTCAGCTACCTGATGAAGGTAATGCGCAACGGACAGATGGGCCAGCTTTATTTTGGAAAACGCATCCCGCAGAAGGACAATTACGACTATCTGACAGAAAATGCGTACCGCCCGGTTTCCGGTTATGTATTCGAAAATGAATACTCGTTTTCATTGGAGCATTTAAAACAGGAATACCCTTCTTATGGAACAACCGATTTTCGGATGCCTGCTGTAGAGATCTTGCAGCAAAACGGCAGCAGAATCACCGATTTCCAATATGTGTCCCATAAAATCTACCCTGGGAAACCAGCCCTGGAGGGCCTTCCGGCGACTTATACCGAATCCCCGGAGGAAGCTGACACACTGGAAATCCTGCTTCGGGACGAGCTGCTGAACGTAGAAATGACGCTTTTATATACGATTTTCCAAAAAGAAAACGCCATCGCGCGCAGTGTCCGTTTCCAGAACACCGGGACACAGGAGCAGCAGATCACGACTGCCATGAGCCTTTGCCTTGACCTGCCGGATGCCGATTATGAATGGCTCCAGTTTTCGGGCGCCTGGGGACGGGAGCGGTATGTGAAAAAGCGCAGGCTCGAACAGGGCATCCAGTCCGTAGGAAGCACACGCGGCGCTTCCGGCCATATGCACAACCCATTCGTCGTCTTAAAACGGCCTGAAGCAGACGAGTTTCAGGGAGAAGCAATGGGATTTTCGTTCGTATACAGCGGAAACTTTCTGGCACAGGCAGAAGTGGATACTTTCCAGGTCACACGCATGATGATCGGGATTCATCCGGAAAGCTTTTCCTGGTGCTTAAAGCCTGGCGAAAGCTTTCAGACTCCGGAAGCCGTTGTCGTATATTCCGACAGCGGTATGAACGGTATGAGCCAGGCATTTCACCGGCTGTACCGTACCCGCCTTGCACGCGGCTATTGGAGAGACAAGGAACGTCCGGTTCTTTTAAACAACTGGGAAGCGACTTATTTTGATTTTACCGAAGAAAAGCTGCTTAACATCGCAAAGACTGCAAAAGAAGCAGGCGTGGAATTATTTGTACTGGACGACGGCTGGTTCTCTACCCGGTGCGGCGAGACAAGCGGATTGGGAGACTGGTGGCCAAACACCGACCGCCTGCCAAACGGGATCAAAGGGCTTTCTGAAAAAATCGAAGCATTAGGGCTGAAATTCGGGCTTTGGTTCGAGCTGGAAATGGTAAACAAAGACAGCGAGCTGTACCGCGCACACCCGGACTGGATCATACACACCCCTAACAGACAGGCTTCGCATGGCAGAAAGCAGTATGTACTGGATTTTTCCAGAAAAGAAGTCGTAGACTATATTTACGAAATGACAGCGAAAATCCTGCGGGAGTCTAAAATTTCCTATATTAAATGGGATATGAACCGCAATATTACCGAATGCTATTCGACGGCGCTGGAAGCCTGCCGCCAGGGCGAAGTGTTCCACCGCTATATCCTTGGATTATACGACCTCTATGAACGGCTGACAAGCGAATTTCCGCAGATCCTGTTTGAATCCTGCGCCAGCGGCGGCGGCAGGTTTGACCCGGGACTGATGTACTATGCGCCGCAGGCATGGGCAAGCGACGATACCGACGCCGCAGAGCGCCTCAAGATCCAGTATGGGACTTCCTACGCTTATCCGCTCAGCTCGATGGGCGCGCATGTATCCATCACGCCAAACCATCAGCTCAACCGCAGTACGCCGCTGAAAACGCGCGGTGACGTAGCATGTTTCGGTGCCTTTGGCTATGAGCTAGATCTGGCACAGCTAACAGAGCACGAGCTGGAAGAAGTAAAGCAGCAGATCATATTTGTGAAAAAATACAGAAAACTGCTCCATACAGGCACTTTCTACCGGCTGTTAAGCCCGTTTGACGGAAATATCACCGCATGGATGGTCGTATCCGAAGACAAAAAGCACGCGGTTGCAGCCTACTATAAAGTACTCAACGACGTAAACTGCGAATTCCGCAGAATCCGCCTGAAAGGGCTGGACGATGCCATCTGCTACCGTGCCACGGATGAAAACGGAAAAAGCGAACGCTTTTACGGCGCAGAGCTGATGCAGATCGGGCTTGTCACCACCGATGCATCCGCCGGCCAGACAGAAGCAAGTGAGCTTTGCACCGACTTCTGGTCAAGAATCATCCTGCTGGATGCCGCGGAAGAAGCTTAAACCAACCTCTCTATACACACGAAAACCAGGCGCTGTCCGCCACAGGGTACACAAATCCCTTCCAAAGCCGGACAGCGCCGCTAAAAAAGTGAAAATGAAGAAAGGAAGCTGACAAACAACATGACACCGCAAAAATGGAAACGAGTCGCAATGGCATTTTTCGGCGTAATTGTCACCGGGCTGTGTATCGGCTCATTTCAAAAAGCAAACCTGGGCGCTGACCCTTTTACCTGCTTTGTGACAGGAATCGCCAATCTATTCCATTCTACATACAGTACGTTTTACCTGGTCGTTACCGGAGCGCTGCTGATTGGCGTATTTTTTATAGAACGGCACTATATCGGTATTGCAACCATCATCAACCTGTTTTTCACCGGGACAGCCGCCGATTTTATGTACCGGCTGCTAGACGGCTGGTTTCCGCAGCCGTCCATGCCGGCGCGCATCTTTATGATGCTGTTTGGCATCCTGGGAACCTGCTTTGCCGCATCGATCTATTTTACCGCCGATCTGGGAGTTTCCGCCTATGACGCCGTCTCCCTGATCGCAGCTTATAAATACAAACTGACCGCATTTAAAATCTGCCGGATTGTCAGTGATTCGATCTGCGTCATCGTCGGTTTTGCGTGCCATGTCACGATCGGCGTCGGCACTGTGATTACAGCTTTGTTTATGGGGCCTGTCGTACAGTGGTTTAATACGCATGTGTCAGAGCCTTTTCTGTATGGGGATCAAAAGCCGGAGGAGCTTCACTCGTAGTTGTCATATATCACACAAAAACACTGTAGAAACTGGCTGTTTCAGTTTCTACAGTGTTTTTTTAATCATAACTCCATTCCGAGTGTCCAAAACGCAGCATATTCCCTGAATGGTTGACCGCTAAACATTCCCCTAAAAGTGCGAATTGTTCCATCCCCCTTCCTGCCAGGCTCCTGAAATGATAAGATAACAGCAAATCAGTTTTTTCAAGGAGGAGTATTTATGTTTATGCACCAGCTTACCTGCAGGAACAAACACCTGCTGAAACGATTTCTGGCTGTGGCGCTGTCCGCTGCGATGATGATTTCGGGACTGCCTCTCACGGCGCATACAGCAGAAACGACAGAACCTTATGTCAGTCTGAGGACCCGTTTTAAAACACTGCAGACCGGCCAGAGCAACTGGATGACGCTGAAAAACAATACTATCGGATGGAAGATTACCAAGGTAGCAACGTCTGACCGGACGATTGCGATGGTATACGGCAGGACAGAAGACGGATTTATGATCAAGGGCAAATCAGCCGGAAGGACGACAGTCCGGGCAAGGCTTAAGACAACGTCCAGAAAAAAATACACGAGCAAGCTTGTCAGTTGCCGTGTCAATGTCGTTCAGCCAAAGGAGCAGGGCCGGACACAGGCAGCCGTATCCTCACAGGAAGAACTGCTGGCGGCACTGGCTGAAAAAAGCATCCGTACAATTACCATTCAGACACCGGAATCCAAACAGTTTACAATTCCAAAAGGAATTTACACGAATGTGGATCTGACTGTCGACGCACCTTTGGCAGATATCGAAAACTACGGGGTATTCCAGTCTGTAACGATCCAGTCTATAAAGCCGGATACGTGGACAGAATATGCTGTCGGCAATACGCTGCGCATACTGGCGCAGGCTTCCCGCATTGTCGTAGCGAAAGGAGCGCGGTTAAAGTCTCTCCAGTACGCAAAAGCGGACGCGAAGGCAACGCTGGAAGTAAACGGCGCAGTCGACCAGGTAACCGTCAGCATGAAAACAGAACTTCAGCTCAGCGGCTCCCCGGAAAACGCACTTGAAGTATCGATTGAGGAATCTGCTTCTGGGACAGTACTCGTATCGCAGGTACTTGTACACGTAACATTATACGCGTCCGCAGAGCTTAAGTTTCTAAAAGGCGCGGAGCAAAGTACAGTAACTGTCCAGTCAGGAAATTACAAAATTACGAACGAGACGTCAGCGGCAATCAAAGTTACAAAACCCGATGGCAAAGTGGAAACGATAGCCTCAAGCCAGGTTCCGGGGTCTTGGAACAGTGGCGGCTGGTATCCGTCCATTACACCACCGTCCATAACTACCGGCCCATCGGTTATTCCTACCGGTCCATCGGTTATTCCTACCGGTCCGGCTGTTTCAGTGCCAGGAGAAGGATCCGCAGACGCAGATTCGGAAGAAAACAAAGAGACGTTTTATTTCAAGTCAATCAGTAAACGTAATGAATATATTTCTAAAATTATAAAGGCAGAATCGGCATATACCGTCACAAAGCTGCATGTCGAACTGCAAGGCGATTATACGCCGGTAACTGCCTCCGCCATTTTGACATTTCAACTGAAGGAAGATCCGCAGGCTCTGCCAGAAGGCGTTTATGTGGAGTGGAAATGCGACGGGCTGAGCAGTAACGGCAGCGGAGACTGGGAAAAGCTTGAAGGAGAAAGTGCTCTGTTTACAAAGGAGGCACAAGTTGTGATGGGACTCATCTGGCCGGGGCAGGGTGATTATATAGGGCCTGTCATTACCCTGCGGTTTCAAAGCGATACCATAGATGTCCGAGAGCAGCCGGTTGATGTTACCCTGTCGGCAATCGAAACAAACCTCCTGCATTCAATGAAGGAGGGCGACATGTATTTTTCAGATTGGACCTATATGGAAACAAATCCGATACCGTTAAACCGTTGTATGACAGATCCATCTGCGTCATATCCGGATGTTTTCTACAAAGCGGTTATATTTTCTGGAGGATCTTTCCCACCGAATTACATTAAATTTGGAAGAAAATAAAGAATCCCTAACCCGGATAAACCAGAATGAGCAACAGACGGGCGCGGCGCCTTTCGCTTTCGGCAGACAGCCAGAAGCGAAAGGTACCGCGCCCTGTCATTGCTACATCCTGTACTCATATTCGATCCGTTCTTCCTCAGACAGTTTGTTTTTTCTGCCTCCGTATGCATCTGCCTTTTTCATGCCAAGCTTTTCCATCACGCGGAATGAGCCTGCGTTTTCTGAGTCGCAATGTGCAATAAAATGAGAAATCCCAAGCTCTGTCCTGGCATAGTCAAGCAGCGCCTGCGCCGCTTCAAACGCAATTCCCCTGTTCCAGAATTTTTTGCTGATAATCCACCCAAACTCCGCTTCAGTTACTGTCCCATCCTGCTTTTTTGCATCCGCATTCAAATAAATGCTTACGGCGCCAACTTGCGTATGTTCATAAAGAATGGCAAACTCATAATACGAAGGATGTTCTCTTTTCCACTCAAGATCAGCATTTTTCAAAAAGCCAGCCGTTTCCTGCATACTGTCATTCGGCAAATAAAGCATATATTTTGTATTTTCAGGATCGCACGCATATGCGTGTACCGTGTCGAGATACTGTAAGCCAAGCGGTTTTAGCAATAACCGTTTTGTCTTTATTTCCGTTAAGCGTAAAAACCTGCCGATCACAACCGCCTTTGCATCCGCACCGTGCCCAACCTCAGGCGTGCGCGCAACCGGAAGATCTGCACGGATATGCCGGGAAAGCAGTGCAAACGGCGACAGCCCGCTTTCTGTCTTTTCCAGGCTTGTAAATGTCCCAAGAAGCACACCCGCTGCTTCGTCAAACGCCCCCATCTGCTCCAACTGGCTAAAATATGCCGTAAGCTGCGCCTCGCTGCTGTGCAAAGACTCCAATAGCAGGATTTTTCCGCGCAGGCTTGGCAAGTACGGCGTTCCTGCCAGCTTTAGCAGGCAGCGGATATTCCCTCCCACAACAACCCCTTCCATTGTGCTGCCCTGCAAAAACGTATACGAAAACCGAAACAGCTCTTCCCCGCCGCCGATCACAGAACGCCAGAACCGCTCCCGCCTTTGCCTGGCACTATCCCCTGCCAAATGCTTGACCTGGTACAGCACCGATGCTTTGCCCGTTTTTGCATAAATCGCATTGATCACTGTTGTCAGGTCGCTGTAGCCCCAAAACATTTTCTCTGTTTTTGCAATGCGCTCATAATCTAAATGACAAAGCACTTCATTTGCGATATCGCCGCCTGAAATGTCATAGACTGCATCGATCTGGCTGTCACTAAAAAACGCCATCACATCATCCGCCCGCTCCTTTGCAGTCCCGCTGAACACACCGTCCTTTGCATACAGGTGCTGCGCCTTAACACAGGTGATCCCCATATCAGACAGCACCGTGATTAGCTGGTTTATCGTTTCCCGCTGCTCAGGCTGCTGCCCGTTTGAACAGCATACCAATCCTACCTTCATTGTATGGCCTCCTTTCCACATTTTTTCTCAATCATCACATTATAAAACGGATTATCAAGCATCAGATAATACAAAAAAGATGCATTATTTGATGCATTTTTATTGACAATCATGCTTTTTCATAATATGATATACATAACAAAACCTGGTTATGAACATGAAATCTTATATGTCTTTGTTCCGCAAGTTCGTCTTTATAATTCCAATGACGAAGAAGAAACTATAGATTTATATACAAAATTTAACATTATTGAAAAACCGCAAGGCGCCTGGACTGTCGTTATTTCATTCCATAAGCGAAACAAACCCGCTGTTTATCTGTTTCGATGAGCCATTTGAAAGGAGGCCTGTCTTATGAATCAGAACCATGCTTTCTGTGAAGAATGCAGAAACGATACCTGCTATACAGTATCTGAAAAAACAATGATTGGAAATATCAAAGGAGCGGAATACCATTATATAGGAAAAGAAGCATATTGTGCCAGTTGCGGCTCACGTGTTTATGTACCGGAACTAAATGACAGCAACCTTGAACAACTATATGATACTTACCGCAGGGAAAACAACCTCATATCGCTGCACACGATCCGCGAACTCCCTGAGAAGTATGCCATCGGCAAACGGCCTCTTTCCCTGCTGCTTGGCTGGGGCGAACAGACTTTTTCCCGTTATTTTGACGGTGATGTGCCATCAAAGCAGTACTCAGAAATTTTACTCAGAATCTATTATGATCCAGCATACTATGCCAAGCTTTTGGAGGCAAAAAAAGATCTCCTGAAATCAAAAAGTGCTTATGAAAAAAGCAAAAAAGCCGTTAGCCTTCTGCTTGGTGCAGAAAACAGCCATGCATCCAAAATAGACAGTGCCATCCAATATCTGCTGATGCGCTGCGAAGATATTACGCCGCTGGCTTTGCAAAAAGCGCTTTATTATATCCAGGGCTTTTATTTCGCTTTTTACAATACCTTCCTGTTTTCAGAAAATTGTGAAGCATGGGTACATGGCCCAGTATATAGAGATATTTATTTTAGGTACCGCAATTACCGCTTTGATCCAATCCATGCAACCGAATCACTGCCAGCAATCGAAACATTTGCAGACAGCAGCCCGTATATTGCCCTTACAGCATCTGAAACAGCTATTTTCGACAGTGTCATAAACAATTTATGCTGCTACAGTGGTAAGATTCTGGAACGATTTACCCACAGCGAAGCACCATGGCTTTGCACACGGGGTGACCTCCCGCTTTCCGCCCCGTCCAACCGTATTATTACACAGGAACATATTGGATCATACTTTTCAGCAGTAAAATCTAAATACAACATGGTTACTCCAAATGATATCCGCTCCTATGCACAGGCAATGTTTGAAAGCCTCTGACTTTCATACTTCTGCCCCTGCCATTCCAAAAAAAACGGTTCAGCGGCTCCCAGTCCCTGCTATTACCATCGCAAGGCGAGCCGCTGTTTTTTCCGGTCTTTCTGGCACATATTCCTCCTGGATAAATGCGCTCACCCACTCCCGTTACCTTGTCTTTAAAAAGACATATTCCCTCTGCGCTGCCCCGTCATTCGGATAGCTTTCCAGATACGCCTGCATCTCCTGTTTTGCAGCCTCGAAGTTTCCCATATATTCCAGACATGCAATTTTTCCTGCCCAAAGCTCCCGCTTATTGATGACGTTTTTACATGCCATGCCTTCTTCAAACCAGGAAACCGCCTGTTCATAGTTTTCCTCTTTGAAAGAAATCTGCCCAAGCTCATATAAGACGTTGGAATCGTTCGGATTTTCTTCGAGGTATGCTTCATAATACGACCTGGCTTCCTCATTTTGCCCCTGTGCCTGGTACACCCTGCCCAGGTACAGGTTTGCCGCTGCCGCTTTTTTTTCAAGTGCGGCGTTTAATTCTTCCGCTGCCTTCTCATAATCGCCGCTAACATAATACAGCCTGCCCCTGGACAGACATGCGTCTGCGCCGTCGCCCTTGATCTTTAGCCCTTCTTCAAGATATGCCGCCGCATCGTCTAACAGCCCCGCCATTACAAGCTGCTCATAAATACCGGCATACATCTGCCCGTTTTTTTTATTATTGTCAGCCGCATGTTTAAAATCCGCTGCCGCTTCCTTCGACTGTCCCGCACTGATATACGCGCAGCCGCGCAGATAATAGGCATCCGCATTTTTGGAATCGTAATCAATGATCGCCGTATAGGTCGCGATGGCGTCCTTCACGCTGCCTGCCTCCATCTGCGCATGGGCTTTGTAAAAATTCAGATCCTCTTCCAGATTCGATACAATGCCGACCCGTTCCTGCAAAGCCTTGTTAAAGGCGTCTACCGCGCCGGCATAGTCTCCCTGGTCAAGCAGCTCCAGCCCTGCCTGCCGTTTTGCCTGCTCCCGCTCTACCTGCTTTTCATCCCCGCAGCCGCAGGCAAATCCCGCAGCCAGCAAAGCTGCTCCCGCTGCCGCCCCGAACCTTCGCAGCTTCACAATCAGGTACTTCATAACAGCCACCTGTTTACAGCTCGCAATTATTTACGGTTCTTGGGAACGGAATCACATCCCGGATATTGGACATCCCCGTTAAATACATTACGCAGCGCTCAAAGCCCAGCCCGAATCCTGCATGTCTTGCCGATCCAAACTTACGCAGGTCCAGATAAAACGCATAGTCCTCCTCCCGAAGACCCAGCTCCTGGATTCTTGCCAGCAGCTTGTCATAATCGTCCTCTCTCTGGCTGCCGCCGATAATCTCGCCAATGCCAGGCACCAGGCAGTCGACTGCTGCAACCGTCTTTTCATCGTCGTTCAGCTTCATATAAAATGCCTTGATCTCTTTTGGATAATCATATACAAATACCGGGCGCTTAAATACCTGCTCAGTAAGATAACGCTCATGCTCTGTCTGCAAATCCGCTCCCCAGGATACTTTGTAGTCAAACTTGCTGTTGTTTTTCTCAAGCAGCTTTACTGCCTCTGTGTAAGACACCCGCGCAAAATCCGAATTCATCACATGCTCCAGGCGCTCGATCAGCCCTTTGTCCACGAACTGGTTGAAAAACGCCATCTCTTCCGGCGCATGTTCCAATACATAGCGGATAATATACTTCAACATGCTCTCAGCCAGCATCATATCGTCATAGAGGTCTGCAAACGCAATTTCCGGCTCGATCATCCAAAACTCCGCTGCATGTCTCGTTGTATTGGAGTTTTCCGCCCGAAACGTCGGCCCAAACGTATAGATATTTTTAAACGCCATCGCATACGTCTCGCCGTTTAACTGCCCGCTGACCGTCAGGTTGGTCGGTTTCCCGAAAAAGTCCTGCGCATAATCAATGCTTCCGTCCTCCTTTTGCGGCAGGTTGTTTAAGTCCATCGAGGTCACCTGGAACATCTCCCCTGCGCCTTCACAGTCGCTGCCTGTGATAATCGGCGTATGCACATATACAAAATCCCGCTCCTGGAAAAATTTGTGTATCGCATAGGCTGTCAGCGAACGTACGCGAAACACTGCCTCAAACGTATTCGTACGCGGGCGCAGATGTGAAATCGTGCGCAAAAACTCATACGTATGGCGCTTTTTCTGAAGCGGATAATCCGGCGAGGACGCCCCTTCCACTTCGATCTTTTTCGCCTGTAGCTCAAACGGCTGCTTTGCATCCGGCGTAGGGACAAACGTGCCTGTTACAATCAGCGCCGCCCCGACATTGATCTTTCCGATTTCTTCAAAATTATCCAGGCCGTCTCCATATACTACCTGCACCGGCTCAAAAAAGGTGCCGTCATTTACCATAATAAATCCAAATGCTTTTGATTTGCGGTTGCTTCTTACCCATCCGCCAATCGTCACTTCCTTGTCTGCGAACTGCTGCTGCGCGCGGAACAGCTCTCTGATATTTGTCAATTCCATATCTCATTTTCCCTCTCTGCTTATTTTTCCGAATCTTCCGGCGTTACGCCATACGTAATCTTTGCGTTTTCCACTACCTGGTCAAGCGCCTGGTTGCATACATAGACTTTTCGCTCATACGCTTCCCCGGATACCGCGTCTACGCCGTTTGCTTTATAAAAATCCTCTTCTGTCTCATAGGCATAGACTTCCATCTGCTGTTTTACATAATCCGCAAACCCTTCTTCATCCAGCTCAATCCCTTCCTTTTTTGCGATTGCTTCCAAGATCAGCTCTGTCGTCAGGTTTGTCTGCATCTCGCTTTTCAGGTCAGACTTAAAATCATCTTCTGTCATTCCATTATAATTTTGAGACAAGTAGTCCGCCAGCGATGTGCCGTCCGTACAGTTGCGGTTTGTAAACTGCACGACATAATCAGCGGTACGCGCCTCTAACAGCTCGTCCGGCAGATTGACCTCACAGACCTCATGCAGCTTGTTAATCACTGCCTGCCTTGTATCCGTCTGCTTACTGTTTTTGTTGGACTCTTCCAGATATTCCTTGACCTGCTTTTTAAAATCCGCCACGGTATCCATATTAAAATTTTTCTGCACATATTCATCGTTTAACTCAAATTCCGCATCCGGGTCTACCTCGACGATCTTATTGATCTTTACCGTAAAGACGACTGCCTGCCCTGCAAGCTCCGTACTCTGGTAATTTTCCGGGAACGTCAGGTCTAAGTCTACCGTCTGCCCGACCTTTTTCCCGATCAGCCCTTCTTCAAATCCATCGATAAATGTGCCAGAGCCAATCTCCAGGTGATAGCCGGTATCCGTACCGCCGTCAAACGCCACCCCGTCTTTTTTCCCTTCGTAGTCAATATTGACGATATCTCCTTCTTCCACCTTCTTTTTATTCGTATCCCGGTAAGAAGGCTGTGCCGAATACTGCGCCATGCTGTTTGCATAATCTTCGATCTGCGCCTTGGTCACTTTATAGTCGTTCGGCAAAGATACCTCCATTCCAAAATATTCGCCCAGCTTGACACATTCATCCGCCTGATAAGATACCTTATCCGCCTGCGCCGTGCTTTCCTTGCCGCCTTTTTCACTGCCCGCTCCCGAGCCGCCCTCCTGCGTATCCGCGCTGCCGCCATTTTGCTTTTCATTTCCACATGCACTGGCTGATACTGCCATAACAGCCGCCAGCAAAACCATCAAAATCTTCTTTTTCATTGTATATCCTGTCCCTTCTATTTTAAAATATATTTTATAAACGTACTTTTATAAAATATCATTTCTACAATAACATACAATTGTGAAAAATTAAAGTTTTTGATGAAAATTTTATTGCTTTATAGGAAAAAAAATGCTATAATCTGTTACAGTTCATACCCTGGACTGGCACCCGAACATAGATCAGCCCGCCGCCGACTGGAAGCGGGCTGAGATTTTTATTCACTGACTATAAAATTTGAGGAGGACACAACGTGAGAACCTGGCAGATTGTTTTACTTGTCATTATTGCCATACTGCTGATAGCATTGGTTGCCCTTTACTTTGTTGGGAAAAAGCTGCAAAAGAAAAAGGACGAATCTGACCGGCAGCTTGAGGCTGCTTCGCAGACGATCCCCATGCTGATTATAGATAAGAAAAAAATGAAACTCAAAGAAGCAGGCCTTCCTTCCATCGTCTATGAGCAGACGCCGAAGCTCCTCCGCCGCCAAAAGGTTCCGATTGTAAAGGCAAAAGTCGGGCCGAAAATCCAGACCTTTATGTGCGATGCCGCCGTATTTGACGATATCCCTCTGAAAAAAGAAGTACGGGTAACCGTCAGCGGGCTGTACATCACCGGCGTCAAAGGGCTGCGCAAGCCATTGGAAAAACCGGCGGAACCGAAAAAAAAGAAATTGACGCAAAAAATCCAGGAGAAAGCCAAAAACCTGCAAGCACAGCAGGCAGGAGCCAGCGCTTCCTCCGGCAAAAGCAAAAAAAAGTAACCTGAGCGAAAACCTTCCAAAAAGAACCAGCCGTCACTCTTGGCATAGTGGCGGCTGTTTTTCTTTCCTGTCGGCATGGCAGGCTAAAACAGGCTGCTTGCCGCCGTCTTTTTTGACTGTACATGCAGTTGGATCGTGCAGTCCGCCAGATGCTCATAATTGATATCCAGCGCATACTCGACCTGGGCATAGATCTCCTCTTCCGACTCTTCTACCGAAATCCGGCGTGCATCAATGCCCATCATCAGGCTTCCAAACGGCGTCGTGTAGCAGGTCATATTTTTTTTATCCTTTTCAAAGACCATATGTACGTTGGAACTGCCGCGCTTCGTAATCTCAAGAGAATCATCCTTGAGCTTTAATACATTTTTTGTCACGCTGTCAAAACCGTCCATAAATTCATCGTATAAAATATAGTGCTTGCCGTTCTTATAATAATATTCTCCCGGAGCGATAATCTCTACCGGTTCCGGTTCATTTGGATCTTCATTGTCCGCTGTAAACTGCATACCGCTGATCTTTACTAATATTTCCTTCGTCATGCTATGCTCCTCTTTCCTCTCTGTCAAATG
Organism: uncultured Eubacterium sp.; assembly: GCA_947178105.1. Lineage (GTDB taxonomy): Bacteria > Bacillota > Clostridia > Lachnospirales > Lachnospiraceae > Eubacterium_J. Next base: position 29,521 of record CAMWXD010000016.1, on the reverse strand, counting down.
CAACTGCTGGATACAGATTTATTGTAATGTTTTTTGCTGCATTTGGCAAGCCTGTGTTGCTGTCCAAAACCAAGCTGAGTCGCAGCAGTTTAGACAGTATGTAGGCAATATATGTAGGCGATGGAGGAGGGAAGCGGTTCTGCCTCCTGCATCCCTCATTCAGCGTCGCTTTACACCAGCCGCACCTGCACCTGTACCTCATACACAAGTCTGTCACGGTATTCGTTTGCCTGCTTTCCGTAGGCACGATATACCTCCGGCGCCTCCATGGCAAGGCAGCGGCTGCTGTCGGTCAGGTCAACGCCGTTTTGCAGCTTTGCCTCTTGGCAGATTTCCACGATTTGGTCTGCCAGCACCCGTTCGATCCGCTCCCTGGACGATTTTCCGGTAACACGAGCAGCCTCCGCCTTTAAAAGCAACTGTTCCGTTACTGTCCCGTCTTCCATACGGAACTTGCGGCTGCATTTGATCCGGCAAAGCTTTACCTGCTCTTCTTTATCCAAAAACAGATCCATCCTCTGCATCTGCCCGGCAAGCAGGTAGTAAATCCGCGCCGCCTCTGCGCTTACCCTTCCCTTGGCTTCAAAGCCCTGAAGCACTTCATAGGACTGGATGGCCGGAAGCCCATGCTCTACCTCCAGCACCGGAATCAGAAGCGTACGGCTGGCATTCGCCTGCTCATTCAGCAAAGTACCAAGCGTTACAAATGCCTGCTCGTTGACCTCGCGTTCATTTTCTGTCATCTGCTCCAGATAGCTGCCAAGCGGCACCTCCAGCGTATTGTTTAATTCCGCCATTTCTTCCATCTTGCAGTCCGACAGATAGACAAGCGTATTTCTGGCATACGTATTTTCACTCCGCACCGTATCTAAAAATACCGTAAACGCACGGCTTTCCAAAAATCCTTTTTGAAAAATGACTGCTTTTGTATGCGTCATATCCAACTGGCAGCGGTTGTTTTTCTCAAACGACTGATGCGTCTCATAATACGTGCTGCCCGATGCATTCGCCGCTGTCATATTCCCGCCGTCCGCGCGTTCGTTTGCCACCTCCGACAACTGCTGGGCAAGATAGCATACCTGGTGCTGCCCTTCCTGCTGCGCAATAATGACCGCCAGCGGAAACGTCTTATTCTCAAGCTCTGTCCCGCCGCACCCGGAAGCGCACAGCGCAAGCAGCAGCACGCAAAGCGCCGCGGCAGCTTTTCGCCTAAAGCTTTTCTTATTTAACCTGCTGCTTTCCTGCCGAAAAAACTCCTTGTTCATCTTCTAACCCTGCCTTTACCATTTCTGCTACGGCTTGCGCCCTTTGTCTGCGCTCTGCTTCTCCTTTGCATAAAAACAACGAAACAGCAGGCACCAGGACTGCAAACGGCACACCTGCCAGATAAAACATCCGCATCGCCCGTACCTCCGCCTGCGGCGATAAATAAAACCAGTACGCAATACCATATGCTGCAACCGCCAGTGCAAGAAACCATACCTGCTTTCCGATACCGCCTGCTTTTTTGTATGCTTCCCATCCTGTCAGCGCCCTGCGCATAATCACAACGCCATAATACAGCGTTGTGCCGATCAGCGCATACAAAGTAAAAAACCATCCGCCAACCATAACTGCATCCAGCCTTTTGATAAAATCACCTGGAATCTTTACCATGCCCATCAAAGTAATAACCGGATATTCTTCCTTTGCCAGCGCGCCGCTTCCAAATATCCCAAGCAGGATCAGATAGAGCACCACAAGCGCAATGCCGTCCAAAAGGGTTGCACCCGCGGCAGCACGGCAGGTTTTTTTTGGTTCCTGCACATGCGGAATCAAAAAAAGCACAAACGTAAGCGGCAAAAATGCGGCAAAGCACTGCCATGTCCCGCTCCAAAAAAAACTCCAGCTAATCGCATCGCCATCCCCAAGCAGCGGGAACCATTGCATCACCTGCACCTGCCGCACACACAGCAGCAGCAGGATCACAAGAGGAATGACCAGCACCCAAAACAACAGCTCATAAACCCTTGCGCGCGCTTCCATCCCGGCGGCCGCGCCATAAAGCGCCAGCAGCAGGACTACAAGCAGCGCCCATGGGAACTCCCGATTGTCCAGCAAGGTACCGCACATCAGCTCCGCCAGAAGCTTCGCCGCCCATGCGCATGTCACGATGCTCAGACATGCATAACAAAGGTATAAAAGCCTTGCCAAAAAACCTCCCCAGCCTGTTTTTAAATACTCCATATAATCCGACGGCATCCGGCAGCAGCACGTATGCAGCATCCACAAATAGATCCCTGCAAACGCCATGCCGGCAAGAATGCTCCATACCCCAATCCCGTCGCCGGATTTTGCAAGCTGTGACGGCAGCAGCAGCGAAGCAGCGCCAAACAAGTCAAATACAAGCAGCCTTTTTATCTGTCGTGACGATATTTTATCATTACTGGAAAACACGCCTATCGTTCCTTCCCTTGATTCTTTTTGCTTCCAAACGCCAGCCGCAGCCGGTTGGCGCGCTTTGCATAAATCGGGCGCATACGCATCCAAAACAGCGGATAGCGGACAACGCTGTCACGCTCGTCCTCATAGCCATTCAGCTCTGCCCCCACATAAGGCATCAGATAAGGAATGCCAAAGCTGCGGAGCTTTGCCAGATGGATCAGGATGCTCAAAGACGCTGCCAAAAATCCAAACAGCCCAAGCCATGCCGACAGCGCGATCATATAAAACTTCAATATCCGAAAAGACGTGGCAAGCTCCTCATTCGGTATCGCAAAGGAGCTGAGCGCCGTAAAAGCAACGACAATAACGACAATCGGGCTGACCAGGTTTGCTTCTACCGCTGCCTGACCGATAATCAGCCCGCCTACAATACCGATCGTATTGCCCATCGCGCCGGGCAGGCGCACGCCCGCTTCCCGCAGCAGCTCAAAGGAAAGCTCCATCAGCAGCACTTCCACAACTGCCGGAAACGGCACCCCCTGCCTTGCCGCTGCAAAGGAAAGCAGCAGCGAGGTCGGCAGGATCTGCGTATGAAAATTTGTCACCGCCAGATAAAACGCCGGCAGCGCCAGCGCCATAATTGCCGATGCATACCGGATCATCCGTTCCAGCGTAGCGATCTGGAACCGGTTGTAATAATCGTCGCTCGTTTTTAGCATCGAATTAAAATCTGTCGGCAAAATCAGTGCCGTCGGCGAATTGTCGCACAGCAGCACGACCCTGCCCTCCATAACCGCGATCGCGGCACGGTCTGGGCGCTGTGTCGTCTGAAACTGCGGAAACGGAGAATACCATTCGTCCTCAGCGAGCTGTTCGACCGTCCCGCTGTCCAGCACGCCGTCAATCGTATACGAATCCAGCCTGCGCTCAATCTCTTCCAAAAGGCTTGGATATACCAGCCCTTCCATATAGACCAGGTCAATATTAGTGTGTGAATACAATCCTGCCTTCACTTCCTTAACCCGCACCTTCGTCGAACGGATTCTTTTGCGGATCAAAGCCGTATTGACCTTCACAGAATCAGCAAACCCTTCCTGCGAGCCGCGGATCACCTTTTCCGAATCCGGCTTGGTCACGCCCATATTCGGATATCCCTTGTCCGGGATTTTCAATGCGCTGGCAAACCCGTCGACAAACAGGATCACATCCCCGGTCAGCATCCCAAATTGGACTGCATCCTCAATATTCGCAAAAGGCGTCACATCGCAAAGCCCCTGCCCATTATCCGCCAGCGACTGGTAGATCTGCTCCGCCGGCAGGTATGCAAGGTCATTTAACAGCCGCCCGATCAGGGAATTTTCAAATGCCAGCGATCCCGCCGTAATTTCGATATAAGCGGCAAGGCACCGTACCCGGTCTTTGCCGAGCAGCATTTCGCGCATTTTAATATCCGCGCTGTTGCCAAAGAGCTGCTCCAAAAACGCTTTGTTCTCGCTTACCTTGACAGAGACCGGATGCACCTCTTCCTGCGTCGTCAGCTTCTCCTGCTGGTTCACCTGCGCCTGTGCGCCTGCTGCCTGCGCCGCATCCGCCTGACCGGCTGCTGTTTCCTGCCCGGTTTTATTTTCTTTCATAAGCTGTCATTCCTTTTGTCATACATATTATCCCTACCAGTATTTGCATTTTCAGCATTCTTATACACAGCCCCGGAAAATTTTTTGAAAACTAAAGCGCTTTTGCTACATCTGTAATCTGTAAAAAGCTCCTGCGGTATACAAAATATGAAAACACCGCAGACACGATCTCCGTAAAGAAGAACGCATACCATACCCCGTCAGCCCCCGCAAAGCGGCTGAACAAAAATGCTGCCGGTATAATCACGACAACATACCTCGCCAATGAAATATACAAGGAAGGCGTCCCCTTTCCAAGCCCTTCCAGCACGCCGGAGCAAGTAACCGATACCGCCGATACGATAAATCCAAGGCTGATAATATGCAGCGCCGCAACTCCCATCGCAATCGTTTCCTGGCTGGAGGTAAACAGCCCGATCAATGCAGAAGGAATCAGCCAGGACAGCGCCATGCCAATCATCATCACCCCCATGGACAGCTTTAACGTCGTCTTGAAAATCCCATGCACACGCTTATATTCCCCTGCGCCGTAATTATACCCAACCAACGGCCGGACTCCCTGGATAATCCCGTTTGCCGTCAGATAAATAAATGTCTGCAATTTATAATATACTCCAAGCACAAGCACATATTTTTCTGAAAATCCGGCAAGTATCCCGTTCAGCGCCGAGATCAAAAGAGAAGGCAGCGCCATATTCAGCATTGCCGGAATCCCGATCGCATAAAGCTTTTTCGCCACTTCCTGATCCGCACGCAAATATTCCTTTGCAATTTTAACCGGGATTGGGCGTACAAAATACAACACCACATAGACAACTACCGTAATACACTGCCCGATGCCTGTCGCATACGCTGCTCCGGCAGCACCCATTACCGGGAAAAATCCAATCCCAAAGATCATCAGCGGGTCTAAAATGATATTTGCCACAAACCCGCACATCATGCAAAACATCGTTTCTTTCATACTGCCGACCGACTGAAAGATTTTCTCAAAAGACAGGCTGAGCGCAATCATCGGCGCAAATAAAAATGCACGGTTCGAGTAAATCAGCGCCTGCTCAATAATCGGCTCCGCCGACGTAAATGCCCGTAAAAACACCGGCATCACAGCGATGCATAGAACAGCCAGCAGCACTCCGTGCACAAGGTTCAAAAACACACCCTGGGATGCCGCACGGTTTGCCTTTTCCTTCTGCTGTGCCCCAAGATAATATGCTGTCACCGCATTGATTCCGATCCCAAACCCAATCGTCACCGCATTGATCAGGTTTTGCACCGGATATACGAGTGCCAGCGCCGTCATCGCATCTTCACTGTACTGCGCCACAAAGTAGCTGTCTACGATATTGTACAGTGAATTCACAGCCATCGAAATCACCATCGGCAGCGCCATCGACAGCACAAGCGGCAGTATTTTTTTCTCTTTCATAAATGTTTGTTCCATGTTTTCTCCCTCCGTTTTAAAAATAATCATAAAAAAACCACATGGCTGCAAACCTGGAACACAGCGTAAATCCCTTTCGGAATCCGCATATTCCATGCAGTCATGTGGCGAAAAAAAGATATCCATTTCATCTTGAAAAATCCACTCCTGTATGCTCGATGGGAAAACCCATCCGCCCCATACAGGTTTTAATGAATATAATTTTCATGTGCAATTATTCTAACAAAAAAGAGCATACTTGTCAAGCATTCGGCTACGCCATAGAATCAAAACTTCCGCCGGCTACCTCCGCCGGCATCTGCGGCATCTCCACCGGCATTTCCAGCCCTGAGAGCTCCAGCGAAACGCCGCTTGGAATCTCAGCAAAGCTCTTGATCCCGCTCGAAAGCGCCTGCCGATCCCTTTCCAGCTTTTGGAACACCGCGCGCAGATATTTCATATCCGCGTCAATAATTTCCCGCATTTCATCCGAACGGTGCTTTTTCTTTAGCTGCTCCAAATCTTCCGGCTCCATCTCATAGACCGCGCCGCTAAACTCCTCGGACAGCTCCTCTAACGACGCCTGCTGCATCAGCTCTTCCATGGATTCCTGCATCATTTCCTCCATGGACTCCTGCATCAGCTCTTCGTATTCTTCCATTAACCGCTGGATCTCCTCTTCGCTTAACGCAAGCTCCTGCTCCTCATCGGACGCTTCTTCCATGCCATCCAGCAGTTCATCCTCCATCTTTGCCGACTTTCCCTTCTGCTCGATCTCCTCTTCCTGCTTCAAATGCCGCATCCGCTTTTTCGCGATACGCTCCATTTTCCGCGCATGAATGATCGCATGTTCCAATTCCTGGTCATCGTATTCCCCTGACCTGACCTTGCGCAGAAGCATCGCAACCGTCCCGCGCGCCTTTGTCACCGCTTTTCCTGCGCTGTTGGACGTCTTGGAAAGTAAAATCTGAGACGAGATAGACTTGAAATTATAGTTCAGCCGCTTCGTCTTTTTTTTGCTAGATTTCGATACGCTGATTGTCGCAGCTACGGAGCCATCAAAATTTTTAATCTGAATCACTCGCTGATTTGAACGCGATCCGCCGACCATCATACCCATACGCTTATCCTCCCTGATCTTTGCAGCCGCCTTTCGCTGCCGACTGCTGTTTTCGACACTCTGGTAAGTCCGTTTACCATTTATGTATGTTAATAATAATTATATCGGCATTTTTGCGCATTTCATAAGGCGTTTTTATAAATCTAGCGCAAAATCTTTAGAGATAAAGAAGCTGCATTTATCTCCTATATCAACAAAACCTGTTCTCATAATCCTGTAGTTCATGAAAGATATTATCAATAATCGCCTGATCTCCTTCTATTCTGTAAAGCATAAAATATCTATGTGCCAAAAAAACGAATCGCAGCCTGTTGGTTTTTCTTTTCAAACAACAGATATCGGACAAAGCTGTCTAAATCTGCTTCTGCATCTTCTGAAACAATCACCTTATAAACCATATTTCGCCCTCATATCCTGTATCACTTTATCCGCATCCTTGCATTTTCCCTGCTTCACATGATTTCTGGATACTTCCAGCTTCGCTGTCAGCTCTTCTTCTGACATCGGCAAAAACGGATCATATTCCATTGTATGCTTTCTGATTTCAAATGGAAACCCATGATATGCAACTGCCTGGGTTAAAAACATACGGATTGCAGATGTCGTATCCGTACCTAACTCTCTGAACAGGCTGTCAGATTTCGCCTTTAATTCATCGTCAATCCTGACTTGTATTGTGCTCGCCATAATCTCTCTCCTTACATATATGCTATCATAAATACAATATAATGCTAATTCATTGCCAAGTCAATCTATTTGTAAAAAATAAAAGCGCCCATCCTGTCTGCAAACAGAATGGGCAATGTTTTCTATACCTCAAAAATCAAATCCCCATAAGACGGCATCGGCCACATATCCTTATCCACCATCATTTCCAGACGGTCGACCGGCTTGCGCAGCGCTTCCATCGCTGCCTTAATGACGTCTCTGTAATATACGGCGCGCTCTCTGCCTTCTGCCATCGCAGATCCGACTGCGTCGGCTTCGACCAGCTTATTTAACGCTGCTTTTGTCTCAGCAAGCAGCGCGGATACCTCTTTCAGCAGGCCTGTCTGTACGCTCACATCCGCGTCACATGCGGCTTTGACCCCGTTGATCGAAGCCGCCAGCGCTGTTGTATACCGGATCACAGACGGGATGATCTGTTTGCCGGCAATATCCATCATTGCCTTTGCTTCGATATTAATCGTCTTGGCATAGGTCTCGTATTCGATTTCCACGCGTGACTCCAGCTCCGCCTTCGTGAATACGTTGAATTTTTCAAAAACTGCGACCGAGTCCTCTGCGGTATATGCCGGGATCGCGTCCACCATCGACTTGATATTCGGCAGGCCGCGCTTTGCCGCCTCCTCTACCCATTCGTCGGAATAGCCGTTGCCGTTGAATATAATCCGCTGATGCTCTACGGCATACTCTTTGATCAGATCGTGTACTGCCTCGTTAAAATCCTCCGCCTGCTCCAGGACGTCGCACGCTTCGGAAAAGGCTTCGGCAACGATCGTATTCAGCACAACATTGGACTGCGCCACCGAATCCTGAGAGCCTACCATACGGAACTCAAATTTATTTCCGGTAAACGCAAACGGGGAGGTACGGTTTCTGTCCGTCGCATCTTTTCTGAAATCCGGCAGTGTTTTTACGCCTGTCTCAAGCATCTGGCGCTTGATCGAATGCGTCGCCATCCCAGTGCTGATTAACTGCGAAATCACGTCTTCCAACTGTTCCCCTAAAAATACGGACAAAATAGCAGGCGGCGCTTCGTTTGCACCCAGCCTGTGGTCGTTGCCGACATCCGCCGCCGAGGCACGCAGCAGCGCGGCATGTTTGTCGACTGCTTTTAATATACAGGTCAGTACGAGCAAAAACTGGATATTTTCATGCGGCGTTACGCCTGGGTCCAGCAGGTTGATCCCATCGTTCGTCACAAGCGACCAGTTGTTATGCTTCCCGGAGCCATTGACGCCGGCAAACGGCTTCTCATGGAGCAGGCACTGCAAGCCATGGCGCCCTGCTACCTTTTTCAGCGTCTCCATAATCAAATGGTTATCGTCCACTGCAATATTGCACTCTGCATAGATCGGCGCAAGCTCATGCTGTGCCGGCGCCACCTCATTGTGCTGGGTCTTTGCCGATACGCCAAGCCTCCACAGCTCTTTATTGACGTCCCGCATATATGCCGCGATACGTTCGCGGATGGCGCCGAAGTAATGATCGTCCATTTCCTGGCCCTTTGGCGGCATTGCGCCGAATAACGTACGTCCCGTAAAAATAAGGTCTTTTCTCTGCAAATACTTTTGTCTGTCTACGATAAAATATTCCTGTTCCGGGCCTACGGACGGCGTTACCTTGACAGAGGTTGTATTTCCAAACAGCCGCACCAGCCGGATTGCCTGGTCATTGATCGCTTCCATGGAACGCAGCAGCGGTGTCTTTTGGTCCAGCGCCTCGCCTGTATAAGAACAAAACGCCGTCGGAATACAAAGCGTTGCGCCCGCTGCATCCTGCCTGACAAACGCCGGCGACGTACAGTCCCATGCCGTATAGCCCCTTGCTTCAAACGTTGCACGCAGGCCGCCGGATGGAAAAGAAGACGCATCCGGCTCGCCCTTAATCAATTCTTTACCGGAGAAGCTCATCAGTACTTTGCCTGTAGACATAGGAGCAGTAATAAAAGAATCATGTTTTTCAGCAGTGACCCCTGTCAGCGGCTGGAACCAGTGTGTGTAGTGTGTGGCGCCTTTTTCAATCGCCCATTCCTTCATCTCATGCGCCACGACATCCGCCGTCGCCAGATCCAGCTCTGCGCCATTTTCAATAATTTCCCTCATTTTTTTGTAAACCTTTTTGGGAAGGCGTTCCTGCATGACAGCATCGTTAAACACATTTTCACCAAAAATGTCCGCTACATTAAAATATTCGCTCATATTCCTATCCTCATTTCCTTTCTTACCATCCAAACGGATATGTACAGCAGCATGATCGTTACAGTATATGATGAAAAAAAACAAGGATGCCCCTCTATGGAACATCCTCGTTCATTTTCTTACCTGCTACTAAAATACACCAATTTTATGCAGATTACAATACTTTAATTTTTTTTCAGGATTTTTTTCTATTTTTTTTATTTTTTCAGCCTTTTTTTCAGCAATTCTGCCAACAGCGCATGTCCTAAATATTTTTTAAGCCTTGCCGACCGAACCAAACAGTTCCATCTTTTCTTTTACTGTCGCTTTGATCGCTTCTGCGCCAGGCGCCAGTAATTTACGAGGGTCAAAGCCTTTGCCTTCCTGGTCTTTGCCAGCTTCAATATATTTACGTGTTGCTTCCTGGAAGGATAACTGACATTCTGTATTTACATTGATCTTTGCAACGCCAAGCGAAATTGCTTTTTTAATCATGTCTTCTGGAATGCCTGTCCCGCCGTGAAGTACCAACGGCATATCGCCGGTCTCCTTTTGTACGGCATCCAATGTCTCAAAGCTTAATCCTGCCCAGTTTTCCGGATATTTTCCGTGGATATTGCCGATGCCTGCTGCAAGCATATCAACGCCAAGGTCAGCGATTGCCTTGCATTCCTTCGGGTCTGCGCACTCGCCTGCGCCTACCACACCGTCTTCCTCGCCGCCGATCGATCCTACCTCCGCCTCTATAGACATGCCAAGGTTATGGGATACTGCTACCAATTCTTTTGTCTTTGCTACGTTTTCCTCAATCGGATAATGAGAACCATCAAACATGATCGATGTAAATCCTGCCTTAATACATTTATAGCAGCCTTCATAAGTACCATGGTCCAGATGCAGCGCTACTGGAACTGTAATCCCAAGCTCTTCATCCATTGCCTTCACCATCGCTGCAACCGTCTTAAAACCAGTCATGTATTTGCCTGCGCCTTCAGATACGCCCAGGATCACCGGGCTGTTTAATTCCTGCGCCGTTAACAATACAGATTTCGTCCATTCCAGGTTGTTGATGTTAAACTGGCCTACTGCATAATGGCCGGCTTTTGCTTTTTTTAACATTTCTGCTGCTGATACTAACATGTTGTTTCCTCCATCTCCTTGATTTGTTTTGGCTGAACCTGCACCCGCCTCTTTTGGCTCATCCAGCCTGCTGCCCTTTTATCATACCATTTTTTTGACAAAAAATAAAGTAAAATTTACCAATAAACTATATATTTTGCTCACACTTTTGCAGCCGCCCCCTTTTCCAATATTCTGTTTAAGCGCATAAAAAGCATCGACGCCGTTACCGACGCTGCAAGGATGTCACTGACAGGCTCTGCGACAAATACGCCAAATACCGGATTGGAGAAAATATGCGGCAATAAAAAAATCAGCGGAATCAGCAGCACCAGCTTTCGAAGGCACGCCATCAGCAGGCTGATCTTTGCCTGCCCAAGCGCCATAAACGTCTGCTGGCAGGCGATCTGCACACCGCTCGAAAAAATACCAGCCATATAAATACGCATCGCCCAGACCGTATACTCCGCCAAAGAAGCATCGCTGCTGAATATGCCTGTAAATACATGCGGAAAAACCATTAGCAGCAGCCACATCCCGCCTGCGTATGCCGTACAGGCAATAAACTGGCAGCGAAACGCCTGTTTGACCCGTTCCTTTTTGCCTGCGCCAAAGTTAAAGCTCATAATCGGCTGCCCGCCCTGGCAGATTCCCTGCAATGGCAGCGTGACCAACTGGTTGCAGGAGGATATAATCGTCATGGCGCCTACCGCCAGGTCACCGCCGTACCTTGACAGGCTGCTGTTAAAGCTGATATTTAAAATACTCTCGGTGCTCAGCATGACAAATGTGGATACCCCAAGCGCAAGGCAGGGCATCATGACCTGCGGTATGATTTTCATATGCTCCAGGCGAAGCCGCAGCAAGGTCTTCGTGCCCCTTAAAAAGACAATCACCCACACGGCGCTGACTGCCTGGCTGATCACCGTGGCAACCGCCGCGCCCTGCACGCCCATGCCCAGCACAAAGATCAGGATCGGGTCCAGTACAATATTGCATACCGCGCCTACAACCGTTGTTGCCATGCTGTATTTTGCAAAGCCCTGCGTCGTAATAAACGGGTTCATCCCCATCACAATCATTACAAATATAGTGCCCAATATATAAATACGGGCATACGACAATGCATAAGGCAGCGTGACATCGCTTGCCCCAAACAGGCGCAGAAGCTGCGGTGCAAACGCATAAAACCCTGCTGTCAATAAAACGGCAAAGAAAAGCAATACCGTAAAACAATTCCCTAAAATCTTCTGCGCCCCTTCCCTGTCATTTTTGCCCATCGCAATCGCCGCCCTTGGCGCGCCGCCGGAGCCTGCCAGCATCGCAAACGCATTGATCATCATCAGGATCGGCAGAAACAGCCCGACTCCCGTCAGCGCAGATGCGCCTGCGTCTGGAATATGCCCAATATAAATCCTGTCCACGATATTATACAGCATATTAATCAACTGTGCGACGACGGCAGGAATTGCCAGGCCGAGCATCAGCTTTGGCACACTGCCGCTCCCCATATCCTGCTTTTTACTTGTTTCTACCATAATGCCTTCTCCTTTTTTGCTTTATTCTTTCAGATATTATATTGATTTTTTCCAGATTTTCGATATAATGTCATATATATTCATAAAAATTTTGCGATAAAACTATTATGACCAATCTATATTCGGGGGAAAAACTATGGAACTACGCGGTTTAGAAAAAATCACTTTTAACAAGCCTGAGCAATGTGATTCATGCGGAGGTGAACTGGAATACCGGGGAATCGGCCGCTACCTGTGCGTCAACTGCGGCAAGGAATTGCTGGATGATTACGGCGTGATCAAAGAATATTTCAGAACGCACGGAGCAGCCCCTCTCCTGACCGTGGCAAGGGATACCGGTATGAGCAAGGAAAAAATCAAGTATATTTTAGACGGAAATTATACAGAACTTCCAACTACGGATACACGTGCCATCAACCGCGCCCTCTTTGCCAATAATTACAAAAATTTTATGTAGCAGCGGCGGTTATGCTTCCTCCGCCGCCTTCACCATAATCTCAACAGCCTGATGCCAGTTTTTAATTACCGTCTGCGTATGTGCCCCGCCGTATTCTCCGTCGAGCGTCCAAGGCACTTCTTTTTGTGCGTAAAACCGGATCTGCCCTGTTTTAAATGAATAAATCAAGTCTGTATTGTCTACTCTTGTAAGCAATGATGTAACGATTTCATTCAGCTCCAACGGATTTTTCGGATGCTTAATCAGCGTCACTTCAAATACGCCGTCGTCCAGCAGCACATTTTTTCCGGCAATCTGCTTAAACCCGCCGACCGAAATGGAGTTCGACACCATTCCATAAATAAAGTCCCCTTCCAGCACTACATCCTCGTATTCCACACGCATATTATAAGCTTCGATATCCAGCAGGCTTTTCGCCCCTTCCAATATATACGCCGCATGTCCGAGCAGGTTTTTTAACTCCTGGTTGGTCTGATAAGACACCTCTGTAAAAATCCCAAATGCCGCTACATAAATAAAGCTGTTGTCATTAAACCTGCCTACATCACATGCAAACCGCTGCCCGTCCAGTGCAATTTCAGCAGCCTTGTGGACATTTTTCGGCAGCTTCAGTGAATTGGCAAAATCATTCGTACTGCCCATCGGGATATACCCGATCGGCTTTTTTTCTTCCACACGCATCATCCCGGTCACGACTTCATCTAACGTGCCATCTCCGCCGCTGCATACGACCAGGTCATATTCCGCGCTTTCTTGCTCGACTACATCTGTCGCGTCTCCGCTCCACTGTGTCGGATGAACCGTAACCTGGTACTCTCTTTTTACCATCATATCAATAATATCTGCCAGCTTTGACCGAATCGCAGCTTTTCCAGCGTGCGCATTATATACAAACAACAATTTTTTCATGACTGATCATCCCTTTTTCCATAGCCTGCCTTTTGTGCCGCCTCTTCTAACCGGCGCAGCCTGTGATTCACCCCGGACTTGCCTACCGGGGGACAGCAGTATCCGCCAAGCTCCTGTATCGTTGCCTGCGGATATTCCATCCGAAGCGCTGCGATCTCCTGAAGCTGCCTGGGCAGCTCCTTTAGAAGCCCCTGCCTGCTGAGATAGCGGATTGCCTCCTGCTGGCGGTATGCCGCGTGTACGGTTTTATTAATATTTGCTGTCTCGCAGTTGACGATACGGTTGATATCATTGCGCATTTCCTTGATAATCCTGACATTTTCCAGATCCATCAACGCGGTATGCGCGCCCATAATATTCAGTGCATCCACGATCTGCGAGCCCTCTTTCAAATATACGACTTCATGCTTTTTTCTGGAGACAATTCTTGCATCCAGCCCAAAGCAGCCAAGCTGTTCCCTGACCTGCTCTGCTTTTGCCTGCCCGCAGCATACAATCTCAAAATGATAGGACTTCTTCGGATTGCTGATCGACCCTCCCGCCAGAAACGCGCCCCGCAAAAAAGCCCGTTTGCAGCAGCTTTTTTGCAGCAGCAGCCCGTCCGCCAGCGTCAGGTCTTTGCGCATCCGCCCGTCGCTGCCGATGATCCTCAGCATCAGAAACAGCTTTTCCACCGCTTCCTCATCGGACAGCTCCACACGATATGCGCTTTTCTGTTTGGTATGCGTAACCTGCGCGGCAATGCCGCCTGCCTGCTGCAGCAGCCTGGCATATCGGACAGCAGCCTGCTCATTTTCCGTCATCAGCGCTACACGCATCTGCCCATCCTGTATCACTGCCTCCCCGCTGCCGCTCAGCAAAGCCGCCAGCTCTGCAAGCTGGCAATGCCTTTGCTTTACCTCCACGGCAAGCAGCTCTTTTTTTACTTCACTTGAAAACGACATAAGCCACCTATCCGTGCCGTGCCTATCTGTGCTGTGTATCTTTTAAAATATCCCTGTGCTCGATCTTTAGCCCATAATTCGGCACCGTATTTTTCTTCGCATTTTCAGGAACGTGGGAAAGCCTCTGGTACAGCTCGCCTGCCAGCGTAACCGAACGATGTTTCCCGCCGGTGCATCCAATGCTGATAACCAACTGGTTTTTCCCCTCTGCAATATAATTAGGAATCAAAAACCGGATCATATCTTCCAGCTTATCCAAAAACACATGCGCTTCTTCATATTGCAGGACAAACTCCTGGATCTCCTTGTCGTTGCCGTTTTTTAGCCGCAGCCCTTCCACATAATACGGATTCGGCAGAAAACGGACATCAAACACCAAATCGGAATCCGCCGGTATCCCGTATTTAAAGCCAAACGACAGTACAGTTACAAACAGGTTTTTGTATTCCTTGTTGTTTACAAAGATTTTTTCCAGCTCTACTTTTAACTCCCTGGTCAGCAGCCGGCTGGTATCAATGATATAATCCGCATTTTCTTTTAAAAACCGAAGCTGCTCCCGCTCTCTGCCAATGCCTTTATCCACGCGCTCCCCCTGCGCGAGCGGATGGCTTCGCCTCGTCTCCTTGTAACGCTTTACCAGCACAGGATCGTCCGAATCCAAAAACAGGATCTCAAATTTCCTGCCCTCTGCGCGAAGCCGCTTTAACACATCCTGCATTTCATTCAGGTTTTGCCCGTTCCTGACGTCAATGCCTACCGCAACCTTTTGCAGCTCGGCGCTTGCATTGTCTGACAGCTCGTAAAACCGTTCGATCAATAGAATCGGAAGATTATCCACGCAATAATATCCCATATCTTCCATCATTTTTAACGCTGTGCTTTTCCCTGCTCCTGATATTCCTGTTAATATTACAAAACGCATAACAAACTCCCCCTTTCTGTTCTACTGCTGCCTGATCGGAACAACACGTGATTCGGCTACAGCTCCTGTTTAAATTCTCCCATGCATTTTACTTCCATCTCCAGCTTTACGCCCGAATGCTCAAACACCCTTGTTTGGACTTTCCGTATCAGCGCCAGGATCTCGGATGCAGACGCATTGCCGGCATTAATGACAAATCCGCAGTGTTTTTCGGATACTTTGGCACCGCCGACGGCAGCTCCCGCCAAGCCTGCCTCCATAATCAGCTTTCCTGCAAAAAAACCCTCCGGGCGCTTAAACGTACTGCCTGCGCTTGGATATTCCAGCGGCTGCTTCTGTGCCCTGCGCTTTTTTAAGTCGTCCATCAGGGCAAGAATCTCCTCCTGCGGCTTTGGCTGCAATGCAAACTCTGCTTCCAGCACAGTCAGCCCGCGCTCCGGGATGCAGCTATGGCGGTACGACAGCGCAAGCTCCGTGTTCCGAAGCGTTACAACCTCTCCCTCCTGCGTCAGCGCCGTCACCTGCCGCAGCACATCCTTGCACTCGCCGCCATAAGCCCCTGCGTTCATTACGACAGCGCCGCCGACGGAACCCGGTATCCCGGCTGCAAATTCCAGCCCGCCAAGCCCTGCCTTCCAGGCTGCGCCGGCTGCCTGCGACAGCAGCGCCCCTGCCTGCGCACGCACACAGCAGCCCTCCGCCTGGACAGCAGCAGCCTGTTTTGCAAACGCAAGCACCACTCCGCGGATCCCCAGATCCCCGACAAGCAGGTTGCTGCCATTGCCGATGACCTGGCACGCAACCGCTTCTTTTTTGCAGAGCGCCAAGACCTCCGCTACCTGCTCCACACGCGGCGTCACATAAAAATCCGCGGCTCCTCCGGCACGGAAGGTCGTATGGCGGCTCATCGGTTCGTCACATAAGATCTGATCTTTGGCTAAAACGCTGCATAGCTGCTTATAAAATACTGATTTTTCCATTCCTGCCACTTTCTATGCTTCCTCCAGAAAGACTTTATAGCCGCGGTAAGCCTCATACAGATCCACCTTGCTGACAATCTCCCAAGGCGCGTGCATATTGAGCACCGCAACCCCGCTGTCGATCACTTCCATTCCATATTCTGCCAGGATAAACGCTATCGTCCCGCCGCCTCCCTGGTCTACCTTTCCAAGCTCTGCGGTCTGAAACGCCACATCATTGCGGTCTAAAATCTCACGCAGGCGCGCAATATATTCCGGGTTTGCGTCATTGGAACCAGATTTTCCCCTCGCGCCTGTAAACTTGTTAAATACAAGCCCTTTTCCAAAATAAGCTGCATTTTTCTTATCTGAGACAGATGCAAAATTCGGGTCAAACGCGGCGCTGACATCAGAAGAAAGCACTTTAGAGGCAGCCAGCGCACGGCGCAGCGCCAGCTCGCTGTACTGTCCTGCCGCCTGCATGACTTCCGCCGTCATATTTTCAAAAAAGCGGGACTTCATGCCTGTCGAGCCGACGCTGCCAACCTCTTCCTTATCTACCAAAAGGCATACGCCCGTATACTCCGGCGCTTCCTGCAAATCCAGCATTGCCATAAAAGAAGGATAAGCACAAACCCTGTCGTCATGCCCGTATCCCATAATCATGCTGCGGTCAAATCCATAATCCCTCGCTTCGCCTGCCGGAACGACTTCGATCTCCGCAGAGATAAAATCTTCTTCTTCGATCTGGTATTCCTTTTCCAAAATATGCAGGATATTTGCCTTGACACGGTCTTTTACCACATCCTCGCCTTCTGCCTGCTGCGCATCCTTCGGCGCCGGAATGCTGCCGATCAGCAAATCCAGGTTTTCCCCTTCGATGACTTTGGACGCTTTTTTCTCCATCTGCTCCCCTGCGAGATGGATCAGCAGGTCGCTGACGCCGAACACCGGGTCGCCCGGCTTATCCCCGACGCTGACCGGGATCACCGTGCCGTCCTTTTTTACAAATACGCCATGCAGCGCGAGCGGAAGCGCTACCCACTGGTACTTTTTGACACCGCCGTAATAATGGGTATCAAACATTGCCATTTCCGTATCTTCATACAGCGGGTTCTGTTTTAAATCCAGGCGCGGAGAGTCTATATGCGCGCCTAAAATATGCATCCCCTTCTCGATCGGCTCGCGACCGACCACATACATCGCAAGCCCTTTCCCCTTATTGACGGCATATACTTTGTCGCCCGGCTTTAACGCCTCCCCGGATGCCACGATCTCTTCTATATCTGAAAATCCTGCGTTTTTTGCCATATGCACAAATTTTGCAGTGCACTCACGCTCCGTCTTGCAGCCGGAAATAAACTGCCTGTATTTTTCACTAAACTGCATGATCGTATCACGCTGATCCTGTGGGTATTTTTCCCACGCATTTTTTCTGTCCATATCTGCTTCTCCATTTTCACAATTATTTTCATAAAAAACATGCATGATAAAATATTAAGAATTGTCCTTGGAAAGATTTTCCTGTACACGGCGGCACAATTCCTTCGCCGCATTGTAGCCCATCTTTTTCTGCCTGTGGTTTACTGCCGCCGCTTCGCAGATCAGCGCCAGGTTCCGCCCCGGACGGATCGGCAGGGAATGGCATACGACCTTGGTGCCGAGAAACTCTGTATATTCCTGCTCCAGCCCCATTCTGTCATACTCATTGTCCTTTTTCCAGTCCTCCAGCTTGATGACCAGATCGATATTCTGCTTTTCCTTCACACATTCCACGCCGTACAATGCTTTTACATCAATAATGCCGATCCCGCGCAATTCTATAAAATAGCGGGTAATATCCGGCGAAGTGCCAATCAGTGTGCGCTCGTTAATCTTGCGGATCTCCACCACATCATCTGTCACAAGACGGTGTCCGCGCCGAATCAGCTCCAGCGCCGTCTCGCTCTTTCCGATCCCGCTTTCGCCCATAATCAGCAGCCCTTCGCCGTAGACATCTACGAGCACCCCGTGAATCGTAATGCACGGCGCCAGTTCTTCGTTTAAGACACGGATAATCTCCGCCGTAATACTGGACGTCTTGCGCTCCGTACTGAGGACAGCAACGTTATGCTTTCTTGCGATCTCCAGAAAATTCCCCTCCGGGATCAGCCCGCGGCAAAATACGATACAGGGGATATCATAGGAAAAAAACGCCTCAATGGCTTCCGTCCTCTTTTGTTCATTTAATTGCCGTAAATATGCGTATTCCACCATACCGACAATCTGGACGCGTTCTTTTGGAAAATATTCAAAATAGCCGCAAAACTGCAGTGCAGGCCGGTTAATTTCGGATACGGTTATCTCGCGGATGCTCAGGTCAATCTCTGTTGTCAAATTTTTCATCTGAAACAGATCGGCAAACCGCTGTACATTGACACCCTTCATACTTAATCTCCTTTCCTGTGCATGGAGCATCATTTTCTATTTCCTGATGGTTTTAGTGTATCACATATTTCCAAGAACGGCAATCTTTATACGTAATCTGTCACGATTCCTTTGGTTCCCGGAAATACCGGTACACTGCCTGCGCCGCCTTCTCGTTCATGCTGTCTGCCTCGCATAACTGCTCGACTGTCGCCGTACGTATCGCGTCAATCGACTGGAAATGGCGCATCAGCGCTTTGCGCCTTGCCGGCCCGATCCCCTCGATATCGTCCAATACAGAATGCACCTGCTCCTTGCTGCGCAGCGATCGGTGATATTCTATGGCAAACCTGTGCGCCTCATCCTGAATCCTCGTAATCAGCTTAAATCCTTCGGAATTCCGGTCGATTGGCAGCTCCACATTCTGGAAATACAGGCCCCTTGTACGGTGGAAATCATCTTTGACCATCCCGCACACCGGAATAGACAAATGCAGCTCCTCCAACACTTGCAGGGCAATGTTCACCTGCCCGCGCCCGCCGTCCATCATAATCAAATCTGGAAACTTTGTAAAGCTGCCATATGCATCCTCCAGATTTTTTTCTGCCCGTTCCCTGCGCTCTTCCATACCATGCGTAAACCGGCGCGTCAATACCTCATGCATGGACGCGTAATCATCCGGCCCCGCTACCGTACGCAGCTTAAATTTACGGTAATCGCTGCGGCAGGGCTTTCCTTTTTCATATACAATCATCGAGCCAACGCTCTCAAATCCATTTGTATTCGAAATATCGTAGGCTTCCACACGGCTGATCCCGGACATTCCCAGTATGCCCGCAATCTCCTTCATTGCCCCGATCGTCCTGCCTTCTTCCCGCTTTAGCCGCTCTTTATCCTGATTTAACACAAGCCTGGCATTTTTCTGCGCCAGGTCTACCAGCTTTTCTTTCATGCCCTTTTGCGGCACACGGATATAGACCTTCTGCCCGCGCTTGCTGCCCAGCCATTGCGCAATAACGTCGCTTTCCTCAATCGCTGTCTGCAACATGATTTCTCTTGGGATAAACGGCGTCCCAGCATAATACTGCTTGAGAAACGACGCCAGAATCTGCTGCGTCGTATCCCCTGTTTCGATCGTCACATAAAAATGCTCCCGTCCGATCAGCCTGCCGTCCCGGATAAAAAACACCTGGACAACCGCATCCCGCTCATCCTTTGCCAGTGCAATAATATCCTTGTCTTCCCCGTCGGAATTTGTCACTTTCTGTTTTTCCGATACCTGCCGTACGCTGTTGATCAGGTCACGGTACTCCATTGCTTTTTCAAAATCCATCTCTGCGGAAGCTGCCTGCATTTTCTGTTGCAGCTCTTCCAGCACCGGCTTATAATTCCCGTTCAGAAATTCCAGCGCCTTTTTAATCCGTATACGGTAATCGTCCGGCGAAATATAGCCCTGGCACGGCGCCAGGCACTGGTGGATATGGTAGTTCAGGCACGGGCGCTCTTTGCCTGTATCCCGCGGAAGCTGCCTGCTGCAGGTGCGGAGCTGATACAGCTTTCGGATCAGCTCGATCGTATCCTTTACCGCCCCCGCGCTCGTATAAGGCCCAAAATACTGGGATTTATCCTTTTTCATCTGACGCGAAAAAAGGACCCTGGGGTAAGTTTCCCCCAGCGTCACTTTTATATACGGATAAGTCTTGTCATCTTTCAGCAGAATATTGTATTTCGGGCGATGCTCTTTGATTAAATTGCATTCCAGCACAAGCGCTTCCAGCTCAGAGTCCGTAATAATATATTCAAAACGGTCGATCAGCGATACCATCTGGTCTTTGCGGATCCCCTCTCTGTGGCTGGCACGAAAATACTGACGCACGCGGTTTTTCAGGCTGACCGCCTTTCCGACATAAATAATCGAATCGTTTTTATCGTGCATCAGGTAGACTCCCGGACGATCCGGGAGTTTTTTCAATTCTTCCTGAATATCAAACATTATTTCCTTTCATCTTCCTTCTGCTCATTTTGATTCCATAGCTGCCGCTCCCATTCCGGCTTGGGCTGGCCTGCCTGCTCCGCCTGCGCACGATTCTGACCCGCGGTCAAATCAGCGCCTGGCAAGCCATTTCCCGGCTGCGCTGGCGGCACCTGCTGTCCATTCGGCACGACAGGCGGCTGTCCGCCCTGCCCGGCAAACGGCGGCTGCGCTGGTTGCGGCACATTCTGTCCATGAAGCGGCGGCACATTTTGCCCTGCGGCTGTATATGGCGTATTTTGGCTCGGCGGCTGTCCATTTTGCCCTGCCGGCGCATATGGCGGCTGTCCGCCCGGCACAAATAGCTGCGGCTGTCCATTTTGCCCTGATGTCGGATACGGTGCATTTTGCCCTGCCGGCTGCGTATTCTGCCCTGACGGCGCATATGGAGCTGCGTTCTGTTGTCCCGGTATATTTTGTCCTGCCGATGCATGTTGTCCTGCTGGTGCATACGGCGCTGCGTTCTGTTGTCCTGCTGGTATATTTTGTCCTGCCGATGCATGTTGCCCTGACGGCGCGTATGGAGCCGCGTTCTGCTGTCCTGCCTGCGGCTGGTGAAGCCCCTGCACATGGACAGGATGCTTTTCTTCTTCCTCCGGCGGCTGTGGAATCCCTTTGATATCACGGTAAATGCGCATAAATTCCTTGCCGGTAATTGTTTCGTGCTCAAACAAGTATTCGGCAATACGGTCAAGCACTTCACGGTTTTCTTCCAGCAGCTTTTTCGCAGTCTCGTAGCTCTCCTTTAAAAGAACCTGTACTTCCTGGTCGATCTCCGCTGCTGTGTCATCTCCGCAGTTCAGCACCGGCCTGCCGTCCAGATAGCGGTTTTCTACTGATTCCAGGCTAATCAGCCCAAATTTTTTGGACATGCCGTACTGCGTAACCATTGCACGCGCAATCTGCGTTGCTTTTTCAATATCATTGGAAGCGCCTGTTGTAATCGAATGAAATACCAGTTCCTCAGCGGCACGGCCTGCCATAAAGGTGACAAGGCGTGCTTTCAGCTCTTCTTCAGACATCAGATACTTCTCTTCTTCCGGCACCTGCATTACATAGCCAAGCGCCCCCATCGTCCTCGGCACAATCGTAATCTTCTGCACTGGCTCCGCATCCTTTTGCAGTGCGGTCGTCAGTGCGTGGCCTACTTCATGATAAGCTACAATCCGCTTTTCCTCTTTGCCCAAAATCCGGTCTTTTTTCTCTTTTCCGGCAATCACTACCTCCACGGACTCAAATAAGTCGGATTGGTTCACATATTTTCTGCCGTTTTTTACCGCATTAATCGCTGCTTCGTTAATCATATTTGCAAGATCCGATCCGACTGCCCCAGACGTCGCAAGTGCAATCGCATCCAGGTCTACGGTTTCATCCATCAGCACATCCTTGGAATGTACTTTTAACGTCTCAACCCTGCCTTTCAGATCCGGCTTTTCTACAATAATCCGGCGGTCAAAACGCCCCGGGCGCAGCAGCGCCTTATCCAATACTTCCGGGCGGTTCGTTGCAGCCAGGATCAAAAGCCCCTTTGATGTATCAAATCCATCCATCTCCGCCAAAAGCTGGTTCAGCGTCTGTTCCCGCTCGTCATTTCCGCTGCCGTAACGGGTATCACGGCTCTTGCCGATCGCGTCGATCTCGTCAATAAAGATAATGCAGGGCGCCTGCTTCTGCGCTTCTTTAAACAAGTCACGCACACGGGAAGCCCCGACGCCGACAAACATTTCCACGAAATCCGAACCTGCAAGTGAAAAGAACGGTACATTTGCTTCCCCTGCCACCGCCTTAGCCAGCAGCGTCTTGCCCGTTCCCGGAGGCCCTACAAGAAGCGCTCCTTTTGGCAGCTTGGCACCAATATCTGTATATTTCTGCGGATTATGCAAAAAATCCACTACCTCTTGCAGCGATTCTTTTGCCTCATCCTGCCCGGCTACGTCCTTAAACGTCACCCCTGTCTTTTTCTCAACATAGACCTTCGCTGTATTTTTCCCGACACCCATCCCCATGCCGTTTCCCATTTTCCGCATCAAAAATCCCATCACTGCCCAAAGCAGCAGGATCGGCAGCACGATGCTTAAAATATTGTAGATCCAAGTTGCGGAATCATCCGGTATATATGGGTAATATTCCACATCATGTTCTTTTAAAAGCGCCACAAGCTCCAGGTCATTGCCCGCAATGCCTGTGAAATAAGTAATCGGAACCAGCTCGTTCTCAGCCTTTTTCGGCGTGATCCGATAGCTGTTCGAGGTTACATGAACCTTTTCTACCTTGTCTTCCTCTACCATTTTCAAGAATTCCGTATAGGAAATCTCTTTTGTCGTCATCTGCGTCTGCCATCTGCTGAACATGCTCATGAAAAAAAGCGCCACAAGCGTAACCAGCAAAAACAGCAGAATCATCTGGCCATTTGCATTTTTCTTATGATTGTTGTTATTATTCCCATTGTTTGGTGACTGATTATTCATTTCCCCTCCATCTGCTGTACTTCTACGCATTACATACAAAAACGTAAAACGCCGTCTGTTTTATTATAAGTGGAATGGTATCATAACGCAAGATTCTAATCATGAACTTTTTGCGAAATTTCTTAATTTAATACAAAATTTATAACAGAAACATAAACTTTCAGGGCACAGCTAAAAATCATGATACATCCTGGGGATTAGAAAGTCAACTGTTTTTCGCGCTAAGCAACGATACTGCCTTTTTCATCGTTGTTCAGACATGCTGTAGGGTTATTAGAATGGATCGTGCAAAGATGATTGCTTTGATCTGGCTATTTGACTGGATGGTTATTATTATGGAGCAAATTAGCATTTATTTGAGCGGCTTCTGCCTTATTACGGCTTATCATGTACATTTGTACCTTGTATATTTTACGTGCTGAAGGAACGGTCGGTTTTCACATTATATTTCTCAGCACAACCATCTATATACAGTTATCAATGTTTCACTCATTATCTAAAGCTAACGGGATTAAAGCCGTATTCTTTCAAATTTGATTATCCATCAGCGGTGGCTTCTGGTATAGTTTACGGTGAACTACCCATTGTCTAAAGCCAATGGGCTTCCTGCTTCATCGACCTCGTAATCTACTATCTCCACAGGCATTAATTCGGGCAGTCCCTGCCCTATAACGGTTTATACTGTACATTCGTACCTTGTATATTTTACGTGCCGAAGGAAAGCTTGGTTTTCGCATAAAATTTCTCGGCACAACCACCTATATACAGTTATCAATGTTCGTGTAAGAATTTACTATAACAGAAAATATAGATTGTGGCAAGCGTTAGTTTTGTGGGCTTAACTCATCATCTAAAGCTAATGGGATTGCACCCACATTATTTCAATTCTTTTTCCGTCATTAGCATATGCACGCACCTACTCTCCTTAAAACTATATAAATTGTTACCATAACACCTTTCCGGCAAAATCCAACTTTCAGATGTTACCGGAAAGGCATGTGTTCCTGATTTTATGGGGCAGTATGCAGCGGGCTGCTGTTTCCGCAGGACAACGCCGCCTCGACAAACCCGCGGAATAACGGATGCGGGCGGTTCGGCCTGGATTTTAATTCCGGATGCGCCTGTGTAGCAATATACCATGGGTGATCCGGCACCTCAATCATCTCTACAATCCGCCGATCCGGCGACATTCCTGATAACAGAAGCCCATGCTCTGTTAATACCGCACGGTAATCGTTATTGACCTCATAACGGTGGCGGTGGCGTTCCTGGATCGTTTCTTCTCCATATTGCTGATATGCCCTGGACTGCTTGTCCAACACACACGGATAAGAGCCGAGCCTTAACGTGCCTCCAATATCCCCGTCTTCGTCCTGGTCTGGCATCAGCGCAATCACCGGATGCGTCGTCTTTGGATCCAGCTCTATGCTGTGTGCATCATGCAGGCCGCATACATTTCGTGCAAATTCGATGATCGCTACCTGCATTCCAAGGCACAGCCCCAGATATGGCACCTTATGTTCACGGGCATATTTTGCCGCTAAAATCTTGCCGTCCACACCTCTGCTGCCAAAGCCGCCCGGGACAAGGATGCCGCTGACGCCGCCAAGGACGTCCTCCACCGTATCTGGCTGGAGCTGCTCAGAATCCACCCATTTGATATCTACCGTCGTACGGCTTGGGATCCCGCCATGCTTTAACGCCTCAACGACAGAAATGTACGCATCATGGAGCTGGGTATATTTTCCAACGAGCGCAATGCGCACCTCCCGTTCCGGGTGCTTGAGGTTTTCAATCATTTCATTCCATTCATCCAGGTCTGGCTGCGGGCATGGAAGCTGCAAGCATTCACAGGCTACTTTTGCCAGATTTTCCCTTTCCATAGCAAGAGGGGCTTCATACAGATATTCCACGTCCAGATTTTGCAGGACATTCCCATTCGGAACATTGCAAAACAGCGCGATCTTATCCTTGATGCTCTGATCCAGTTCATGCTCGCTGCGGCATACAATGACATCCGGCTGGATGCCCATTCCCTGCAGTTCCTTTACGCTCGCCTGTGTCGGTTTTGTCTTTAGCTCGCCCGACGCTTTTAAATACGGGATCAGCGTCACATGAATGAGCATCGCATTTTCATGCCCTACTTCATGCTGGAACTGGCGGATCGACTCCAAAAAAGGCTGGCTCTCAATATCTCCGACTGTCCCGCCGACTTCTATAATCGCGATATGCATATCCGGCGATGAAAAATTCCGGTAAAACCGGCTTTTGATCTCATTTGTGATATGAGGAATGACCTGTACCGTACCTCCTCCATAATCTCCCCGGCGCTCCTTCTGCAATACAGACCAGTATATTTTCCCTGTTGTCACATTCGAATTCTTTGTCAGGCTTTCGTCGATAAATCGTTCGTAATGGCCAAGATCCAAATCTGTCTCCGCACCGTCATCTGTCACAAATACCTCTCCATGCTGGATCGGGTTCATCGTTCCCGGATCGATATTGATATACGGATCAAATTTCTGCATTGTCACCTTATATCCACGGGCTTTCAGCAGCCGTCCCAAAGACGCCGCCGTAATCCCTTTTCCAAGTCCTGACACAACGCCGCCGGTAACAAACACATATTTTACAGGCATAATCTTATCCTCCATCTATTTTCTGTCTTTATTATAAAAACGGATCTGTTCATCTGCGTCTCTTTCCTTCAACGCATCAAAACCGCCTTTTACACCATATTCCGCCCGGTTGCATTCCGGACAAAAATTGCCAAACTGAATGGATTTGCCACAGCGCTGGCAATGAAGGCTAGTCACCGTATTCACAATTTCTTTATATTCCAGCCTGCCCTCACGTATCCACTGTTTCACCTGTCTGAGCGGGATTCCAAACGTTTCTGCCAACTGAAACTCATTGACCTCGTGCTCTCTGACATACTCCCGTATTTCCCGAAACTGCATACTTGCCTCGCAGTTTTTGCAAAATTCTGTCTCAGAATCGATCGGAATCGGGCAGTGGCACCAGGCACAAAATTTATTACCCTGAAATAACTTTCCGCTAACCTCCATCTGTCTTTCCCCCTATTCGTCGCTAACTGTCAAATGTCATAATATATAATTATTATTATACCGCAAAGCGGAAACAGTGTAAAGTATTATGTTGCCAAAGAAAAAACGACCTGCATACGCAGATCGCCTTTTCGAGGAGTTTAGTTATGAAAATGTTTATCTATATAAATGGAATAATTTTTAGTCGAAGCTGGCGGCCAGCGCGCGCTTTGTATGCCGTCAACTTCATTTGATATTACATAGTATACTCATTAAATGTGTCGGAAGTGTGTCAAAAGCCTAAAAGAAAAATAAACAGATTCTTAATATTCTCTTTCCTTTAACAGCTCCTTCGTCATCGTCACCAAAAAGGACAGAACCAGTTACTGTTCACACACAGCTAAAAGCCATGAACAGGGCGTTATAAAGCAGCAGGCTGCCTGCTTTGAAATATCACTTCCTGCGTAGCGATTTTCTCCCTGAACTTCGCATCATGCTCCGCCACAAGCATCGTCGGCCCATAATTCAAGATCAGTTTTTCAATCTGCATCCTGGAAAATACATCGATATAGTTCAGCGGCTCGTCCCAGATGTATAGATGTGCCGGCGTCATCAGGCTGGCAGCCAGCAGGACTTTCTTTTTCTGGCCTTCAGAAAATTCCTCCAGATCTTTAGCAAACTGCACACGTTCCAAATCAAGCTGCCGCAGCAGAGCACAGAAAAGGCTTTCTTCCAGCCGCCTGTTTTTACAAAATTCTGAAATACTTCCTTTTAAAAACGAAGTATCCTGGCTGACATAGGAAACGGACAGTCCGGATGCCGTCTTAAGCATTCCTGTTTCTAAAACTGCCCTCTGATCTGAAAACAGCTTCTGAATCTCCTGCGCAGAACCCGCTGTCTTCTTTGTTTCTGCCGTATGTCCGTAAATGCTGCGGAGGATCGCTTTCATTAGACTGGATTTGCCGCATCCATTGCTGCCACACAAAAATACTCGTTCACCCTGACGCAGTTCCATATGCAGATGTGCAAAAATATCATGATCTGCTCCGGTATATCTCAGCCCAAAATCATCTGCAAGAACCAGCATATCTTTGTGATGCCGCAGCGGCATGAGTTTTAATTCAGCCGGATGCTCGATATCCTTTAGAAGTCCTTCTTTTTCTTCTATCTCTCGGCTGATCCGGTTCTCGATCTGCTTCACACGGCTCTGCATCTTTTTCGTCTTCGCCCCAATATACGCACGGGTTCCAATGCATCTGTCCGGCTCCTTCCGTGGGTCAAAGCCAATTTTTGTTTTTTCATTCTGATCCGCCCACTTTCTCGTTCTCCCGGCTGCCTGCTGCAGCTTGCTGATTTCCCTGCGGTGCTTTTCGTTTTCCGCTTCATAAAAAGCATCCATGCGTGTTTTATTTTCCCACCAGCTGGAAAAATTACCCTGCTGCACTTCGATCGTACAGCGGTTCAGCACCAATACATGATCCACACAGGCATCCAGCAGATCCCTGTCATGAGATACCAGAATAAATCCTTTTTTCTTCGCTAAATATGCTTTTACAATCTCCCTGGAATCCTGGTCCAGATGGTTTGTTGGTTCATCAATGAGCAGGAAATCATTTTCACCCGAAAACAAAATAGCCAGCATAACCTTTGTACGCTCTCCGTGGCTAAGCGTGCCAAAAGGACGGTACAATACTTCCGCATCTGTCTGCAGTTTTTCCAGCTCACAGATGATCTTCCACCATTCCGCTTCTGCTTTCAGCTGTTCGTAAAACTCTGCCGCACTCTGCTGCATAGCACCCGGCGGCAGCTGATAGGGAAAATAATCAAATACTGCAGAAGAACGGATTGCACCTTCATACGCATTCTTTCCAAGCAGCAGATGCAAAAAAGTCGTCTTTCCTTTCCCGTTTCTGCCAATAAAACCGAGCTTCCAATCTGTATCGACAGAAAATGAGACGTTTTCGAAAATATTGTCAAAGCTTCCCTCATAGCAAAATGTCAGATTGCATACATCAATTTGTGACATAGAAAACCTCCTTTGCCCGTTTGGTTTTCTGCTGCCAAAAGCTTATGTGTACTAAATTTTTGCACACAAAAAGAGAGGCTCGAAGAGCATCATCTACTTTTGGCAACATGACAAAACAGTATCTGCTTATGCAAACAGTACTGTGATTAATAATCTTCATGTTTTCAAAAGTAAATTATCTCCTCATCTTTTCACCTCTCTCCATAAAGTATCTGTATTATAAAATGTCTGTATAGTTTTGTCAATCCCCAAATTATAAAAAGCTCTTCCACGGAGTTAGGAAAGTTACTTTTCACACCCACGCCAGATTTGGGCATGACGATACGCCGATGCTACAGCCTCAAACTGCGGCATCGGTTTTCTCTTCTGGCTTTGGAGGACGTTTACGGCCATATATTTCTGAAATTTTTTGGTATACATTTTTCTCATTTGAACGCAGCAGGTACACAACGCTTAGACCGTCACAGATATAGCACAGGTTTTCCTGGCTGCGCAGGGTAACTGCCTGCTTCTGTTTCCTTTTATATACCCTTGCCAGCCTTTCGCATAAGGAATTGTTGGCCGGAACCCGTTTATCATGCAGGAACAGCAGCTCATTTTCTTTATATTTTCTAAGCCGCAGGTATAGGTTATATCCCTCCCTGTAATACTTTTTCTTTCCCGCTTTCTGCTTTGAGGATGGAATGGAGGAATTCTCAAAATCCCTGTTCACCTGCGCGGCCAGTTTTTTGTTCTTCCCACGTTCTTCTTACAGTTCAGACGCCACGGCATAATATTGTTGTGTGCGTTCTTTCAGTTTGTCCCTGGCCTCATCCCTCTGCCTGGCCATCTCCAGTTTTTCTTTTTCCAGCCGTTCAATTTTCGCCAAAAGGCGGCCCGCTTCCGCCTGGTGTTCTTTATCAAGGCCATCCATCACTTCGCTCCAGTATTTGCGTACGGTGACGGTTTCACTGTGTGCTTTGGCCAGTTCACGTTCCATCCGTTTTATTTCCTGGTTGTGGAAACGCTGCAGCTTTTTATAATCTGCATCCATCTTAACATATTTTTCCCCGGATTTAAATTCTTCCACCTGCCTGTCCAGTGCACGGTTTCTGTATTGAAGCGCTGTAAATGATTCAAAATTTATCCACATAAATACCCCCCCAGACCGTCCGAAAACCCTTTGTTGTTCATCCATTTTTATCATTTTT
>CAMWXD010000015.1 GCA_947178105.1 uncultured Eubacterium sp. | reverse complement strand
GTTTTATTCCTTTCCTTATTTTATAAGGCTTTCAGAGAATTAAACGATTGTTGTAAAACATAACATTTTCTAATAAAATGTTATGTTTCAAAAAAGTGCAGTTCTTTCGGGCATTCCAGGCAAAGCAGCAGGCTTTCCGAATGCAGGATGGAGGAATCAGTAATGAAGGAATTAGATTATGGAAAAATAGGCGCGAGGATCCGGCAGGTACGCAAAGCAAAGGGCTGGTCGCAGGATCATCTTGCGAAAAAATGCGGAATCAGCATGTCGTTTCTCGGGCATATTGAGCGGGGCACGAGGATTATGAGCGTAGAGACCTTAAACAGCATCTGCGAGGCGCTGGATGCCAGCGCGGATGAGCTGCTTTGGGGGATTCCGAAAGCTTCGGAAACGGTGATGCAGGATTTGTGGAACCAGCCGGAGAAGAAAGAAATTGACAGTTATGCTATGTATATCAGGATTATGAAATCCGTAGCTGAGATTATGGGGAGCGCATGATTCGCACGATCAGCATTATTACGGTGTCATGCAACAGCGGAAGGGAGATTATTCCGACGATGGAATCTGTCCTGGCGCAGGATTGCGAAGGGGCACAGATCGAATACCGGATTATAGACGGCGCAAGTACGGACGGTACCGCAGACATTGCCAGGAGCTATTGCCGCCGGATGGAACAAAAAGGCATTTCGTATGAGGTTGTCAGTGAACCGGATCACGGCATTTACGATGCAATGAATAAGGGGATCCGGCTTGCTGGCGGAGATCTGATCGGTTTTATCAACAGCGGCGACTGGTATGAGCCGGGTGCGCTGCAAAAGGCGCTGGAAACGTTTTGTATGCGGCAGTGTGACCTGATGTTTGGCAGTATTCGCATTTACAGGCGCAATGGAAGCGCTTTTGTAAAAAAAGCAAGGCAGCGGAGGTTTCAGACGTCCAGGGACTGGAACCATCCTGCAATGTTTGTGAAGTCCTGGCTGTATAAAAAGTATCCGTTTCCCGATCAGGGCATTCATGACGATTATGGATTTTATCTGAAAATGAGGACGCTTCCTGTAAAGATTGTGACAGTGAACGAGGTGCTTGCAAATTTCAGGATGGGAGGCGCAAGCAACCAGAAAAGCATTCGAAAAATGTGCCGGCGCATTCATGACAGATACAGGTACTGTTACCGCGCAAACGGTTACAGCAGGTGGTATCTGATCGAGTGCATTGTGGCGGAAATGGCGAAATGTCTGCTGGGATAGCGGCTGTATCCTGCGCATTGGCAAAAAGCGCGGGTATACGTATGATTTTAGGTATGGCTGGGAGGGCTTGTATGCGTATCGGAATTGACCTGCTCTGGGTGCGGGAGGGAATCTGCGGAGGTACGGAATCGTATATTCGAAATCTGCTGGATGGATTTGCGGCATATGGCATGGGGCACGAATATGTACTGTTTGCAGCAAAAGACCATGCGCGCAGCTTCCTGAAATATACACAGGCAGCGCATATGCATTTGCAGGTATGCCGGGTCAAATCTGCAAACCGGGTAAAACGCATTTTGTGGGAGAACCGGTATCTGGATGCGGCTGCGGCAAGACGCTGCATAGACGTTATGCTGGTGCCGG
This sequence comes from uncultured Eubacterium sp., assembly GCA_947178105.1. GTDB lineage: Bacteria > Bacillota > Clostridia > Lachnospirales > Lachnospiraceae > Eubacterium_J. Next base: position 69,167 of record CAMWXD010000015.1, on the reverse strand, counting down.
TGTACAGCAAGCCTGCCGCACGTGTCAGCAGCATCCCCTATGTGAGCGTGATCCATGATTTTCAGGCACTGCATTATCCAGAGTATTTTTCACCAGTGAAAAGATATTTTCTGCAATACTCCTGGAAACGCACTATGCGGACGTCGGCGGGGCTGGTTACGATATCCGAGGATGTCAAAAAAGACCTTGCCTGGTATTTTCCTTCTGCAAAAGCGAAAGCAGTTACGATATATAACCCGGTTGTAACAAAGCGCTCCGGCATACCGGCGGAGGTGATCGAGCGCAGGTATGGAATCAGGCGGATGGAATATTTTTACTGTGTCAGTTCCATGCTGCCGCATAAAAACCTGGATACAGTCCTTAGCGTGATCCAGGGCATGGCTGGAGCCTGCCTGGTCATCAGCGGCGTTGGAAAGGAAAAGGATTTGCAGCGGAAGCTGCACGCCTGCCGGATGGAGGAGAAAGTCGTGCTGACTGGGTTTGTGCCTGGCAAGGTGCGGGACTGCCTGTATGAGAACTGCCGCCTGTTTCTTTTTCCAAGCGTCTTTGAAGGGTTTGGGATGCCGCCGGTGGAAGCAATGCGCAGAGGGAAACGGGTTGTAATGACAAGGTGCGCCAGCCTGGAAGAAGTGACGCAGGGCAGGGCGGTTTATGTAGAAGACCCCTATTCTGTGGCGGAATGGAAGGAAAAAATACGGTATGCCCTGGCGCTGCCGGAAGAAAAAATACCATTTCCGGAATATGAGCTGCGTGAAATCATCCGGCAGTATACGAGCCTGTTTTCCCGACTGGCAAGAAAAAAGGAACGAAAAGAAAATGGCAGGAGACAGGCAAAGCAGGCTTCACAGTTGCAGATTTATGAACAAATCTATGACATCGTGTCTGAGAATTATCAGAAAGCGGGCAAGCAACTGGATTATGAAAAACGGGCGTTTTTATGCAGCATAGGCGCACATCCGCGAGTTGTGGACGTATCAGGCTGCACAGGGCTGTCCAATGCGGAGTTTTACCAGGCGGTTCATACAGCCGTGTACCACCGTCTTCCGGAACGGGAAGAATATGAAAAATGGAGCGCTTTTTTCGGCATGGAGCCGTCCGCGTTTCAGCGGAAGCTGCTAAAAAAGCTTTCTGCGTCCAGCGTGGCAGCCGTGAACCGGATCCGTCTGGTGCGGCATCCGTATTTTTGCCAGCACACAGGCGTATGGTATCGGGCGCTTGGCGTACTTTATGGGCTGACGGACAAGCCGACGCTGCGGCAGATTGGAAAGAAGCTGCCGGTGGCGGTGCAGAAGATAGCAAGAAAGGTGTTTTTATGAAGGTGTATATCGATGTGAGCGTCCTGACTATGGCGGCGTTTCTCACAGGCATCCAGCGGGTAACGCGTGAAATCACGCTTCGTCTGGTCGCAGACCCGGCTGTGGAGGCGGTATTGCTGTATTACCATGCCACGCGGGACAGCTATTACCGGATCGATCACAAGGCGTATTTCCGCTATTATGCCGGACATGCCGGCATCAAGGAGCGAATGGTTACAAAGCAGAAGGTGCCCTTATCTGATATCGGGTATGGAGCTGTGTTTTTTGATCTGGATGCTGCGTGGATGTGCAGGGCAAAGCGGAGTTATCTATTGCCAATCCTGAAAAAACAAGGCGCAGCCATTGTCGCGCAGGTCTATGACATTATCTCCGTTACGCATCCGCAGTACTGCCTGCAAAGGGGAGTGTGCTTTTTTATGGACTATATCGGCGCCCATTTGCAGTATGCGGATGCAATCATTGTAAATGCGCAGGCGACGGCTGCGGAGCTTAATAAGCTGTCGGGGCAGGCTGGATGCGAATTGCCGTCTTGTACGGTCATTCCGCTTGGTGCAGATTTTCAGAGCGAAAAGCAAATCCAGAAAAAACAAATCCGTAAAAGCCTTTTCGCAGCAGTAAAAGGCTGTATGCCGTATCTTTTGATGGCAGGGACGATCGAACCGCGGAAAAACCACAGGCTGCTGCTACGGGCATATGACGAAGGGCTGCGGGATATGGGATACAGCATTATGTTTGCCGGATCTATGGGCTGGGATATGGAAGTGTTTGAACAGGATATGAAGCGGCATCCAGATTATGGGAAGCGAATTTTCTGGTTTTCTGGTTTAAGGGACGATGAGATCTCGTATTTATACCGTCATGCGCAGTTTTTGGTATTTTGCAGTTATACGGAAGGGTTCGGCCTGCCTGTCGTGGAGGCGCTGCAGCGCGGTACGCCAGTGCTGGCAGCGGATCTTCCAGTGACCAGGGAGGCGGCAGGAGATGCCTGCATTTACTTTGCACAGGATGATGCACGCCAGATTTGCAGCAGGGTGTTCTATTATAAAAACAACAAGGAAGCATACGCAAGGCTCAGGCAGCGGATCCGAGAGTACCATCCGGGTAGCTGGAACACCTGTTATTGCCGTATGCGGCAGGCGTTATGCCAGGCACAAAGGGACATAGGCGCGGTACAAGGGGACGCCGGGATGGATGCCAAAAATGGATAAAAAAGTAGGTATCGTGATTCCAAGCCTGAACCAGGGAGCCTATATCGAAGAAGCGCTGCGCAGCGTGATTGCGAATAAAAAGCATACGGATATCGAGCTTGTGGTTATGGACGGAGGCTCGCAGGATGAGACACTTTCCATTATTAAAAAGTATGAAGCACACATCAGCCTGTGGCACAGCGAGCCGGACGGCGGGCAGGCGGCTGCGGTGAACAAAGGAATCCGGGCGCTGGGCGGTTGCCGCTACCTGATGTGGCTGAATGCAGATGATGTGTATGAGGATGAATATGCGGTAAAAAAGATCGCTGACTTTGCAGAAAGAAACGGCTATGACGTCTGCTACGGGCTGTCTCATTTTATTGATGCACATGGGAAAATTACAGGGGAATATCCGGTGGAGCCCTTTTGCCGCACGGCATTGGGAAACCGCTGTTACCTGAGCCAGCCAAGCGTTTTGTTTAGCCGCAGGGCATATGAACAGACAGGGGCGTTAAATGAAACGCTGCGGATGTGCCTGGATTATGAATACTGGATCCGTCTTGCACAGACCTATGCGTTTGGAATGATCAAAGAATATATCGGGGCAACAAGGATGTATGCGCAGACAAAAACCGCTACGATGCAGACAGTGCATGTGGAGGAAGCGATATCGGTGTTGCAGCGGTATTACGGAAGCGTACCGATGCACTGGGCAGTTACAAAAGTGCTTGCCAATCATCCGCAGGGGCTTTTGCAGCTCGTCCCGAGACGGCTTTTGATACTGCTTTTGTATCCGTGGAAAGCAAAGATTTTAAAGGACAGCAGGATGGGGAAGAAAGATGCTTAAGACATTGTATACAAACAGCTATCTGCTCAGGAAGCTGGTAAAAAAAGATATCAGGCAAAGGTATCAGGGATCCGTGCTGGGCGTTTTGTGGTCTATGCTTGTACCTGTCTTTATGCTTGCTATTTATACGTTTATATTCAGCGAGGTATTTCAGGCAAAGTGGAACATGGATACAACGGATACGTATCAGTTTGCACTGATGCTTTTTTGCGGGCTGAGCGCGTTTAACCTGCTGGGGGAGGTCATGAACCGTTCCACAACGCTGGTTGCATCCCATGCAAATTATGTGAAAAAGGTGATCTTTCCGCTGGAAATCCTGCCTGTGGTGCTGACGCTTTCAGCGTTGTTCCACTGTGTGGTCAGCTATGGGATTTTGATTGCGGCGAAATGCATCCTGTACCGCAGCATCTCGCCCACGCTGTACCTGTTCCTGCCGGCTATGGTTCCGCTGGTGGTGCTTGCAGTTGGAACCGGGCTGTTTATTGCAGCGATCTCCGTATATTTAAAAGACGTCGGAAATGTCATTTCCGTGATCGTGACCGTATTAATGTATATCAGCCCTGTGTTTTTCCCGCTGGATGCGGTGCCGCAGGATTTCAGGGTTATTTGCGAGATGAACCCGATGACGTATATGATCGAAAATTTCAGAAATGTCGTGCTGTATGGAAAGGCGATCGACCTGCCGTTTTTTGCAGTTTCCTGTGCGGCGGCTTTTGCGGTTTACCTGATTGGATATATGGTATTTATGCGCACAAAGGAGGGATTTGCAGATGTCATCTGACCTGGAAGAAACAGCCGTCCTTGCAAAACATGTCTCAAAGGCGTATAAGCTGTTTGATACACCGGGAAAACGGCTGGCATACCATTTGTTTCATTGCCGTACAGGCAGTGATTTTACAGCATTGGACGATGTCAGCTTTACCGTGAAAAAGGGAGAAGCCTTTGGGATTATCGGCAGAAACGGCAGTGGAAAAAGCACAATGCTCCAGATCCTGGCAGGAATTTTAAAAGCTACGTCAGGAGAAATCAAAGTAAACGGAAGGGTTGCGGCATTATTGGAGCTAGGCAGCGGATTTGACCCGGAAAGCACGGGATATGAAAATATTTATATGAATGCGGCAATCCTGGGCGTTTCCAAAAGCCAGACTGCACAGAAAATCGAGCAGATTTTAAAGTTTGCGGATATTGGGGATTTTGCGCGCCAGCCTGTGAAACTGTATTCCAGCGGCATGTACGTGCGCCTTGCCTTTGCGGTAGCGATCCACGTAGACGCGGATATCCTGCTGATCGATGAAGCGCTGGCTGTCGGGGATGTTTTTTTCAGACAGAAATGCTATCAGAGATTAGAGGAATTAAAAAAAGAAGGAAAAACCATTATCCTGGTCAGCCATGGGATGAATGAAGTGGAACAGTTCTGCGACCGGGCGCTGCTGCTGGACCAGTCAAAAGCGGTTATGCTTGGGGACAGCAAGGAAGCGGTAAAGCGCTATTATCTGCTGGAGCAGCAGACAGAGGACATACCTGCGGATGCCTTTGCAGGAAAGCAGAAAGACGGCACGGATCTGCCAAAAACAAACGCGGCACAGTTTCAAAACGGCTGGAGCCTGAAAGAAGCAGTCTTTTTTGACTTGTCAAACGCAAAAGAAATCTCAAATGGTAAAGCAGCCGTTGTAAAAGTCGGCGCATTTGATGAACACGGATATGCGAAAAGTAGCTTTGAGCAGGGAGAAATGTGTTATCTCTATTATGAGATTGAAGTCCGTGCGGATATCGGGCTGCCGTTGACAGGAATTGTCCTGACAAACCAAAAGGGGATTATTGTGCACGGCAAGGACAACCTGCAAATTTACGCAGAGCTTCCAGACCATGTAAAAGCCGGGACAAGGCTTCGCTGCTTGCAGACGGTCAAACTGGACCTCCAGGTCGGGGAATACACGATTGAAGCCGGATGCGCCACGATCCAGAGGGAATTGTATGAAGTGCGCATGTACAGGCAGCAGGAGGAGGTAAACGCAGGGATGGAACGTCTGGCAACGCTGATCCGTGCGGGCAGGATTGCAGTTTTGGAGAAAAAGACAGGGATGCCTATGAAAAATATGTTTCATGGGATTTGTGGGCTGGAAGGGGATATTTTTATTTGTGAGGAGTCATAAAAGAGCTTAAAAGAAAGCGATAGAGGGCTAGTCATGGAAGAATGCTGGTGTGGAAATAAAAATCTGGGTGAATATGCAGAGCATTATTACAGATGCGGGCAATGCCGTACTTTGATCTCTAAATATCCTTTTACAAGCAGCATGTTTGAGATCACATCTGATGAGGAGGGGTATTACGGCAGAAATTATTGGGAATCTGTAATGACAAAGGCTGCTGGAAAAAAGACATTAAGTGAAGTGATCGACCTGTATCTGGAGGAACGAGTGATTTACTGGATGAAATATATTTTAAAATATGTGAAACCAGGGGCAGATGTGGCGGAAATCGGATGCGGGCTTGGACAATTGTCCTATGCTTTAAAGTGTGCAGGATATGAACAGACTGCTTATGAACTGAGTCCATGGATCTGTGACTATATCCGGCAGGAATTAAAGATTCAAGTGCGCTGCGGGAGCTTTGAAGAAAAAGCGCACATGTACGATGCCATACTGGCGTTTGATGTGCTGGAGCATGTGATGGATCCGCAGGAGTTTTTGAGAAAATGCGCAGAAAGTATAAAACAATATGGTGTGCTGTGCATACAGACGCCGTGCTATAACCCGGATTTGAGCTATCAGGAAATGCTGGAGGAATGCCCCAGGTTTCATGGGATGTTAAAAGAAGAACAGCACATTTATTTATACAGTAAAGCAGCAGTAGAACGCCTGCTAAAGTCCGTAGGATTTTGTCATATTGTATTTGTGCCGGCATTTTTCGGCGACGACTATGATATGTTTTTCTTTGCGTCAAAAGAGCCCATACAGGTAAATGAAGAACAGGAAATTGACAGCTACCTGAATGCTGTTTTGCAAGGCAGGCTGATCAAAGCGATGATTGCTTTATTTGATGAAAAGCAGGAATATATGCAGAAATATCAGACAGAGCGGGAAAACAGCATAGCACGTTTGGATCAGACAAGGCAGTTGGCAGAACAATTCACAGAAAGTGAAGCCGACCGGGCAGCGCGGCTGGAGCAGGTGCAGAGCCTGACCAAGCTGTTAGAAGAAAGTGAAGCTGACCGGGCTGTACGCTTGGAACAGGTGCAAAGCCTGACAAAAATGCTGACAGAAAGCGAAGCCGACCGGGCTGCGCGGCTGGAACAGGTGCAGAGCCTGACCAAGATGTTAGAAGAAAGCGAAGCCGACCGGGCCGCACGTTTGGAGCAGATTCAAAAACTGACCAAGATGATAGAAGAAAGCAAAATGTGAAAAAGCAAAACAGGAATAGAGGTTAATGTACATGAGAATCGCAGTAGACGTACTGCCAATCCGTCCCGATGGAAGCGCAGGGGGAGCAGCAGGTTTCGCAGTAGAACTGATTGCAGGCATTGCAAAAGTGCCGGGAATCGAAGTACTTGTTTTATGCGGCGGGTGGAACAGGGACTATCTGCAAAAAATACTGCCTGGATCTGTCAGGCTGATCCAAATGGAAGGAAACAGAACCTATACAGGAATAGCGCCAGCCGACCGGCTGATCCATAAGATCCTGCATTGTTTTCATCACCGCAATACATTAAAAGCAAATCATGCCAACATTTTATTCTGCCCCTTTGGCGCTGCGGTGTTTAAGGAACAGGGGATACCTGCGGTCAGTACAATCCTGGACATCCAGCACGAGTTTTATCCCCAGTTTTTTGATGCAGGAGAGCTGGAACACAGAAAAAAGTTTTACCAGAATATTGTAAACCGTGTCGAACGTGTGGCATGTATTTCAGATTATACAAAAGAAACGTTCTGCGATACGTATGGCTTTGACAGAAGCCGCGCGGAAACGATTTACATAGCGATTCAGAATCGTTTTCAGAAAAAGGATGATTCTGTTTTGGAAAGGCTGAATATAACAAAAAACAGTTACATTGTATATCCGGCGAATTTTTGGGAGCATAAAAACCACAAACTGTTATTGAACGCTTTTTCTATGTACGCAGCGCAGCACAAACATGCAAAACTGGTTCTGACAGGAAACCCGCTGGAACAAAAGCAGTACTATGAAAAGCTGCTGGAGCAGTTGGGCATCCGCGAGCAGGTCGTTATTACCGGGTATCTTTCTGAGGAGGAATTGTACAGTATTTTAGACGGGGCAAAGGGGCTGATTTATCCGAGCCTGTTTGAAGGGTTCGGGATTCCCGTCGTAGAAGCAATGCATTTGCATAAGCTGATCGCTTGCAGCAATCTTACCAGCCTGCCGGAGATTGGATGCAGAAGTATCCATTATTTTAACCCGAAAAAGCCGGATGAGGTCTGCGGCGGAATTGCATATTTGTATGCGGCGGAAATGACCGATGAAATCCGCTTGGATTATGATAAAAAGCTAAAAGCATATGAAACAGGACACATGGCCAGTGCGTATGTAAAGCTGTTTCAGGAAACGGTGAAAGACCAGTCCGCATATGTATTTCAGGAAGGATGCTCTGGGATTTATCAGGATGGATGGAGCGGCGGACAAGTCGAACTGTTTGTCAAAGGAAAGAAAGGATGCACATTGGAAATACAAGGCACCTATCCTGCTTTTGCGGGAAAAAAGGCAAGGATTGTTTACCGTGAAAATGCATACAGAAAAAAATATACAGTACTCGCTGACAGGAAGTTTATGATTCGGGAAACCATACAGCAGGATCATGCCAGCATATCGTTTACCATAGCAAAGACATGGACGCCGTCTGCGAAATTAAAAAATGAGGACAACAGAAGGCTGGGGGTCATGGTGCATGGGCTGATTGTAGAAAAAGCGGACGGCACAAGGATATCCCTGGAAACATCAGCGGATTCATAAGCGGCAGGGCACTGATCAAAGCAGGAAGAACCAGACAGGAGCTGAGAAAATGAAAATCACAATCGTTACCCCTTCGTTTAACCAGGGAAAATATATCCGGCGTACGATTGAAAGCGTACTGTCTCAAAATATCAAAGGACTGGAATATTTCGTTATGGACGGCGGCAGTACCGATGAGACAGTTTCGATTTTAAAAGAATACGGCAGCAGGATCACCTGGAAAAGCGAAAAGGACAAAGGGCAGGCAGACGCTGTGAACAAGGGAATCAAAGCTGCCAGGGGAGAAATTATCGGCTGGCTGAATTCGGATGATATTTATTATCCGGGCGCGCTGCAAAAAGTATTAGCAGTGTTTGAAAAATATCAGGAGCAGAATGTGGTCTATGGAAATGCATACCACATAGATGAACAGGACAATATCATAGAGGAATATCAGACGCAGGATTTTAACTACGAGCAGTTGAAAAAAGTCTGCTATATCTGCCAGCCAGCGCTTTTTTTTCGCAAGGCACTGACGGAAAAGTATGGATATCTGGACGAATCCCTGCAATACTGCATGGACTATGATTACTGGCTCCGGCTGGGAAAAGGGGAAACGTTCTATCATCTGCATGAAATATTGGCAGGCTCCCGCTTGTATGAGGATAATAAGACGCTTGGCGCAAGGCGCAGCGTACATGAAGAAATGCTTTCTATGCAGGAAAAAAATCTGGGCAAGGCAGACGCAGCATGGATCTACAACCTGGCGCATGTCATTGTCGATGAAATGCAGATTCCAAGAACCGTAAATGGGCGTACCAATCCGCAGTTCGCACATATACTTGCAAAAGTGTCGGCAAAGGAATTTTTAAAGCATTACAAATACATTCCAAGGTATGCATGGAAAAACCTGGTAAGCTGGTATTTTATGAAATAATGCAGAAGGTTATGATTCACTGTAGGAGAACAAAGGATGAAAATAGGATTTGACATCAGCCAGACTTGTGAAAAGAAATCCGGGACAGGATTTTATGCAGACCAGCTCATCCGGGCGCTTGCACACATCGACAAGGAAAATGAATACACGCTGCTTCCGTGGTTTTATGATTACAGGCCGCATACAGTGGAACATGCAACAAGAATCCAACAGAAAAATTTTGAGCAAAAACTGATTAAAAATTTCAGCGAGGAAGACCCTGTGATGAAAAAACTGGATATCGTGCACTCCAACAATTTTCGGTATCCCAAAAACCTTTCCGCAAAAAAGATCGTTACGATCTATGATGTCTGCTTTATGGACTACCCGGAATATACGACAGAAGCAAACCGCCTGTTCTGCTACCAGGGAACACTGGATGCGATGCTGTTCGCAGATAAGGTCATTGCTATTTCAAACTATACAAAAGACCGGCTTCTGCATTTTTTCCCAAGCGTGCCAAAGGATAAGGTCGAGGTCATTTACTGCGGAAACCGGGATACACTTTTGGCAGAACAAGAAAACAGGCGGGTATTGGAAAGATTTCGTTTAAGGGAAGGCACATACTTTTTGTCAGTCGGGACGATCGAGCCGAGGAAAAATTACGGGACGCTGTTAAAAGCGTATAAGCGCTATAAGGAGCTTTCCAAAAATGACAAAAAGCTGTGTATTGCAGGCGGATATGGATGGATGCAGGAGAATTTTACAAAAGAAATCGAAAGCCTGGGACTGGCACAGGACGTTGTTGTGACAGAGTATGTCTCAGATGCGGAGCTGGCGAATCTGTATCGGTATTGTTTTGCGTTTTTGTATCCTACCTGGTATGAGGGGTTTGGGCTGCCGGTGCTGGAGGCGATGAACTTTGGGAAGCCGGTGATCGTCAGTGATGTGACGAGTATTCCTGAGATTGTGGGGACGGACGGGTTACTTGTGAAACCGGATGCTTATGCAGGGTTTGCGGAGTATATGTTGCGGCTGGAAGAGGATCAAGAGCTGTATCGATGTATGGTGGAGAATGGGTATGGGAGAGTTGGTGGATTTCAGTGGGAGGAAGCTGCAAAGAGGGTTTTGGATTTGTATGGGCAGATTTTGTATGAAAGCGGATCTGTTTAAATATGTATTTACAAAGAGCCCGATTAAGAAATAGCAGATGGAGGATAGAATATTGTTTTATAATCTTGTGCTTGCATGTATTTTCATTTTTGTATGCTGGCTATGGGGAAGCGCTTTTGCAAAAGTTTTGAATCTGAATAAAAATCTTTTATTATTTGAAGTTAGTTTGGGATTTATATGGATGGTTCTTATCTTAAACCTGCTGTATTTTAGAATGGATTTAGATATAAAAGAAATTAAAATACTGATAGCGGTAATAAGCATATTTGTATGTATTTTTATATTTCGAAAAATTGAAAAAAGATCCCTCTGTTCTTTATGCTTTGTACTATTGTTTTTTGCATTGTCAGCCAGTCTGGCTTACATTAGCTATTATCGCGGATTTGGAGAAAATTTCTATGTTTTTCGTGGAAATATAGACGACAATTTCAATTATGTTTCTGTGGGGTACGCTGTTCTTAAACACAATTTTAGCTATTACTTAAATGTGACTGAAGATGTGCTGTTCAAGGAGAATGATTTATTGATATGGGGAGCGGATCGTCTGATGAATGATAGGCCATCAGTTACGTTGCCTTTTGCGCTTATATTGAAAGAAGGAAAGGGAAGCATTTTTTTGAGCGCATATTTATACATGTCGGTACTATACAGTATGTTTGCACCAGTACTATATTACTTTTACAGATGTTTGATGAAAAACAGGATGCCTGCAATAAGATGCCTGTTGTTAGCCAGTTATTTATTAGGATTTTGGGGACAGCTCCATTTTGACCTGAATGCCTGGTCACAGCTTGGTGGTATTCCAATTATTTTTACTATCATAAGATTTGTTTTACTGGAATTGGAAAATAAGGATAGAAAAATTGAAAGACGCATCCTTTTAAGCGTGTCCATTACAGCAGCTTTTTTGATTTATCCAGAAGCAAGTATGGTTTATGCAGGAGGAATAGGTATTTATTTACTTTTGTATTATATAAGGAAAAGAGACAGTACGCATTTAAAAGACATTTTAAAGTGGTTTATTATCATTTGTTTTTCTGCATGTCTGCTTATCATTGTGAATTCTAATTACAGGATGGCATTTTCTTTTATGAAGGGCCAGTTGATTGGAGGTATCACAATAAAGCAGGATTGGTGGAAGATTTTTGATTCTTATTGGGTAGGAAAAAATGCTTCTGATCATGTAATAACAAATTCGTTGAATCATGTAATTTCTTTTTTTGGATTTTATTTTTTAATTCCTCCGGTACAGGGGAGCGCAAATATTTTTTTGATTGCAGTTGAAATGCTTTTTATCCTTACAATAGTGTCCGGAATTGGAATTGGTTTTATTCAGTTTCTTAAAAAAAGCAAAGATGAATTGTCTATACCGTTTTTGTGGAATTACTTTTTTTGTTACAGCATTTTGCTGATTTTATATTTATTATGGCAAAAGAATTATTGGGTGTTGGGAAAACTGATGGTTTGGATGTCTCCGTTTTTGTATTATATGATTACCTGTTTTATCGGTTCAGGGATTGTCTATTTCCGAAAATATTATATCGTCTTTGGTGGAGTTTTGATAGGAGCAAATATGCTTTTTTGTGCTGCTAGAGTAGGACAGGCATGGAATGGAACGAATGAATGGTACAATAACTATCCTCTGCATCAATGGCTGCGGGATTCTGTAGAATGGAAGTTAGACATGGAGGCATTGGGTGAATCTAAGGTTATTCGTGTTGAGGACGAATTTTCAGGACATTATTTGCACTATTTAAAACAGACGATTTGTTTTGCTGGAAAGGAATATTATTCGAGTGGTAATATGCTGCTTCCTTATGGGAATGGAAAAGATTATGGTAAAATGCCTTTTAAAAATTATGATGCTTTTGTGTATCTGGATGCAGGCGAGAGTGGGAAAAGAAAGATGAAATATACTGTCCAGTTAAATGGCAGGATTCCATCAGATATTATTTATCAAAAAATAGGTTTAAATCCAGGAAGTGTCTTTGTAGAGAAATCTGGTGGGTTTTTATCAGATATTTATGGTTCTTGGACTTCAGAAAATACTGCAAAATTAAAATTACTGGAACCTCTGCCATACGACAAGTTAGAGCTGACTGTAACTGTCAATGCTTTTGCACGTGCACAGACAGAAGAAAACGGTAAGCCATTGTATATAAAAATAGGGAGTGAGCAAAAGAGGATTACCATAAATGATGTAGGCAGTTATTCTGTCTTTTTTGAAAATGTTGGAGGGCAAAATGAAATTTATTTTTATACAGGCCAGTTGCTTACACCATATGAGTTGGGATGGGCTGATGATAAAAAAACGCTTTATGGGGTGCGAATACAGACAATGGAATTGAAGGGAGAAGATACAAATGGAAAACAAAACGATTGAAAAATGGCCGAAAAAATTACCGAAACTAACGAAAAGACAACAAGCAATAAAAGATGATTTTTTTCATCAGTGGCTGGATACATTGCCTAAAAAATTTGGTGCAGTAGAGATCTTTAATCAAAATTATCCTGCAAAAATCTTTATAAAAGATCAGAAAAGAAAAAAATTATGGAGGACATTGGAAATTGGCGGAGGTATTGGTAGCCATATTCCGTTTGAAAATATGGGATCTCAGTCCTATACAATACTGGAACTCAGGGAAAATCTGGTTCAAACATTGAAAGAAAAGTATCCACATGTGAATGCAATAGTGGGAGACTGTCAGGAAACATACGCTAAGAAAGGAAGTTTTGACCGGATAATAGCGATTCATGTATTAGAACATCTGCCAAATCTGCCGGAAGCTGTCAAACAGATGCATCGTGTATTAACAAGGGGGGGGGGTAGCACATATTGTGATACCATGTGAAGGGAGCCTGGCGTATACGGTTTGCCGAAAAATAAGTGCGGAGCGATTGTTTCGTAAGTTGTATCATATGGACTATCAATGGTTTATTCAATCTGAGCATATCAATTTGCCGTATGAAATTATGGAAGAGATTGAAAAGTATTTTATTATTAAACATAAAAGATTTTTCCCGATACCAATTCCTTTGCAATTTTGCAACATTGCTATAGGTATGACATTGTACCCTAGAAAGGATATAGATTAATTTGCAGAAATCTGCCGGATGAGAATAAAATGCAACAGGTTTGATGATCAAGAGTGCTGTAGATGACAGAAGAGGTATGCAGGGAAACAGGGAAGTACAGTATGAAGAAATTATTTATTCAGATATTAAAATATAGCCTTGCAGGAGTTATAGCGGCAATTGTTGATTTGGCTGTATTCAGTTTATTGAGCATGTACCATGTTTATTATATTGTTTGCAATATAGCCTCATATTCCTGTTCCATGCTTACAAACTATTGGATGAGTGTGAACTTTGTATTTGACCATAAAAAAGGCTGGTCAAGAAAAAAAGAATTTACAGCATTTGTTGGTTTGAGCCTGATAGGACTATTTATAAATACATTTTCTTTGTGGTTCTTTTATGATGTCGTATTTATTAATATGGCAGGAAATGGCGTTGAGAATAAAGGAGAGACAGGAAAAATGATTTGTAAAGTGGGGGCAACAGCAATACTGTTAGTGTATAACTTTATTTCGAAAAAAATATTTTTAGAAAAGGCAGAAACGAGAAAAAGAATTGGACATGAAATAAATGGAGGGCATAACGATTAGGAATCATGATAAAAAATAGATGGAGGCATACATATGAAATATTTTGTAACAGGCGGCGCCGGATTCATCGGTTCCAATATGGTAGACAGGATTCTTGCAAGAGGGGATGAGGTAGTCGCATATGATAATTTTTCCACAGGAAGAAGGGAATTTTTAGAGCAGGCATCTCAAAACAGCAGTTTTACGCTTGTGGAAGGGGATACGCTGGATAGAGAAAAACTGGCTTATGCTATGCAGGGCTGTGATTTTGTATTTCATTTTGCGGCAAACGCGGATGTGCGTATGGGGTGCGAGCATCCAAAAAAAGATTTGGAACAGAATACGATTGCGACATTTTATGTGCTGGAAGCCATGCGGAAAAATAAAATCAGCAGGATCGGGTTTTCTTCCACAGGCTCTGTTTATGGCGAGGCGGAAGTAGTCCCAACGCCTGAACAGGCGCCATTTCCAGTGCAGACATCATTGTATGGCGCTTCGAAACTGGCATGTGAGGGGCTGCTTGGGGCATATGCGGAAGGCTTTGGCTATACGGTATATATTTTCCGGTTTGTATCGATTCTGGGAGAGCGGTATACGCATGGGCATGTCTTTGATTTTTATAAAAAGCTGAAAGAAAACCCAAAGAGCCTGCATATTCTTGGCAATGGAAAACAGAGGAAGTCATATCTGTATGTGCAGGACTGCCTGGATGCGGTCTTTACAGTGATTGAGCAGGCGAAAGAAAAGGTGAATATTTATAACCTGGGGACAGACGAGTACTGCGAGGTGAATGACTCTGCTTCCTGGATTGCGCAGCGGATGGGGCTGGAGCCAGAGTTCACTTATGCGGGCGGGGACAGGGGATGGGTTGGCGATAACCCATTGATCTATCTGGATACCGGCAAAGTGCGTTCCCTTGGATGGAAGCCGAAGTATGGCATCAGAGACGGTGTGCTGAAAACGGTCGATTTTCTGGAAAATAATGAATGGGTATTTGAAGTACGCAGATAAGGAGAAAGCAATGCGGGTAGGAATTATAGGATGCGGCCTGATAGGCAATAAGCGTGCAGAAGCCATATGCCTGCCGCACCAGGTGGCTGCGGTATGCGACGTATGCATAGAAAAAGCACGGAAACTGGCTGAAACAGTAAAATGCGGTTTTGTAACAGACGATTATAAAGAGCTGATTGAGAGCGGAAACGTAGAGCTGGTGGTTGTGGCTGTACTAAATTATATGCTGGCGCCGATTACACTTTATGCGGTACAGCATGGGATTCATGTGATTGCGGAAAAACCAGGTGGAATTAGTTCCAGGGAACTGGAGCCGATTATGGAAACTATAAAAGGCACTGGCCTGAAAGTAAAAGTGGGATTTAACCACAGGTACCATCCAGCATTGTTAAAAGCAAAAGAACTCACCACGCTTGAAGACGTTGGTAAGGTTATGTTCATACGGGGAAGGTACGGACATGGAGGCAGAGTGGGGTATCACAGTGAATGGCGTGCAGATTCAAAGCTATCCGGCGGCGGGGAGACAATCGACCAAGGGGTGCACCTGATTGACCTGTCACGTTGGTTTATGGGTGAATTTACAGAAGTGGAAGGGTTTGCAGCAACGTATTTCTGGGATATGGACGTGGATGATAATGGATTTTTATGCTTGAAGAAACAAGACAAACGGGCGGCATGGCTTCAGGTGAGCTGTACGGAGTGGAAAAACATGTTTTCTTTTGAAATATATTGTGAGAAGGCAAAGCTGGCAGTCGAAGGACTTGGGGGAAGTTATGGGACAGAGAGGCTGTCTTATTACAAAATGCTGCCCGAGATGGGGCCGCCAGAAACGGTTATTTATGAGTATCCCAGAGGAGACCAGTCTTGGAAGATGGAATTTGAAGAAACGGTATCTGCCATCGTATCTGGCGAGCCTTTGCAGATGGGCAGTATCCAGGATGCATATGAGGCATTGAAGATAGTAGAAAAGATATACGAAAGGAGATAGCTATGATAATTGCGCGAAGCCCGTTAAGGATATCGCTGGGAGGAGGCGGGACAGACCTGCCGTCCTATTATGAAGAACATGAGGGGTTTCTGATATCCGCAGCGATTGATAAATATGTGTACATACTGGTGCATGAGACTTTTGGAGAGGAGATGCTGATTAAATATTCCAAACAGGAGCGGGTCACATCCTTAGAAGAAATCCAGCACCCGATTATAAGGGAAGCGCTTAAACTGCTGGATATCCCGCCTAAAAAATTAGAGATTTGCTCTATGGCGGATATTCCGGCGGGGACAGGGCTTGGGTCATCGAGCACATTTACAGTCGGGCTGTTAAAAGCGCTTCATGCATATAAAGGGGATATTGTCAGTACAAGGACATTGGCAGAAGAAGCTTGTGAAATTGAGATGGGCCGTTTAAAGGAGCCGATTGGAAAACAAGACCAATATATTGCAGCGTATGGCGGGATTACTTGTATGGATTTTCATAAGGACGGTTATGTCTGGGTAGACCCTCTGAGCTTAAGTGATGAGACATTATACAACTTGGAAGACCATTTACTGCTGTTCTTTACTGGATATTCCAGGTCTGCATCAACGATTTTAGCAGAACAGGACAAAAAGAGCAGGGAGCATGACAGCAGTATGGCGGCAAACCTGGATTTTGTCAAAGAACTGGGATTACAAAGCAAGAAGGCATTTGAGGAAGGAAACCTGGAAGAGTTTGCAAAGATTATGAATATTCATTGGGAATATAAAAAGAAACGGTCTGGAGGAATGTCGAACCCTAAAATGGATGAATGGTATCAGCTTGCAATGGAAAACGGGGCAAAAGGCGGAAAATTAATTGGCGCAGGCGGCGGTGGATTTATGCTGTTTTATGCAGAGGATAAAATTCGGCTGCGGAAGGTGCTGAGGAACGCAGGAATGCAGGAAGTCAGGTTCCGGTTTGAGATGGAAGGCGCAAAGATTATCGGATAATCCTGGAGGAATTATGGACAAATTGGAAGATTTGCTAGAGCCGGCAAATGTACAGGTGGTTGTTATGATGGGCGGAATGGGGACAAGGCTGAAAAACTATACATGCCATTGCCCGAAACCGCTCGTAGATGTGGATGGAAAACCGTTTTTTGCGTACCAACTGCGGCTGTTGGCAAGCGCTGGGTTTAAAAAATTTATGTTTTGTGTTGGGTACCATGCCCCTATGATCCAGGAATATTTTGGCGACGGCTCTGCTTATGGGGTTCACATCACCTATTCTTATGATGGAGAAAAGCTGTTAGGCACAGGCGGCGCAATCAGAAAGGCGCTGCCATGCCTGGAAAGCGACTTTATGGTAGTCTATGGAGACTCCTTTATGGATATCGATTATACAGAAGTGCTTTATCGTTATTACGTTGGGAAAAAATCTGGCGCGAAAGCCCTGATGGCGATTTTGAAAAATGAAGATAAGCTGGATAAGAGCAATGTGGTATACCAGGATGGCACAATTGTATTATATGATAAACTGCATCCCGTTTCTCAGATGGATTACATTGATTATGGAATCTGTATGTATGAGCGCAGTTTGTTTGAGGGTTATGCGCCGGGTTGCTTCCTTGATATAGCAGATATTCAAAAGTCAGTGTCTATGGAGAGGAAGTTGGAAGCATGCCTGGTACTTAAACGGTTTTATGAAATCGGGACACCAGAGTCTTTGAAAGAATTTGAAGATTAT
Organism: uncultured Eubacterium sp.; assembly: GCA_947178105.1. GTDB lineage: Bacteria > Bacillota > Clostridia > Lachnospirales > Lachnospiraceae > Eubacterium_J. Next base: position 51,422 of record CAMWXD010000015.1, on the reverse strand, counting down.
GCAAAAGAGCGGTTTGTAGAAAAAAAGCCGGCTGTTTTTCTGGACAGGGATGGAGTGGTGAATGAGATTGTATTTAACGAAGATACGGAAGAATTAGAGTCGCCGGTAAAAATATGCCAGTTTTCTTTTATGGACCGCGCATTGGAGGCGCTTAGGACAATCAAAGAAAAAGGGTATTATATCTTTATTGTCACAAACCAGCCGGCGGCTGCAAAAGGAAAGGCTACGTTAGGGCAGCTATATGATATTAACAGGTATTTGATGGATCTATCGATAAAAAATCATTGTGAAATAGATGGGATTTATATGTGCCCGCATTCAGAGAAAAAGACGGCTTATACAAAAGAGGTATTTTTAAACAAACAGTGCAGTTGCAGGAAGCCGGAGACGGGGCTGTTTCAAAGGCCACTGAAAACATACCAGATCGACCTTAAGCGGTCTTACATGGCTGGGGACTCCTATACAGATATTCTGGCGGGGCATCGGGTTGGTGTACAGACAGTTTTGATCGGGAATTTAAAATGTGATATGTGCGCAAGGCTGGAAAATAACAAGCCAAAGATGGTATGCAACAGCTTGTATGAGTTTTCAGAAAAATTACCAATGGGAGGCACAGGATGAGGCTAGAAGGCAAAGCGGCAATTATTACCGGGGCGAGCCGGGGGCTGGGGTATAAAATAACAGAAAGGTTTCTTAAGGAAGGTGCTTCTTTGGTTGTCTGTGCAAGGAATATGCCGGAATTGGAAAAGAGCATTGCTGTTTTTCAGGCTAAAAAGGAGTATTCCGGCAGAGTTATACCAATGCAGGCGGATGTTGCAAAAGAAGAAGATGCAGCGGCATTGTGCAGTACATGTATACAGCAGTTTGGAAAGATCGATATTTTGGTGAACAATGCGGGAATACATGGGGCAAAAGGCGCGATTGATTCTGTGGATATGGATGAATGGAAAAGGGCTGTTGAGGTCAATTTGTATGGGACGGTACATATGATACGCCATGCTGTAGTACATATGAAAAAGCAGAAATACGGAAAGATTATCAACCTGTCCGGTGGCGGCGCGGCGTCGCCAAGGCCTTATTTCAGCGCTTATGCCGCTTCCAAGGCAGCAGTTGTCCGCCTTACAGAAAATTTTGCACAGGAATACAAGGAGGATGGTATCGATATTAATGCTGTTGCACCGGGAGCTATGAATACACAGCTTTTAACAGATATATTGAGTATGGATGAAGCGGCAATTGGCGAAGAGTATAGAAAAGCTAGGGAGCAGCTTAAAACAGGAGGAACGGACATGCAGGTTCCTGTTGGTTTGTGTGCATACCTGGCTTCTTCCGAGAGTGACGGAATTACAGGCAGGCTGGTTAGTGCTGTATGGGACTCGTGGATGGGCCTGCATACGCATTTAAAACAGCTTCAAAATAGCGATATTTATACACTGCGGCGTATTCTTCCAACAGACAGAGGATTTGCATGGGATGAAGAATAACGAAAGTATCAAAAAAAGAGGGAGAACATAAAATGAGCAGAGAATATGTAGACAAATATTTAGCGGAAACACAGGAGATTGTAAATAAGGTTTCACGGGAAGAGATTGTAAAAGCGGTCAGCATTTTGAAAACATTACGGGAGCGCAAAGGGCGTTTGTTTATCCTGGGCGTAGGAGGCAGCGCAGCAAATGCATCCCATGCGGTAAATGATTTTCGGAAGATTGGCGGTATTGAGACGTATGCGCCGACAGATAATGTTTCGGAATTAACGGCAAGGACAAATGATGAAGGATGGGAAACCACTTTTTGCGAGTGGCTGAAAACATCCAGGATCCAGGAGCAAGATGTTGTTATGGTACTTTCCGTAGGAGGAGGGAGCGAAACGACATCCTTAAATATCGTAAATGCTTTAAAACTTGCGAAAGCACAGGGTTCCGGCATTATTTCCATTGTATCCAGGAACGGTGGGTTTGCAAAAGAGGTATCGGATGCATGTATTCTTATACCAGTTGTGGACGAAGAGCGGATTACGCCACATGCGGAAGGGTGGCAGGGAGTAATTTGGCATTTGCTTGTAAATGCGATTTTGTAAATGCTGTTGTTCAGAAAGGAAAAGAACGGAGAATGAAAAGTAAGGAGAAAAGGCTTCGGCAGGATAATGCAGCATGGGATGAGCTTTACGCGTCTGGGAGCTCACGGTATGCGAATGAAGGCGACATCGGAATTTATTACCGTCTGCCCAAGTTTGTCCAAATGTTCCGCAGATATTTTTCATCCATTAACAATTTGGAGATATTAGAGGTCGGGGGGGGGTAGGCGAGATGTATGATAATTTTGCCGTATCGTTCCAAGGCGAATCATTTCATTATACAGTTACCGAATATTCTCCGAATGCCGTAAAGGTTCTGCTGAAAAAATATTTGGAGGATTCCGCTGTATCCGTTGTACAGGCAGATGCACAGGCACTGCCCTTTGAAGATAATGCGTTTGATATGGTTCTGGCATTTGATGTGCTGCATCATGTGGAAAACCCACTGAAAATGGCACAGGAACTGATGCGCGTTTCACGAAAACATATTTTCATGTGTGAAGCTTGTGGACTGAGCCTAGTGCGTAAAACGGTTGAAAAAACTCGTGCAAGCAGGGAGAAAGGGGAGCGCTCCTATACGCCGTGCAGCATACGCAGTTTTTTTCAGGGGTGCAGTTCGGTGGAGATTGTTCCTTTTTATTTTTTTGTTCCACCGAAAATTAAAAAAAAGTTTATGCGGCCATTTATCACAGTCAGCGAGATCGGGCAACGCATTCCAGGTTTGCGTTGGCAGTCGCAGTCCATGTCCGTTTATGTTAGCTTGAAATAATATAAGGCAGGAAAATTTACATCTGTTTGTAATGTGATCGTGTAAAAGATGACAGGTTAAATAATTTAAGAAACATATTTGAACAACTACAGAAAGAGGCTGAGAAAAGATATGAGATTTGATGAGTTAAAAATTGCAGTATTTGCAGATGGCGCAGATATCGATGGAATGAAGGCAGAATATGAGAAAGGGATTGTGAAAGGATTTACAACAAATCCATCATTGATGAAAAAAGCGGGAGTAACCGATTATGTGTCGTTTTCCGAAGAGGTTGTAAAGGCGATACCGGATTTGCCGCTTTCCTTTGAAGTGTTTGCAGATGATTTTGAGACAATGGAAAAAGAGGCGAGAGTGATTGCCGCTTTGGGTGATAATGTATATGTTAAGATTCCGATTACGAATACGAAAGGAGAATCCAGCATTCCATTGATTCAAAGATTATCAGCGTATGGCATCAAATTGAACGTTACCGCAGTTTTTACGCTGGAACAGGTTCGTCAGGCGGTAGATGCCCTTGCAGAAGGCACACAGAATATCGTATCCGTATTTGCAGGAAGGATTATGGATGCAGGCGTAGATGCAGAGCCGATGATGAAGGAAACAGTAGCTGTATGTAGAGAGAAGGCAGGGACGCAGAGCCTGTGGGCAAGCTGCCGGGAAGTGTTTAATATCGTACAGGCAGACCGGTGCGGGGTGGATATCATTACGGTGACAAATGACCTGCTGGCTAAAATACCGAATTTTGGAAAAGACCTGGCGCAGTTTTCATTGGAAACGGTGCAGATGTTTGCAAGAGATGGAGTGAGCCTTGGATTTTCTATTTTAAAATAGAACTTATGGGAAATGAGGAAACGTATGTCAGAAGATAAGGATTATTTATTATCAATTGTAGTGCCGGTGTATTGTGAGGAAAAAGGGATTGATCCGTTTCTGAAACGTATGGAAGGTGTTATGGAGCAGATCGGATGCAGGTATGAGATTATTTTCTGCCTGGATCCGTCTCCGGATCAGACTTATGAAGTAATTAAGAAGAATATCATGCAGAACAAAAATATTCGGTTGCTTCAATTCAGCAGGCGTTTCGGACAGCCAGCGGCAACGATGGCAGGAATCTTGAACTGTGACGGAGATATTTGTATTGTAATCGATGCAGATTTGCAGGATCCGCCGGAACTGATCGCCGAGATGGTGTGCAAATGGAAAGAGGGGTATGAGGTCGTTTATGCCCAGAGGACAAATCGAAAAGGTGAGACTTTAATTAAAAAGCTTGTAGCAAGGATTGGCTATCAGGTGATTAATGCACTGGGTGAAGTGGAGATACCTGTAAATACAGGGGATTTCCGGCTGATGAGCCGCAGGGTGATCGAACAACTGCGAAAGTTAAATGAACATCACGGATTTTTAAGAGGACTGGTTGCCTTAGTTGGATTTAATCAGACAGCGGTTCAATACCAGAGAGATGCACGGGTGTCTGGAAAAGGGAAATACAACCGTTTTACCGGTTCGCTGAAAATAGGGCTTAATGGTTTAATCTGTTTTTCGTCAAAGCCATTGCAGGTAATGTCAGGGTTTGGATTTTTTGCAGCCGGAATAGGTATTTTGCTTGGGATCTGGTATTTTATCCAAAAAGTATTCTTAAAGTATGATTTAACCCCAGGGCTTTCTACGACGGTAATATTGATTACACTGTTTGGTGGGCTGCAGCTTTTTTGCCTGGGTATTTTAGGCGAGTATATTGGCAGGATTTATGATGAAGTGAAGCGAAGGCCGTTGTATATTGTAGGCCAAACTGAAAATATGCCTGAAGATAAGCAGATATTTCATAAATAGGGGGATAGGAATGCAGTTTTTGAACTTAGATAAAATGAAAGAAAAGCCAGAAAAATATGCTAATGGCTGGTGTATGACAGGTGGGGAAAAAGCAGGAATCATACATGCAAAGTATGGGTTTATGGATTCGGAAAATGACAGGCAGGAAATTTCGTGGGATGATTCATTAGAAGAAATATGTAAAGAAGCCAGTAAAAATCATTTTCTGGATGTTTACGAAAGAAAATTAGCAGTTAGATTGTTGCAGCCTTATATAACACAAGACAAAAGTAATTTAATTTGTGATTTTGGGGCATCTTCTGGTTATATGGTTGCTGATTTGGAGGAACATTTTCCGTGGAACCAGTTTGTTGCCTGTGATTTATGCGGGGGGGGTTATACCGATCTTATAAAAACAGCCCTGGCATTATGCATATACAGATGAATCTAAAGAAAATACCGTTTCATGATAACAGCATTGACGCGGCGGTCTGTCTAAACGTGCTGGAACACATTGAAAATGATAAAAGGGCGTTAAAGGAAATATTTCGGGTTATGAAAGGTGGAGGGATTGTCTGCTTTGTAGTGCCATATGGTAAAAATTTATATGATTATTATGATGAATCTATTTTTCATAAGCGCAGGTATGGGAAGAAGGAACTGGCAAAGAAAGTTTGCTCTGCGGGGTTTAAGGTGACATATGAAAATTATATAGGTACAGTGATTTATCCAGCATTTGCAATAAAAAAGCACTGGAATCAGCTACATGGAAGACGGATGTCAAACGAAGAAAAACGGAGAGCATTTACAAAAGATCAGGATACAGCGAAAGATTCCAGGCTCGGACATTTACTTATGGGAATGGAATATTTATTAGCAGAGAAGATGCATTTTCCATTTGGAATCAGGAATGTAGTGCTGGCTGAAAAAAGATAAAGATATTCAGATGAAAGATAGATACAAAACGGAGGATATAAAATTTGAAAGAATTTAAAAAGAGAATCATATTAGGAATTGTATTTTCTGTCTGTTTTTTAATTCCTCTAATGGTATATCAATTTTTTTATGTTGATTATGTGAATCATACATGGGAAATAGATTATTATGCGGATTTTTTCAAAAATAATGGCAGGTTTCCAATTGTGATTCATACATCGGATACGGTTGGAATAGCTTATCCCCAATTTTATGGGTATCTATTTTATCAAGGAATGGGATTTTTAACTTTTATTGTTGGGAATAGCAGGATAGCTTATGTATTGAGTTCTATGACTATTTTTACACTGATCTTTTTCCTTTTCAGTGAAATTTTTATTCATATTTTAAGGAAAACAGAAATTTGCGCAATGTATCGATATGCAATTATGCTTTCATTTTTAATCATCTGTAATCCTTATATTTTGACAAATTTATATTCCAGAAATGCCATGACAGAATATTATGCAGTGCTTTGTATGTATCTTGCAGCCGGCAGTTGGATATTATCATTTTTTAAAGAGGATACAGTAATAAAATTGGCGTTATGGTCATTAGCTGCATTAAGTGTAACATTTATGCTTGGAACACATCCCATTACAGCAGAGTGGGGGGGGGTAATTTGCATTTGCATGGTGGTGGTTACAATTCCATTTGTAATCAAGCAAGTAAAGGATAAAAAATGTCTTTTGGCGGCAGCATTTGGAGAAGCTGTTTTGATAATAATGGCAGTAAGTCCATGGTTATATGTTACAGTCTGCAATTTATCACAACTGGCTATCAATGAAGGAACAGGGATTGTTGCAGACATTGCTCCATATTTGGATTCTAATTATCTGACAAGGCTGATGGTGTTTCCTATGGATGCAAGATCTTTGACTGATGGGATCCGAGATGTTTCTACGCCATATCTGGATTTGCAGATCAATATGCCATTAGCAATTTTATATGCAGCTTCCTGGATATGGGTTGTTTGTTCAAAGAAGATTGCGGGAAGTCAAAAGGGCGTTTCGGCTGTACTGCTTTTCTTGAGTATTATAATGCTGGTATGCAGTGCAACGAATTCTCCGTTATTGCTTGGGATTTTATGTAAGGTTTTCAGGCATATTCAATTTTCATACAGATTGATTGCTTATGTTGATATATTAGTTGTATTTGGTCTTTTATATCATTTTTTTATACTGGCACGCAGTAGAGTTTTCAAAGAATTTGAAAAGAAATTTACAGTTGTTTTGATTGTTTGCGTAACACTTAGCGGGCACAATTTGCTAATACAGATAGTTCATGCACAGACAACAGCAAATCAGGTTATAATCGAAAAAGAACCTGTTACGTCGCTACCTGAAACATTTTATGGAATAACTGGTTATTGTGATGTCTCTATTCCATCAATGGATAAAAACCCACCAGATGAGATGATAGAGGTAAAAATACCAGTCAGCCTGGATGGATTGACTTCACGTGCAGAATTTGATACAGATAAAAAAATATTTGTCAGTACCAATATCCAGTCAGCCAAGTATAACAAAATATATTTAGATGGTGTCAGGCTTCATGATAATGAAATCGTAAGATATGGCGGTAGATTGGCTTTTTATGCAAACAGCGGGCATCATTTCATAGATTATGCCGCAGAATTTCCATACATATTTAATGTTTTAAGAAAATTGTCCTATATAGCTGTTTTCTTATTGCTGCTGATACATGCTTTTTCTTGGGTTTGGTATATCCGTATGATCAGGAAAAATAAACATTTTCATTAAAAGGATAAGGGGATCTAAGGAGGATTTATGATTCAATATATAGTGATTCTATTTGCTTTCTATGTGATTACTTGTATCTATGGTATTCCTTTCCAAATTTTTTTGGAAAATGGAAGGATGATACCTTATAGAGTGATTACATGTCCGATTTATGGATTCAGTATTGGCATGGTATGTATGTATTATTTTAATTTATTTGGATTTTCCGTAACACAGACAGTGTTGCCATTGACTGCATTTTTTCTGGCAGTGGATATAGTTCTGATCATATGGAAAAGAAAAGATTTGTCTGTAAATTGGAAAAAGGCCAGCCTGTGTTTTCTTGTCATTGCATCTGCTACCATTTATTTTGCTTATCCGGGTGTAGTAAACAATAAAGGCGGATTACCAATCCTCTTTCATAATAATGATTTTGTATTATATGCAGCGACAAGCAATGCGGTAAAGTATTATGATTTATCGTATATTAAGAAACATTTTGCACCATTGGTTGAATTAATTATGGGTATCCAAAATCGATATGTTGGTTTTTGGATTGCATATATTTCTGTTGTTTTTAAAGTGAATATTTTTAACGCTGCAAGCTTGGTATCTATTTATTTGTATGGTATTTTTGTAACAGCAGGTGTAGGATTACTGTCATTTTTTTGTGAGAATAAGATGGCTAGGTTTGTCACAGGATTGGTATTCTTTTTTAATTGTAATTTTCAATATATGTTTTATCAGGGATTTATAGGACAGATAGCATCTGTGAGTATGATTATAGTAATCACAATCATTTTCATTTGCATTTTAGAATCTGAACAGGTATTGATGAAAGAGTCGATTTCTATGGGCATTGTAGTTGTGGGCCTTTTAGCAACTTATGGTGAGATGATTCCGATTGTAGCATTACCTATGATGTTAATTTTGATCATATTTTTTATCGTGGACAGAGGAAAAGCAAAGATATTATTTACGGATTATTTAACAGCCTTATTAACTGTTGCAGTGATTTTTGCAAGAGGATATTATACAGCAGCTAAGACTTTATTAGTATCCAATCAAGCAGTTGTAGGCTGGGATATCAGACCAGGTTTTCTATTGCAAAGCCTTGGGATTTATAATGTCCATACGATAGATATTTTTGGAAGTTGTGAGTTGCCGGAAGCATTTGTATTTATCTTTGGTATGGTAATTTGGGCGGGTATCTGCATTTATGTTTATAAAAAATTTTCCGGTAAAAAACGTTTGCTGCTGGAAACGTATCTTTTAACATATGGAGTTCTTTATTTTGTATTTCTGCTACACTTTGATTTGTATAAGACTTTTAAGGCAATGCTAACGACGAGTTATGTTTTTATCGTTGTGCTGTTCGCGTTACTTTACAGTCAGGATGTAGTGATAAGACGATACAGATGGATGAAACATGTGGCGCTTGTAATAACAGTATTCATTATTGTGGGCAGCGGAATGAATATTTTTTTGTGGGCTTATGCTTATAGTGATGCAGTTACGCAAGAATATCATGTTTTTGCAAATGCCATTGGAACAGAACAGGATGAAATGCAGGAATTTTTAGAGGAAGCAGATTTTGAAGAAATTTATGTCAGTGCAGCACCATATTGGGATGATATTGCAGCATTAACAATGACTTTGGGCTTGCGTTCGAAGGTACAGGATGTTGAACAATATATATGGGGAACCGAAGATAGTATACCGGATAAAAATACCATAGTAATAGATTCTTCAACATTGCCAGAAGCAGTTAAGTATTGTGGAAAAACACTTTTTAAAAATCCTGTATATACAGTAAAAAAAGTTGATACATCGTATCCATTTTGTCTGAATAGAGAAAGTTTGGGACAGGCTGTTTTCTATGGCACTGATTCTGAAGGTTATGCGATTGGAGGAAGAAATATTGAACATAAAGATTCTGAATTGAATTTTTATGTTGCAAAAGATCGTAAGTGTAAAGTGCATTTGAGCTTTATGTGCAATGGCGAAAATAAGATTACATTGATTATGCCAGATGGAAAAGAACAAACGCAGCAGTGTATGGCTGGAAAAAATGAAATGGAATTTTCAGATGTCGTATTTTCAAAAGGCAGTCATAATTTCATTAAAATAAAAGTGGAAAATACGGAGGTTTATCTTCAAGATTTATCATTTGATACGGAACAAGAGACAAAATTGTATGTATACAGCATAGCGGATTTTGACAAATATAGTAAGTATATGCCAGAAAACATTGTTCAAAGATTGATAAAAATGACAAAAAAAGCAGAACTTTTAGATGAGGACGGACTGGATGTTTCTTTTATGCCGCAAGGAAATTATAAAAAATATGTACCAGATGGATTATGGGAAGGTGAAGAACAAGGGCTTTGGTCAAAGGATCAATTTCATATCTCTATAAGGTTAAAGAAAATCCATAATATTTGTATCCAATGGGATGGTTATGCTTTTCAGGAGAATTATCTAATACATGCTTATTGTAACGAATATGATTTGGGATATTTGAAAATAAATCACGACCAGACATTGGAAGATTTTATGATTCCTGTGGATGCTTTGAAAAAAGGAAATAATCAGATCAGAATTGAAATTGAAAATATAGTTTCGCCAAATCAGTTGGAGCTTGGTACAGATGGAAGGCAGCTAGGAATCTGTCTCAAACATATTAACATGAAATTCGATGGATATTAAAATAGCGGAGGACATGATCAACCATGAACAAAACATCAAAAATCTACATAGCAGGCCACCAAGGCATGGTAGGCTCTGCCATTATCCGTGAATTACAAAAGCAGGGATACACAAATATCCTGGCCCGCACCCACGGGGAGCTTGACCTTTGCCGCCAGGCGGACGTGGAGGAGTTTTTCGCCAGTGAACAGCCGGAATATGTATTTCTTGCCGCGGCAAAAGTAGGGGGCATCTTGGCTAATGAGCAGGCGCTGGCTGATTTTATGTATGACAACCTGGCGCTTGAGATGAATGTGATTCATGCGGCGTGGAAATACGGGTGTAAAAAGCTGGAGTTTCTCGGCTCTTCCTGTATCTATCCGCGCATGGCGCCTCAGCCGATCCGGGAAAGCAGCCTGTTAACCGGAGCGCTGGAAAAGACGAATGAGGCATATGCGCTCGCAAAAATAGCGGGGCTGAAATACTGTGAGTTCTTAAACAGGCAGTATGGTACAGATTACATTTCTGTCATGCCGACGAACCTGTACGGGCCAAATGACAATTACCACCCGACGAAAAGCCATGTGCTGCCGGCGTTGATCCGCCGTTTTCATGAGGCAAAGCAGGCGGGTGAGCCGTTTGTCGTCTGTTGGGGAGACGGAAGCCCGCTGCGGGAGTTTTTGTATGTGGATGATCTGGCGCAGTTGTGTGTGTTTCTGATGAACCATTATTCTGGAAATGAGACGGTCAACGCAGGCACTGGGCGGGAAATTAGTATCAAAGAGCTGGCAGAGCTGGTGGCGGAGACAGTAGGCTATCAGGGCGAGATCCGCTGGGATCGGTCAAAGCCGAATGGGACGCCGCGCAAACTGCTGGATGTGAGCAAAGTAAAACGGCTTGGATGGACGTACCAGACAGGGCTAAAAGAAGGAATCCGGCTGGCTTACCAGGATTTTTTGGATAATTCCGGCGGATGCCCGGACGGGGTTTTGTATGAGGGGCAGCTATGAAAAAAGCATTGATTATTGGCGCGGCAGGGTTTGTCGGCAGCTATCTTGCCAGAGAGCTGTGGGAAAATCACCATATGGAAGTGCATGTGTCGAAGCTGCCGCAGGAGAAGCTGAGGATAGAGTATGCGCATGTCCATGACCTGGATATTCTGCATAAGGATGAGGTGGCGGGCCTGCTGTATGAGATACGCCCGGACTATATTTTTCATCTTGCCGCGCAGAGTTCGGTCAGCATTGCGTGGAAAAATCCGGGGCTTACAGTGGATGTCAATATAAAGGGCTGCATCCATGTATTGGACGCCGTGCGGGAGTTATTTTATAAGCCAAGGATCCTGCTGGTTGGCTCAGGAGAAGAATACGGGCAGATTCGCGCCAATGAGGTGCCGGTTGCCGAGGACAACCATTTAAGGCCGGGGAATCTTTATGCGGCGACAAAGGCGTGTCAAAATATGATCGGCAATATTTATGCACAGGCTTATGACATGGATCTTTTGATGGTGCGCTCCTTTAACCATATCGGGCCAGGGCAGGCGCCGGCATTTGTTGTTTCTGATTTTTGCAGGCAGGTTGCGCAGATTGAAGCGGGAATTCAACAACCTGTGATGTATGTCGGTAACCTGGAAGCAAGGCGCGATTTTACAGATGTGCGGGACGTCGTGCGGGCGTATGCCCTGCTGATACAGCGGGGACAGGCAGGAGAGACGTATAACGTGGGCAGCGGACATGCCTATGCCATTCGGGAAGTGCTGGATTTGATTTTATCATTGTCAGCAGCAGATATTCGGATCGAGACGGACCCGAATAAGATCCGTCCGGTGGATGTGCCGGTGATCGAAGCGGATATTTCAAAGCTGCATCAAGCGGTGGGATGGCGCCCGTTCCTTCCGCTTGTGCAGACGCTGCGGGAGACATTAGACGACTGGAGGGCGAGGGTGAAAGGATGAAGGATGAAAGGATGCGGGAACAGTTAACATCAGGTATTTTTGCATCGGAAGGCGTGACGAGGTCAGACCGGGTGCTGCATACGCCTGGAAACTTTGCAAAAAAATATTTGCTGTATGTGCAGGAAGCTGGGACACTGGAAAGCTTGACGCCGCATATATGCAGGAGAAAAAATCTGGATTCTTATTTGATTTTTGAGGTGCTGGATGGAAAAGGCAGCATTACATATGAGGACAGAAGCTATGAGCTGCATCCAGGGGAATGTATTTGGATTGACTGCCAGCAGGAATTTACGCATATCAGCAGCAGGGAAATGCCATGGCGTCTTGCCTGGATTCATTTTAACGGAAATTGTGCCGGGGAATTTTACAGCCTGTTCCGTGAGCGGCACGATTCACCGGTATTTCTTCCGGCGGATGCAGGCGAAATACGGCGGCTTTTAGAGCAGGTGCTGCGGGGCGTCAAAGAACATGTTAAGGAACTGGACATACACAGCCTTTTGACGCAACTGGCTGCTGCGTGTATCCGCCAGGCAAGTGAGAAGGATATGCTCAGGGATGCCAGAGAGTACATCAATGCCAATTTTAAGGAACAGAAGCTGCCGCAGCTTTTGGAACAGCGGTTTGCTGTTTCTGCCGGAGAACTGGAAGCTTTGTTTTTGGACAGCTTTGGGATTGGGCTTAGGGATTATATTTTAAACAGAAGGTTTAATGCGGCAAAGGAGCAGCTTCGTTTTAGCATACTGCCGGTTACGGAAGTCATCAGGGAATCCGGGATTGGGAATGAGGATTTGTTTTATCGGTTATTTCAGGAATATGAAAATATGTGCCCGCAGGAATATCGGGAAAAATGGGCGCAATGGATGAAAGATTGAGAAGTTGGCAGCGGCTGTTTTGGCTGCTGCGTCATTGAGGGAGATTTGTTTGCTATGATGAAAAAAGCGTTGATTACAGGTGTGACAGGGCAGGACGGGAGTTTTCTGGCGGAGCTGCTTTTAGAAAAAGGGTATGAGGTACACGGGATGGTACGCCGCTCTTCTATAGAAAAGATGGAGCGGATTGAACATATGAAAGACAGGCTGTATCTGCATTATGGTGATTTGGCGGATTCCATGAGCCTTGTAAAGATGATTGGGCAAGTTATGCCGGATGAGATATATAATCTGGCGGCACAGTCACATGTACAGGTAAGCTTTGAGGTGCCGGAATATACGGCGGATGTTGCCGCTCTCGGTGTGCTGCGTGTACTGGAGGCGGTGCGTGCCGTAGGGATTGCAGACAGATGCAGGATCTATCAGGCATCGACTTCGGAGCTGTTCGGAAAGGTGGAGGAGGTTCCGCAGAGCGAGGATACGCCGTTCCATCCTTATAGCCCTTATGCGGCTGCAAAACAATATGGATATTGGATTGTAAAAGAATACCGGGAAGCTTATGGTATGTTTTGCTGTTCCGGGATTTTATTTAACCATGAATCGGAACGGCGCGGAGAGACATTTGTAACCAGGAAGATTTCTCTGGCAGCAGCGCGGATTGCGCAGGGCAGGCAGGAGAAGCTGTATCTTGGGAACTTATCATCCCTGCGGGACTGGGGGTATGCAAAAGATTATGTGGAATGCATGTGGATGATTTTACAGCATGAACAGCCGGAGGATTTTGTGATTGCAACCGGCGAGCAGCATTCTGTGCGGGAATTTTGCGAGTATGCATTCCGTGAGGCTGGCATAGAGCTGGAATTTCAGGGCGAAGGCATGGAAGAGGTCGGGATCGACCGGGCAACCGGGAAAGTTGTGATAGAAGTATCCCCGGAATTTTACCGCCCGACGGATGTCGTGAACCTATGGGGAAATCCGCAGAAGGCGAAGGATAAGCTGGGCTGGAACCCGACGAAGACGAGCTTTGAGGAGCTGGTCAGGATTATGGTGAGGCATGATTTGAATTATGTTCAAATGGGCGGCGGTATGTGAAAAAGGAGACATACAGAAAACTTGACAGAGGAATTGCATTTTCAGTATTGGTATTGTATAATTGCATGTAAGAAAACTTCCTGCCGGGGATAGCAATAGAAAGGGGCGGTCGGTTGCCAAAAGATAAAAAGAGAAGCAGCGCATTTGCTGATGCAGGCAATGATGGAGCAGGGGTCAAAGACGTGGCAGGACAAGCGGACAAAAACTCTAACTCTGTGAACCTTGTTTCACATGCGTCTTCATTGGGCAGTGTGGAGCAGTACAATGAATTTATGGACAGGAGGTAGCAGAAATGCAGCAGGAGACTGAAAAAATAAAGCAAGAGACTGAAAAAATAAAGCAGGAGACTGAAAAAATAAAGCAAGAGACTGAAAAGATAAAGCAAGAGACTGAAAAGATAAAGCAAGAGACTGAGAAAATAAAGCAGGAGGCAGCAGAAACAGAACGCAGGGCAGCAGAAACAGAAATTCAGACAACGATTAGTTCTGTTAAAAATATCTCTTTGAAGTTTAACTTGCCTGTAGCGGCTCAAATTGAGTCAATCGCAGAACAGCTTAAGGTATCAATAGAGAGGGCTTCGGAATTGTATTATCAAGAAGGCGCATTATAATTTTTTATCAATTTGGTTTAGATCGCATTAGGAAAGAAAAAATCGGCAGAAATTGCTGTTTTTTCTTTCTTTTTTTGTGGAATAAGAATTCGCAGACACCTTGACCTATTGCTGTACTTCAAGTAAAATATAGCCACAAGAAAGAAGTCTTAGAGGTGAGAAAGCGGTGAATATAAATAAAAAAGCTTTGCAGTCAGTCCTTATGGTTTGTGCCATATTTTGTCTGGGCTTTGCAGCGAAAAGGGCTGACAGAAAGGGCAGCATCCGGATTCAGGAGGAAACGGTAACAATCGCGGGTGTTCGCCGGGACTATGATATTATGCTGATTGCGGATACGCATATCAGCCTGTGTGATGAACGTGACCCCGATCTTTTGGAAAAGGCGCAGGCGCGGCGGGAAGCATTCGAACAGGAGAGCGGGAAAGTGGCGGTGCGTACGTTCCATAACCTGGTGACAGAAGCAGTGGAGAGCGATGCTGACCTTACTGTTTTTGCAGGGGATATTACAGATTCTGCGATGTATGCGTCGATCGATTTTGTGCAGGAGGAGATCGGGCGGCTTGACATGCCGTATTTGTATGTGACTGGCAACCATGATTTTGAATATGGGGAAGAATATTTTTCGAAAAAAGCGTACCGGGAGTATTTTCCGCGCCTTTTGCCATTGACGAATACGACAGAGCAGTATACGGTGCAGGAATACGATGACCTGATTGTGGCGGGGATCAATGATAAAAACAACCAGTTTGACAAAAAGGCGGTACAGGCGCTGCTGCCTTATTTAAAAGGGACGAAGCCTGTCATACTGGTGATGCACGTGCCGCTGCAGCCGCAGTATGAGCGCTCTGAGCTGGAGCAGCAGGCGGATACGGTCTGGGGGCTGTCAAAGGATGGCAGGTGCCGTGTGCTGTTGGGAGAGACGGCATGTAAGCCGAACAAGACGACGAGGAAGCTTTTGGACGCTGTATTTGCTGAAAATAGCCCGGTTGCGGCTGTATTTGCCGGGCATATCCATTTTTACAACCGCAGCATGTTAAACGCGGAATCCACGCAGTTTGTGACGGGCGCCGGATACTATGGGGATGCAGTCAGGATTCATGTGCAGGCAAAGAATGCACTGGCTGTAAAATAGAAAGGGGACATATATGAAGTATTTTTGGACAGAATCACAAAGAAGGCAAAAGCATACGTCCTGCTGCTTTGAGTTCCGCAAGGGAGCTTACCGGGAAGAAGACCCGCACTGGCAGGAGGATTCTATTTGCCTTTATGCGGATATTTTTGATGAGTTAGAGCTGTACCCGCTGTTTCGAAAAGCAGTGCCGCAGTTTGATTACTGTGGGCCCACCGAGGTGACAAAGAAACAATGGCAGGCGCTGCTTGGGATTGCGAAAGAGCACGGCGGCGAGGCTTTGCAGGTAATCATGGAGCTTTCGCAGTGGGCAGAGGGCTGCCTGCGGGAGGAAGAGGTGTTTACGGTTTGCGGCATTTGAGGAATTGCGAGATATGAGAAAGCTTCAGGCAAAAATAAAAAAATAAAATTTTTTTAGTAAAATTGCAATGTTTTGTTTACAAAAAAGAAATAATCATGTACAATGATAACAATTGGAAGCGGAGGTATTTATTGCATGGCGAAAAATGTCAATAAATTGTCGGCTTCGAAGACAGCAGAATTTTGTGCATCTGCCATACATAGGTTTGGCTGTGTGCGGTTTGGTGTGCGTTTGACTGCGCAAGATTAAAAGGGATAGAAAAGGAGATAAAAAATGGGTAAAGAAATGATTGCTATGCTTCTTGCCGGTGGACAGGGCTCCCGCCTTTATGCGTTGACCCAGAAGCTGGCAAAACCTGCAGTTCCGTTTGGCGGCAAATATCGTATTATTGATTTCCCGCTGTCAAACTGTGTCAACTCAGGGATTGATACGGTAGGTATTTTAACACAGTACCAGCCGCTGGTACTGAATGAGTATATTGGAAATGGGCAGCCGTGGGATCTTGACCGTCTATACGGCGGTGTGCATGTGCTTCCGCCATATCAGCAGGCATCGGGATCTGATTGGTATAAAGGTACTGCAAATGCGATCTATCAGAATATTTCATTTATAGACCGTTATGATCCGAAATATGTCATCATTCTTTCCGGCGACCAGATCTGCAAGCAGGACTACAGTGATTTTCTGCGTTTCCATAAGGAAAAAGGGGCAGAATTCAGCGTAGCCGTTATGGAAGTGCCTTGGGAAGAGGCTTCCAGGTTTGGGCTTATGGTTGCGGATGAAAACGATAAGATCACAGAATTCCAGGAAAAGCCAAAGGAGCCGAAGTCGAACCTGGCATCCATGGGCATTTATATTTTCAACTGGGACATCCTGCGCAAGTATCTGATTGAAGATGAAGAAGACCCGAATTCTGAAAATGACTTTGGAAATAATATTATTCCAAACCTGTTAAAAGACCAGCGGAATATGTACGCTTACCATTTCGACGGCTACTGGAAGGATGTCGGGACAATTTCTTCCTTATGGGAAGCAAATATGGAAGTGCTCGACCCAGAACACAGCGGCATCAACCTGTTTGACGAAAAATGGAAGGTTTACAGCCGCAACAGCGGTATGACCGGGCATAAGATCAACGCAGGCGCTTATGTGGAAAATTCCATGATTACAGACGGCTGCAATATATCCGGCAGCGTGAAGCATTCTATTTTATTTGCAGGCGTTAAAATCGAAGAAGGCGCAGAAGTAGAAGACGCAGTCATTATGGGAGGTACGCTCATCAAAGCTGGTGCGAAGGTAAAACACTGCATCATAGCAGAAAATGTAGTGATCGGAAATAATGCGGTTGTCGGACAGATGCCAAGCGGCGACGAATCAGGCGTGGCGACGGTTGGCTCCGGCGTTTATGTCGGCGACAATGCTGTGATCGGACCAAACGCTATGGTCAGTGATAATGTAAAGGATGGTGATAAACAATGATAAATACCAATACGAACGCACTGGGCATTATTTTCCCAAATGTATATGATGAGCTTGTTTCTGAATTAACAAATGAGCGGCTGATGGCATCCATTCCATTTGCAAGCCGTTACCGCATGATCGATTTCGTATTGTCGAGCATGGTAAACTGCGGGATTGACAATATTACTGTATTAGTGCGTGAAAATTATTTTTCACTGCTGGATCACTTAGGCTCCGGCCGTGAGTGGGATTTAAGCCGTAAAAACGGGGGCCTTAATATTTTCCCTCCGTTTGCGCAGAAAAATACAGGCATTTACAGCGGAAAAGTCGGCATGATTGCCAGTGTCCTCGGATTTTTAAAATCCCAGAAGGAAAAATATGTCGTTATGGCAGACGCGAATATTGCGTTTAATTTTGACTTTAAGGCATTGTTGAAAGAGCATATCGCAAGCGGGGCTGATGTGACTGCTGTCTATGCAAAGGAAGAGCTCCCGGCAAGCATCCGCAAATCGGATGACCTGCGCAAGGCAATGTATTATACATTGGATTTTGAAGATAACCATAACCGTGTGAACAAGATCCATATTAATTCACAGGAGACGGGCGTACAGAACTACTCGATGAATATTTATGTATTCGAGCGCGAGCAGTTGATTAAGATGGTAAACGAAGCATTTGTCGGCGGCGGCGTGTACTTAGAGCGTGATATTCTGCTTCCAAGGCTGAACGAGCTGAATATCCAGGGCTATGAATATACAGAATATCTCGCGCGCATTACGGACTTGAAGAGTTACTTTGATGAAAATATGAAGCTGTTGGACGATGAAAACCTGTCCGCTTTATTTGATAAGAATTCGATTTATACAAAGATCCGTGACGACAATCCGACACGTTATGTCAACGGCGCTTCTGCGAAAAATGTAATGGTAGCAGACGGCTGCGTGATTGAAGGCGAGATTGAAAACTGCATCCTCTTTAGAGGAGTAAAAGTCGGCAAAGGCGCGAAGGTGCGCAATGCGATCCTGATGCAGGATACGGTAATTGAGCCAGGCGTAGATGCAGAATATATTATTACGGATAAAAAAGTAACCGTTACAGAAGGAAAAGAATTAAAAGGAACAGATACCTTCCCTATCTTTGTAGCAAAGAGACAGGTTGTATAAGCGGAAGCAATATCTGGCAATGAAAAAAATTGCGGCGGCATTGGCTGGTTTGGCTGGTGCTGCCGTTTGATTTTGCAGGGAGGTGATTAGATGATACGCGCGGTGATTTTTGATATGTTTGAAACGTTAATCACCCATTATCAGAGTACTTTGTATTTTGGTTCACAGATGGCTGCGGATGCAGGCATTGCAGAGGAACATTTTCAGGCAATGTGGCAGCAGACGGATCGTGAACGTACAGTCGGAAATGCAGCTTTAGAAGAGGTGCTTGCGGATATTTTGCGGGTAAATGGGCGCTACAGCGAAGAGCTGTTAGGCAGGCTTGTACAAAATCGGACAGAGGCAAAACGGGAGTGCTTTCGGCATCTTCATCCGCAGATCCTTCCGATGCTTTCGGGGCTGAAAGAGCGGGGAATGCTGACCGGGCTGATTAGTAACTGCTTTTCTGAGGAAGCGAGGGTGATTCGGGAAAGCATCTTGTTTCCTTATCTGGATGCGGTTTTCCTTTCCTGGGAGCAGGGCGTTGCAAAGCCGGACAAAGAGATTTTTGTAAGATGTATGAACAAGCTTGGCGTGACGCCAGAGGAATGCCTGTATGTGGGAGATGGAGGAAGTGGTGAGCTCGAAGCCGCAAAAGAGATTGGAATGAAGGCGGCACAGGCGGTTTGGTATTTAACGGGGCATATCGGGCAGCAGGTGCGCAAGCCGGAATTTGTGCAGTTGGAATGTCCGTTTGATTTATGGGATCATTTATCAGAGGAGAAAGAGATTCATGTGGAAATTTAATAAGAAGAAAAGTATAACAGTGGCTAAATTCCAGTGCAAAAGGGAGCACTGCACGATCCGGGGGACGGAATACAGGCCCGCGGGCGAGCATCTGCCGATTGCGGTCGTAAGCCACGGCTTTATGGCTTATCAGGATACGGTGCGCCAATATGCCAAAAAGCTGGCAGAGCTTGGATATGTGTCGTATTGCTTTGATTTTTGCGGCGGAAGCGTGATCAAAGGAAAGAGCAGCGGGAAGACGACGGAAATGTCTGTATTGACCGAAGTGAAGGATCTGGAAGCTGTGATACAATATGCAAAAAGTAAGCCGTACAGCGATCCTGGCAGGATTGTTTTGATGGGGTGCAGCCAGGGCGGGCTGGTGTCGGCGTTAACCGCGGCAAAGCATAGCAGCTTGATCTCTAAGCTGATCCTGTTTTACCCTGCGTTTTGCATTCCGTATGATGCAAGGCGGGGAAAGATGCTGATGGCGGAATTTGACCCAAACCATATCCCGGACAGGCTGCGGTGCGGCCCGATGAAGCTGGGCAGATGTTATGTGCAGGATGTGATCGGTATGGATCCTTATTTGGAGACGAAGGGGTTTCATGGGGATGTTCTGATCGTGCATGGGACGAGGGATCGCATTGTGGGCTTAAAATATGTGAAAAAGGCTTATGCTGCTTATAAAAAAGAAACGAAGGAAAAGCAGCTTGACAGGAAGGTGGCATTTCGGATTGTCAAAAACGGGAAACATGGGTTTTCAAAAAAATGCGATCGGATTGCGGTTGGATATATGGAACGGTTTTTAAAATAATGCCTTTGTAGGGACAAATTGTCAAATTTTTAACAGTTCTTGTATATTTATCCAACAAGGTTTATAATATTTCTCAATAAATATTTAGCATAAAGGAGAAAGAAAATGAATGTATTAGTAATTAACTGCGGCAGCTCTTCCTTAAAATACCAGGTGATTGATTCTGCCACAGAAGGCGTGCTTGCCAAAGGATTATGCGAGCGGATCGGGATCGATGGAAGGCTGGTGTATCAGCCTGCCGGCGGGGAGAAGGAGATTACAGAAGCGGCGATGCCGACGCATAAGCAGGCGATCCAGATGGTGATTGACGCGTTAATAAATGAAAAGACGGGTATTATCAAAAGCCTGGAGGAGATCGGGGCTGTCGGGCACAGGATCGTACATGGCGGGGAAAAATTTGCGGCATCTGCGATTATTACAGATGAGATGATTGCAGCCGTAGAGGCTTGTTCAGATTTGGCTCCGCTTCATAATCCGGCAAACCTGATCGGTGTGCGCGCGTGCCAGGAATTAATGCCGCATACGCCGATGGTAGGCGTGTTTGACACGGCATTTCATCAGACGATGCCAAAAGAGGCATACCTGTATGGCGTTCCGTATGAATATTATGAGAAGTATGCAGTGCGCAAATACGGTTTCCACGGCACGAGCCACAGCTATGTGTCCAAACGGGCAGCGGCTATTTTGGACAAGCCGTATGAGTCGTTAAAGACGATTGTCTGCCATCTTGGAAACGGCGCTTCGGTATGCGCGGTGAAAAACGGGCAGTCTGTAGATACTTCGATGGGGCTTTCTCCGTTAGAAGGGCTTGTTATGGGCACACGTTCCGGTGATATTGACCCATCTGCGGTAGAATATATTGCAAAAAAGGAAAATCTGGATCTTGCCGGCGTGCTGAATGTATTAAATAAGAAGTCCGGCGTTATGGGGCTGTCTGGTGTTTCTTCTGATTTCCGTGACCTGGAAGCGGCGGAAAAAGACGGAAACGAGCGCGCAGCGACGGCGCAGCAGGTGTTTAATTACCGTGTGTTAAAATATATCGGGGCATATGCGGCAGCGATGAACGGCGTGGACTGTATCTGTTTTACAGCCGGCGTCGGGGAAAACAACGGCGTGATACGCAAACAGATCTGTGACAGCCTTTCTTTCCTGGGTATCCAGATCGATGATGAAGCAAACAGCAAACGTGGAGAAGAGGTAATTGTTTCTACGCCGGATTCAAAGGTCAAGGTGCTTGTGATCCCGACAAACGAGGAGCTTGCGATTGCAAGGGAGACGGTTGCACTGGTGGAGCGGTGAGAAAAAATAAATGAGAAAAAATTAATGAGAAAAAATTAATTTCTTTTTATATTGACAAATAAAACACAGTTGGTTATACTTTTTCATGTATGATTTGAAAGAAACAAGTAGGAGAAGATAGGAGGCGCCATGGTTTTAGATCTTTCAGCGCTGTGTCTGGCGTGGAACGCAGAAGAAGAAAAAGAAGTGCATATCGGCCTGGATGCGGTAAAATCTAAAATGGGAACATTTCCTATCATCCAAAAAGAACCATTCACATTGCATCTGACGAACGTGGAGAACAGGCGGCTGCTGATCCGGGGTGAAGCAGATGTGACGTTATCCGTTCCATGTGACAGGTGCCTTGCCGAGGTTTTGCTGAGGCTGCATCTGGCCATTGATAAAAACCTCCTGATCGAAACGATCCTTGAGAACAGTCAGCCAGGCAAAAGCCCGCAGGGGAGCCAGGCTAAGGAGAAAGGCTTCGAAGGCGAAGATTCTTTGGAGGACGATGACCATTTGGAACAGTTGGAATATATGAATGGCTGTCAGCTTGACGCAGACCGGCTGATCTACGGGGAGATCCTGTTTGCATGGCCGGGAAAGGTGCTGTGTGCAGACGACTGTAAAGGGATTTGCGCCAAATGCGGCGCGAATTTAAACGAAACGGACTGCGGCTGTGACAGGACAGTGCCAGACCCGCGGATGGCGGCATTTCAAGAGGTGTTTAACAAGTTTAAGGAGGTGTAAAAAGAGATGTCTATTTGTCCAAAAAATAAAACTTCTAAGAGCAGAAGAGATAAAAGAAGAGCAAACTGGAAAATGACGGCTCCTACATTAGTAAAGTGCAGTAAATGTGGAGAGCTTATGGTACCGCACCGCGTATGCAAAAATTGCGGCACATACAACAAAAAAGAGATCATTGCGGTTGATTAATGCAGAAAGAAAGACTTTACAACAACTTTTTGAAAGCTTTGCAGAAGCTTTTACAGAAGTGATGTAAGGTCTTTTTTTCTGAATAAAGCGGATGGATAGATTTGATTTTTCTGTTGATTTATAGAATCACATATAGTATATTGTAAATGATTTGTTACCAGTGTATGGAAGTGATACACGGCTGCGAAAAGGAACTATGAAAATGAGCAGGAAAACAGGAGGGCTTCATGAATACAAATGTCAGAGTAGTCGTCGATGCGATGGGCGGAGACAATGCGCCGGGAGAGATCGTAAAGGGGGCGATGCAGGCGCTGGATGCGCAGAAAAATTTAACGCTCATCCTTGCTGGGCGCAAAAAGCCGTTAGAAGCAGAGCTGAAAAAATACCAGTATGACAAAAGCCGTGTGGAAACTGTATTTGCGGAAGAAGTGATCGGGATGGCGGAGCCTCCGGTAGCGGCGATCCGAAAGAAAAAGGATTCTTCGATTGTAGTCGGGCTAACTATGGTAAAACGCGGGGAAGCGGATGCGTTTGTATCGGCAGGCAGCACCGGGGCAGTTTTAGCGGGCGGCCAGTTGATTGTAGGCAGGCTCAAAGGCGTGGAGCGCCCGCCGCTTGCGCCGCTGATCCCTACGGCAAAGGGGGTTTCTTTGCTGATTGACTGCGGCGCAAATGTAGACGCCAGGGCGACGCAGCTTGTGCAGTTTGCAAAAATGGGGTCTGTTTATATGGAACGGATTGTCGGGGTGAAAAAACCGCGTGTGGCTCTCGTCAATATCGGGGCGGAAGAAGAAAAGGGCAACGCGCTCGTCAAAGAAACTATGCCGCTGTTAAAGGCGTGTACAGACATCCATTTTATCGGCAGCATCGAAGCGCGGGATATTCCTTATGGGGCGGCGGATGTCCTTGTGTGCGAAGCGTTTGTAGGGAATGTGATATTAAAATTGTATGAAGGAACCAGTTCCATGCTGCTTTCGCAGGTCAAAAAGACGATGATGAGCTCGGTGCGGACAAAAATCGGCGCGCTTTTGATAAAGCCGGCGCTGAAAAAAACGCTGAAGGGCTTTGACGCTTCCCAGTATGGCGGGGCGCCGATGCTTGGGCTAAAAGGGCTTGTCGTAAAAACGCATGGAAGCTCGAACGCGTCTGAGGTAAAACATTCTGTGATCCAGTGCGTGAAATTTTCAAAGCTAAAGATCAATGAAAAAATCAGCCGCCAGTTTAGCGCTGCGGCAGCGCCTGCATCACAGGAATCCAAATAGAGCAAAATGATAAAGGAGGTAGGAAGCGTAATGGAATTCGAGAAAATCAAAAAAATCATTGCGGAAGTATTAAACGTGGATGAAGAAGAGATCACGATGGATACTACTTTTGTCGATGATCTTGGCGCCGATTCTCTGGATGTATTTCAGATTATTATGGGCATCGAAGAAGAATTTGATATCGAAATCGCCAATGAGGAAGCAGAAAAAATTGTGACCGTAGGCGATGCCGTAGAACAGATTAAAAATGCATGAAACTGATGGGAAAGGGGTGTTTTGAGACGATGGCAGTTGTTTTAAAACACCCTTATTCACGGAAAGCGAGGAAAACATGAGAAAACAGTTAGAATTTCAGCAGGTCATCGGCTATACGTTTCAGCAGGCGGGGCTATTGCAGCAGGCGCTGACGCACAGCTCTTATGCGAATGAAAAGCGGATGAAAAGGCATTCTGATAACGAACGGCTGGAGTTTTTAGGGGATGCCGTACTGGAGGTGGTCTCCAGCGAATATTTGTACAGCCATTTTCCGGACATGCCGGAAGGGGAGCTGACAAAACTGCGGGCGAGCCTTGTATGCGAGCCAACGCTTGCCTATTGTACAAAGGAGCTGCATCTTGGCGATTACCTGCTGCTTGGCAGGGGCGAAGACCGTACAGGCGGCAGGAATCGCAGCTCGATCTTATCCGATGCGCTGGAGGCAGTGATCGGTGCGATTTATCTGGATGGTGGTTTTGCTAGTGCAAAAGAGTTTATCCTGAAATTTATCCTGACGGATATCGAGCATAAGCAGCTCTTTTATGATAGCAAGACTATCCTGCAGGAAACGGTGCAGGGGCGCGGGCTTGGCGCTATGGATTATAAGCTGATCGGGGAGAGCGGGCCAGACCATGATAAGATGTTCCAGGTAGAGCTGCGGATCGGGGGCAGAAAGAAAAGTACCGGGGAAGGACATACAAAAAAGGCAGCAGAGCAGGAGGCGGCATACAAAGCGCTCATTCAGCTTCACGTATCGGAGGCAAAAAGTGCGGGTGCGGCTGTATCCAGTCAGCAGTAGGCGGAGGAAGGAATGTATTTAAAAAGCATAGAGGTGCATGGGTTTAAGTCTTTCGCAAATAAGATCGTGTTTGAGTTCCATAATGGGATTACAGGCATTGTGGGGCCAAACGGCAGCGGAAAGAGCAATGTGGCGGATGCGGTAAGGTGGGTATTGGGCGAGCAGAGCGCCAAGCAGCTACGCGGCGCCAGTATGCAGGACGTTATTTTTGCGGGAACGGAAAACCGCAGGCCGGTCAGTTATGCGTATGTGGCGATTACGCTGGATAACGCAGACCATGTACTGCCGGTGGAGTATGAGGAGGTCACGGTCGCAAGGCGTGTGTACCGCTCCGGGGAGAGTGAATACCTGTTAAACGGCAGCTCCTGCCGCCTGAAAGATGTTGCAGAGCTGTTTTACGATACCGGGATCGGCAAAGAAGGGTATTCGATTATCGGCCAGGGCCAGATCGAGCGGATCTTAAGCGGCAGGCCGGAGGAGCGGCGCGAGCTGTTTGATGAGGCAGCGGGCATTGTCAAGTTCAAGCGGCGCAAGGCAGCAACCCAGAAAAAGCTGGAGCATGAGCGGGAAAATATGGTGCGTATCCACGATATTTTGACCGAGCTGGAGCGGCAGGTCGTCCCATTGGAAAAACAGGCGGAAAAGGCAAAGGCGTTTCTAAAGAAAAAAGAAGCGTTAAAGGTCTTTGAGGTCAATCTGTTTTTGTCTGATCTGGAGCGCAATGAGGTACTAAGCAGGGAAGTCGGTGAAAAATATGACATCGCCGATGCGCAGTTAAAGGACACGCAGGCGCAGCTAGACCGGACGCGGGAAGAATATGAAAGCCTGTCAGGGCTGCTGGAACAGGCGGAGGCTGAGATTGCAGACGCCCGGAACCGGATCAGCGATACAGCAGTAAAAAAGGGAAAGCTGGAAGGTGAGGTAAACGTCTTATTAGAGCAGATCCATTCCGCAAAGATGTCACAGGAGCATTACCAGAGCAGAAAGGAAGCGATTGAAAAAGACAGTGCGGACAGGCTTAAGCGCCAGCAGCAGTACGAAGCGGAAAAGGCTGCGCTAGACCAAAGCATCGCCCAAGTGACAGACAGGCGCAGGCAGACGCAGGAACGCTTGGAACAGGTACGCGGGCGGATTGCCTCCTGCAACGGTACGATTGAGCGCGGCAAAAATGAGATTATCGAGCTGCTCAATCAAAAAGGCGCGGTCAAGGGTCAGCAGCAGAGGCTGGATATGATGCTGGAGCAGGCAAATATCCGCAATGCGCAGTTGAACCAGCGCAAGCTGCGCGCAAAGAGTGAGGAAGCCGACATGGAGTCTGTCATCAGGCAGCACGAAGAGACGCTGCGGTCTTTGGAAGCATGTATCCGCCAGCTACAGGAGGCGGGGCAGGAGTACCAGGACAGGCGCCAGAGGATACGCAAAAGCCTGGAGGCGGCGCGCAGCGAGCTGGAGCAGGCAGCGGCGCAGTTCCATAAGACACATTCCCGTCTGGAAACGCTGCGCAATATTGCGGAACGCTACGACGGGTATGGCGGCAGCATCCGCCGCGTGATGGAACAAAAAGCAGCGGAGCCTGGCATCCATGGCGTCGTGGCAGATTTGATGAAAGTAGAAAAAAAATATGAGACGGCAATCGAAACTGCGCTGGGCGGCAGTATCCAAAACATTGTGACGAAGGATGAAGCGACCGCAAAGCGGATGGTGCAGTTTTTAAAGGAAAATAAATACGGGCGTGCGACTTTTTTGCCGCTTACAAGCGTAAACGGGAGAAAGGCGAATTACAATGAGCGTGCGCTGGACAGCAACGGCGTGATCGGCATGGCGAATACGCTGGTAAAGGCAGATCCGCAGTATGAAGGCGTGATGGCGCATTTGCTTGGGCGCATTTATGTCGTAGACCAGATCGACCATGCCATAGAGCTGGCAAGGGAATACCATTATTCGCTGAATATTGTGACGCTTGAGGGCGAGCATTTGCTGCCGGGCGGTTCGATCTCCGGCGGCGCCTTTAAAAACAGCAGCAACCTGCTTGGGCGAAAGCGGGAGATCGAAGAACTAAAAGAGCAGGAGCAGCAGCTTTTGAGCGAGAGGAGCCGCCTGGAGGATAAAATCAGGGAATATCAGTCTGCACAGGAGCTGCTGCGCAAAGAGCAGGAGGAAAACCAGGAGGCAAGCAGCCAGGCACATCTGGAGCAGAACACGGCAAAGCTGAACCTGGAGCGTGTCTTGGAGCAAAAATACGAGAGCGGGAAGGCAGCGGCGTCCTTAGCAGAAGAAACAAGGGAGCTGGAGCAGCAAAAAAGGCAGATCAGCGAAGAGCGCGGCAAGGTAGGCGCACAGCTTGAAGAGCTGGCAGGCAAGGAAGCACGTATCCAGGAGGAGACAGCCGCAGCCCAAAAAGAGCTGGAGGAGCATGTAAAATCTGAGCAGGAATATGCGAAAGGGCTGTCTGATATCCAGATGGAAGAGGCAGGCTTTCACCAGCAGGCAGGGTTTATCGAAGAAAACAGAAAGCGGATCGTTGAAGAGCTGGAAAAGCTGGCTGGGGAGCTGGCACAGCTTCAAAGCGGCGCACAGGATGCGGACGCCGATGCGGCGCAAAAAGAGCTGGAAATCGAAAAGCTGCGCAAAGAGATCACGGAATCGGCGGCGGAGAATGCGCGGTTGGAAAAGGAGCTGGAGAGCCGGCAAAGGCGCAGGGAAGAAATGGCTGCGCGCCAGAAAGGCTTTTTTTCGAAACGGGAGGAGCTTTCTGAGCATAAAAATGTGCTGGACAAGGAGATCTTCCGGCTGCTGAACCAGAAGGAAAAGCTGGAGGAAGCAAAGGAATCCCAGACAAACTATATGTGGAGCGAGTATGAACTGACGCCGCACCAAGCGATGAAGCTTCGGGACGAGCAGTATGCCGACCCGGCAAAAACGAGGAGCCTGATCAGGGAGACAAAGGAGGACATCCGAAAGCTTGGCGATGTCAATGTCAATGCCATTGAGGAATACCGGGAGGTGTCCGAACGCTATCAGTTTTTAAAGACGCAGCACGACGACCTTGTCCAGGCGGAGCAGACGCTGCTTGGCATTATTGACGAGCTGGACACCGGAATGCGCAGGCAGTTTGCGGAAAAATTTGCAGAGATCCAGCGGGAATTTGACAAGGCGTTTAAGCAGTTGTTCGGCGGCGGAAAAGGTACGCTGGAATTAGCCGGAGAGGAAGAAATTTTAGAGTGCGGCATCAGCATTATCGCGCATCCGCCGGGCAAAAAGCTGCAGAATATGATGCAGCTATCCGGCGGGGAAAAAGCTCTGACAGCGATTGCGCTGCTGTTTGCGATCCAGAACTTAAAGCCGTCGCCGTTCTGCCTGCTCGATGAGATCGAGGCGGCATTGGATGACAGCAATGTAGGCCGGTTTGCAAAGTATCTGCATAAGCTGACCCAAAATACGCAGTTTATCGTAATCACCCACAGGCGCGGCACGATGACGGCGGCAGACCGGCTGTACGGCATTACGATGCAGGAAAAGGGCGTGTCCACGCTTGTATCCGTCAGCTTAATTGAAAATGACTTAAACTAAGGCCAGATGAACATACGTTGGACAAAAAGCTATGTAAATTTGCAGGAGGTATGTAGCAAAATGGGAGAAAAAAAGGGATTTTTTAAACGCCTGGTAGAGGGGCTTACAAAGACGAGGGATAATATTGCGGCAGGCATAGACGCGGTATTTTCCGGGTTTTCCAAAATAGACGAGGAGTTTTATGAGGAGATCGAAGAAATCCTTGTTATGGGCGACCTTGGCATAAAGGCTACGGAGGCGATTCTGGAAAATTTAAAACAGAAAGTCAAGGAGCAGCATATCAAAGACCCGGCGGCATGTAAGGAGCTTTTAATCAGCAGCATTAAAGAGCAGATGGAAGTCGGGCAGACTGCTTACCGGTTTGAAGAGGAGCGTGCGGTCGTGCTTGTCATCGGGGTAAACGGCGTCGGCAAGACTACGACAGTCGGCAAGCTCGCCGGAAAATTTAAGGCGCAGGGCAAAAAGGTCGTGCTTGGCGCGGCGGATACGTTTCGTGCGGCGGCAGGCGGGCAGCTTGCAGAATGGGCGTCCCGTGCAGGCGTGGAGATGATCGGCGGGCAGGAAGGCGCTGACCCGGCGTCCGTCGTATACGATGCGGTAGCGGCTGCAAAAGCGAGAAATGCAGATATTTTGCTGTGCGATACGGCAGGCAGGCTGCATAATAAAAAGAACCTGATGGAGGAGTTAAAAAAAATCAACCGCATCCTGGAGCGGGAATATGCCCAGGCATACCGTGAGACGCTCGTTGTCCTGGACGCAACGACCGGGCAGAATGCGCTGAACCAGGCGAAGCAGTTTCAGGAGGCAGCGGATATTACAGGCATTGTGCTGACAAAAATGGACGGCACCGCAAAAGGCGGGATCGCAGTCGCGATCCAGTCGGAGCTTGGCATACCGGTCAAATATATCGGAGTCGGGGAATCGATCGACGATTTGCAGAAATTTGACTCGGAGCAGTTTGTAAACGCGTTGTTTCATAAACCGGAGGAGGCGCAGGACGAATAGGATTGCTGTATTGACAATGTAATCCGTGGATGCTAAAATTTAGAATAGAACGAACACATACGTACGAGGAGGAGCATGAAGATGGGTCAGGAAAGCAGCCAAGGAAAGCAGCCAGCAAGGCAGGAGCGCTTCCGGGAAGCGAACCTGCTGCGGGACAGCAGGATACTGGAGCACACACATTCCTTTATCGTAGAATATAATTTGAAAACAAAACAGTGCTATATCGATCCTGCGCAGCGCCAGTATATCTATGGGGAATGGCAGGAAAAAATCTGCCAGGGGCATTGGAACCCTGCGGACAGCGCAGATTTTAAGCAGATCGTATTAAAGGATGACCTTGGCAGGGCGGAGTCTTTTTTTGATTTTTCTGGCTTGCAGGCAGGGGAACGCCGGAGCATGGATGCGAGGTTTTATGTGGAGGCGCATACTTATGAGTGGTTCCGAGTCAGCCTCGTCTGCTATGCGGATGCAGAGGGGGAAAAGGAGCGTGTGCTGATGACCTTTACAAATGCCGAGCAGGAGCTGGAGACGCTGCAAAAGCTGAAATTCCTGCTGGCAAAAGACCCTCTGACGCACATGCCGAACCTGGACAGCTTTGTGCAGATGACAGACGAAATGATCCAGTCGCACACAGACTTGAGCTATGCGGTGGTCCGTATGGATATTGACAAGTTCCGCATGGTAAACCAGATGTGCGGCACAAAGGAGGGAGACAATATCCTGCGCTATATCGGCGTAAAGATCCAGGAATGGGCGGGGCCGGTGATGGAGTTTTGTACGTACTGCCGTGTTTCCTCCGATGTGTTTTGCGTATGTATGCCGGCGGAAGCGGACGGCATTGCGCAGATGATTGATTTTTTGCAGATGTCGCTGCGTGCCTATCCTCTGGAATTTGATATCGCCATGTCCTTTGGCGTATACATAACATGCGAGGAAGACCGCAGAGAGCATATTTTAGTCTCAACACTGATAGACCGTGCCGCTTCTGCGCAGCGGACGGTGAAAAACAGCTATGTGAACCATGTCGCATATTATGACAATGTGATCCGCAAAAAGGAAATCGCAGAGCACATCATTGTATCCGAGATGAAAAAGGCACTGGAGACGAAGCAGTTCCAGGTGTATTTGCAGCCGAAATGCGAGATGGATACGGGCAAAATCATCGGTGCGGAAGCGCTTGTGCGCTGGATCCACCCGTCGCAGGGGATTATTTCGCCAGGGGAATTTGTGCCGGTATTTGAAAAAAACGGCTTTATTTCAGAACTTGACCATTTTGTCCTGCGCGCTACATGCGAGATGATCCGCAGATGGCTGGACGAAGGAAAACGCGTCTATCCGATTTCCGTAAATATATCCCGGACAGATTTGTATGCCCCCAGCCTGTTAAAACAGATCAGGGAATGCGTGGCGGAGTTTGACGTGCCGCACTGCCTGATTGCGTTTGAGCTGACAGAAAGCGCGTTTGTATCGGACAATATGCAGTTGTATAACCTGGCAAAGCTTTTGCGGGAAAACAAGTTCCTTGTGATGATGGATGATTTTGGAAGCGGCTATTCGTCTTTAAATTCCCTGCGGGAGATTCCGGTCGACGTGTTAAAAATAGACCTGAAATTTTTGCCGCCGTCAACAGACGACATGCGGGGAAATGTTATTTTGTATTCGATCGTGGAAATGGCTGGCAGGCTGGGGCTTGAGGTCATCGTGGAAGGCGTGGAAACGATGGAGCAGGCAAAGTTTTTGCTGTCGATCGGCTGCCGCAACGCACAGGGCTTTTATTTTTACCGCCCAATGCCGGTGTCGGAATATGAACAATGCCTGGAAGCGGATTCTGGCAGCGTATGGAAGATGGGATAATGGGAGGAACGGTGCATGGAAGATCTGATTCTGGTCGTGGATGATGCAAGATTCGCCAGGGAGATAACAAAAAAAGCGCTGCAAAACGGAGGTTATGAAAATATCGTGGAAGCAACAACGGCTGCGGATGCCCTGGCAATATTCCAGGAAAAGAAACCATGCCTGACTTTGCTGGATATTACGCTTCCAGATAATCCAGACCTTGCTTTGCTAAAAAAGCTGATAGCAATAGACCCGCAGGCGTCGATTGTGATGTGTTCGGCGATCGGCAAGGATAAGATCGTCTTGGATGCGTTAAAGGCGGGAGCGAAAGATTTTATACTAAAGCCGTATGATGAAAAACAGTTTCTTCAAGTCATCAACAGGGTGCTTGGTGATAAATTGGAAAAAAGATAAGAAACAAAAAGGCTTTCTGCCTGTTCGCCAAAAGATAAGGAAGGCGCGCAGGCAGGGGCTTTTTCTGTTTTTTCATTTAATTGGTAAAAACGCAACGGGACAGGGCTGCTTTTCGTTATGATAAGCAGGAGTATGCCGTGAAGGACGGCAGGTTGTTTTCATAAGGGAGAGATACATGGAGGATGAAAAAATTATTGAACTGTACTGGCAGCGTGATGAAGAAGCGCTTCGCCAGACGAACAGCAAATACGGTTCCTTTTGTTATTATATTGCGCACAATATCTTAAAAAATGAGGAGGATTCCAAGGAATGTGTGAATGACACATGGTTTAAGGTATGGACAGTCATCCCGCCAAAGCGCCCGGGGTTTTTCCAGGCATTTTTAGGGAAGATTACAAGAAACCTGTCCTTGGACCGCTATCGGAAAAACCATGCTTCCAAGCGTGGGGGAGGAAGCATGGACGCTATTTATGAAGAACTAAAGGAGTGTATCGCGGGCGATGGCTCGGAGGAACACCGTACGGATACGATTGTCATTACCGATGCGCTTGGCACGTTTCTAAGGGGGCTTTCCAGGGATGCAAGGGTTATTTTTGTGCGCCGCTACTGGTATGCGGACAGCATTGGCGAGATCGCGCAGCACTACGGCATGAGCGAGAGCAAAGTAAAATCTTCATTGATGCGCAGCAGGAACAGGCTGAAAGCATATTTAGAAAAGGAAGGGATCATTGTATGAGGGAAAATGCAGGCGAACGGCTGTTTCAGGCGATGGGGCAGATACCGGATGATATGATCCTGGAGGCAGCCGCTTATCCTATGGCAGCCGGAAAATCTGAACAGGAACAAACAGACAAAAACCATATGCCGCAGGCAAAGACAGGCAAGAGCCTGGGCACGCCTGCAAAAGACGGGGAACCGGCGGAATCAGCAGAATCAGCAGCGAATGAGGAACCGGCGGAATCGGAAGCGAATGGGGATTCGATGGAACCGGCATCCGGGGAGGATAAGCTGGCGCGCTGGAAAGTGCCGGTGGAAAAGCTGGGCGGGTATTTGAAATATCTGCCGGTCGTGGCGTGCCTGTGCATCGTGTTTGGCGGCGCAGGCTATATTGTATCAAATTTCAAAATGGGATCTTCTGCGCCGCCTGGCATCCATATGGGCGGCTACGACAGCGGTGGGATGCATGAGTCAGGCGAGGGCGGCATTGAGAAGGACATGGCGCTTGAAGATGCTACGCTTACCGATGACAGTAGTGCGCAGGCGCAGGAAAACGGAATGCAGTTTGACAGCGGTACCGGAGGCGTGACGGACGGCGAAGAGGAAAAGAGCTCGGAGCAGAAAGATGCAGGTGCCGACGGGGCTGCGCCTGGGATACTGCCGCGCCGGTATGACGCCTACGAAGGGCCGGTCTTTGCGCTGACGGCGACTGGGGATATGCAGAATCTAAAGGTAACCCGCAGCCTGAAGGCAGCTATTAAGGCGGATCCTATGGAAAAGGCAGGTGGACAGGAAGCCAAAGGGGAGGAAGCGCCGCCGCTCTTGCAGGTGACAGATACCTACCAGATCAAAAACACCTCCAATTCCGATAAGACGCTGCAAATCGTGTATCCGTTTGTAACCACATTTGGACAGAAGCCGGATGCCAGCGGGCAGGTCCTGTCTATCAAAGGGGAACCGCAGATCCCGGTTTCTTACAGTATCGGGGAAAGCATCCTGGCATACCAGGACACGGAGCAGCCGCAGACGTCCACGATGGAAGATTATGAGCAGATTTTCAATGCGCAGACAGACTATCAGGAGCAGGCATTGGAAAAGGAAGCAGGATGGAATCAAAAGGTGCAGGTCTATACTTTTTCAGATATCCGCCTGCGGGAAGGCGCAGAGGGCGTGGTTGGCGTTACGGTAAGCGCAAAAGAGGCGGAGGTGCTGACCTATGGGTTTGACCATTCTTTTGGACGCGAGGACGGCAGCAGCAACCATTGCTTCTTTTTGCCGGACGAGCCGGAAAAGCTGGTCTTGATTGTAGCGGGCGAACAGGAAGCAGAGCCGCAGGTCGGGTATTATTCCAACCTGGACTGCGTAGAGCGCCTGGACATGGACAACCTGGAATATGAAATGCACAGCCAGGAAATGTCTTATGCGAATGCGCTCCGTATATGCAGCAATGATGCGGCAGGACAGCTCAGGGAGGATCTGACAAAAGCGGCATCCGGAAAGGAAGCTGCGCCATACGTGAATGCAGAAGCACTGCTGCGTGCGCTGACGATGATCAGCGAGGAGGACAGCTTTTATGATACGTTAAAAAAGCGGTATCAGAGTACCGAACTAAAAGAGGTGTTTGAACGGATTTTTGGGGAAACGCGGGTGGTCTATGCAAAGATCACGGTCACTATACCAGCAAAGGAGTCCATACAGGCGGTTGCCCAGATACAAAAACACAAGCAAAAGCAGCAAGAAGGCAAGGAGTACAGCTTTGATTTCTTTCATACTGCTCAAAGCGGACTGCCGCTGAAAAAGACCGATTTTCGGCTGGAGCTGGACGATGGATGGACGCTTGCACAGCAGGACATGGGGCTGGAGCAGAAAAAGGCGTCTGTGTGGAAGGCGGCGCTGTCGAAAAAGGCTTATTCCTTTTCTGTATGTTTTGAATCAGAAACATATGAAAATAAGGATTGATTTCTTTTTTAGTTAGTGTTTTAATAGAAATGGAAGAAATTGTATATCGAAATTGTATTTCGAAAATGTATTTCATAGGATTCGCATAGGAAGAGGCTCTAGTTAGAGGATTCCTATTCAGAAGAAGTATAAAATAATAAAAGAAATCAGGAGGAGACAAATATGTTTGGTTTTGGACAGATGATTAATATTTTGAAAAAAAGTCCGAAAAAAATTGTTTTTACAGAGGGGAATGACCCGCGTATTCTGGAAGCGTCTTCCAGGCTTTTGGCAAGCTATTTCCTGCATCCGATCTTGGTAGGGGATGAAGAAGAGATTATTGCGGCGGCAGAGGACTGCGGCTACAATATCCGCGGTGCAGAAATCATTGACCCGAAAAAATTCGAAGATATGGACGCGATGGTGGACATGTTCTGCGAGCTGCGCAAGTCTAAGGGAGTCACGCCGCAGGACGCAAGAAAGATCCTGTCGCAGACAAATTATTTTGGCGCTATGCTTGTAAAAATGGGGCTTGCGGACGCATTGTTAGGCGGCGCGACGTATTCGACGGCGGATACGGTACGTCCGGCATTGCAGCTAATCAAGACAAAACCGGGCAACAGCATTGTATCTTCCTGCTTTATCCTGGTGCGCCCTTCTGCTACAGGCGATAACGAGGTGCTGGCAATGGGCGACTGCGCCATCAATATCAAGCCGAATGAGGACGAGCTGGTTGAGATCGCAGGCGAGACAGCCAAATGTGCAAGGATTTTCGGCATCGATCCGCAGTTGGCATTTTTAAGCTATTCCACGTTTGGATCCGGCGAAGGGGAAGACGTCGATAAGATGCGCAACGCGGCGCACAAGGCAAAGGAAAAATACCCGGATCTTCCGATCGAAGGAGAGCTGCAGTTCGACGCAGCCGTATCGGTGCGCGTGGCACGTACAAAATGCCCGGAATCCGAAGTAGCGGGACATGCAAATACGTTTATCTTCCCGGATATCAACGCGGGAAATATCGGATATAAGATCGCACAGCGCCTTGGGCATTTTGAAGCTTACGGCCCGATCCTGCTTGGCTTGAATGCGCCGATCAACGACCTTTCCAGAGGCTGTACCGGTTCTGAAGTATATTCGATGGCGATTATTACCGCAGCGCTTGCAGACTAGGGCTTTATTATGGGATTATTGAATCAGGAGCACAGAAAAGATGAGAAAATAGATGGCGTCGTTTATGATATGTCACCTGCACCAAATTTCAGGCATGGGATTGTGAACAGCAATATTCATAGAATCATAGCAAATGGACTTAAAAACAGTTTATGCCTTGTGTTTATGGAGAACTTGGATTATCATTACCACCCGGAAATAAATGATGATTATTTTTGTCCTGATATTATGATCATTTGCGACCGAAAACATTTAAAAGGAGGTTCTTATAGCGGGATCCCCAAATTTATTGTTGAAACATCCAGCCCGTCTACATCTAAGCGTGACAAGACTGAAAAAAAAGATGCTTATGAAAAAGCCGGTGTAGAAGAATATTGGATTGTTTCACCAAATGGAAATATTGAGATTTACTATTTGCAAAATGAAAAGTACATGTTAGAACAGAGCTTTATTTTGCAGGATGACCCAGAAGATGAATTTTACAATGCGCAAACAGTCATCCGTTTGAAAGACTTTCCACATATTAAGATGACGTTAAAAGAAATCTTCGAAAATGTGGATTAGAGGGATGGTATTGTAAAAATAAGAATCAGTAAGAAGAATTCCCCCAACTGTGTGAGGCTAATACAGTTGGGGATTTTTGTTATTTAGCAGGAAGCCTGTAGTATGTGCGCCCTGCCGCTTAACGGTATTCTTTTGCGAGCGCTTCAAACGCAGGCAGCGACCGTTTGATCTGTTCGGTCGGTACGCAGTAGGAGATCCGCACATGCCCCGGACAGCCAAAACCGCATCCCGGCACGATCAGGAGGTTGTGCGCCTTGGCGCGTTCTGCGAATGCGGCATCGTCTTCTTCTAACGAGCGCGGGAACATGTAAAAGGTGCCGCCTGGCTCGACCACCTGGTAGCCCATTTCACGCAGGCTTTTTAACAGCAGGTTTTTATTCGTCTCGTAGACGGAGATATCGGAAGTCTCGTCTGCACATGCGGCGCATACCCGCTGGAACAGGCTCGGCGCATTGACATAGCCAAGGCTGCGCCCGGCGCCGGCGATTGCCGCATAAACCTGTGCGGAATCTTCCACAGCAGGCGGTACGAGCACATAGCCCATCCGTTCGCCAGGAAGGGACAGGGATTTTGACCAGGAATAGCAGACCAGCGTGTTTTTGTAATAGTCCGGCAGGAATGGAACCGTTGTGCCGGAAAATACGATCTCACGGTAAGGCTCGTCTGAGATTAAGTAAATCGGATGCCCGTATTCTTCTGCTTTTGCATTTAAAACGGCAGCCAGTTTTTGTATGGTTTCCTCAGCGTAGACAACGCCGGACGGATTGTTTGGAGAGTTGACAACGACCGCTTTTGTGGCAGGGGAAAGCGCCTGTGCAAAGGCAGTAAAGTCGATCTGGAACGCCTCAGTATCAGCAGGCACAATAACCGGATTTGCCCCGGCGCCTCTGGCAAATACGGTATATTCCGGAAAATACGGCGCAAAGATAACTACCTCGTCCCCGGCATTGCACAGCCCGTGGAAACAGCAGCACAAAGCAGCGGCAGCGCCGACGGTCATATAAAAGTGATCTGCACAGTAGGAAGTATGGAAGCGCCGGTTGACAGAATCCGCGAGCATGGCGCGCACGCCGGCATCGCCCTGCGCACTCGTATAGCCATGCAGAAGCACCGGATCCATTTCGCTTAAGATGCGCGCGGCAGTTTCATTGACCTTTGCCGGAGCAGGCACGCTTGGATTGCCGATCGAGAAATCAAATACGTTCTCTGCACCGATTTCGGCGGCACGCAGTTTTCCGAATTCAAACAGCTCACGGATCACAGAACGCTGCGTACCGAGAGCGACCATTTTTTCATTGAGATTTGTCATAACAGAATGCTCCTTTGTGTATTTTGTATACTGCTAATGTTAGAGCAAATGGAGGGGCGTGTCAAGAAAAATAATCAGTATCAAAGAGAGGAACCGATATGTACGAAGCATCCGGCCTGGTCAGGGTCGCAAAAAGGGAGCAAAATAAAAAAAGGAATTATCTTATCATAAACCGCTTGCAGGGAAAACACATACCCGTAAGCCCTGCGCAGGCGCTTGCAATGTTTGAGGCTTTGGCGGAAAAATTAAAAGGCGATATCACAGCAGAGCAGACGCTTTTGATCGGTTTTGCAGAGACAGCAACGGCAATCGGCGCAGCGGCTGCAATAAAGCTTGGAACCTATTATATGCAGACCACAAGGGAGGACGTTCCAGGAGCACAATATCTGGTTTTCAGCGAAGAGCACAGCCATGCAGCCATGCAGCGCCTGGTAACAAATGGCCTGGAAGCGATCTTGCAAAAGATTCGGCAGATCGTATTTATTGAGGATGAGGTAACGACCGGGAACACGATTTTAAATATGATCTCCGTTTTGGAAAAAGCATATCCGTGCCGTGTATCCTATGCCGTGGCGTCTATTCTAAACGGCATGGACAACGAAGCGAGAAAGCGTTATGAGGAACGCGGCATCCGGCTGTATGATCTCGTAAAGACAGACAACGCGGCTTATCCGAAGCAGGCAGAGCAGTATACACAGGAAGGAAGTTATATTTTATCCGGCAGCCTGCCGCACAAAAATATACATCCTTTGGAATATACCGTTTCCGGCTTTTTGGATGCAAGAAGGCTTTTGGATGCCAGAGCATATGAAAAAGCGTGCCTGCATTTATGGAAGGATGTCCAAAAGCAGCTCCCGGAGCCTCTTACCGGCAGCGTCCTTGTGCTAGGCACAGAGGAATTTATGTATCCCGCGCTTTATTGTGCAAGCCTGATCGAACAAGCAGGGGCAGACGTCCGTTTCCATGCGACGACAAGAAGCCCGATTGCAGTATTTCAAGAAGCACAGTATCCGCTGCATATAAGGTATGAGCTTCCAAGCCTTTATGAGAAAGGCAGGCGGACATTCATATATGAGATCGGCGCGTATAGCCATGTCCTGATTTTCACCGATGCCCGGCAAAAAGAGCGGGAAGGCATAGATGCGCTGGTGCAGGCAGCAGCGGTATACAATGAAAAGATATCTGTGGTCTGGTGGGAGGCATCTGTTTGAGAAGGGCGGACAGGATGAGTCTCATCGATCTTGTAAAAAATGGCTTTATAATAATATGTAATGCATGAAAAATTCTAAAACATAACATTTTATAAGAATTTGTTATCTGAAAGTATTCTATACCATATTCGTTTATTTTGCAACAGGAAAGAAAAAATTGGCAGTTATTGCTGTTTTTTCTTTCCTGTTTTTGCGTTTCTTTATTAAAAAGCAACAAAAAATGCCAAAAATCTGCTATTTCACAGTTTCCTATTTTGGACAACAGCTTTGCTCCTGTTCGCATAGCCTATGTGCGCCCCAGCTTTCTAAAAAATGCTGTAAGTGTTGATGTATGCCGGTTTTGGAGGATTAGACTACAGATGAAAAACATAACAAATTCTTATAAAATGTTATGTTTTCTGTCCGTAGTTTTTGATGCCTGCAAAATGCGGGAATAGGTTTGCTGATGGGAGGAAAGATGAAGGAACTGGATTATGCAAAAATGGGAATGAGAATCCGCCAGGTGCGCAAGGCAAAGGGCTGGTCGCAGGATGCGCTTGCAAAAAAATGCGGGATCAGCATGTCGTTTCTGGGACATATTGAGCGGGGAACGAGGATTATGAGCCTGGAGACTTTTGCAAGCATCTGCCAGGCACTGGATGCCGGCGCAGATGAGCTGCTGTGGGGCGTGGCGAATGCTTCTGACATGGTACTGGATCTTTGGAAGCCTTCGAAGCCGCAGGACGAGGAACAGAGTAAGGGCACAGACAGCTATTCGATGTATATTAAGATCATGAAGTCGGTAGCGGAGATCATGAATGAGACTTAAGGCATATGGAAAAAAACACCCGGGCTTTTGGGGATGCGGACATAGGCAGCAAAGTGGACGCGAATCAGAAGAATGCAGGCACAAGCAGGATGCAGAAGGAAAGCCTGGATGTGTGAACCAGGCGGATACCAAAAAGAGGGTGCTGCTGCTGGCGTCGGTTGCTTCTATGATTGACCAGTTTAATATGCGCAATATTCAGATTTTGCTGCATATGGGATATGAGGTACATGTCGCGTGCAATTTTAAGAAAGGAAATACATGCGATGCAAGGCGGATTCGAATATTGAAGCAGGAGCTGCGAAAAATGCATGTGGCATATCACCAGTGGGACTGCCCAAGAAGCATTTATGCAGTGTGCAGTTGCGTTAAAGCATTTGTGCAGTTATGGAGGCTGACAGCAAGGTATCCGTTTTTGTGGATGCACTGCCAGTCGCCAATCGGCGGAGTATTGTCCAGGCTGGCAGCGCATGGCAGGGGTATAAAGGTCATCTATACGGCGCATGGGTTCCATTTCTATAAGGGCGCGCCGTTTAAAAATTGGCTGTTTTATCCGGTGGAAAAATGCTTGTCTTACTGGACGGATGTACTGGTTACGGTGAATAAAGAAGATTATTGGTTTGCAAAACGGTATTTAAATGCAGGGAAAGTTTGTTGGATTCCGGGGGTTGGGATTGATGTGCAGAAATTTTACAGATTCGAAAAAAAACGGCAGGTATTTTGCAGAAATTATCAAATACCGCAAAATGCTCTTATCTTGTTGTCAGTCGGAGAGCTCAGCCGCAGGAAAAACCACAAGGATGTGCTTTTGGCATTAGCGTGCCTGATAGACAGAGAGTTTTATTATTTGATCTGTGGACAAGGAAAGCAGGAGCACAAGCTGTACGCGCAGGCACAGGCGCTTGGCATTGCAAACTGTGTCCGTATGGTTGGGTTTCAGGAGGACGTTGCGCAGTTTTATGAATATGCAGATATCTTTGTGTTTCCATCTAGGCAGGAGGGGCTGCCGGCTGCACTTATGGAAGCGATGGCTGCCGGGAAGGCATGTATTGTCTCGGATATCCGCGGCAATAGGGAGCTGATTGACCTAGCTGGCGGCATGAGATTTCCGCCAGGCAGTCCACACATACTTGCGAAGGAGCTGGAACTGCTCTTTGGCGACCAAAAGCGCAGGCAGGCGTATGGCAGGCATAACAGGCAGAAAATTCAAAACTATGACAAGCATGTAGTGGATGCGAGGATGAAAAAGATCTATGCCTGGATGGAATAGGAGATTGTTTCAGGATGAAAAAAGTACATGTGCTGCTGTCTGTTTATAACGGAGAACGATATTTGGCGCAACAGCTTGACAGTATTCTGGCGCAGCAGGGTATCCAAGTGTCGCTGCTTGTCAGGGATGATGCATCTTTTGACAGAACGCCGCAAATACTTGCTTCTTACGCAGGGAAATATAAAAATATTTCTGTATATGCAGGAACGAGAAAAGGTGCAGCAGGCAGTTTTTTTGACCTGTTGGCGCGGACAGGCATTACAGCAGATTATTATGCGTTTGCCGACCAGGATGATGTCTGGTATACGGATAAGCTGGTTCAGGCGGTACGCAGGCTGGAGCGGGAATCTGCAAGGCAGGCGCGGGAGGAAGCGGCAGTTGGAAAACATGCGCAGCCGCTTTTATATGCCGGAAAGGTGGTTTGTGCGTCCAGTGATTTGGAACGGCAGGAACGGTTTGCGTTTCAGGTAAACAGAAAAGCGTCTTTTGGAAATGCACTGGTAGAAAATATTTGCATGGGATGTACAGAAGTATTTAACCGCAGTTTGCTGCTGCTTGCCAGGGAGCATTTGCCGCAGGAAAATGTAATGCATGACTGGTGGATGTATTTGACAGCATCATATTTTGGAAAAGTCATTTTTGACCAGAAGGCATATATGCTGTACCGCCAGCATGGAAACAATGCGGTCGGTATGCAAAACCGCTGGGGAACGCGGTGGAAAAACAGGATACGGCATATGAGAAAGAAGAAGCGAAAGCTTTCCCGCCAGGCGAAAGTGTTTCAGAGAGCTTATGCGGGGCTGCCTGCGCTTCGCCGGGAAGATGCGGGCAGGCTGGAGCGGCTCTGCGGGTATAGGGGCAGCTTTGGAAAGCGGATTTGTCTGGCGGCGGATACTGGAATTTACAGGCAAAATCGGGTGGATGATTTTGTTTGCAGGCTGATCGCTGTTTTGGGATGTTTATAAGTCATTTATGATAAGGAAAAGCTTTATGAGAAAAACGGATGTGAGTGTGATCTTTGCCACGCATAACAGGGAAGATGTATTGGAGCAGGTTTTCGATGCATGGAGAAAAACAGACAGGGCAACAAAATATAAATATGAAATTATTTGTTCGGATGACGCTTCCACAGACCGTACGGTTGCGATTATAGAGTCTGTGCGGGACTTGCCAGTAAAGCTTGTGCGCAATCAAAAGGGCGGGGCTGGAAAAGCAAGGAATGCAGCGTTGGCAGTTGCGGCGGGAAAGCTTGTTATTTTTACAGGGGATGACATATTTCCTGGCGAGGATTATATTAACAGGCATT
Organism: uncultured Eubacterium sp.; assembly: GCA_947178105.1. GTDB lineage: Bacteria > Bacillota > Clostridia > Lachnospirales > Lachnospiraceae > Eubacterium_J. The sequence goes on along the minus strand of CAMWXD010000015.1, from coordinate 9,499 downwards.
TTGAAAATTATTTGAAATATGGGGATCAAGTAGCAACTCTTGGAAGGATTGACTGGCATCCAAAGATCCCAATGAATCACCTGATGCGGCATATTACGGAAATCGGATGTGAGCAATTTGGCTTTATTGCGCTTATGCCTTATCAGCCTGTGGATTTCAGGCATTTTTATACGTCGAATATCAGTGTGCCCGCTGCATTGCTGCACAGGCAGGACTGTTTTTTTCATACAGGGTTTGACAAATGTGGATTTGAAGATATTGAACTCGGATACCGTCTGCAAAAGGCGGGGATGAGGCTCTATTATGACCCGGATCTTTTAGCATATCATTATCATGTGTATGACAGTGTGGAAAAATTTTGTGACAGGCAGTTGAATGCGGGCAGGCAGCTTGTTGCGTTCAGCCATATGCACGATGATTTGGCAGATCAATGTATCTGTGATGTAGAAAACTGTATGGACGATTTTTCAAAATACAAAAAGGGCAGGAAGGGAAATGTCTCGCTGCGTGGAAAGCTGATACAAAATGGCATCCAAGTAGCGAAAAAGTCTTTGTCCGGGTTTGAGAAGAGGATACAAAGCGATGACAGGGCTGTGTATAAAACAATATGTTCACTTGCCTATGCAGCGCTGTTCCGGTTTTATTATGCTTATGGAACGGTATCATGTGCGGCGGCAGAGCGCAGGATTGACAGCAGGACGAGCCAGATGGTGGATTTTACCTGCCGGTATTTGAGGAAACCTTATCAGGAGCTGTACTGGAATACAGGCGAGGGATTCCGGGAGCAGGAAGCAAGAAAGTGGGTATATTGGGATGATTCGGAGACAGTCTTTATCCATGTGCTGCCGGATGGGGTCAGAGAATTATGGATAGCTCCGCTAAAGGATTACTGTAAAGCAAAGATCATGGAGATGAGTTTTGTTTTAGAGGATGGAAAAACAGTTGCGGCAAACGTAACATGGCATAATGCATGTCAGGCAGACGGAGTGACGTATGATTTTTCAAATACAAACGATCCGTGCATTATAATAGGCGAACTGCCGGCAGCATACAGGAGTATCCGCATACGGATGAGAGTGAAAGCGTTAAAGAAAAATATGGGAATTTATCAGATGTTTCGGAATGCGGCTGCACGTATGTTCCATCGTATGGAATGCAGGGTGCAGAATGCAAAGCCTTTGAAAATCACATATGCATATGGACAAAGGAGGCGAATTCAAATCGGGGTTGGCGGAAAGCTGCCTTTGGCAGAGAAAGAAAGCCTGCTGCGCGCTTATCAGGAACAGGTGTCTGTCTTGGGAGAAGATGTGGCGATTCAGGATGCAGGAAATATGAAATCAGGCTATACCGATTACTTGTATGAACCGTCCCAAAAGCCATTGGATATCACGCAGATGCTTCAGGTTGCGTATATGCTGCTGAATCATGTGGTCGATTATGCGCTGGTTTCAAAATCCTATATCGAATATCCGCAGATTGCCTGCCAGGACTTGTCAGATGTACTCATCTATCATGCGTTGCTGAAAAAAGAAAATGGCTATGCATGGATGGAAAACGCCTGCGGAAGGTACATGCGCCTGCCTGCATATCATGTGGAAACAAACGGTATCGATACGCAGAAAGCGGGAATTTTCGTACAGCCGTCGCAAAATGGGTATCTGGGGAAGCAAAATGCAAAATTTCGGATCAGTAGCAGGAAGTTTGGACAGCGCAAGGGATCTAAACCGCTTGTTTTTGTGATACCTATTTTTCTGGCGGTCGGAGGGATTGAGAGAAATACGATTGAGGTGATGCGGCAGCTTAAAGACAGGTATGATTTTTGTATGATTACGCTGGAATACCATACAAGCCGCCATGGTTCCTTGCATTATCAGCTAGATGGGATTTGCAGCTATATTTTTGACCTGAGGGAAATGACCCAGGAAGCACATTTTCTTGAAACATTTTATGAGCTGAAGGAAATATTTATGCCGGATTTGCTATGGCTGTGTAACAATTCACCGTGGTTTGAACAGCATACGGCGCAGATTCAGCAGATTTTTTCCGGCATTCCGATTGTAGCGCAGGATGTGTATGATACCAGGGCGGGATGGATTGCATATTATAAAAATCCGGAAGTGAAAAGCTTCCAGCGTTTTATAGCAATTACAAAGCTGATCCATGATGTGTTTATTAGCGAGTATCATATCCCAGAAGAAAAAATAGATATCATTTATCCGGCGGTCGATGATACACAGATCCGTAAAGTTAAGAAATCAGGGCTTTCTTACGCTGCGGTATGTAAAAAGTATGGACTGGATCAAAACAAAAAGCATTTTTCGTATATTGCCCGTCTGGCGGAACAGAAAAACCCGATCAGGTACTTGACATTGGTAAAGAAATGCATCGAAAGCGGTATGGATGATATACAGTTTCTTATGGTGGGAGATGGGCCGTACAAACAAAAAGTGGATTTATTTTTGGAGAAAAACAATATGAGGCAGCATGTTGTACGGCTTCCTTATGTGAAAAATATTCCAGAATTAATGTGCGCGCTGGATGGATTGGTGATAACGTCAGATTTTGAAGGGATGCCGATTGTCTGTATTGAAGCAATGGGGATGGAAGTGCCTGTATTTTCTACAGATGCAGGAGATACGAAAAGATTTCTGGTGAAAAATAGGAATGGGATGATACTGGATGAGACAGAATCCGATTTCAATAATTTTAAAAATTTTTTGGAGCATTTGGAGGAATACAAAAGTAATGCGAAAAAATGTTCGGATCAGATGTTGGATTATTTTTCGATCAGACAGGTCAGCAGGCAATATGACCAGGTATTTGCAAAGGCAATGAAAGGAGGCAAAAAGGATGCCGGGCAGCAGTAACCGCAAAAAGGCAAAATGGGAGCTTGCAAACCAGGTATTGTCTTTGGCGGTAAGTGATTTCAAAAGCCGTTTTTCAGGATCTTATCTGGGGATTTTTTGGGGTGTGATCCAGCCTTTATCCACGATTATTTTGTTTTGGTTTGTATTTCAGGTAGGTTTTCGCTCGAATCCGGTAGATGATGTGCCGTTTATCTTATGGCTGTCCGCAGGCATGATACCATGGAATTTTTTTTATGATGCATGGTATGGCGGGACTTGTGCGTTTACCTCCTATAGCTATATCGTGAAAAAAGTCGTATTCAGGATCGAAGTACTGCCATTGGTAAAAATATTGTCATCTTTTATCTTAAACCTTGTATTCAACGTGATTTTGCTTGTGATTTTCGGGATGTACGGCCGTTTTATCGGAGTCCATATTTTGGATATGGTATATTTCAGCCTTTGCTTTGCAGTCCTGGCACTTGCTTTATCGTACATAACAGCGACATTGAATGTATTTATCAAAGATATCGGGCAGTTTATCGGGATTATCTTGCAGGTCTTGATGTGGATGACACCGATGATGTGGCCATATACGATGGTGGCAGCAAAAGATGCCTGGCTGTATAAGTTAAATCCGCTTCACTATGTGATTAACGGATATCGGGAGAGCCTGATTCAAGGAAAATGGTTTTTCCATCATTGGGTGCAGATGCTTTGGTTTTGGGGTGTTACGATTGTATTTTTAGCCTTGGGGCGCAGCTTGATGCATCGCATGAAAGGGCATTTTGCAGACGTATTATAAGGAGGCCATATGAATACGATAGAAGTCCATGATCTGGTGAAAGCATATAAACTGTATGAAAAGCCGGCTGACCGGATCAAAGAAGCCTTTTTGAAAAACAGGTGTTACCATAAAGATTTTATGGCGGTTGACGGTATCACATTTTGTGTGGAAAAGGGAGAAACGGTAGGAATCATCGGAAGCAATGGTGCCGGGAAATCTACCTTGCTGAAAATGATTACAGGCGTATTGCTGCCTACCGCAGGCAGGATCAGCCTCAGCGGGAATGTATCTGCACTTTTGGAGCTGGGAGCCGGTTTTGATGCAGAGCGAAACGGAATAGATAATATTTATTTAAATGGCAGGATCCAGGGATTGTCGAAAAAAGAAATTGATGCAAGTGTACCGCAGATTCTGGAATTTGCGGATATTGGCAATTTTATATACCAGCCGATCAAGACATATTCAAGCGGAATGCTGGTACGCCTTGCATTTTCGGTGGCGGTCAATATCATGCCGGAGATTCTAATTGTAGATGAAGCATTGAGCGTCGGCGATGTCCGCTTTCAGCAGAAGTGCTATCGGAAAATCCGGGAATTTACGAAAAATGGGACGGTATTGTTTGTAAGCCACGATACAGGGGCGATCTCCAGCTTTTGTGACCGTGTGATCTGGATGGATAAAGGAAAGATATACAAAGAAGGAAAGCCTGGAGAGATGATAGAAGAATATTTGTCATATATGAGATATGATGTGACAGACATGGAAAAGAAAAAGTGCAGTGCAGAGGATATCCAGGTACAGGAAACTGCGGATAATACATGTAGATTGTCATTTGGAAATCAGGCGGCGAGTTTTTTGAAGATTACGCTGACTGATGAAAAAGGAAAGCTGCTGGCACAGGCAAAGCCCGGACAGAAGATCAGGATTGCTATGGAAATAGCTGCAAAACGCGATGTGGAGTTCCCCATCCTTGGATTTAATATAAAGGATATTCTTGGTAATGAATTGGTCGTAACAAACACAGTATTTGAAAAGGTAAAGCTACAGCCGTTAAAGGCAGGAGAGGTATCTTTCTTTCAGTGGCAGTTTACGTTTCCTGACCTGCACAGTGGAGATTATCCGGTAGACCTTGCATTGGCAGAAGGGACTTATGCAAATCATGAGCAGATTCATTTTGTATCCGATGCATTGGTGATTCAATGTGTAGATGACTGCCTGTATCCAGAAGGGAGAGGCAGGCTGGTGCCCAGGGATATTAAACTGCTTGCAGGGCAGAGACAGGCAAAAGAGGTTGCAGGATGAAATTTTTAAAAAAGAAAGCCAAAAAGACAGAGGAAAAGAAAAAAACAGAAGGCCCTTTGGTATCTGTGGTCATTCCTTTGTATAATCATGAAAAATATATTCAGCAGGCAATCCAAAGCGTGCTGAGCCAGACATACCAGTCTTGGGAACTGCTTATTGTAGATGATGGTTCCAAAGATCTTTCTGTAAAAAAAGCGCGTGCATACACAGACAAGCGGATTCAGCTATACGAGCAGGAGAATGAGGGCGCGCACCGGGCAATTAACCGGGGATTATCGTTAGCAAAAGGAGAATATCTGGCAATCCTGAATTCAGACGACCTATATGAACCAGAACGTCTTTCTAAGATGGTTCGATATCTGCAAGAGCACCAAAAGACAGATTTTGCCTGTACCTATTTGAAGGTAATCAATGAAAAAGGGAAACTGCTGGGAATCAAAGAAGGATGGAAAAATATGGAGCCGTGGCTGGTGCCGCATCCAGAACAATCTTTGAAAGATCCGCAGGATTTTAAGGCAAATTTAATTATGGCAAATTTCATATCGACGACGAGCAATTTTCTAGTGCGCAGAAGGCTGTACGAAAAGATTGGCGGAATGCGGAACCTGCGTTTTGCGCATGACTGGGATTTTGCATTACGTGCAGCAGAGGTGGCAGAGTGTGCTGTTTTGGAAGAACCGCTGTTGCAGTACCGTGTCCATAGTGCGAATACCATCACGTCGGATCGGAAGTGGATGCTGTTTGAGATCGCCTGGGTCTGGGCTGCAAACTTAAAGAGATTTTATCAAAATGAGCCCGCACTGGATGCCGGAGCGCAGATCGATATTGTAAAAATTGCAGAATCCCTGAATTTGCAGGGAAACGATAAAGTATTTTGGATGATTTTGATTTTTATAGAAGCAGGACATGCAAAAGGGATACAGCATCCTGAAGAACAGCTTTTAGATGATGCAGAATTGAGAAGCAAATTTTTAAGGTATGTGGAAGGCAGGACAGAATAGCTATGAAAATACTGGTAGTTGGGACAGGATATGTAGGATTGGTAACAGGTACATGCCTTGCAGATATGGGAAATGATGTATGGTGTGTGGATGTTGACGCAGAAAAAGTCAAAAAGCTTAAAAAAGGCGTGATCCCGATTTATGAAAAAGGGCTTCATGCGATGGTTTCTGAAAATTATCAGGCAGGACGGCTGAAATTTACAGCAGATATCAAAGAGGCACTTGCGGATGCGGATATTTGCTTTATTGCAGTGGGTACTCCGATGGGGGAAGACGGCAGCGCAGACCTTCGTGATGTGCTGGAAGTTGCAAAAAGCATTGGAATGTATATGTGCCGGCATATGTATATTATTGATAAATCTACGGTTCCTGTGGGGACTGCGCAAAAGGTCAGGCAGGCTGTACAAAAGCAGTTGGATCAGAGAAAGAGCAGCCTTACATTTGATGTGATATCAAACCCGGAATTTTTAAAAGAAGGGACAGCGATTGCGGACTGCCAGCGCCCGGACAGGATCGTGATTGGGACAGATAATCTTGCAGCGGCAAATAAGATGAAGGAATTGTATGTACCGTTTGTGAGGAATAATGAAAATATTATTTTTATGGATATTGCAAGTGCGGAAATGACAAAGTATGCGGCAAATGCGATGCTTGCCGCTAAGATTTCGTTTATGAATGAAATCGCAAATATTTGCGAACGGGTAGGGGCGGATGTGAATAAAGTACGTCTTGGTATCGGCAGTGATAAACGTATCGGATATTCCTTTATTTATGCAGGATGCGGTTATGGAGGAAGCTGCTTTCCAAAAGACGTGCAGGCTTTGATCCGCACAAGCAGCGAAGCAGGATATGAGACGAAAATCCTAAAAGCGGTGGAGCAGGTAAATGCAGAGCAAAAGTATCTGATTCCGCAAAAGGTCAGAAAGCGCTTTGGGAAAAGGCTGGATGGGAGGACATTTGCTGTCTGGGGACTTGCTTTTAAGCCGGATACGGATGATATGCGCCAGTCAGCAGCGATTACAATTATTGATGAGCTGACAAAACAAGGAGCGGCTGTCAGGGCTTATGATCCGAAAGCGGAAGAACAGGCAAAAAATTGTTATTTGAAGGGAAATGGCAGGGTGGCATATTGTGACAGCAAATATACGGTGTTGGTCGATGCAGATGCGCTGATCCTTGTTACAGAATGGAAGGAGTTTCGCCAGCCCGATTTTGAAGAGATCAAAAAGCGCCTGAAAACCCCGGTAATTTTTGACGGAAGGAATCAGTATGACAGCGAGGCATTAAAAAGAAAAGGATTTGAATATTATCAGATTGGTGTAGGAAATATAGTGCCGCCATATCGAAAGGAGGCTGAGGCATGAAAAGAATTTTGGTTACAGGGGGAGCAGGCTTTATTGGTTCCCATTTGTGCAGGCGGCTGTTAAAGGATGGCAATGATGTGGTGTGTGTAGACAACCTGTATACGGGGCGTATGGAAAATATAGAAGGCCTTATGGAGCATCGGCAGTTTGCATTTCGAAAGCACAATATTATAGAACCACTTCAGATGGATGGGCTGGATGAAATTTATAATCTTGCCTGTCCGGCAAGCCCTCCGCATTATCAAAAGTCTCCGACGTATACGACGAAGTCCTGCGTGCTTGGAATGATGCATATGCTGGAGCTGGCGGCGAAAAATCATGCGAAAATCATGCAGTTTTCAACAAGCGAGGTGTATGGGAATCCAAAAGTACATCCACAGCCAGAAGGTTATTGGGGAAATGTCAATCCGATTGGCATACGTGCCTGTTACGATGAAGGAAAACGCTGTGCGGAGACGCTTTGCTTTGATTATCACAGGGAGTTTGGCGTACAGGTAAAAGTAATTCGCATCTTTAATACTTATGGGCCGGGAATGGACCCTTTGGACGGGCGTGTCGTTTCAAATTTTATTATGCAGGCTTTGCAGGGAAAAGATCTGACATTATACGGGGATGGAAGCCAGACAAGGAGTTTTTGCTATGTGGACGACCTGGTGGAAGGAATCCTGCGGATGATGGCAAGCGGGGATACCTTCACAGGGCCGGTCAATCTTGGAAACCCGACAGAATTTACAATCCGTGAGCTGGCAGGCATGATTTTGGAAATGGTTCCTGGCAATTCGAAAATTCAGTATCAAGAATTGCCTGCCGATGACCCTATAAAGAGAAAGCCAGATATCTCACTGGCACAAAAGGAGCTGGGCGGATGGAAACCGCACGTATCGCTTCGGGACGGGCTGGTTCCTACGATTGCATATTTTAAGAGGTGTATATTGTGAAATACGATTTTGAATTAGTGCTCGAAGAAGAAAGCGGGTTGAGCAAAATACTGCGCCAGGTCAGGAAAGGTTCCACAGTACTTGAGTTCGGGCCGGCAACAGGAAGGGCAACCGCATATCTTAAAGAACATCTGGACTGCAAGGTATATATTGTGGAAATTGATGCGCAGGCAGCCGCATCGGCAGCAAAATTTGCAGAAGATACTATTATCGGCGATATTGAAGATTATGAGTGGCTCAGAAAATGGGAAAATGAAAAATTTGATTCGATTTTATTTGCAGATGTGTTGGAGCATTTACGAAATCCACAGAAGGTTTTGGCTAAAACAAAGCTGCTTTTGAAAGACGATGGGAAAACACTATTGTCAGTACCAAATGTCGCCCATAATTCTGTTTTGATTAATTTATACCACAATGTATTTCATTATACTCCAGTAGGACTGCTGGATGATACACATATCCATTTGTTTTCCTATCATACGCTCAAATTTTGCTGTGACCAGGCAGGCTATGTACCGGTTGTGGAAGACGCTGTATATTCTGCGGTTGGTGAAAATGAGGTATCTGCTGACTATCATCAGGTAAATGCTGTTTTACGCAGGGAGTTGCAGAAAAGAATCTATCGTGATGTTTATCAGTTTGTTTTTGTCCTCCAGAAAAAAGAGGAGGTAAATCAGCAGGGGAATGCTATAGAAAAGAGGATAAAGCCATATGCAAAAGACCATAAATGCCAGGTGTTTTTTGACCGTGGCGAGGGATGGCTGGAAGAAGAGAACGTTACGATACCAATTAGCCTGTGCGGCGGGCAAAAGGAGATAAAGGTAACGCTTTGTGAACCAGAAGAAATAAAAAATATCCGTATTGACCCTGTTGACTGCGCAAGCGGCATTTGTGTGGAAAGGCTCAGGCTGCTGGACTGCAATGGGGCTGAAATAGAAAAACTGCCAAGAGAGTCTGTCAGCTCCAATGCTACGTATCGAATCGAAAATAACTTTTTATTTCTGACGGATGATCCAAATGTTTATCTGTATGGGATATCATGGGAAAATATTGCTGCGATTGACCTTGCTTTTACTATTGTAGATAAAGAAGAAATGGCGGCCAGGCTGCTGGAACAGTGTGATGTGGGAAAGGATTATAAAAGTATCCTGGCACAATTAGAGAATAAATATTCAGACGAAGAGCACAAAAGAATGGAACTGGAAACGAAAATACTTGCCTGTAACGAAGAATTGGACAGGCGCGCAAAGGAGCTGGAGCA
>CAMWXD010000014.1 GCA_947178105.1 uncultured Eubacterium sp. | reverse complement strand
ATCCATATCACTGTCTGGACTGTCAGGCTCTCCTATCCGAAGTATTTCTGGTTCTTCATCCATATCACTGTCTGGACTGTCAGGCTCTCCTATCCGAAGTATTTCTGGTTCTGCTTCTAAATAACTGTCTGAACTTTCCGGCTCTGTTGCTATCTTTTTTTCTGATACATTGATATAGCCATCAAACATGTATTTATAATTCTTCAAATTCATCCTCACCTTCTTTCCCTTTTTTGAACCCAAGAGAATATATTGCCTGATACATTAATTTAGATATACCTGTCCCCGTCCAATCTTCCAGCATTATGAATGGCGTTTCAGTTTCGCTGTTGAAATATATCATTACACTAACTGCCCCAAAATCCATATATCCTAGAATTTTCATATTGTCATTGCCCGAATCAAATCCCCCAATCAACCATTGATTTTCTCCTTCATTCACTGTCCGATCATTGATTGCCACACGATGTTTAGAAAGCGGAAAAATAAGAAAATCACATTTATCTGATTCGTCCATGCCCTCTTCCTCATAATATACTTCACGCCTCGTGTCACCTGCCTCAATGAAAAATGAAGCTCTGTTTGCTTTCAAATAATCATCTTTTGTGTTCATATTTGCATATACGATGCACTTACCACATAAGATGAATGATTTTCTACTTTTCCAATTCTTTGTAATTTTAGTTATTACTTTCGTCTTATTCATTTTTTGTCCTCCTTTAATGTATTTCCTTTAACAGTATTGATTATATCTCCTATTGCATTTTAATTCTAAGGACACTTCCAATTGTTTTTCTAAAAAAATGAATATTACAAATGTATCATACTAAAACAATGAACCCTACCTGCAAACAGCAGGTAGGGTTCATTATGTAAACCAAATACTAAAGTAGCCTCACTGATAAAAATTAAGCCATGTGATATTCCATTTATACCCGCGGGTAAAAAAGTTCTCCAGATTCGCTGGCGCTCGCTGGTATATACGGACGATAGCTTTTTCAAATTATAACACTCGCGAGTATAATGACTATACCAGATAATCGGACTCATGTAATATACTGTCAATAAATAATTCATATAAAAATTCCGCTGTTAGCGGTAATGCATTCAACTCTTTGCTATTCAATATTATTTTAACTACATGCATCCAAATATACATTAAATCTTCATGCGTTTTATAATTCTCCGAATACTCTTCCAATAAAGAATTTATCACTAATATAACTGCATGACATTCAGAATCCACACTTTGAAAATCATTCTCTATCCATTCCTTGATATCATCATCTGACAATTCACTAATTAGTATATACATTTTCGCAAAAACAATATGTTTTATCGACAAAAGTCCATACTCCCAATTGTTAGAAGAAATTTTTTCTATTAATGTTGTTACTATATATGCAGTAAAAAAATTCACTTGGTGGTTCAACTCTTTTTCATTAAATTCTATAAGCTTTTCTAATTCTAATGCTATTACATTACTAAGTTCTGCGTCTGATAATATATTCCCGTGTGTCTTTTTATATTTCTTTTTTAATTCTTCAATATCCTCATCTGTTATTAATTTCGACGTTTCATATGCACGCTTCCAATTATATTCCATAGTCGATTTAAAATCATCAACTGAGATTCTCTCTGAATCATTTTGCATATCTTTGTAAACCCATATTGCTTCAAACAATTCCCATGCAAATTCCCATATAGGTTTTAATTGGGATTCTAACTCTGCTTCTGTCATTGAACCATTTTCCACTTTATTTATATAATACTCTTTTATATGTTCAAAATTATCATTGCACCATATTTTTTCAAATAGCTCCCATCCTAATTCCCATTTTTCTGTCTGCCCATCACAGTCGCAGCTTTCCTTACCATTTTCATTTGGCTGATCAAAAAATAAATATTCCCTATTTATATCTTTCCATATATTTTTTACATCTCTTTCAAAAAATTCTTTTCTAGATAGTCTGCATTCATACTTTGATTGCTCCTCATCATTATTTTCTTTTACTCTTGATTTCTTTTTATACTCTTTTACCCACCCGTGCACTAATTTTTTTGATGTCTTGATCGTATCTATTTTTATTTGTGTCCATGCATTAAAAGCTAGTTGACTAAAAAATTCTTTTTCTTCCTGCTTCCAGCAATACTCCATTTCCTCTTTAATAGCCTTTTTTACAGTAAAATGTACGTACTGAAATCTTTCCATTATGGAAAACATTCCCGCCAATCCTTGAAAATAATCTTTTTCATTTATAATCTGATAATCTTCATCACTAGATTTTATCGCATTGAAACATTCAAAGCACCACTTTAGAATAGGCGAAATATCTTTTTCATTTTTTTTGCGAAAATGTAATATACTTTTTCGAAGCTCCTTTAATTCGCAATCTCCAAAAATCCCTGCAAAATTATAAATAGCAGACAATAATAACCAAATAAACAATTCCTGTTTATTCATGTTTTTTTTCCCTAATGCTGCATTGGATATATCTTTAGGATCTTCCTCAACAATCCATGTACGCCAAAAACGTTTTGTTTGTATTTGTACATCAATTTCTTTATCCTTATTCTCATCCTTTTTCTTTCCCTTTTCCTCTTTCTTTTCTTTTCTAACATATCGAAAAAGCCCTTGTGTATTTTTTTTGACCAAATTAAATTCATCTTCAGGAGTAAAGTATACTTTTTGTAATAATTCTATAAGTTGCCGCAATTCATCTTGCATATCTTCTTCTATTTTAATTTCACGTATACTTTTTATAAATTCAATAAAAATGCCATAAAACTCATCGAAATTTATTTCCTCATTGCTTTCTGGCAAACTTTGTTTTATCAAACTATATAAACAATCACGATAAAAAAATTTGCTTTGATCATATAAAGTTTTTTCTGATAATCTTAATATAGGATATTCTTCCTCCAGATCTTTGTATGCATCAATAAAAATCTTTTTACAAGACGCTTCTAAAATTAGTTGTATCATTTCTATTATGCCATTTTCAGCTAATTCTTCTTCATCCCAACATTCGGATTCTTTTTCAATATAATTTAATACATTCTGTATTATCTCACCTAAATATTCTTCTGGCGTCATCTTTTATTTCTCCCAATATCTGATGTTCCATGTTCCAATTTTCTTACGACATCTATATTCTTATTTTTTAATTTTTCTGTACTTGTAATACTATATCATACCGTATTTTACCGAATCAATATAAATTTGGAACATGGAACAGACAATATACATTCTTATTTTTTATACATTCATAACGTTCTAATTATAATCTCTAGTTTTCTTCTTTTGCACTCTTTTCCCGTATTGCTTCGATGGCATCTTTTGAATAGCCTGGCATCAAAAATAAAATTTCATCTGTAGGATATCCTTTCCTAATCATATTTACCACAATTTTGCGTTCTGAATCTTCTACTGCCTGTTTGATTGCCTGCTGTTTTTCCTCTTCAAATATCATTGCTACCTGTGTCATTTCAATTGCCCTCCTTATTTTATTTGCCGTTTCCTTGTCTATGTTAATATCGCCCATATATATTACAACCATCCGCAATAAGGGGCACTCTTTCTTTTCTTTCCAGTACCTATTTGCTATCCCAGCCAAATAATTCAGGTACTTTATTTTATCCGCCTTATCATATTTACTTTCATAATCTACTATAGCTACGCTATTATCTTCCAGTTCAAAAAGATTGTCCAGCCGAAGTTCATTTGCCCTGACAGTTGGGATATTGGTTGGCTTCGTATCTTTTATTCCTGGCAAATCCAAGCCATATACCCGAAATGTCTTTCCCTTGAAGTTTTCAGCTAACACCTTGCTTGTAATATCCTTATTCTGATATGCAATTTCTTGTTTCTCCATGCTTTATTTCTCCTTGTAATAAAGACCTGAATCCTGATAGTTCCATTATATTTTCTTCCTTCATAAAAATCAATATTTTTCACCTTCTTTTCCCCGTATAATCTAGCATTCAATCCCTTTCAGAAACTATATACAATTTTTTTATCTATCCAGTTATTATTTCCAAAAACCTTTATAAACCCATATAGCCTGTAATAACCCAATTGAGGGAAGTTTTGCAGATTGGAAAAAATTCTGCTCTTTTCCTTGTTCAAAATAATATTATACCAGCACATAAGATTATGGGAAAATGGCGTATACTCAAAGAAGACTTAATTGAATATATAATGCATACATAATGCCATATTTTCTTCTGATTAAAAAAAGATATCCGGACCCTCATCCAGATATCTTTTTACAAAATGAACGTGTTTTGTCTATAATTCTCTTTAAGAAGCGATAACCAGTTCATGGCTGTCCTTGCAGTAATAGTAAACTTCATCTGAAAGCACTTCTTCATCAGCTACCTCACCAGAACGGTTAATTGAAGCCACCATTGCAGCCAGTTCCTTTACTCTACTTTTCCATTCTGCTTTTGCTGGAAGCAGAATAACTTCATGTATGGAGCTTGGGAGTATGTAGAGGCTGGAGCCATACTGTTTCGCTGCCTGTTCCAATACCCCGTTATAAAGCATACAGCCAGCCCCATATATTTTCTGTTTATTTGTCAGCACATATACCGGCATCAAAGTTTCCTGAGCCCAGTCTGCTTCCTGTCCAATTATATTACACAAAGCTTCCTTTACACTGAACATACAAACCGGCATTTTTCTTGGTGTATTTTTCTGTGCATGTTCCAAAATCTCTGCTTCTGATGCGCCCCATATTCCCATGAGCCTGTTATTTACTGTCATACTTGCCTGCTGAAAGCCTCCTGTCTGGAATGGTATATAAAATACCATTGATAATCCCAAGCCATGCAGGTCACGGTGCGGTATACCAGGCAAAATCCCATTATTCCTTTTGGTATTTACCAGCCGGAACAACACCTGTTCCAGCATCTGTTCCCTGTTCATGATTTTACCTGTTGAAAAACCCATCCCCCTGTTTTCTTGATAAATACGAATGACATCATCTATTACCAGTTCCATATTCCCACTTACTTTATAAGCCATATAAATGCCCTCCATATAAATACATGGCGATACATTGCTTGCCCTATCTGATATACGTATGCCCCTTAAAAGAACCCCGTTATTCTTATGGTAAATATCCCAGGCAACATCATACCCACCGCCAAGCCTCTGTTTTATTTCCCTTACTGCTTCATCCATAAACTCATCCATCTCTTTTATCATTTTTTTCCTCCAAAGCTGAAACACCCGGCAATCTATTGTTTTTGCCGGATGTTTCTATATTTATCCACATATATGATCTTCCCGTTGCTGCTTATCCACATATTCGCAATGTCTATGCACAAAGAAACATAGCTTTCTAATTTCCTTTGATACAAGCTTAAGATACCTGCCTTACATTTCCAACATTCTTCACACTGACATTGCCATCTGGTATGCCTTATCAATCAGAGGGTTCCCCTCTGCCGTCTTTAAGAACAGGTTTTCCCTGTAATTTTTCGTCTTCCGTATTGGCTCTGCATGTGTAGCAAAATCCGATACTGCATTGACAAAACGGTATCCGTTCTTTCCAGTGCCTTGCAAATCAGGAGCGTCAAAATACCTGGCTTTCATGTCATTTAATAGGATGATATTGTTTTTCTTCTGTGCAGTTCTCATATCTTCTGTAACAGGAAAGAACTCTGACATATACTCCATCACTTTTTTATCAGGCAATTTCTTATGTATCAGTTCATCCACACTTTTTCCCATCTCCGCCATATATTTTTCCGCAAACTGCAACGTCATTCTTGCATCATCTATCCTGCCCATAATGTTAGATGTGTGCTTTGTCATCCAGGCACGTGCTGTATGCAGTGCCATATTTAACGTATTCTGGCATACAACGCGGACCGGTGTCATTGCTGCCTTGATCGAGCAGCTTCCATCATGCGAATTCATTATGACGAAATAGGGCTCAATCTCATCCCCGGCAATAATAAACCTCTCTGGAAGCCTTGCCAGAATAAAAGTCCGTTTCCCATCTTGTAACGAACCGGCTGTCTCATAGCGGACTCCTTCACCAAGCAATTCATCTGTAAATGCAAAAGCTTCTCCATTTTGTACAACCTGGTAACGGTCACTGACTACGCCAAGAACCCTCTGGTCAGAATCTCTTACATTAGCCTTATAGCCAAAGACCGGAATGCCATTGTCTGTGAGAATTTCCTGGTTAAATAAGTTTTCCATAAATAACCTCCGTTTGTTTTAATGTATGATTCGTTACAAAGAAATACTGTATATACAAAAACTGAGGTTTTACGGACAAAAATAGCAGCGGGCTGTATGTGAACCAACCCACTGCTACTTTCTGCTAAATATCATTTGCCATAATGCCTATATATGCCCCTCCAATTTCCAATCCTATTAGGCATTAGCCCCTTTCTTTCTTTTTCGGTATCGTTTATCAGGCGACTTTTTCTGTATGGAAGGCATTATATATAACACTGCCGCTGTTAACGCCATACTTCCAACTGCCCATTTTATCTTTCCCTTCTTCACGTTCCCGTTTTCTTTTTTCAAGCTGCTGCCCTTCTTTTTTTATCAGACATTTTTCTCCTTTCTTCTGCCGCCTGCTCGCGCGCCTTTTAACTGCCGTCTCTACCGCCCATTTTTTCAGGCAGCATCCTACACTTTCGATTCAAATTTACTGCAAAACATATGGGACTGCATATCGCAGTTTCTAACCAGGCACTTACTTTTAATACCTGGCTCAATTTTCCACATTCCCCGCCCCGATGCCGGCTCTATAGCTGAGCCTGCCGGATCGTGCCAATGCCTGCAAAGGGCACACTTAGGGAAATCTCCCCTGACTACCTGCTTCACGTTTTCTCACTCCCTCTGTTTCAATGCTAGCCCAATCATTCCCCTGCCAGGATAATAAAAAAATTATCCTTTTGTCATTTTTAACCCATCAAATGCATTTTTTAATTGGTCTGCATTTTCAATAATATTTTCCGGCTCTTCTCCCTGTGATATCCTATAAAAGTCATCAGCTATAATCCATCCAAGCACTTCTGTCAGGACAGCAGCCGTTGAAGCCCCTATGGCGCCGCCTACCACCGTGCCTACTCCTGGAATCATTTTAATCAGGTTTGAAGCAACTGCGCGCCCTGCCTGCTGCGTCAGCCCTACACTTGCAAGAGACTTTGCAGCAGCATCGTTTAACGTGATGCCAAATATTTTTCCCAACGCAACAATCATGCCGATCTGCGCGGCTGTGATTGGTACGGCATCCGACAATGGTATCGGTATGGCGCCCGCGGCTGCGGCTGCGGCCGTTGCCGAATGTATTGCAGCATGGCATTTCTTTTCCAGTTCCTTTGGCATATGTACTTTTGACCTATTCATATTTTTCTCCCTCGTTATTCATAGTCTGCTAAATAAATGTATTGATTGCTACTTTAGCAATCGTTTTCGTGCTGATCACGTCAATCCCGCCGGCAATCATACCACCAGCGATCGGGACCATTTTTCCCAGATTTATAACCCCCTTTTCCCCAAATTTAGTCAACAGCCTAAAGCCAACCTTCTGGTTGACCTTTGTCAGGACCGTACCTGGAATTTTCTTAATGGCATTGGCAGCAATTTTTTCACCAGCCTTTATTCCTACCTGTTTCATGAGATCGGCAGAAGCCTGCCCCGTTAAGCATACATATGTTATCGTCCGAACCTCATCATCTGACGGGTCAAAGCCTCCAATCGCCGCAACTGTCGCAATCATTTGTAACTGTACATAGATAACGCTTACTATATTTGCCGGAATTGCAACCGGAAGTGTAACCACTCCACCCAGGCCCGTAAGAAATCCCGAAGCGCCACATTTCGTTATCTGCTTGTCGCACATTTTCTTTGCAGCTTTTCTAGGCTCTTGATATCTCCGCAAATACTCTGATGCCAATTTCCCTACAGGCACCTGCCCAGGCAGCCCGCTTAACGCCTTATCATAACAGGCATCCAATACTGCCACCATCGTATCTGCATTCAGTTTATTCTCCATAACCACTCCTTTCATTCTAAGCAAAGCACAATATTTACCTGCCTGTATCATTTTCATCTTTATGTTTCATATTGTATCATAGTTCCCATTATAATCTTAATAGCGGTAATAGTCAACGTTATAATTATAATTCTATTTTTATAACAATACTAATTTATTGCCAAAAATGTAATCATTTAAAATCCCCTCTGTTATTCTTACAAAAAAAGGAGAATGCTACATGACTTTTAATATAGGAAACAGAATTACCCAACTCAGGAGCGCCAAAGGATACAGTGTCAATAAGCTTGCAAATCTTGCCGGTATATCACAGAGTCATTTGAGGGACGTTGAACTTGGCAACCGCAACCCGACGGTAGAAATCCTCTCTATTTTATGTGAAACACTTGGGGTTTCATTAAAGGATTTTTTCGATGACCCAGCAAAAACATTACCAGACGACCCCCTGCTTGCAAAGATCTGCCAGCTAACACCTGGACAAAAAAAAGCATTATTAAGTTTTCTGGAAGAAATGGGAAAATAAATTCTATGGATGCCCCGGAAACGAATATCCATTTCTATTTGTTTCCGGGACTTATTCTCTGTTTGCTGGACAGTCCTCCCATTAAAAATCCTTAGTTTCATCTATCACCAGACCCATACTATCCCATCCAGCAAAATGATTCCCATTCCTCATTGCAGATTATGCCACATGATTTGCAGATTTCGTCCTTGCAAGCGCCCGCATTACCCTGTTATATAATTCTTCTGGCATATCCTGTGGTTCATCAAACCCGTACCTGCTCCTTACCGCGTCCATTCCAACACCGGTGCGTTCAAGTTCAGTCTCAAATGTATGTATCTGCTGTTTCGTAATTCCTGTACCTGTCTTGTCCGAAGCATCCTTTTCCTGTGCTTTTTCGGGCTGTTTCACCTTATCCTTTTCCGCTATGGAGTTAAATACAAACACAGGCTTCTTCCCTTTTGAATTATTGACAATCGTAAGTGAAACAATTTCTCTGTCATTATTATAACTGATAGATGATACGGAAAAATAATCCCTACAATACCACTTACCGTCTTTCTGCTTAACCTCTATATCCCCTACAGGTATCCAGATAAACGGGGCTGTATATAACTCCCTTCCAATCCCCCAGTTAAAACATGCGCGCTTGAAGCTGTCGGAAGCCTGTGATTTTTCCTTCTGCGCATATCCAGCAGTCCCCACGTCCTGCTTTGCAACCCAGCATCCGCTTTCCTTATCAAAAACTTCCACTGTACAATATAAATTTCCATCTATACACTGATGGCTGCGCTTCCACCCGAACATGCCAAATGTTTCATCCAGAATCTTCTGGTCCGCCCTAGCATCCTTATACAGCAGAATGCTGGCCCCTTTTTCACTCACCGATGCCGCCCTGCACTCAATTTCGTCTGCACGCAACAGCCTTATTTTATCTTTTTTCATCCTGCCATCCTACCTCCCTGAACCGCTTTTACAATAAACCTTCTGGAACTAAAAACCTTTGTATAATCCTGGTAAACCTCCGGCTTTTCCTGTCTGAGCCGCTTTGCATCCAATCTTGCAGTATCCACGCTGCTCCATGACACACGGTATTTTCCACTCACCGCAAGCTCATTTTCCTTCATAATCAGCTTAACTTCCTGCTCGATCGTCTTTTGTTCTGTTTCCAGTTCCGCAATCATGCCAAGTATTTCATCCCGGCGCTTTAATTTCTCATCAAATCCAACAAGCTCCATACTTCCCTGCTTTTCTGCACGGTTGAAATACTTGGCAATGATTTCGTCACAAACTTTTGAACCATCCGGTAATGGCATTATCCCATTCCTGACATAGCGATCCCAAAAATCTTTTTCTATTTTCACAACCGCTGCTATCAGGCTGTCATCCCAGACCAGTTTCTTCCATATAAATCCCTGCCCAAGAATAACTGCTGCTATATACCATGCCTTCTTATTTAAGACAGCCATATAATGGTAACACTGTATAATATAATAAAGAGGAATATTCCCGTCCTTCCACTTATCAGCATTATATGCACTGACTGTCTTACATTCCAGCCCGGCATCTTCACCTACTACCAGTCGGTCAACATCTGCGATCATAAACGGATATTCTTTGCTTCGGTACATATAATTGGAACGCCGCACCTTGAGTCCAGACGCTTCCATAAACCGCTGTGCCACATAATCTTCCAAGTCGCGTCCCTGCCGCAATGCTTCGCTGTCCTGCTCTTCTATTTCCTCACACGCCTTATCTTGGAACACTTTCATTGGACCGCTATATGGATTCATACCGCATACCGCCCCTGCATCAGAGCCGCCAAGACCTGTTTTCCTTAACCGGAGCCATTCCTCCCGTGCCATGTTTACTGTTGAAATCTTCTCGTACATAACATTTCCTCCATTATTGGCTTTCATTACCTGCCTCTGTTAAATTCTCATCCATTGCCTCTGCCACTTTCTCTAACAAAGATACCGATTTTTCCAATGCAGTCTCAAACACAATATATACTGAAACAGGTACTGTTTTTATCATACTGCTTTCCAAAAATATCATAATATCTTTGATACCATTTAGAATATGTACTGCACAATTTAAACTGTCCAAATCTTTCATTTCCATAATTCATCACCCTCCTTTCCATGCATGAAAAACGGGATAAGACAACTGCCCTACCCCGTTTTATGATTTCCTTTCTAAATCACGCATAATTACGAGTAACCCTTCCAATATGGCAATCGCAAAAACGAACACATTATGCTTCATTTTAACTCCTCCTTTCCAATAAGATATTATATAATCAAACTATGAAGATATACATCTTACATTTTAAATTGTATCCACAATAAAAGATCAAAACCCCCATGAAACATGATAAGGTATCCATGTTTCATGGGGGTTTCGTTAGCAATTTTAATTTCCCGTATAAATTTATAATTTTGGGCGTAAATTGGGCGTACTGTTATGAATTTTTTCCACGCATTTAACTCTACAACCCTTGATCTTACTAGGTTTTTATCAATTTTCTTTATCCAAGCTCTTCATTGTCGGGATTGTTAGTATGTCTCTTTCGGAAAGTCTATAATACCCTGCAAATCCCTATATTTCAACGCCTGCGCATCATCCGTTTATTCTGTCTTTCTATCTAAGTCTTTGTAACTCTATGCGCAGATGGTACAAAATTGGTACAAGATTGGTACAAACCAGAACTAATGCTAATAATGCTCTAATACAATGAAATATTGAATAATAAAAACGATTCGCTGCACTACAATAATCTTCTAACTGCACTAGCACTTTTGCAGATTTCAAACACTTTTCTGCCTTTTCTAAACGGTAGTAGCACAAATTCTTTTCTTTTCATCCATAAATCATTACTCCTTCTTTTACAATATTTCTGTAAAATGGAAGAAAATCCAGATTACCTCAAAATGTTTTTTATCTCTTAACAAAATAGATAGTAAAACCTCCTGTTCAAGAGATATCTCACTTGTCATCTCTATTTGGTTTTCGTAGTCTCTTTATTTCACCAGGCTCACAATTTAAAACAATCATAATATCTATATCTGATTATTGCTTAATCCAGTATTCCCTTACTTCTATTTCAGCCCTATCTTTGGATAATGAATACTTTTTAGCAATCTTATCTGTTGTATCTATAAAATTCATTCCAAATTCCTGGCAAGTTTCCACTGTTGCTTGAATCTTAGAATCCATTTCAATTCTTTTATCATGCACTCTCATTATTTCTTCCTGATCGTATAACTGCATCATAATATCCACAACCTCGCTTTCCTTATTTTCCAGATATTCTTTAAGTATATTCTTATCCTTACAAATACGGATTGTTTCCTGAACAGCCTTTCTATTTCTTCCATAATTTTTAACCTGTTCGTCAAGCACTTTTGTAAAATTTACATACTGATTGACAATATCGCCTTTTTTACCGTCATATATCATCTTTACTGTTACCTCTATGGCAACTTTCTCCCCTTGAAAAAATTCTTCTGAAAGTTTGATTTCCTCTGGTCTTCTTTTTCTATTACCTGTATAAATAACATACAATTCTGGTTTTGGAAGTGTTACCTTTTTGCTGCTATACAAATCCTGCCCATTTTCAGAAAAGTATCTCCTGTATGAATTTACAAGGTATTCCAATGCCCTGATAATAATATTAACTGTCCATGTACTCTGTGCTTCCATTAAAACCATTAATTTATCACCTTTAGTAAATCCCAAATCATTATATACATCATCTGTAAAGATATTTTCAAGGGTAACCGTTTTTAAATCTTCCTCTCTGACACCTGTATCTTCTGGGTGAAGAAACTGATATAATTGAAGCAGATATTTAGAATTACCAAACAAATTTGTAAATACACTGTCTTTTACAGTCCTCTTTGTTTTTGCCGTATTTTCTATATTCATTCTGTCTCCTCTGCATCGTACATATACATCTTGTCTGTATTATACTTCATAAAATCGCTTTGTACAATTAATTTTTATAACAGGAATCACATTTTTTTATTATAAAGAAAACGAGAGGAATCATTCCCCCTCGTTCTCTGCATCATTATCTAGCTCTAATGCCTGCCCCCATTCCTGTTTCTGCTGTTTCATCTTTTCTTCAAAGTTTCCAAACTCCCTTTGTTTTAACTCTTTTGTGACTGTAGTATAAATATCCAAAGTAACATCACTGCTGCTGTGTCCACAAAGTTCCTGAATGACTTTAATATTCACCCCGGCTTCCACCAGCCTTGTTGTAAATGTATGGCGGAGTGAATGACAGGAAAACTTTGGTAATAATAGCGGATCTTTCTTACCTTTTAATAACTGTATGTCATTACAGTCTCTTATAATCCTCCGAAGTGCTTTATTTAAAGTTCCCTGATGCTGCAAATTTCCAAATCTATTAATGAAAATGAAATTCGTATATCCATCCACAGTTATCTTGCACTTCATATGATTATATTCCTGATAAGACTTTTCCTGTTCAAACGCTTTCTTTACATTTTCCAACATCGGAATCTGTCTTTCTCCAGCCTTGGTTTTCGGAGTATGAATATTAAAATAGCACCCATTTACCGCATGGTTATAATATACCAATGTATGGTTAACGCTGATCATTCCATTTTCAAGATCTATATCTTCCCATCTCAGACCACAGATTTCACCAACGCGCATTCCTGTTCCTAACATTACTGTGAAAATCGGATACCAATGATGATATTGCGTTTTTTCTGATGCAAGAAAACTTAGAAATAACTCCTGCTCCGGAACTGTTAACCCCCTTTTATGGTCATCATTTATATGATGTGTCTGCTTCAATTCTTTTAAAAGATTATTTGAAACATTATTCCGCACATAATTATCTTCAACTGCCAATTCCAAAACCTGATGCAAGACAGTATGTATGTTGTCTATGGTAGCTATTTTAAGCCCTCTTTCATCTGCCAGTTTATTATAAAAGCGTTTGACATCTGACCTTTTTAACTTACGTATTAACAGTCTTCCAATATCTTCTGCTACAAACTGATTATACATATAACAGTAATTTTGAAACGTATTATCTTTTAATCCTCTTTTAAGACTTTTCCATAACTCAAATAAATCATTAACAGTAACATTTTGTGAATCCACCCGGATTCCATCTGATGTATCTCTCTGGATATCTTCTTCCTTTGCTCTTAGTTCTTCCAATGTACTTGTTGTAATACTATGCCTTTTGCCATCTCTGGCTGTCCAGCGGTATGTATAATAACCATCTGCACGTTCTGTCTCCCCTGTTTTAAGCAGCCTGTGTTTTTTATCATATCGTTTTCCCATAAATACTCCTTTCAAAGAAAGCTGTGAGAGACAACTCCCACAGCTCCTTTCTTGTAATTTAAATCGAATAATGATTATCCAGATACGCTAACAATTTTTCACGTTTCAAAAGCCTACGAGAACCATTCCAGAGAACAAAATTGCAGCCTTCAACATTGCTGAGATCGCGCAGCTTATTCACGCCAATACCGGTATAACTTGCGGCCTCTTCCAATGTTAACATTGCCTTATTCCAGATAGGAACCTTCTCTGCCATAACTTCCACCTCCCAAAATAATAATATATAATTCAAATAATAAAAAATACGATCTGTAATACCAGACTATGTATGCTTTACTGATTACGGCTTTTCTATTTATGCACAGCATTATTCTGACTCTGTTCCCTCTAAATCTTGAATAAATCGCCAGCATCCCGATCCTCCCTCAACCCTATAATTTAAATTCCTCTTCTTCAATATTTTATTGATCTTATTCAACCCATAAATACGATCCTTGTTCTTATCCTCCCGTGGAAATACCGCATCATGTAATCTGGTAAACTCCATTTTAAATTCTTCCTTGTGCTCATCATGTATACACCCCTCTTCCCCTAAATGTGACTTAAGAAAATTTAAAAAGTTCTGCTCTGCTTTTTCCTGATTGCACAGCGTTCTGTCATCATCCACACAATACTCCTTCCCAAACCAAGAGAGCTGATGCTCCAAATAATTTTGTCCAGGAAGCTTTTTTTCCTGTCCAAATACCCCTGTTTCTGTTGCTTCTTCTTCCATCTCCTGCAAAATATTTTCATACGCAGAAATATTATTCTCCATTAACCGCCTTGCAATCACATTAATAAAAACTTTATTCGGTTCCTCCGGCAATCTGCCAAATAAATGTTTTGCGCTTTTCCAGTCTTTTTCTTCATCATCATAATATTTGGACAGAAACCTATATTCATCATTCATTTTTGATTGAAATGGATCATTTAACTCCCCAAAGGCCAAATCAAAAGTATGATAGGCTTCTCTCTGTTTTTTGAGATCACGAATCCTGCTCGTGACATATTTAGGATCAAACCTTTTTATATACAGATTTTTTCGGTCGTCAGGACCATTTTTTCTGGCTCGGCCAACCATTTGTAAACACTTCACCTTCGACATATCGGATACGACAATATTATCAATATTTTTCAGATTTACCCCGTTATCCAATACGGAAGTTGTAACTAGCACTTGAATTCCTCCCACGAGCTTCTCCGCATGAATTATCAAGTTATAAATTTCATCATTTTTGCTATCTGCACTAGCAGCATAAATTTTTACAACTTTAGAATCATCATCTTGTAGAGAAATGCCAATTTCTTCTCCCATAACTTCTAATTCATTCTTTATTTTTTGACATTTCTCTTTATCGTCAATAAAAATCAGCCATTTTTCTGACTTTTCCACACTTTTGATAATCTCTTCATATAATTCCCCAATCTCAGAATATGTCTTGATGTTCAGATAGGAATAATCTCGTTGAAAATGATAAAAAACAGGCACCCTTCCCTCGCATTCACATATTTGGGGCAAACATTCATATGGTGTCGCTGACATATAGACTCTGATAACCTTTCTAAATAAACTGACAATGGTAGATAATATCTGCTGTGTATAAGGATTAAACCTTGCATCAGATGTGAAAAAATGCACCTCATCACAAATCACAAAAATATATTTTGACCTTTTTTTCTTTTGCACATGCTCTAAAAACCCTTTCCTACTTAACAGCCCTTGGTACGTTATGACATCTGCTACCTGATTATAAGAGTACAATATTTCCAAATCATCTTCTTCATCTTCCTTATATCTTCCCCGGATATGATTGTATATCTGGCATTTCAGTGCTAAACGGTTGCTAATGATTAAAACTTTAAATTTAGTATTCATTTTGTAGTTTAGTTCTTCTATATACGGTATCAATTTTTTTTCTACAAAATGATTTTTGCCCTGTCCAGTCTGTGCAGATATGAATACTGGCTGTGACGGTTCCCATATATCATTGGTATCCTTCGATATCTTATAGTTCCATTCAATTTGCACTTTGAAATGATCTCCGATGCCATCAGCAACTCTTTTTCTCCCACACTCCACCTGTGTAACATAGCGCATTCCCATTGGACAACCATTCTGATACTCTTGTTGGTAATATGACAGCAATTTCGATTTTCTATTATTTGTGACGTTGTTTTCCCTAATACGACACCCGTTCACAAAAACTTCTGATACAGTTGCACGTATAACATGGTTTTCCTCTTTTCCATACATATCTCCTTCCCTTGATACAGTGCCATCTCTTACCTTTGGAAGAGTTCCCCTCTCTACATGCTGAAAACCAGAATCTTTTGCCTTTTTTGCGAATTGAAGAAATTCACTTGTATTCTCACAGGGATAAAAATGGCAACTTTTACAGAGATCAAACACATATCCTTTCCCCTCTTTACCGCTTAACGGTTTGCAATAGTTTTCTTGAATCAACGTATCCTCCTTTCATTGTGAAATGTGAATCCTCATTATAGTGCAACCCTCATTTCACTATCTTCGTTTGCTCAAAATGTTATAATAATTATATCAACTAGAAAATCACATTTTTGGACAAAATGACGCAAAATAAAAAAGCCGGATATATCCGGCTTTTTTATATTTTTCAAGTATTATTTGGGAACGGTATATTCTCTTTTGGAAGATTTCCAAAATAACAGATCATTGATAGAAATAAAAT
This sequence comes from uncultured Eubacterium sp., assembly GCA_947178105.1. Taxonomy (GTDB): domain Bacteria; phylum Bacillota; class Clostridia; order Lachnospirales; family Lachnospiraceae; genus Eubacterium_J. The sequence continues at coordinate 55,705 of CAMWXD010000014.1, read as the reverse complement.
TATTAAATATCTTCTTCAAATTGCGTCTTATTTCATCATTTAAATCTTTCCATCTTTTACCCTCTATGACCTTCCACACTTCATTTGACTCATGGTATGTTCTCATATTATAATACTGAAAAATAAATTTTTTTATTTCACTATAGTCTAATGATATAAATTCACCATGATACCTAAACAGTTCATATGCTTTAGCTCGAACATACTGATACATAGATAACTGATCAGCATAATATCTAAAATCAACAAAACTATCCTTTCGTATTTCTTTTTGTAATTCTTTTTCAATCATTAAAGGTGCCCTGTAATACTTATACTTAGTATAAAATTGAATTTCATTATTTTCCACAACAGGCACTAATACGCATGGTGTAAACCGTTTTATTAAAAAGTGTTCTCTATTAATTTCATCCATCCCCGTCTTAAGCATGAAATCCGCAAGATAAAACATAAAATCTATTCGTTTGTATGATTCCAAGGCATAATACCTCATCGACATATTAAAATATTTATTTACGGATTCATTCTCTGATGGCAGCAGCTTTTTTACAAACCCGTTATATTCCTTAAGATCATTGATAATTTCCTCATAAGAATAATTACGGCTATTTCTTGTAAGCTGCCGTCTATACTGTCGTTTTAAAATTTTATGACTATGATTATAGTATAAATAATCCCAAACATATTCTGGTTTTTTCTTTTTTAAATTATCTTTCATTCTAGGATTATAATATTCAGCATACTTATCAGGAATAACACCAAGTAATTCCAATTCTGACCTAAGTTCTGAATATTTCATCATATTATAATAAACTTCCATTCCTCTTTCGAGTTCCTTATTGATAGTATCACAATAAGAGTATACATTATTGCATAAAAGCTTACTCATATCCTTTGAATAATTAGAACGTGTCATTTCTTTTGTTTCCGACAAATATTTATCAAACAATACGTCAAATACTAACTGTTCTGCCAATAGATTTCTTTTTAAATATCTGAAATCATGAATATCAACTGAACTAAATAGACCTCGATAACCTTTTATCTCCAATATATCTGACATAAGATTTTTAGAACTTTTTTTTAATATTTGCACAGCCGCTGATATAAGACTTTCAAAACTATCTCTTAATTCATCTATAGACGTAATTTTTGTTCGATACTTTACCTCATTAAATCTTAGATTCATCAAATCATCCGATAAAATAATTTTATTATTTAAGCGATGATAATCTACAATATATGAAATACCTGTTTTCCAAGAAAAATCAAAAACCTGCCCATTTTTTATAAAAGGCATAATTCCATCTGGGAGCATACTCATAGCTTTACTTCTCTTTCGTTAGACTAGATACTACCTTTTTCAAAACAGACACTTGAAATCAAATATTAAAAATAGTTTCTTTACATTTACTTGTAAAATGGCTGTTTGAAAAGATCGTACCGCTCTAGTGTCTAGTTCTCTTAGAATTCTTTGGAACCAAAACACGGTTAAATACATCATCATATATTGGATAAAATACACCTTTTTCTTCGGTTTTCCTACTGTTAAGTAATTTCTCAAGCTTACCCATATCAATCTTCTTATTTGGTGACTTTTCTATGCATCTAAGAAGTGTTCTAATATCAATCTTCCTTACTTTAGATCTGGATATCCTATAAGCAGCCTTAAAAGTCATCATCTCCTTATCAAGTAATTGTCCAATACGATCAACTATATCATTCGGTAATTTAATGATACTCCTATATTTACTTAATGTAGCTGTGGAAATCCCAAGGTAGCAGGCTATTTTATCCCTGGTAGTAGCCCTTTTAATTTTTGCTTCTAACTTCTGTCTACTTTCAATTTTCAACTCTAATTTTTGCTCTAACTTCTGTCTACTTTCAGTTTCCAATTCAAAATTTTCTTCTAACTTCTGTCTACTCTGTTCAATTACCTTTTCTCCAATCCCGTCAATCTTTTTTTCTTCTAAATCCGTCCTCTTTCCTTGATGCGAATTTTTTCTTATTATCTTCTCATAATATCTGACTGCTTCAATTCTCTGTGAGTAATTCCAATCAGAAAAAAGCTGTTTGCTTAATTTGGCATCATAGAACAACCCTATTGCATCATGGTCTGATAATCCATCCAATATTTCTGCAGAGATAGTTTCACGTCCCAATTCTTCCATTGCCCTTGTCCTATTGTGGCCACTTATGATTTCATACTTTTTTTGTTCCTCATCCCCAAAAGGACGGACAATAATTGGATGCATCTCCTCTGACTTTTCTATACTACCCTTAAGCCGTTCTAATTTTTCTCCTCCACATGGTTGATGGGAACATAAATTAAAAGGAACCAGAGCATCAATTCTCACTTCCTGTACTTCACTCTTTTCTTTACCCATAACATCCCCTTCCATCTTTTATAATTATATAGGAAGAAACTACCATGTTCAAGTAATATAATTCCGATTATGTTACTTTGAAAATCATATTTCATGTTAAATTTGGCAAAAATCCGAAATTCAAACAAAATATCATAAAAACAGATTGCATAAAATAGTTATCCGTTTTTATAACACTAACAATATTTACATACTACTATGAAAGTGTACACTATTATAAATACAGAGGGCATATCAAATAGATAAGTCATAGTTATCAATAAACATTGGCGGTGATAATGATAACATGTTAGAAAGCTTTAAAACTATTTCAACCAAAAAAACTTCCAAACTCTTTTCTATAATTTAGCATAACCCCCATTCATAAATTCTTCCATCCTCTGTATCTCTATTTTCTCTTTCTGGGCTTTATCATAATAGGTATACAATAAATTTGGAATATATCTGTATCCCCAACCTTTTGGAATGGTGACCGGGTTGATATTAAGCCCAGATAAATCCTTTAATGTCCGTTTGAAAGTTTCAAGCTCTGATCCCTGATAATAATCTTTTGCCTTAGAAACACTGCGGCATTTGTTGATGAGTTCCAATGCGCCAATCAAACGTTTCTCTTTTTGGATATTAAAATTATGAGACTTTACGATACATGCAGCATCCTGCAAAGTATGCCAGTCACTTTTTCCAATAGTTTTAACAAAATAATAATTGATCATGTCATCACAGGCTTCATAAGTGAGAAAACTTTCATATTTATTGACACTGTAGTTGCCTGACGCTTCTGCCCTGTTGGAGAGAGTGTATATTTTACGGTATTTACACTGGACTTCAAAACGTATGATGTTCTGTGCCGCATTCAGTGTTGACAGGGGAATTGGCGGAAATCCTCTGTCCTCATTTTCACGTGAACGCTCCAGTAACTGCATATATTTGCTGTAACAGTTGATATTGACAGATGGATTTATTAAATAAAAACTTTCAGATCTGCTTTTCTTTCTATGAGATATAGTATCATATTTTGTCCACTCTTTACAAAAAGGGGGTATGTCGCTCCGTTTAATTAAAGACATCATAAGTTCTGGAGGGATCTCACCAATCAATTCATTCATATCAAAGTTAACACAATAGTCAATACGTTTTAAATTATAACAGTCAAAAGTTTGCAGCAATGGTGATATTCTGCATGCTTCATCATTAAATTTCTCTATAGCATCTTTCATGTCATCATAAGTGGCAGCGGTTATGTAATCATGGATGCCTCCAAGAATTTTTGGATTTATCGTTGCTTCAACCATATATGATCGGAAATCTTTACTCCAATTATTACACCGTATACTCCAGGCAATGCCATGATCCTCTTTACAATACTTGATTTTAATGTGCCTTGGAAGAACATATTCAAATTTACATGTCGGATTATATTCATACATTTTATTTTTCTCACCAATACGGTATATCTGTATAAGTCCTGTATTCTGGCTGTATCTCCTGAAATGTCTGATTAATGGCTGTACCTTTCCGGCTTCTAAGGGTAAAGATAAAGTCATTGTATGGAATCCTAAAGATGATTGTAACATTCTGCTGCTCCTTTCGTCTAATATTTTGTTATTATGGTTTTCGTTAGACATTTAGGGTGTTAGGTTAATAAATACACTGTTTTTCTTTTCTAATAGGTATAATATAAGAAAAAATATAAAATCGAATAATATATTCTATTCCAAACATTCATAGGAACTTTATCATGTCTATTAGCTCTTTTAACATAATACCATTTAACTTTCATTTCATACATTAAGACATATGAAGCAAGATAAATGTAAGCAAGAAATATGTCAAAAGATATTGATTTTGAGATACAATCAATCATGTAAGTTTATTTATTTTCTCATATTATAAAAAGATTATCAATATAATGCTTTAATCATATCTTATATCTAACCTAAACCTACTTTCTAATTATATTTATAGTATATATTTGCGCAATTTTAGATTTCATAAATATATTAAAACATTTGTATAAATTAAGTCTATAGTATGTATTGAATGTTATAAATATAAGAAATTATTAAATATTATATATTGTAAAATTATATAAGAAGTTATACTAATATTATACGATATGAATATAGGAATAATCAACGACGTATATTAATCTAGCATCGTTAAATTCATACAATGATTAATACCTATATTATAAAACATATTTTCGGTAATTGAAAAACATTATGGAACAGGAGCTTCTAAATTGGGTCTTCTGAAATCTAAAGCAGGATGGATTTCTTTGGATTATACAGAAAAAGTTTAAATCAGAAAAATAACAGGAATACAGAGTGGGATTTCCACTCTGTATTTTTATATGCATCTTCTTATCCTTTCTTTTTATTCTCATGTATCAGGCATCTTCTGATAGCTTGGAACATATGCTTCTCTTAATGCTGAATTAGGATGTTTTATATACTTCTCATCGTATTTGCCTGCAAAATATTCATCGATATCAATATTGCCAATTAAACCATTGACATCATTCCATTCAAAACATAATGCCTGCCAATTGGTATATTTTTTATTTTTTCTATAAGGTTTTCTTAGAAGATCTATAATCTTTTGTTTATCTGATGTATTTAATGACCAAGTAGGAATACTGCGCTTTTTATCTCTTATATGATATTCCATACCACTGTTTTTGAAGTGTAATCTTGCAACACGGCTGGCTTTTTCATAACTGCTGCTGTTATACACTTTGAAATATGGAATATTCAGAGTATTTCTTTCTGGATCAACAGCAATGAGTATTCCATTATCCCAGTCATGGGCAACAGATGCCATTTCAGTAAAATAAACATAATCATCCAATTCTTCACCATTCAGAATATCAATTTCATTATCCATATTTTTTAATCTCCCTTCTTTCTTATATTATTTACCTCTCACTATAATACATCTTTTCTCGTTTTGTGGATTAACTCTCTTTTATTTTCTATATTACTCATATTATTTAATCCTTTCTTTTTATTCCATATCCGGTAATTTAGCTAACAATTCTTCAATAGTAACATTAAGATTTGTTAATTCTTCTAATGACCACTTGCATTCCGGTGGAATATACTTTACTCCATCTTTTAGATCTGGATATTTCTTAGCAGCATTCTTATAATTTTTTACTCCGATATCATAAGAACGTTGAATATTTTCCTTTATATATTTAATAAGTTTTATGTTCTCCTTTTTTGACAATGATTTAGTATACAAAGAATATGCACCTATATGTGTTAAGAATGAATTCTCCCACACTCTATAATTCCTATCATTGGTGCAATATTTCATCTTCAATAGATGTTCAATTGCTAAACCTATTTCAGTAACGCAGTCATCTTCATCTCTCTTTCACATATTTGGCTATTTATCAATTCATCTATTGGCGTGTCTAAAATATTTTCATAATCTAAGTCATGTTCTAAAAATATCTTTTCTTCCTTTCCACCGTCAATTTTAACATGATAGACTGTTTTCGTTATATCATCTGATTCTGTAATTACACCTGCTAAACCTTTCATATCTCCTATTACAATATTTACTCTAGTTCCTATTTTAAATTTATCCATTACCATATCCTCTCTTTCTTATATTACTTACTATAATAATATATAATTTCTGATAGGTAAAATCCTAAAAAAATAATCGGGGATATCAAATCCCCGATTATCATTATTTTACAAATGCATTACTCTGTCTTTTATTTCTGCAGATCAAACTATGTGTTTTTCAATATATTATCCAGATCACAAATTATCCGCATCTTGACTCTTATAACACTCTGATTAATCATATCGCAATGTACCATCCAGGAATAAAGAAACTGCATACCGAAAACCATACAGAAACCCCTGTCTTTCATACTCTGATATGATGGCAGTAATATAATGTTCCATCTGCGTCATATCAATCCCATTCTCTTCTATATATTTGAATGCATTATTTCTTGCCTCCTGTGCTTCAGGCATATCCATATAGTTGTCATACAGCATTTCAAAATTATCAAATACTTTATCAACTGTACCCATAAACATCATCCTTTCTAAATTGAAACTATCTGAATGTGCATCACATGTAGATATACCGTCTTTTAAATACTTATTGGTACGTCCATAAATCATTTTTCCTATTCCTGCCATCGACAATTACAGCATTTTTATGCCGCTATTTTCAATGTTTCCTCACTTTTGCTATAAATATATACATGATCGGATAAATAATCCTCTGCACTTACCTCTGTGGCATTGATTTCCTTTACCATATCTGCAAGTCCCCCAAATTCTACTCCATACTTTGAAGGCAGTATAATAACTTCATGTACAGAACTGGGCAGTATGATAAAATCACCTTTCATCATATCTGAAACCTTCTTTAAAACATTTTTATCAAGGATCTCAGATGCACCAAAGTGCTTATGGTGATTTGTCAGAATATATGCACCCAGATTCAATGAAAACCCGCTGCTGTCCCATATACTGGCAGTTTCTGGTACAGCCCCCTTGAGAATGGTTTCCATATTATCAAATACAGGATTGCCTTCGGAACGCATATTTATTACTGATAGCTGATACAGTTCTTCTTCACTCTGTTTCCATATTGACAGATGACGGTTATGAATAAGGATAGTGCTTATGCACTGGCTCTCAAAACCACTGACTGCAGCATAGTAAACGACAGCTAAATCCAGAAACATTCTATGTGGAAGTACATCAAGCTGTTCTCTATTCTGTTCTGCATTAATTAACTTTGCATAAATACTGCCTTTGATATTTTTCCAATTCAAAAAATCCATAATTTTAATGTCATGAAAATCATTTTGATGTTCTATAATCTGCCTGTAAATCTGGTCTGCTATACTATGCAGTTCCATACTTCTATTTTTATATTCCTGATAATAACCATCCAGATATATACATGGCCCATTACTGCTCTCCCTTGCTATGGCAGATATACCTGTACATTTGATGCCGTTGTTTTTCATATTAATAGTCATCGAAACATCAAATTTTCCTTCTGCTTTTTCTTTTATTTCTTTTAATACTGCTTCTGAAAATTCTTCAAAATTCATCATATTGTTATTTATCCTCCTATGCTGCATGGACTGATTTTGTCCTTGACAAAGCAAGCATTACTTTTCCATACAGTTCTTCACTCATATCTCCAAGTTTTTGTATCTTATATCTGCTCTGCACATTTTCCATTGTAACCCCGGTCCGGTCAAGTTCGGCCTGCAGAGTATTCATCTGTTCCTTTGAGATAGAACTTCTCATAGATTCCTTTTTCCCTGTCTCTCTCTTATTCTCTTTACTGCTGCCTGCAGTTTTTGTAGATTTCCATTCAAAAACAGTCTGGCCCTTATCATTGATAATTACAAGTGTCTGAATCTCTTTTACATCATTATATTGGATTGAGTAAACAGAGAAGTGATCACTGCAATAATATCGCTTCTCTCTGTTCTGTCCCTCTTTAATCTGGATGGATGCTTTATTTGCCGGAACCCATATAAATGGTGCAGAATATAATTCTCTCCCAATCCCCCAGTTAAAGCATGCCCTTTTAAAACTGTCCGAAGCCTGTGATTTTTCTTTTTCCGTATATCCGGTTGACCCTACATCCTGTTTTGATATCCATTCTCCGGATTTCTGGTCAAAGATTTCTACTGTACAATAAAGATTCCCATCTATGCACTGATGGCTCCGTTTCCATCCAAACGGCCCGAATGTCTCATCAAGTATCCTCTGGTCTACCCGTGCATCTTTATAAAGCAGCAGGCTCAATCCCTTTTCATTAATCGTTGCTGTTCTGCATTCAATCTCATTTGATTTGAGAAGCCTTATAAAACTCTTTTCCATTGCTTTTCTCCTTTAATCCGACTGCTTCTTATGCTGCCTTTACTTCAAATCTCCTTGAATGTGAAACTTTTCCATATTCAGCATATAATTGCGGCATTTCCGATTTGATGCGTTTGGTATCAAGTCTTGTTGAATCTACATTTTTCCATGAAACATGAAAATTTTCACTATCTGCAAACTCATTGTCTTTCATAAACAGTTTTACTTCCTGTTCAATCCGTTTTTGTTCTTCCTGTAATTCAGAAACACATCTGAGAATTTCTTCGCGTCTTTTTAATTTATCATCAAACCCTACAAGTTTAACTGTACCGGATCTTTTTGCTGTATGGTAATACTGTCCGATCACTTCATCGCAGATCCTGCTCCCATCCGGCGGCGGAATAATTCCTTTCATCACATAATTGTTCCAGAAATCTTTTTCAACAGAAACAAGATGGTGAATCAGTTCGTCATCCCATTCCAGTTTACGGTATGTAAATTCTTTCCCTAAAATAACAGCTGCAATATACCATGTACGTTTCCCAGTTACCGACATATAATGATAACACTGCATAATGTAATGGAGAGGTATGTTCCCATCTGTCCACTGACCTGCCTGATAGACACTGGCTGTTTTGCATTCAAGCCCTGCATCTTCACCAACTACAAGCCGGTCAACATCTGCGATCATAAATGGATGCTCCACATTACGGTACATAAAATTTGATTTTCTGACCTTTAATCCGGTAGCCTCCATAAAACGTCTTGCAACATAATCTTCCAGATCATTGCCGATACGGACAGCTTCATTATTTAATTCCTCTATTTCATCACTAACCTTGTCCTTATATACTTTGATGACGCTGCTGTATGGATTCATACCACAGACAGCCCCTGCATCTGAACCTCCGATACCCGATTTCCTTATACGAAGCCATTCTGTATGGCTGACTCCTGATAATGATATTTTCTCAAACATGTTTATTTCCCCTTTCTTTCTCATCTATACGTACAGAATATTCAAATATTAAGTAAGACCACATGCATAAAGGGGACAGTCAAAATGAAATAACTTTGTGATGCCTCAGATTATGCGGCATTGTTATTCAAACTGACAGTCCCCGGTGATTCCTGATGCTTAAGCTGACTTAACAAGCTGATAAGCCTTGTCAATCAAAGGATTTCCATCAACAGTACGTGAAAACAGATTTTCATTGTAATTTACAGTTTTACGGAGCGGACTGCTGTGTGTGGCAAAATCCGATACTGCATTGATAAAACGGTATGCATTGTTTCCAACTTTTTTCAAATCCGGTGCATCATAATACCGTTTCATCATATCTTCACGTAACCGAATAATATTTTTACTCTGTATGGAAGTAGGTTCTTTTTCCATCGGCAAAAGTAGTTCAACGTATTCTTTCACCTGATTATCTGTTATCTTCTCTTTTCGGAGTTGTTCAAATTCAACACCTAAACAATCCATATATTCCTCTGCCATGAAAAGAGTATCTTTAGCCCCCTGTATCTTATCTTGAATATTTCCTGTATGAATCATACTGAAACTTCTCTTTGCAGTATCCAGAGCCAGATTCAGTGTATTGTTACAAACCACCCTAACTGGCGTTATTGCTACTTTTACAGAACCAGAACCATCATGTGTATTAGAAAATACCAGATATGGGCTGATACGTTCTCCTGCAATAATGTACTCCCTCGGAAGTCTCGCAAGAAGCCAGACCTTTTTGCCATCCTGCAAGGACCCAGCAGTTTCATAACGTACCCCTTTTCCAAGAAGTTCATCCGTAAAACTGAAAGCATCCACATTCTGTACCACTTTATATCGGTCCGATACTACTCCCAAAACTTTACGGTCTCTGTCTCTGACATTTACCCTGTAACCTTTAACCTTTTCATTGAACCCTGTATAGATCGGTTCCTGTACTACATTCCAGTCAAGCCCGGCAAGACGGAGGGCTTCTGCTGATGCCGGGGCTTTCATAACAATTGTACCAAGCCCGTGCCACGGTTTTTCCCTTACGGAAAACATTGTTTCAATTAAAGCTGCCATCTTAAATATCTCCTTTTCTTTTTGTCTAAATTAATTTTCGGGAAACAAATAAAGGGTTCCTTATTACAGGAACCCTTTATTCAGGATGGTTATTTCGTTTCGTTATCCAGTTCTAATATATTCATGTTATCATTTATAGTCTTTGCCGCTATAAGCAGTGCCGATAATATGATCAGAACTGTGTCAAACACTTTTTTGTTGGACATTTTTAATCACCTCATTTCTTATTTGATCTACCTTTAGAATATATAATTGAAATGAGATGAAATACGATAATATTTAAGAAATAGGATGCTGATACAGAACCCTTTTTTGAAATGATTCAAACAGCACGTAACTTTCTGATTTACATTGTGGACAAGGATTTACCAGAGTATGTAACAATCCTAACTTATAAGGGCATTTGGAACATGGCGGTTTTAAATAATATGACGCTTTCTTCAATTTCATTTATATCACCTCACAACATAAAGCATATCATATTACATCTGATTTTTGTATCTGGACAATAATTTTATTCACAAGTATTGCTTTAAAAACCTGTGTCGTGTCTCAATCATTTTCACCAGTTTACAACTTTTGGTTTTTATTGACGCTTGATAAAATATAGTTTCTAACTATATTGATTGTGGCGCATAATTTTTACAGTTTCGAGTTTTTTCATCCCTCATACTCCTTTTGGTATTTGATGCCCAGTATAGGACAATCTTTGAAATTTGTTATCTTTTCATTCATCTGCCTGCTGAGCCATAAATGAAGAATAAGAACCGGGCTATGAACATCTCAAATGATACAAGAAAAATTGTAATTGCAATCGAAAATATCCATGCAGAAAGCCCACCCAGTATTAAGGAGATGAAAAAAGTGAACACTGAAATTCTGAACCAAGGAATCCCGTAAAATAAATCATCAAGCCAATAAACAATACCACCAATGCTCTGACCAGTTTCAAACAGTGAAGATGGGCAAAACAATGTTATAGCAAGCCATAGGATGAAACATATAGCCGCAGCAAGTTGTGAAAAAGATATAATAAAATGGTAGCCCATAATAAAAAGAGGTAATTTGAGAAAAGGCTCACATAATCCAAATAAAAAGGATGTTATTAAAGAAAATAACATGAGCCGACCAAATGGAATTTTCATCGCTTGATACCACCACCTTTCTGATTTGATCAAATTAAACAATAAAGTGATATTTTACATCAGATGTTATTTCATAGCAAAAGCCATCAAAATTTTAGCAATAACATAATAAGCATATATCCTTCTATAATTTGTTTCTGTAATAATTCTGCATCCTTTTTTCAGCCTGTACCTATCTGGTTGAATTTTTCAGGGATTTCAACGCTTTATACATCCCATTTTTTGTTCCCCATGCACGTCGTATATTGTTAGGATCTACTAAGCGGCAATGTTTTGTAAACTCATTTTGCTGTAAACGCCAGCCTTTACATTCTTCAAGCGTATCCCATAATTTTCTATCCCAATTAGAAATTTTCAATGGAACATTACTTACCGAGATTTCAGAATCCAAAATGCGATTTATAAGAGCAGGCGTATCAGCAATTGCTTCCATAATTGTTCCAAGTCCCCCTCCATCATTTCCATTATAATTACTTTTAAAATCACTCATATATTTATCTCCTTTATTGTATTACAATCATTTATTTTCTTTGCAGCTTTATATGGTATTTAACTTTTCCAACAATTTATATCTATCCCTCAATGTATTTAAAGTCCCAATACCTCCTGCTGCCTTCTCTCACCAACTAATAAAATTTCTGAAAAAACAGTCATATAGCATCTGTCATAGTATAGTAAATTAGACAAATATCATTGAAATAACAAATGATAAAAAAGCAATACTAATGATACAAATACAAAACGATAATAATTTATGAGATCGTATCCATTCTACTATTCTCATTACCTTATATATTTTAATCATATCGTTGATTGCAGCCACAATCATTAATACTTCGTCTATAACTGGAATGGGGTCTCGAAAAAAGAATTGATTGCAAAAACAATTAATTTTGCCTATAAAGGAAGCGCTACATAAACAATAGCAAATATTATTAATATAATAAATATTATCACTCTAATCACTCTTTCTTAAAAAAGGAAGGCTATATAAACCTTCCTAGCAGCCTTTAACTTCCTTTAGTATTTCAAAAGCATTATCAAACAGAAATTTTGATATTTTTATCAAAAAAAGCTAATGCCACTCAACTAATATATTGCCACAATCCCGACACATTGCTCCTCCATTATAAATTCTGCGGCATCTGGTACAATACATTTTTTTATATTCATTTGACACACTAACTTCATTATCTGGATCAAGACCAAATTTTTCATAATCTCGCTTTAAATAATCGGGAACCCCGCCTTTCCCTGATGAAGACGAAAATAACGCATCTAAAAAACCCATTTCAATTACTTCCTTTCTATTGTACAAATTTTTTCTTACGTTCCAAATACATTTTATCATATTTACTACATTTAGTCAATATAAAAACCACATACAGATATTTCGATTTTTATACCTTAATATATAAAATAAAAATGGAGGCGATAACATGGATTATAAAAAATTAGGAAAAAGAATACGCGAAGAACGGCTGAAACTAAATCTCACACAGGCTCAGCTTGCAGAAGCTGTCGACATATCCGACACATACATGGGCGCTATTGAACGTGGCGAACGGAGCCTCACATTAGATACCCTTGTGAGGCTCGTTAACAGGCTTGGAGTAACGGTTGATTATCTTCTTTCTGATTCTGTATCAGACAGCGATTCCAATATCATAGAACAGTTCAGACAGATCGTTGACTGTCAGCCGAAGGAACGGAAACAGATGGCAATTAACGTACTGCGTACTATTTTTTCTTACTTTGAAACAGATAACGAGTAACCGTTCACTCGAAATCTATTTTTCCGGTACGGAGTCCCCTCACAAAATCAACATCTTCAATTAAACGTTTTACAGCCGCATTGACAAGCAGCTCAACAGATACTGAATATTCAGCTGAAAGCGTATGTAACCTGTCGTATAACATGGGGTTTGTTACCCGGACTGTAAAATTTTCTAATGAGCTGCTGTTTCTGCTGCTTTCTTGTCCTTTATTATCAATCATTTTTCTGTACCTCCTTAAATTCATAATGTCTATTCCATAAACAGCATAAGATTGTCATGCTGCATTTTATAAATTACTACACCTGACCCTTGTATTTTATATTTTCAAATTATATTAAATTAAAAATATAGTAAGAATTATTTCACCACATTCCTGTTTCTTTCTGCCCGTACGTCCGCACCTGTCCCATTTCAAACCAGAAAAAGAGGGACTTCCTGCCTGATAGCAGAAAATCCCTCTTTAATAAACCAGTCTAGCTTACTTTATATAATTCCATATTTCATGTTAATCTAAATTGTCTGTTTACCCAGCCTTTCTTCATTTATACAAGCTGCTTTCCATACTCATACAAATATTCTTCTGCCCTTTCAAGTGATACTCCAATTTTTTTCTGGAGTCTGTTAAGAATAACTTCATCACTAAGTCTATCCTCCTGACCCAATTCGACAATCATCTTTGCTTCTCCTTGCTCCATTCCCCGCCTCATAAGTCTTTCTGATTCCGTTTCAATTATTACTCCACCCATGATATTTACCAGTCTTCCTTCATTTTAAATGTCACAGACATATTTCTTTGAAATAATTTTCAATAAGTTCTCTGGAGATATTGCTAGAACTTCCTTTCTGCTCTAGCCTCATCTAACTCATTTTGTATCTGGTCGAAGTAACAAAATCCCATCTGTCCTGCCTCTTTTTCAGATAAATGTACATAACTCTGTACATAATTTGATGACAGTCTACATCGTCTGTTTTCCAAACTGTTCTAAATATGCCTCTGCCCTCTTTAAAGGCAGTCCAATAATCTTCTCCTGAAGCTTTTTTATAATTTCCGAGTCGGCAAGGCCGACTTCCTGCCCCATTTCAATAATTGTCCGAATTTTAATCTTATCAGATTCCGTTTCAATTACCACTCCACCCATAATGTTCACCAGCCTTTCTTCATTTTTATTTCCATTTGTAATATGAGTAATGATTGTATTTATAAATCCTTTCAGGTCTATCAGCTCATCATCGGACAATTCATTTTCATTCTGTAAGCGGATAATTTCATCCTTAAAATGCATTAAATCTTTTACAGCAGCTTCTACATCACCTTCTGACGCAATTTCATTTTCATACCTTGCAATATAAAAGGGTATATATGGAAACAGTTTCTTTTCAATAATGTATTCCTTTGACAGTTCTTCCAGAATTACATTATCAGAATTATAATCCACGCTCTGTCCATCTGGAAATGTAAATGTAATTGTGGTTGTTTTTGGCGTTCTACCTGTTCGTTTAATATATATGACAGAAAACCGTGGCATTGGAATTATTGCCTTTCCAATATCCCATACTGCAAACTGTCTTGCAACAATAAAAGCATACTCTGCAATCCTTATAGCCATTGAGCCGTCATCATAACTCTGGCACTCTAACAGGTATACTTCATCTTTAACCTTTATCAGGAAATCTGAAATCTGTTCCTCTATCTCCTTGCTCCCATCCACTGTCTCGTTTTCAGTCAAATATCCTTCCGATGGCAGCACATCCACTTTCACATCCAATGGGTAATCCTTACCGAAAACATCATTAATAACTGATACAAACAGCCGCCTGTGCTTCATTTTCATCGTCTTGAATACATTATCATAATCATGTGTTTTTTTCTGCATATCACTTATCCTCTCTTTGTGTATATATTATATCACAGAGCAGCAAAAACCTGATATAAATTTTCCAAGTTTCTATTTATATTTCTCAATCTCATAAATACTATCCATCTCCACAATAAAAGGGGAATACCTTGCACAACCGCAAGATATTCCCCTATACTTAAACCTTTTTTAATTCCTATGAGCTGCCTTTTTCCAATATCCCTGTATAACTCTGCATATTTCTGTTTCCAAGTGGTACAAGATTGGTACAAAATTAAAATATTTGGTACAAAAACTGTTCCAGAAACCGCATAAATACTGGCTTTTACTTATCAATGCTCTTCATTGTCGGGAACAACAACACATCCCGAATCGCCATCGACCCCGTCATAATCATCACCATCCGGTCAATCCCGAATCCAATCCCGCCTGTCGGCGGCATTCCGATACTGAGTGCGTTCAAAAAGTCCTCATCTGTATGATTTGCTTCCTCATCACCGGCTGCAAACGCCTGCTCCTGGGCTTCGAAGCGCTCCCGCTGGTCGATTGGGTCATTCAGCTCTGAATAAGCATTTGCCATTTCCCAGCCATTCAAAAAGAATTCAAACCGCTCCACATACTCTGGATTGTCTGGCTTTTTCTTTGTTAACGGCGATATTTCAATCGGATGATCCATGACAAAGGTTGGCTGAATTAAGTGCTCCTCGGCAAACTGTTCGAAGAAAAGGCTTAGGATGTCTCCCTTCTGGTGCCTGTCTTCGTATTCTACGTGGTGCTCCTTTGCAAGCTTTCTTGCTTCTTCTGTCGAATGCACTTCGTTAAAATCGACGCCTGCGTATTTCCTGACGGCATCTACCATTGTAATGCGTTCAAATGGTTTGGATAAATCGATTGTATGCCCGCCGTAGGTAAGTACCTGAGATCCGGTTACTTCCTGCGCAACGTAACGATACAACTTCTCAGTCAGATCCATCATGCCGTTATAATCTGTATATGCCTGATATAGCTCCATCAAGGTAAATTCCGGGTTGTGCCTGGTGTCGAGGCCCTCGTTGCGGAATACTCTGCCGATTTCGTATACACGTTCCATGCCGCCTACGATCAGGCGCTTTAAATAGAGTTCCAAAGAGATTCTAAGCTTTAGGTCTTCGTTTAAGGCATTAAAATGTGTTTCGAAGGGCCTTGCTGCGGCACCGCCTGCGTTGGATACGAGCATCGGAGTCTCAACTTCCATAAATCCCTGCGTATCCAGATAACGGCGGATGGCGCTCAGCACTTTGGAACGCTTGATAAACGTTTCTTTGACATCCGCATTCATAATAAGATCCACATACCTTTGGCGGTAGCGGATGTCGGTGTCGGTCAGGCCATGATATTTTTCTGGCAGGATCTGCAAGCTTTTCGATAAAAGCAGCACTTCCTGGGCATGTACAGAGATTTCTCCAGTTTTAGTTTTAAATACTTTGCCTTTTATTCCCAGGATGTCGCCGACGTCATATTTTTTAAAATCTTTGTAGCTGTCCTCGCCGATCTCGTCCCTTGCCACATATGCCTGGATATTGCCCGCAAGATCTTGAATATTGCAAAAAGATGCTTTTCCCATGACACGTTTGAACATCATACGCCCAGCAATTGTAACTTCCTGGTTTTCGAGCGTTTCAAACTGGTCTTTGATTTCCTGGCTATGATGTGTGACCTCATATTTTGTGATTTGAAATGGGTCTTTCCCATTTTGCTGCAATTCCTGTAATTTTTCACGCCGAACCTTTAACAACTGGTTGACGTCCTGATTCTGCTGTCCGGCCATTTTCTTTCCTCCGCTGTCTTTATACGTTTGATCTTTGAATTTCCAATACTTTATACTGTAAAATACCTGCCTGTGTCTCGACGTCTACGATATCTCCGATCTGATGCCCGAGCAGTGCGCGTCCTACCGGTGATTCATTCGAGATTTTCCCTTTTAAACTGTTTGCTTCTGTAGATCCTACGATTTTATATTCCAATTCTTCATCAAATTCACAATCCAGGATTTTTACAAGGCATCCTACGTTAATCTTATCCAGGTCTACTTCCTCTTCTACAACGACTTCCGCATTTTTCAGAATTTTCTCCAATTCCTCAATGCGTGCTTCAATGTCACGCTGCTCATCTTTTGCCGCATCGTATTCGGCATTCTCGGATAAGTCGCCCTGCTCTCTGGCTTCCTTGATTTTCTCAGCAATTTCTTTTCGTTTTACCAGTTTCAAATCCTGTAATTCATTTTCCAGTTTCTGCAAGCCTTCGTAAGTCAAAATATTTTTCTTTTCCATAAGCCTTTTTCAACCTTTCCTGAATTCCCGATCCAATCGATCTGTCATCTTATCTTTCCTGAATCTTTCGTTTATAGAACCGCATTCCAGATAATCTGTTGGAAGAATGCCTTCTACAACCAAAGTATTATACCCAACAGGCACGAGAATGTCAAGGTTTTCACTGATTTCCCATGGTCTTTTATAAATTGGCAGATAAATCACACTGGAACAGTCAAATATCCTGTCTTCTCCCAAAATACCGCCGTCCCGTTCAAAATCCAACACCAGGTTGCCGCGTGCCTGCCTGTGCGCAGATTTATCTAGCTGCTGCACAATCAAGCCGTTCTCTTCGTACATCTCATCCATAAAACCTTTGTATCTGTCTGGCGTATCAGTGACAAGCAGCAGATAATTCAGCCTTTGCCCGATCTGATACAGTATTTCATCGATATCGTCTTCGTCCTGATCTCTGCCATTCTCTGCATCCATAATAACAAGCTCCAATTTTTTGTAAGATATTTTCTTTTTCCTGATCAGTTGTTCTATAATTTGATGCATATATATGATAAACGGGTTTTCGTAGGTCATCGGTGAAAATGCGTTTTTAGAAACATGCTTTTCTAGATTCGATGCCGTTTCGCTGATCCCGCCGTATTTCCGATTCCGTCGTTGTTCTATCCACTTACGAAATATTCCAAATCTCAAAACATCCTGTCCAACCTGTCTTTTCGTCCATTATATGCCGGGACATCTATAAACATTCCTATAAAATACGCTTCCCTGCAGCCTGCACCACATGCACTTTCACGCAAACAATCAAAATTCTCAGCCGGCAGGCGTTTATTCTCACGCACAGCCAGCTTATACTCAGCCGACAGGCGTTTATTCTCACGCACAGCCAGCTTATACTCAGCCGACAGGCATATATTCACCTGCAAAACGCATCATCAGCGCTTCCAACTGTCCGTAAGTTTCCACTGTATTCAGTTCATAGCGGAGCTTGGAAGCGTGTTTATAACCGCTTGTATACCAAGCGGCGTGTTTGCGCATTTCCCGTATGCCTGTATATTCCCCTTTACACTCCAACTGCATTCTGGCATGGCGCAGTACCATCTGCGCCGCTTCCTGTGCAGTCGGCTTTTTTGCCTTTTCTCCTGTCTCAAGTACTTGCAGGATCTGTGAAAATATCCATGGGTTTCCCTGTGCGCCCCTTGCGATCATAAAACCGTCGCAATTTGTCTCTTCTTTCATTTTCAGCACGTCTTCTGCCGTAAGCAGGTCTCCGTTTCCAATGACCGGGATCGACACTGCTTCTTTTACCCGGCGGATTACATCCCAGTCTGCTTTGCCGGAATAATACTGTTCCCTTGTCCTGCCATGTACCGTAACTGCCGCTGCGCCGGATTCCTGAGCGATATATGCCAGCTCCTCGGCATTTACATGCGCTTCATCAAATCCTTTCCGAATCTTGACGGTAACTGGCTTTTTAATTGCCTTTGCCATTGCTTCTATGATTTTGCCTGCTAATACCGGATTTTTCATAAGCGCAGAGCCCTCTCCATTATTTACTACCTTTGGCACAGGGCATCCCATATTAATATCCAGGATGTCAAAGGGGCGGCCTTCTATTTTTTTCGCCATCTCTGACATAATCTGCGGATCTGCTCCGAAAAACTGCAATGCTACCGGATGTTCCCTTTCATCAATCGCAAGCAGCGCCTCTGTATTTTTGTTGTGATAAAAGATCCCTTTGGCGCTGACCATTTCCATACATACCATGCCTGCTCCCTGCTCTGCGCAAAGCAGACGAAATGGCAGGTCTGTTACACCTGCCATTGGACCTAGAATCAAATTGTTCCTTAATACTGTATTTCCTATTTTTAATTGTTCCATTCCGTATTTCCTTATACCTTATATTTCTTAATATTATCAAACAGATGATCCAATTTTATCATTTCTGCTTTTCATAAATCAGCCGCATTCCATGCAAAGTCAAATTTGGATCATAAATATCTATCTCGTTTGTCTCAGATGCGATCGTCTTGCCAAGCCCTCCAGTTGCGACGACTTTGACCCCACTGACAGCAAATTCTTTTTTCATATGCCTGACAATATATTCTGTCTGCCCGATCTGCCCGTATACAAGCCCTGCCTGCATACTGCTGATTGTTTCCTGTGCCAGAATACTTTTGGGCTTACAGATTTCAATTTCCGGAAGCTTGGCGGCTTCTTCCCATAATGCCTTCGCAGAAGTACGAATCCCAGGTGCAATTACACCTGCCACAAATGCTCCGGATGCATCTACAAGATCATATGTGGTAGCTGTCCCGTAATCAATGACGATTACCGGGCCGCCATACAATCCATATGCACCTACCGCATCGACAATACGATCCGCACCAATCTGTCTCGGATTTTCTGTTGCAATCCGAATCCCGGTCTTTATGCCTGGTGCCACAATAATCGGAGTAACGTGGATATATTTGATAATAGCGCTTGTCAGCGAATGCATGACATTGGGTACAACCGACGATATGACAACTGCATGAATATCTGCCACATCGATCTGGCTGTTCTGCAAGAGGTTGCGCAATACAATCCCATACTCATCTGAAGTACGTGGTATTTTCGTTGTTAACCGAAACGTAGCCTCCAGTTTTTTTTCATCAAATACTCCCAATGTAATATTTGAATTTCCTACATCCGTTACTAATAACATCCCTGGTCCTCCTCAAACTCCGCTCCCAGAAAAAATACTTTATAAAACATTTCCAATGCTTCTAATAGATCCTTTTTCGTCTGCTGAAGCTGCTTCACTTTCAATACGCTTCCAATCTCATCATACATAAAATCATTCTCTTCACATTCTGTACGAATCGTTAGGTTTCCCTCCTGGTCAAATACCAACTGCAAGGTGCCTCCGACATCTTCTGTATACAGTACACACAGAATTTTCAGTTCGTCCTTGATTTGCGCAGGCAGGCTGGCAAAATCGCTGTTCAGATAAAATTTTTTCGTATAAGCGCTGGAACCGCATAATACAACTTCGTCCTGATACATGTTTACTCCTTACACATAACCGTATAGCCCGCGCACAGATACCTCGCCTGACGACACCAGCCTCCTGGACTCCCAGGTATCTACCAGCAGCTCTCCTCTGGTTGTAATACCGCGTGCCGTACCTTCGTACGTATCCTTTGGGTCTAACACCTTGACAGGCTGATTGCGGTTAACCATATAAGCGTCATACTGTTTTGACATCGCAGACAGATCCTCTGTCCTCATAAATACGTCGTAATAAGCTTCAAAATATTCGCAGATCCGCTCTATTAACGCCGCCCTGTTGATCTTGACCCCAAGCTCCAAAAAAACAGATGTCGCAATATTCCGAAGCTCTTCCGGGAAATCGGCTATATGCACATTGATCCCGATGCCAACTACAATATGGTTTACATAATCTGCCTGTGCGCTCATTTCCGTCAATATCCCACTGACTTTTTTCCGGTTAATGATAATATCATTCGGCCATTTAATTCCCACTTTCAGCCCTGTTTCATCCTCAATTCCTCTTGCTACTGCCATCGCTGCAATCAGCGTCAGCATAGATGCATTATTCGGATCGATCTCTGGCCTGAGCAGGAATGTCATTGCAATGGCAGCCCCCGCTTCTGTTTCCCATGTCCTTCCTCTGCGCCCCCGGCCATTGATCTGATGATCGGTCACTACCATCGTACCGTGTGGTGCTCCTTTTTCTGCAAGCTCCATAGCTTTTGTGTTTGTTGACTCCATGACTGCTTCATAATGTATCTTGTTTCCAAGCCACTGTGTCTTTCGTATACTTCTTAATTCATTTTCGCTCAGGATATCCGGTATCGATACAATGTGATATCCACGGTTTTGTACCGCTTCGATTTCATATCCTGATTGTTTGAGCTGGTTGATCGCTTTCCAGATCGCTGTGCGTGAAACCCCAAATTTACCACACAAGGCTTGTCCAGATACGTAACCGTCCGATGCTCTAAGTGCCGCTAGTATTTCTGCTTTCATATCGCTCTACCCCATTTCTATGCAGGGTCGCATATTCAAAATATCGCTGTTGCGTCTGATATCACAGAATACACGGTCCCCAAAAGCAGTTACAAGCTGCGGTTTTGCTCAGCGTGGCATTGTTGCATACATAATTGCTTTGATACTATGCATACGGTTCTCTGCTTCATCAAATACAACTGACTGTCCGCCTTCAAATACCTCATCTGTAACTTCTAACTCTTGTATCCCGAATTTCTCATATACCTGCTGACCTATTTCTGTTTTCAAATCATGGAATGCCGGCAAACAATGCATAAAAATCGCATTCTCTTTTGCCTGTGCCATAATATCTGCATTTACCTGATACTTTTTCAGGTCATGAATCCGTTCTTTCCATACCTCCTCCGGTTCCCCCATTGAGACCCATACATCTGTATATATAACGTCTGCATCCGCAGCCGCTTCTTTTTCATTTTCTGTAAACGTCAGCTTTGCACCTGTCTGAGCTGCCAGCTCTCTGCAAATATCCGCCAGTTTTTTATCTGGAAAATATTTTTTGTCTGTACAGGCAGTAAAGTCCATGCCAAGCTTCGCACATGCCACCATCAGCGAATTGCCCATATTGTATCTGGCATCCCCCATATATACAAGCTTGACTCCTTTTAACCTGCCAAGATGCTCTCTGATTGTAAGCATATCTGCTATCATTTGTGTCGGATGAAACTCATTTGTCAGTCCATTCCACACCGGGACACCCGCATATTTGGCAAGCTCTTCCACAATTTCCTGTCCATAGCCCCTGTACTCAATGCCATCGAACATTCTGCCAAGAACCCTTGCGGTGTCCGCAATGCTTTCTTTTTTCCCAATCTGCGACCCGGATGGATCCAGATAAGTAACATGCATACCAAGGTCGTGTGCCGCTACTTCAAAGGAGCAGCGCGTCCTCGTGCTTGTTTTTTCGAAAATCAATGCAATGTTTTTACCAGACAGCTCTTGATGTGCAATCCCTTTCCTCTTCTTTTCCTTTAGCTCCGCCGAAAGATCAACCAGATACAGGATCTCCTCCGGCGCATAATCAAGCAGCTTTAGGAAATGTCTGCCTTGTAAGTTCATTAAATTCCCACCTTTCTTTCATAGATCATTCATTTATGTTCATCTACATGGAAAAATATAAGAGCCTGTTTTTCCACATAGATAAAAACAAATGTACAAGTTGAAACAAAATACTGTAAATAGAACAGCCACATAAATATAAATAAAAATGTATAAATATAAATATTGAATAAATGGGCAATGGCAGGAATAGGAATCTCCTACTCCTGCCACCATTGAAATCAGTCATCTTCCTGTACCTAATTTTTCTCTGTCCCAACTTCAATAATGGATTTTGCCAATCCAGCTACTCCCTGGATCTCTGATGGAATGATGATCTTGGTCGCCTTTCCATCCGCAGCCTGTGCAAATGCCTCCAGACTCTTAAGCTGTAAAACAGCCGCATCCGGCGCTGCCTCTTTTAAGAAGCGCAAGCCATCTGCATTTGCCTGCTGTATTTTAAGAATTGCCTCTGCCTTGCCCTCTGCCTCGCGGACAGTAGCCTCCTTTTGTGCTTCTGCACGGAGGATCGCCGCCTGCTTTTCCGCCTCGGCATCTAAAATTGCAGATTCTTTCTTTCCTTCTGCTACAAGTATCGTAGATTTTTTTTCACCCTCCGCCTTTAAGATCGCTTCCCGCCGTTCGCGTTCCGCTTTCATCTGCTTTTCCATCGCATCCTGGATCGCCTGCGGCGGAATAATATTTTTCAATTCCACCCGGTTCACTTTGATCCCCCATGGGTCTGTTGCTACATCCAGCGATGCCCGCATCTTTGTATTGATTGTCTCTCTGGAAGTCAAAGTCTCATCCAGCTCCAGATCCCCAATAATATTACGCAGGGTAGTCGCCGTCAGATTTTCTATTGCCATAATTGGATTTTCCACACCATATGCAAAAAGCTTTGGATCTGTAATCTGAAAATACACGACCGTATCAATCTGCATCGTTACATTATCCTTTGTAATCACGGGCTGAGGCGGAAAATCCACCACCTGTTCTTTCAAAAGCACCTTCTTAGCGACCCTGTCAATAAACGGGGCTTTAAAATGGATGCCGACGCCCCACGTTGCTAGATATCCGCCGAGCCTTTCAATCACGGCTGCATGTGCCTGCGGCACAATCTTGATACACGATACCGCAATCAGCAGCACAAGTACCACAAGAACCACTGCAACTATAAACATCTCCATATGCGTACCTCCATTGCTATATTGATAACAATAAATTTTCTATATCATACTATAATTAAACTCGATTTACAACCATGAAAACTGCCAAACCTTTGATAATTAACAAAAAAAAGCCGCTGTACACCCATACAGCGGTCTTTTTGGCCTCTATTTTTAATAAAATACATGATTTCCGATTACAAGTCCGGCAGCTCCGTTCACACGATGGAAAAATTTCGCACCACCGGTATTATCACTGCCTGCAAGCGCCGCCTGTGCCGCAGAAGTACAATGACGGTAATTCCCATTCGAAAGAGCCCTTGCCAACGCACCGTTTGCTACTGGTGAAAACTGGCCGCTCTGATAGACAACACCAGAAATACTATTTGGGAAAGAAGAACTTCTGACACGATTCAAAACAACTGCGCCTACTGCTACCTGCCCTGCATAACTCTCTCCGCCTGCCTCGCAAAAAATAATTGCGGAAAGCAGTGTCAGATCACTTGAGGACACAGAAGAGGAACTGGAAGCAGCCGTACTGGCTGATGAAGAAGATGCGCTGCGAAGCGAAGCCTGCTCTGCTTTTTTCTGCGCTGCGAGCATTGCCTGTTCTTCCTCAATGGAAATAGCCTTGCCGACCCCAAGCCCTACTTTTACATAATCTTCTGACACATAGCCTTTGAGATTATTCAGGCTGACAACAACCCATCCATCCTTCTGTTTTGCCTTTTTATTTACAAGCAGCTTATCACCTTTAAACGCTGCCTCTAACGCAACTGCATTTTCATTTGCTTTTTGGCGGATCCGCAAACCATCTGCCAGTACAGTGGCATAGGTCTTACAGATCTTCTTTGCATATTTATATGCTTTTGCCCCATATACACAATATTCATTTTTTACATAGCCTGTCACAGAGCCAGATTTAATCTTCGTCCATGCCTTGCCCCTTTTTATAACCTTCGCTGCATCGCCTTTGCGCAGCTTTCCTACTACGGCTGCATCTTCGCCTGCGGCTTCCCGTATATTTAAACTGTCATCAACCTTTGCCATCAGCTTGTTTTTCCATTTTTTCGCTGAATCTGTCTGTTGATTTTCTTTCTTTTTACTATCTTCCTTGGAAGCTTTCTCTTTTGTTTCTTCTTTTTCTTTTGCTTCCTTTTTTTCTTGCGCTTCTTTCTTTACTTCTTCCTTTGTTTCTTTATCTTCTTCTGTTTCTTGATTCTCTGATACGGATGTACTGTCTTCTGAAATATTGTCATCAATAGAAGCGTCTGAACCATTTGTCCATACATTCAAATCCGGTTCCTGTTTTTGCGTCCAATCATTCAGGTCAGGTACTGGTACCACAGATGATACCATATCAATATCGAGCTTTTCCACAGACACTTCCTGCTCATAAGCGTCCTCTGCTGCCAGCGAAGGATATGCCGCCCTGCCGCGTTCCGTGCCATTTTCAGTGATCTGGATAGTTTCTTCGGTCTGCATTATCTGTGGTTGGGAAAAGGCAACTGTGCATACAAGTACTCCCGTTGCGCCAGCAACTGCCATTCCCTGCACCAGCCTCTTATTTCCTCGCATAATAATAAACCTCCGTTTTTTCCATGAATAAAACTTTATTTGATAATTACGTTTTTATTCTATTTTATTCATTTTTTATTACATTTGTTACAACTTTGTTACGATTGCATTCTAGCACTTTGTAATCGTTTTGTCAAATTTTTTTTGTGATTTTTTTCGTTATTTTTTCCTCTTATCTCTCTAAACCCTTTAAAACAGGCAATTCCAGAGATTATTTTTATTTTAACTTTTTTACATTCCTGTAACAAACTAAGCAAAGCAGATAGCTTTTTCCACAAAAAAAGGATTGGCATAACATGCCAATCCTTTGGAACAGATCATCCTTTATTAAAATGATCTGTTTCTTATAATCTCTTTAACAATGCCTCTTTTTCAGCTTCATAGCCTGGTTTGCCCAAAAGTGCAAACATATTTTTCTTATAGCTCTCTACGCCTGGCTGGTTAAATGGATTTACACCGAGCAAATAGCCGCTGACACCGCACGCAAACTCAAAGAAATACATTAATTCACCCAAATAAAACTCATTCTGTTCCGGGATGCATACCATCAGATTCGGTACATTTCCATCGGTATGTGCCAAAATAGTTCCGTTCATCGCGCTCTTATTGACAAAATCCATGTCTTTGCCTGCCAGATAATTCAATCCATCAAGATCTACCGGCTCTTCTTTAATTTCAACACGGCAGCGCGGCTGTTCTACATTCAATACTGTCTCATACATGATTCTGGAACCATCCTGGATAAACTGCCCCATAGAATGCAGATCTGTCGTCAGGTCTACAGAAGCCGGGAAGATTCCCTTCTGGTCTTTGCCTTCAGACTCACCGTATAACTGTTTCCACCATTCTGACATATAATGAAGGCTTGGCTCATAGTTTGCCAGTACTTCCACTGATTTTCCTTTTCTGTGCAAAATATTACGTACAGCGGCATACTGTACAGCCGCGTTCTCTTCAAAGCTGCTTTCAAGCGCAAGCTTTCTTCCTTCTGCTGCGCCTTCCATCAATTTTAAAATATCAGCGCCGCTGACTGCGATCGGAAGCAGGCCAACGGCAGTCAATACAGAAAAGCGTCCGCCCACATCATCCGGCACTACAAATGTCTCGTATCCTTCTTCATCTGACAGGCTCTTTAAAGCCCCCCTTGCTTTATCTGTCGTTGCATAAATTCTCTTTGCCGCTTCTTCTTTGCCGTATTTTTTCTCCAGCATTTCCTTAAAGATACGGAATGCAATCGCAGGCTCTGTGGTTGTCCCAGATTTAGAAATTACATTTACAGAAAAATCCCTGTCGCCGATCACATCGATCAGGCCCTGCACATAAGAACCGCTGATGCTGTTTCCAACATAGTAAATTTCTGGAGCTTTGCGCATTTCTTTCGGAATATTGTTGTAAAAACCATGTCTTAAAAACTCAATCGCAGCCCTTGCTCCCAGATAAGAACCGCCAATTCCAATGACTACCAGCACTTCTGAATCTGACTGGATCTTTTCAGCCGCTTTTTGAATACGGCCAAACTCTTCCTTATCATAGTCTACCGGAAGGTCAATCCATCCAAGGAAATCATTGCCTGCACCGCTTTTAGATACAAGAAGCTCCTTTGCATCATTGGCTAATTTCGCCATGTACCCTACTTCTTCTTCACTGATAAATCCAGCCGCTTTTGAGTAATCAAATGTAATTTTGCTCATGTTTACCTCTCCTTAATTGTATTGTTGTATACAGTATTTCTCTTTTACTGCTTTTATATCATAACTGTTATTTATTTTAGCAAAATTCTGAAAAATCTGCAAGCAATTCTGCCATTTTTTAACAACAAAACCAGAAAGCTTCCGGGAGCCAACAGCCTGCAACAGTATTTGTAACTGCAATCAAAGCCGCTATGCGCAGCTTTAATCAAAAATCTCCTGTAGCACTGTGTCTAACAGTTCTTCGTCTTTTTTCGTCTTTTTATGCGCAAGTGCGACACGCATATTTTCTTCCTGGCGGCTCTTTACTGACTGCTCCACAGACAACTGTGCTTCGTCATCCTCGTAGACCCTGTCCTCTGTCCTGCTTTCTGCTTCCTGTAGTTTTGGCTCCTCATAAGCATCGTCGCTCAATACTGTGTTCAGGTATCTTTGCAGCCAAAGCCCTGCCTTGCGCAGACGTTTGTTGATGCGGCGGGTTTGTCCAATATGTATGAGTTCCAGAAATACCGCTGCGAACATCAGAGCTGCTGTTATCAGTTGTATGTGTGACATCGCTAATGTCAGAATCTCGTCTAACATACCTCAACTTCCTTTCTGTTATATTTTCGAGATATGCTTCATTTTAGTTGATATTCCCCGCACATATTGTCGAAGGATGTATGTAAAAGCCAACTCGTTTCCATTTGTATCATTGCTTATTCCCCTTTTTCTGTCAGAAACCCATTAAAGCAGCATCCATATTCTTCATTTAAGGCAATAATCCGATTCCTTGCATTTTCAGCCTTAATTTCCCGCAGTACCTGGTTCTGCGTCTGTGAACCAAACGGACAGATCCAAAAAACAGCGTTTTTCTCAACATGCATATCCAGCAGTCTATGATCCCAATTCAGGATATTTCCACAATTTGGCACGGTGATTGCACGGATCTGTTCACAAACTGCCCGATAATAAACCCTTAATTCTTTCAAATGCTTGCTGAGGCTGATATTTCCCAGCAAAAGCACACCCGCCCGAAGCTCCGTTTTTGAAGTCCGATGGCAGTGGCATACATCATAATCGTTATACAGCATACACTTCACAGAACATCTTCCGTCATCGCCCTCTATGTCTGCGTGGCAAAAATCATCCCGATCTATTACGATTGTATTAAGCACGCAATCTGTCTCTGTTGCGATAATTTCGATCGGGCTGCAAAACATGGTCAAAGTCTCCATCCCGCAATCACTGAATGCTTTCCGATAAGCGAGCAGCATCTTTCTGATCTGGCGTTCATCAATTTTTTCAATTCGCGTGCTTTTCACATAATGAAACAGAAAATGCCTGATCCTGTACAAATCAACTCCAAAATATCCAAATTGAAACAGCATCCGATTATTAATTATATGCCCTGCCTTCATCACCGGTATCGAATAGCCTTCCATTTCCTCAATGATGTCTAAAATTTCCTGTTCCTGCGATTTAAAATACAATCCAGGGTACATTTCCATTTCAGACTTTTCAAATGCTTTTCCGTTCCCATATATAAAAATCGCCTTCTTAACACTGGATGCTTTCAAATATAAATACGGCGCCTGTATAAACTGGATCACATCGCTGTCCTCAATCCCCTGTTCCAAAATATTCTGCATAATTAAAAACCGCTGCACTGGCGCGACATAAGGCAAAATTACCGTTTCCACAGTATCATGGCGAATTGCACGAATCAGCCTTACAGCATCCTCTAACGAAAAACTGCCCATTACAAATAAATGAATCGGACTGCCATGATAAAGCATCTTTGCGTCTCCACTCTGATGATTTTGTTCAGCAGGATTATAGCCCGTCTCGCAAGTATATACATAACGCAACTGTTCCTGCACACCCTTATCCCATATACATCCTGACATAATAACCGCACTCGATGTATTTTCGAATAAATATCGAAATAATCTTACACCCATTGACTTCTCCTTTATTATGCATACCTTAACCCTATTAACTACAATACTTATTTTCTATTCTATTCTTTTATTTTGTATTTACAAGTCTTTTTATTTTCAATTTTTCATATACTTAGAAAATAAGGATTTGACATTTCCCATCTTTCGGTTGATAATAAAGATATATTTTGGAGGAAGGAAGTTCAAATGAAAAAGATTATTTTAACCGGCGGAGGAACAGCCGGACACGTAACGCCAAATATCGCCCTGCTTCCAAGCCTTAGGGAAGCAGACTTTGAAATCACCTACATCGGCTCATACAACGGTATTGAAAAGCAACTGCTAAAAGAACAAAAGATTCCTTATTACGGCATTTCTTCTGGTAAACTGCGCAGATACTTTGATATTAAAAACTTTTCTGACCCATTGAAGGTCATCAAGGGCCTTGGACAATCCATCCGGCTGATGCGTAAATTAAAGCCTGATATCGTATTTTCCAAAGGAGGGTTTGTATCCGTACCAGTGATACTGGCAGCTAAATTTTGCCATATACCGTCCATTATCCACGAATCAGACCTAACGCCTGGACTCGCAAATAAGCTGGCGATACCAAATGCTGTGAAGGTATGCTGCAATTTTCCAGAGACTCTGAAATATCTGCCAAAAGAAAAAGCTGTCCTTACCGGATCGCCGATTCGAAGTGAATTGTTATCTGGTAACAGGGAAAATGCGCGCCGGCTTTGCAGCTTTACAAACGAAAAGCCAGTTTTATTTATCGTTGGAGGAAGCAGCGGCTCCAAATTCATCAACGACACGATACGCGGACTGCTGCCGGAATTATTAAAAACATATCAGGTGATACATATGTGCGGGAAAGGCAATATCGAAGCATCCCTTGAACGTACTGCGGGGTATAAACAATTTGAATATATCGGTGCCGAATTAAACGACATTTTTGCACTCGCAGATCTTGTTATTTCCCGAGCCGGAGCCAACTCGATCTGCGAACTGCTGGCACTGAACAAGCCAAATATCCTGATCCCTTTATCTGCAAATGCCAGCCGCGGCGACCAGATTTTAAATGCACAGTCTTTTGAAAAACAAGGTTTTAGCGTTGTGATCGAAGAAGAGATTATTACACCAGATAAGCTTTTGAACATGATACACGAAACTTATAAAAACAAAGACCGCTATGTTGCTGCGATGCAAAAAAGCAGCACGCTGAACTCCGTAGAAAAAATCGTTGCCTTAATCAAAGAAACGGCGAAGTAACAGGCTCTGCACCGTTCTGTAAAAACTATACATCCTGCGGACAATCGATGCCCACAGGATGTATGGTTATGCCCTTCATTGCCAGCCAGTCAATTACATCTTAATTTCTCACAGATTTCATCCTGCTGCTGATCTGTAAACTGTTCATGCGTCCAGTTTAACAGGTCTTTATTTTTCATCCCTTCATAGCGCGGGATCAGATGCATATGAAAATGAAATACAGTCTGTCCGGCTACTTCCCCATTGTTCTGTAACAAATTGAATCCGTCACAATGTAAAGCCTCTGTCATATGTCCCGCCAGTTTCTTCGCCAGCTTTGCAGCTTTTGCAAGCAGTTCCTCACTGATTTCATAAATATTCGCACAATGCTCTTTTGGCAGGATCAGCGCATGGCCTTTAGAAGCCGGGCTTGCATCCAGAATCACTTTAAAATCCTCGTCCTCATAAATCGTCCGCGACGGAATTTCTCCCGCTATAATCTTACAAAAAATACAATTTTCATCTCTCATTTTCTTTCTCCTTTACTGATTGATTTCATGTAGCAGCTCATCCTTTGCTTTTTCATTTACATCTGTATTTTGCAAACCCCTTTGTATTATTGTAATATAATAGCGAAAATGCTAGAATTGAACAAAAACTAAAGGGGGTATTTATGAATTCACTGGACTATCAACGCATATTTCATGAAATTAAAAACACAATCACGCTGATTAACAGCTCCGCACAGTTGCTGGACAGTCAATGTCCGCAGTTACATGCAGAACCCTACTGGGATAATATCCGGCATGAAATTACATACCTGAAAAATTTAGTTTTGGAAATATCCAAGGCTGGCAGTGCACAGCAGCTACAAAAAGAGCCTCTCGACTTAAATTCTCTGCTCCAGGATATTTGCTGTATCATGAAAGACACTTATTCCGACCTGCAATGGGATCTGCACTTATGCGATTGTCTTCCGTTGATCAGCGCTGATAAGATCAAATTAAGGCAGGCAATTTTAAATCTTTTAAAAAATTCTGCCGAAGCTGACTCCGAATACATTACGATCACCACGCAGACAGTCAGCAACGATGTACAAATCGAGGTCGCTGACCGCGGCGGCGGTATCCCACCGGAATTAGAATCCAAAGTATTTGATCTGTTTACTACTTCAAAGAAAGAAGGTACTGGGCTTGGACTCGCCATCACCAAACAAATCATTGAATCTCACAAAGGAACACTGCTGCTTCATAACCGCCCTGGAGACGGGTGTACATTTACCATAACCCTGCCGCTTGCAGACGAATGACCGTATCACCAAAGCCCTGCCGAAAGTTCTGTTTTGATGCTGTGCAGCAAATGCACAGCGAAAGCTGAACTGTTACCCAAAACTAAAAATATCATCTAACATACGCAGCGTCTTAAAATTGCCTTTTGCTGTTAGCTCTCCTGTCATAAAAGCTCTCTGGAAAGTCATCTTTCCTGCGATAATACGCTCTATCACATCTGCCGTCATCTTTGCATACACATCCACGCCATCCTGTTTCCCATAACTGCACCGCAGCTCTTCCTGGTCTACATCAATCGTTAACGGCTTTTTCTTTCCGTCTATAATAAACAAATATTTCGCTTTAAAATCTGCCTGCGGCTTAAAATGAGCCTCCAGATCCTCGATATATGCGACTGCATCATCGTCTTCTTCCGCCTTATCCTTATCTAACAGGCCCTTAAACTTATTTGCCAGCTCTTCAATGTCTTCTTTTTGTTTTTTCACATACGTATCATCCGATACATATTTGGATAGCTGTTCGCTTTCCTGCGGCGTCAGCCCAAGATCCTGCGTGCGCAGCACGGTTTTTGTTACAGCCTGGTTGCTGTTTGGCAGGCTTTTCATTTTCTGTGAAATCGTACGGTACAGGTTCTCCGCCTTCTTTTCAATAATTACGGAATAATCCTGATTCATCTCAAAGGTCAGTAAATCAGCCACATAGCCGCACAATCCGGCACAAGGCAGCCCGCCCAGCATTTCCCATGCATTTGCAAGCGTAAGCTCACCCTCGCGTTCCCCATAGGCTGTAGACATCACGACTGGCTGCATGTAAGTCTGGCTGATTTTCTCTTTATCTCCGTATAACCAGCAAGCATCTAAAAACTGCTGCATATACCCGCCGATCCCCAGCCACTCCACTGTTGTTGCCAAAATAATCCCATCCGCTTCTTTTATCGTCTGCGGAAGTGTTGCAATGCTGTTTTTCTGCTCATAAATATTATACCGCTCTACGGTTACGCGCAGTTCCTCCAATACCTGCTGCATTTTATTAATCACATACAAAGACGGATCATCTAAGACACCTCTGCCACCATAATAAATATTTACCTTCATATTCCTACCTCTCATTTGTATGTTCTGATTTTCATTTCTTTGTACATAGTATATAGAGTTTTTTAAATAATTTCAAGCATTGTGTGATTTTACCTAAAAATAGGCAGAGCACAAACCCGCCGACAGCTCCTCCAATATGCGCCCAGTTATCCACTCCCGCAGTTGTAATCCCATAATAAAGGCACAAAGCGATCATCATCAGCAGCCCTTTTGTAGTAAGCCCCTCCAGCTTGCCTTTATTACGTATCGAAGCCCACACCAACGCGCCGATCATGCCGAAAACAGCACCGGACGCACCTGCACAGACTGCATAGTCTCCTGTATGCATCATAATATAATAAGACACTATATTCCCTGCCAGCCCCGATCCAATATAAATCACAAAATACTGCACATGCCCGACTGCCGCTTCCAGCTTTCCGCCGGCTGCTGCCAGCAAAATCATATTATTCGCCAAATGCTCCGCTCCGAAATGCACAAACATCGCTGTAAACAGCCGGTACCACTCGCCGGCTTCCATCAGCTTTGGATAGATGCCTCCATAGTTTGCAATATAAGCACCGTCCAAAGTATCCCCCAACAGCTCCATCATCATCCATACAACTACATTAATAACTACAAACGAAATATTTACAACGGGTACTGTATGTCTTTGTTCTGAACGTTTATTCCATTGTTCCGATATCATATTTTCCTGCTTTGTCAGCTTATTCCACCGCTCAAACCGTATCTGCTCACGATCTGGCGGCACCTTCCAATTTGAATCATCCAAAACCTGCTATCATCCTTCCATACATGTTTTCACGCTTCTGCTATCAATCTGGAACAAAGGGACTGTTCAAAACATAACACGTACTGCCGATACTGTCAATGAAAACTATAACTTTCTCCGGCAAGACTGATAATATCTCCCTTTTGCAGCATATGACGTTCTTTGTATTGCAGCAGTTCCCCATTGACATACGTCCCATTTGTCGAATTCATATCCTCCAGAAAAGTACCCTGTGCATCGATCACCACTCTAGCATGTACTCTGCTTACCATAGGAAGCGGTATACAAATATCACATTCCTGCAAATCACTGCCTATCATCATCTTTCCATTTTTGCATTGGAAATCCCTCGCCCGGTCAGCTCCTTGATAAACAAACCGATTCTGGATATCGCCTGTCTCTGGTATCAGGCAGACAGTCGGATTGCTGTAAACCATTTCCTCCTCATCTGCTTCAAATACTGTATCTTCCTGGGCATCCTTCAAACTGTCTGTATAGATCTTCTTCCGAAGCATCTGTTTCAGCTTTTCAGCCGCCTGCCTTCTTAGTGTTTCTTTTTGCTGTATTTTTGATACCTGGCCTTCTTTGTACACCTGCAAATCCTGATCCGTTTTTTTTGCGTACCGCTCCTGCTTCGTCTGCTTTCTTTTGTTGCATTTCTCATTTTGCTGATCTGTTTGCAGCTCTTTTGGAAGCTCTTTTTGCAGCTCTTTTGGAAATTCTTTTTGCAGCTCCCTTTGCAGTTCCTTTTGCAGCCCAGGCATCTCCTGCTCTGAAAGCTCCTGTGCATACTGTCCTTGCAGGCATGTTTTTCCTGTCCGGTTATTTTTTTCAGATGACGGATAAAAAGTATCCTCTCTTTCTACTGTATCCTCACTGACCTGTTTCCATACCAAATATTCATCCCTTTTTTCATAATCCTTTGCCTCCTGCTCCTTTGTCCGTATGGAATTTATCTCAGAAACTGTCTGCTGCTGTAGCTCCTCTTTCACATACTGTACAGGCTGGCTTTGTTCAAACATAACATATTTTCGCTCATTCTTCCCCTGCATTTCCTGCTTTAACACATCATGCAGGGCGGTTTGTTCTTCTACAACCTGCTGATAAATGCTGTATCCAAACTGTACTGCCTGTTCATCCTTATGATCCAAAGTTTTCAACAGATATTCCATAAATGCTTTGAATTGTCCACAAATATCCACTTGATTTCCAGGTAAATAACAATAGCTCATCTGTTCTGTATGATGATCGGCAAATACAAATTCCGGCTCCAGTATCATATCATTTTCTGTCAGCATAAAATCTTCTGCCTGCACACATGCCTGATCCAGAGATTGCAAAATCCTGTGCAGCATAAAATAATCCAGAGACTTATACTCTAATAGCTGCTCTAAGGAACGCCTGCCAGTAATATCATAGCAGAACTGCAATGCAGTATTCCTCTTTTGCAGTTCCATGTTTAAAAAATAAGGGATTTGATTGTATCGAAACATTTCGATGCAATCTTTTTCAGTTTCATAATCTTTTTCTGGTGTGATCACCAGGCTGCTTTTATTGATTTTGCGGGTATACTCTGTTTTCAGCACGTACTCTTCTCCTCCCTGATCTTTTTGCTTTTTCGTATTTCCAAACACGCTTTCCTCTCCATTTATCCCTGGATCAGCGTATTCCTGCGTACAATCCCTACCGGATCTAATAGCTTCAGCTCTTCGTGTATTTCTGTGACAGTCCTTGCTTCCTGAAACATACTGTAGCCAAGCTTTATTCCGCCTGCAACCGCAAACAGAAGAAACGGTATCAATATGGATGCTTCGACCGTCAGGCTTGCCTGCACCATCCCTTTTCCCCCAATTTTTTTCAGCCATATTCTGTTTCTCTCACGCTTTGCAGCAACCCTATCCATCTGTTGTTCCTTTCTATCCTGTATGATTCTGCTATTTTTTACCACACGCCGACACACCGCATATCATATTAAGAACTTATGAATACTGACAACATTTCAACAAGAAATGCCGCCAGCAAAAACGGCACGAAGGCAATCTCATACTTCTTCCCCTTTTTTCTGACAATAAATAAAAACAATGCATATATGCCAGAAAGTATCACCGCATATACAAGGATCGATAACACGCAAGAACCTCCTAAAAAGATACCTGCTACCATCAGCAGCATCCCATCTCCCTGCCCAATACCGCCTCCCGATACAAAAGACAGCAAAAACAGCAGCAATCCGGGTACCATCGCTGTGATTACATGAGCCATCAGCCCTTCTCCGCTAAAAAGACAGCACAAGATCCCTTCCAGTGCAAATACTGCCAGCCATACCACACTGATCTGCCTGCTTTTCAAATCCTCATAGCTGCATATTCCAAGCATTGCCAACACAGATAACTGCCGAAACATACCTTCCCCTCTTTCCATCTCCTTCAGCCCTTTTCCTTCCTTTTCCTTGAGACACTATCCACCGCATTTCTTACACATTCTTTTTCCAAAAGCTTTGGACTTGCGAATCATATAAATCATTCGTTTCAGCCCGCTGCAAGCAAGGCTGCCGTGATAGCGGTCTCCATAATCTGTAATATATACCATCGAACGGCTGGTAACACCGCTGCCGCATTTTTCACATTTATGATATTTCCCTCCGCTTTTATTCCGACTGCTTCCAGCCTGTGCATAAGAGACGCCGCGAATCGACAAATCCAAATGCGTACAAGACCTGCTGGCATGATAGACTGTTCCATATTCTGTATAATACAGCCATGTATCATTTTCCTGCCTGTCCTGTCCTGGCTGATACCCTGTCCATTTTCTGCACTTTGCCTCCTGTACAATCCGATATTGGATCTCTCCAAGCATCGCAATCGGCAGCTTCATCCGATAGACTGCTTTTAATTCTACATAGTTTCCCGAAAAATCAGATTGAAGCAAACTGATTCCAGCTATACCATGGCTGACATACTGTGTCGGGCAATTCTGTTTTTTAAGCTGTGCACGAAAAAATAATTCAGCTTTTAATAATCCAAAGCCTTCACCGACTGATTCCTCTTTATTATATTCTGCTGCCGTTCGCCTGCCCGCATACTGCAACGCCTGCCCAACGCCCGCCTGCACTTGCAGTACACGGAAAAAATACAGTACAAACACCATAAAGCATACAAAAAAAGGCAGCACCACTGCTGCTTCCACGGTCAGCAGCGCCTTGGGGCAGATGCATCGGGCAATCCCCCTGTTTTTCTTTCTTCTATTTTCTAAATCCCATCCACTTTTTTTCCTGATAGAGAGAGGCTTGCTGCATCCAGGATCAATGCGCATTTCTTCTATATTGTATTGATCATCAAAACTGAGGGACACCCCGATACACCTGCCTTTCTTGTCATTCATCTGCTTCGCTGCGGCCTGTATTTGGTTCGTCATAAGAAAATCGATACGTTTCCTCATATTCATAACCTTTTCTTGAAAGTCGCCCGACCGTAACGAATGTTAAAAAAACCTGCCGCGCCTTATATCTGTTGTTCGTTTCCATTGCAGTAACCATGCAGTCCAATTTCACCTGTTCATATCCTGCAAACAAGCGGATATTTTTCTCAAGAAGATTTGCAAATCTGCTTCCTATCTTATTAAGACCTTCTAACAGGAAAAAGCCGCATAAATAATCTTCATAATCCAGTCCGTTGTTTACTTCCTTTGCTTTGATCGAAGTCTGAAAAGGAACTGCTGCGGCTTCTGACAGGCTTACATTCCAGTTGCCTGCTGTCTTTACCGCCGCAATTTTTCCTCCCAAAAACAGCGTACGAAGCTCTGCGATACTTTCCGCATACGCCCAGGAAGCCAAAATACCCATCTGTATTGCCTTCGCGGCGGCTGGTATTCCGGTTGCTATGGCAATCGCTGTTGCCATAGCAAGAGCTTCCTCGCGTTTTGCACTGTCTGTCATTAAATATGCAAAATTCATTCCTTCTCTGATGAGCAGCAGCCTGGAAGCCATCTTTTTCAGATTATCTTCATCCGTATATTTTCCAAACAAGATATATTCCTGTTCATAAGCAAGTGCATGTGGCACTGAAATCTCATGAAGATAATTAGAGGTATATTTTTTCAGGTATTGTACAACCAGCAGCTTATCCGCTGCGCCGACGGATGCCGCTTCTTCATAATTTCCTACATTTAATGGACGCTTCTCCACCGAATCCTCTTTGGATACCTGTTTTGCTGAAATCCCTTTTCCATCGGAAAGAATTTGCGACAACAGCGGCGAGCCCTTTGCACTTTTGATATCTTCCATTGGATTTTCGATTTCTTCCACAGTCAGTTCTTGCTGTACCACGTTTCCAGTATCTGTCTTTAAAATATACCCCGCCTTTTTCTGATAGGAAGGCGCCTGTCCATATCCTGCTGTTACATGCCGCATTACAGTAAGATGCATCTGGTTCGCTCCGCGCGCTGCCTGCTGGGCTGCTTCCTTTGTTGCCTCCTTTGCTGATTCTTTTGCCTGTTCGATTGTATCAAGCGCACCGTCCAAATAAGCATCCGCCTCCTTTCCCTGCTCACAGGACTGCTGCATGTCTGTCAGCTTCTTAAACGCCTGTTGTGCCAGATCCGCAGCCAGCTCTTTTTTCATAACCTGCGCCATCTGTTTTAATAAAGCTTCAGCATGTCTGTCAGTGGCTAACTGATACTGTACGACGCTGCTGTCTGTGACATCCATCTGCAAAAAATTATGATATCTGCCAAATCCCATTACCGCAGGGTTCAGGTTTTCCTGTCCCAGCTCCTGCATCCTGGCATTTACCTCTGACACCTTAAATTCCCCTGAACCATAGCCGCCGTCCATCATAAACAAATGATAATTATGATAAGCAGGGACATTATATTCTGCAAATACAGACTCTGTAACACTCTGGCTGTTTAAAACTGCTGTCATTCCAAGCATCAGATAACGGGAACCTTCCAGTAGCGTAAACAGCAAAGACGCAACCAGCATCAGCAGCAGGCTCATAAATATAGTAATACTGCCTTTAGTCGATCGCTGACACATCTGACGCACCCTGTGTAATCGTTTCAAAAATCTCTTCTACCAGGCTGCGCAGGCTGTCCTTGAAGATCAGTACCAATCCGATCAGCACCACAAGTATCAAAATCAGCTCTACTACTCCTATACCATCTTCTTCTTTTAAAAAATCCCTGAAATTCATTATTCGAAAACCCCTTTCCTCTCTGTTTTGTTTGCTATCCTTATTTTTCCGTTATCTTCCGCTTCTTTACAACTGAAATGTGAGAAATGCAGGAACTAAAATAATCACCATAACGATACAAAGCATCAGCATCATAGGAATCAAAATCTTTGTTCCCGCCTCCTCTCCAGCCTTTTTAGCAAGATTTTTACGCAGTGCAAAAGCATCCGATACTTCTTTTTCCAGACTCTGGCGTAATCCAGATGATCCTTTCCGCAAATTCTGTACAACCAGCATAGAAAATTTACGATACTGCGGTGTACCGCACCGATCTCCAAAACGCTCATAGACTTTTAATTCCCCGACGCCATCCTGCATTTCACGATAGGCAACAAGCATCTGCTCATAGACCTCCTGCTTTCCGCCATGATTCAATTCCAGCTTATGCTGATAATTCAGCACAATCCTTTCCCATGCACTGCTCAGTGTCATTCCAGCGCCAAGCAGCAAAGAAATCTTGCTTACCATATCTGGATATTGTTTGAGCAGTTGCTCCTTACGTGCCTGCTCTTTTCTCTGCTCCTTCATCGCCTCCTGTATATAGACAACTGCTGCCGCAGCCAGTCCTAGCATTAAAATAATCTGGTATGTATGTTCTGCTTTCTGCGTCCATTTCAGTTGCCTTCCGCCTAACTGAAACGGCAAGCTTAAATACTCCTTGTTTTTACTGTCCTCCTGTTCCTGTTCAAAGTACGCCTTGAGGTCTGCCAATACCTGTTCTGCAGGGTTTAACTTCTTCGGATATACAAAGCAGCCGAACGTGTGCTCTCTTGCTTCCTCATAATATGTCATCGTTAGCGATACCATTACAAGAGTCCCTTCTTTTTCAAGATCTTCCTGTAGCCCGCCTTCCCAATTTATCATATGCTCAGGATCAAACTTCCAACTGGCACGGATCTGTCCATCCTGCAAACTTTTTGGCAGCGCAACATTCCGGTTAATGCAGTCCATAGATACATTTTCTCCAAGAAATGCCTGTTCCGCTTCTTCGGCAGCCCGGTCAAACAACTGCTCCAGTGCCTCTCCCTGCAACCGCTGCGCTTCGACTTCTACCAGATAATTATAATCTTCCAGTATGCCCTCTACATCCAACTGCAATTCCTGGCTTTTTGTCCCTTCTCCCGCCTCGTTTCTTTTTAATTTGCCATCCTGCATCAACTGCCGGCTGTTTTCTGTCATGCAGATGATAAGCCCTAAACATCCAGCCAAAACCATTACCTTTGCAGCATCCTTCTTGTTCTTCTCTTTCTTATATGCATAAAGCCAGAGCAAACTAAGAAGGCTGGCTGCCGTAATTGTGATACATAGCATTTCTCCTATCATGAATATCTTTTCCCTCCTGGCTCCATTGGGTGTGCGTATGCTATACCTGTATAGACATGATCTTTTCCGACAGCAGATATGCTCCCAGATAAACAGCCAGACAAACTGTCATCACAATGATTCCGAGCATATTATGATACAGCCCGTCCAGATACCCTCCAAAACTAAAGTCTACATACAGCAGAATAAACAATGGCATCATATTCATCAGCTTTTGTTCCATCCTCTTTCCAGAAAGCTCTGTCTGGATTGCCTCCATCAACTCATTTTTCTCTGAAATTCTGGAAGCTGTCATATGAATAATCCTGATAAAATCCCCGCCGCTGCGTTTTGCAAATATAAATACTTCGCAAAAGCTCCGCACATCCTCCAGCCCGCTGCGATTGGCAAAATCATATAAAAGCTGCTCTAAGGGAATGTTTAAAGACAAGCACGTGCTGATATACCGCAGCTCCTCCGTCATCAAAGCATGTTGACCATACTGCATCCGCATCTCTGCATAAGCTTCCCGAAATGCATTCTCAATCGAATATCCTGCCGCCATAGACGTAGCCGCACATTGAATACTGTCTTTAAACTGCCTGCACAAAAGATCCTGGCGCCTTTGAATGCTCTGCACCTTCCTGCGCCTGCGGTAAAATGGGTAAAAACACCAAAATAAAGCCAAAACAATCCACGACCGATAAAATAAATAAGCAAATCCGCCGCTTAGCAGCAAATATTGTGCAGCCATATGCAGCCGTTCCTTCCAGGAAAAAACATAGTTCCGATAATCCATTCTGTCATGTTCCTGCTCTTTGTCCTGTCCCCGCTTGCCTCTGAAGCTGTTTTTTAACATAGCCCGGCATCCCTCAGCTTGTCTGTGTTCTGCAAGATCCCTGTTTTTTCCCATGTCCCGGTTACCTTTCCTTCCTCCTTCGACTGTCTGTGCTCTGTAAACCGATAGATCGAATGCGTCTGTATTTCTCCGTCTTTGACACCGTCAATCTCGTCTACATTCAATACTTTTCTGGAACAGTCCCGCATCCTTCCAAGATGAACCAAAATCTGGATTCCAGATGCGATCTGGCTGCGGATTGCCTGTATCGGCAGATCCATTCCCATAAGTACCATTGTTTCCAGACGCTTAAGCATATCCTGGCTGGAATTGGCGTGCCCCGTACTGATACTCCCATCGTGCCCGGTATTCATAGCCTGCAACATATCGAGTGTTTCCGCACCCCTGCACTCTCCTACAATAATCCGATTGGGACGCATACGCAAAGATGTACGAATCAGATCCCGGATTGTTATTTCGCGTACCCCTTCCATATTGGCGCTTCTTGTTTCAAGACGGATCAGGTTTGGTATCGACTGTATCTGCAATTCTGCGGAATCCTCAATGGTAATCAGCCGTTCCTCCTGCGGAATAAACTCCGATAATGCATTCAAAAAAGTCGTTTTTCCTGCGCCCGTCCCGCCTGATATAAAAATGTTATACCCAGCCTGCACAAGCTGTTTTAAAAACCCCACCACTTCCTGTGAAATCGCCCCAAGCTGCACAAGCTGCTTCATGCGCATCGGATGCTCTGGAAACTTTCTGATTGTGATTGTGGAACCATCAATCGCAACCGGAGAAAGCACAATATTGACACGGGAACCATCCTTTAGCCTTGTATCTACAATCGGATTTGCTTCATTCACGATTTTATTTCCTGCCGCTACGATCTGCTGGATCACATCTTCCAGCTTTTCTTTGGAGTAAAAGCTCCTGTCCCACTTGCGCACACGCCCAGCTTTTTCAAAAAAAATAGCGTCCGGCCCATTTACCATAATTTCCGTCACATCTGCATCATCAATTAACTCTTGCAGCGCATCCAGCTTCCTCAGGGAATGATAGATTTCCCTTTGAAATTGTTCCCTCTGTCTTAATGACAAACCCTGCTGCCTGCTGTAATCCCCCACTTCACTGTAAATCAGCTCTTCCAGCTCTTCATCTCCGGTATCCCTCGTCAAATCCAGCTTCGTCAGGATTTTCTGGCGAAGCTGCTCCATCTCCTGCGTCATATAACCCCTTCCTTTTTCTTATATTCCGTCAAACGTCTTCTCCTTCTCAGCCTGACTCCCCTTGTTCCTCCTGCGTCAGCTTCCGCACTTGTTCCGCAAACTCTCCACTCTGCAACTGTGCCAAAATATCCATACCCGGCACAAATACCCCACTCCCTGTCTGTGTGCTTATAAATACCACCTTCTCCTGGATCCTCCGCTTCCATTCCTTCTTTAAAAATCCTTCGAACTCTATCTTTCGATATTTCCCAAATGAACTTT
Organism: uncultured Eubacterium sp.; assembly: GCA_947178105.1. Classification (GTDB taxonomy): domain Bacteria; phylum Bacillota; class Clostridia; order Lachnospirales; family Lachnospiraceae; genus Eubacterium_J. The sequence goes on along the minus strand of CAMWXD010000014.1, from coordinate 13,568 downwards.
CTTTTACAACACAATATACCTTGCGGCAGCATTCCATCACTTGTTCCACCGCCTGATTAAACGTACCGCAGCCCCATACGATCTGCGTATATTCCGTCTGTTCCTGCAACATTTTCAGCAGGCTGGCAAGATCCTCCTCCTGTATTTCATACAAATCTTCTGGATTTTCCGGCGGAAGAATATAATCGAATTGCTCCGTATGATGCAGTACGCTTTGCAGAGAAATCAAAAACCGGTCTTTCTTCTGACGGATAGCATAAATCAGGTCGCTCAGATTCTTCCCCGCTTTCTCACCAAAAAAAGACGCCATTCCTGAAAATTCAGACAAATTCAAATATAAAGTCTTTGCTTCTTCTCCGCAAATTGACGCATACGATATGGAATACGGCAGCAAAAGCTCATTGCCGCCCGGTGCATAAAATGCATCCATCTCCATATCCGCATTGTTACATCGGCAGACAAGATTTTTTTTGGAATGCTTTTCGTAAATCTGGAATACCTGCCGCAAGATCTCCGATCCTCTCTGATAACGGAAAATTTCCGGATCCTGCCGAATTTGTGTTTGCGCAATCCCGCCATCCTGCCCACATGCTTGTCCCTGCTCCCCATGTATTGTATCCGTAAGCCATATTCGCACAATATAGTTTACCAGCCGCCCTCCCGCTGCTGCTTCCCGTTCACACAACAAGATATCCGGCTGCATTTTTATCAAAAAATCCGCTAAGTCCTGGACACACTGGCATCCTAATACTTCCAGGTATTCCGGCGCATTTTTTCGTATGCACTCTGTAAGCCTTCTGGCATAACTTGTATCCCCAACAACTGCCAGCTTTATTTTTCCCAATCACATTCCCCCTAAATACACAATAAAACCTGCTAAAATTGCTATTGAAAAATGGATAAAATTCTGCTTCCCGCCGCTTTCATAATCATACTTTGTTATGGATTTTGTCAACAGAGCCGTCTTGACATAATGTGATAAATAATGGATACGTGCATATAGATTCTTATTGCGGAGCAAAACAAGAAAAGAACATGCCGCCCCTGCCAGAAACGAAAACTTCACTACCTCCAAAAACCCCTCAAGCCCAATACAACTGCTAATCACGGAAAACAATTTGATATCGCCTGCGCCAAGCGCACGCATAAGAAACAATAGATAAAATATAAGAACCGGGAAAGAAATCAGTATCAGAAAATAAATACTTCCCTTCCAGCCGTATTGTGCAAGATTGCGCATACAGCCTAATAATAATCCAGATAAAATCAGCCGGTTACTGATCTTCTTCGTTTGCAGATCCATCCGCACCGCTGCCGCCAACAGACAGAGCAGACATACCATTACAAAACCTCCAATGGAATCCCCCCTTTATACACCTGGCTATTTCTATGCAAGTCAGATGTGTTTTGTAAGTTGGATTATACGTGCTTTTTTTCCATTTGTCTACCCTTTTTCAACGAATGTTTAAATTTTGTGAAATGCTCACAACAAAGTGTAAAACAAAATCCCATAAATCAGTGCAAACCCGCTCGTACCAAGGCTTCCAATTGTCAAAAGATTCAGCGGGTTCAGTCCTGCCGCTACCGGAATGCCTTGTTTCTGCAAAAAATCATTCAGTAAAATAATGCCCACGCAGCCAACAATCACACGTACGATAATATTCAGCACGATCGCAGCCTTCTGCTTCAGCAGCCCGATCAGAAGTACAAGCGCGCAGATACCGACCATAATAAAAAACACATTTTCCTGTTTCATAGATGCCCCTTAAACTTTATGCTCAACATAATTTATGCGTTTGTCCATGAAAATATGCTGCTCTTTTCTTTTTTTCGTTTATGCATATTTTTCCAGAAAATTGATTATACTTATAATGCTCACAAAGTTTCCGCACGTTGAAATTCGATGACAGAAAGCGAGGTAACCCTTTGTTCCGATTTTTTAAACAAGAACCGCAGACGGATGCAAATTACCAAAGCCTGCTGGATAACCTGATGCAAACGATGAACAGCCTTCACCTGGCTTACGAAAATTTCGAAAATGCCACAGACCCGGAACTGATTGACAGCTACATCTATGAAGTAAATGCCATTCAGATGCGATATCAATTCCTGCTCTGCCGCCTGAAATCGTATGAAATCGCAGAGCCGTAATATAAAAGGGCTTTCCGGCATTACGCCAGAAAGCCCCGTGATGATGGTACATCATAGATTTCGTTGATATCATTTTTTCCATACGTATAACCCGCATATACCTGCTGCGCATTCCGCATCAGAGGCGCAGACGTATCTTCTTTTGCAGCTTCTGAAAAAGCTTCATACGTCTTTTGCAGCATCTTCCTGCTCTGTGTCAGCTCATCCAGCGAATTACGTATGAGAACCTTCGACAACTGCCTGCGGTGAAAATCATACAGCGCATACAGCCGCGGAGAGATCTCATATTGAAAATCCAGCGTTTCCTGAAAACTTTTCAGCACATCATCCGCATGATGCACCCCTTTTTCTACGCCCTGCCTGTCATTTTCCTGAAATGCCCTGCTGATATCATCAAAATATGCAAACAATATTTCAAACTTGATCAGCGCCAGTCCGCTCCGGTTCGCCTGTGTAATCCTGCGGGTAAATTCCTGTATCCGTTCCTTCGTCATACACCCAACTCTCCCTTAATGATGCTTCCTTAACCCTGTAACAGAGACAATACCTGCTGCGGCAGATCATTCGCCTGCGCCAGTACGGAAATCGAAGCCTGCGTTAATACATTGGCATTCGTATATTCTGTCATTTCCTCAGCCATATCCACATCTCCGAGACGGGAAATTGCTTTTGTCATATTCTCCTCGGTTTCGTCCAGGTTGCTCTGTATATAATCCAGACGGTTTTCATAAGAACCCATCAAAGACCGTGCCGCAGATACGATTGCGATTGCTCCATCCATCGTATCCATTCCACGATCCGGCCCGCCGACCTTGCGTACGTCCAGATCGTCCATATACAGGCTCGTCGTATTTAAAATTGGAACCCTGACTGCCAACTCCTGTCCTTCGTTTGCGCCGATCTGGAGCTGGAGCGTGCCGATATCGGTTGCTTCGATCTTAATTTCCTTATTTGCTATGTCGCCGCGCACTTCAAAGCTCATTTCAAAGCCGCTCTTATCTGTAATTACTACCTGGTTGCCATCGGCTGTGATCACTGCCTGGCCAGTGTATTCTTCACGGATTTTTTTAATAGGATCACCAGTAACAGGATCTGTTTCAGGCAAACCTGTGGTCGGATCAATTACATTTTCTTTGATCGATACTTGAGCATCTTCACCTTTCTCAACCGCTTTATATTCGATCGATAATATTTCTCTGACAGGATCAGACGGTGTATATCCATCCACAGAACCTTTCAATCCATTCGGACCAGATAACCCTAAAAGTTCTCCTATTTCATCTTTATCATACTTAATATCAATCTCTGTATACATACCTCCCTTTTCAGTTGCAAACACTAATTTATCTGAAAAGGAAAAAGTTGTAGGAGCAGGGTTACCGTCAATTGAAACTGTTACTCCACTTTTATCTAATGCATTTTGAATCGCCTGATATGTCTCATTTGCATTCATTCCCTCTTTAATCGCTATTGAAATGCCATTAATATACAATGTCCCTTCTCCCGCTTTCGTAAATGCATTCAAAGCAGGCCCACCATCTGCTGGTCCATTATATCCACCTGTTATTGCCTGTGCAGGTACATCTGGTATTGGCGGCACTGCATTTGGATTTCCATCTGCCCCAAATGTTTTCCAACTCCATTCAATTGTCTCTGTATACTCAACGTCTGATATCTCTGTAATCCCAAGTATCTTCGCTAACTCCTCGTTATCACACGTAATCGTCACACTCTCATCTGACCCATAATTTTGTGAAACAAAAGCCAACGTACTTCCAAACTGATATCCTCCAGGAAGCTTCTGATATCCCTGCGTATCCAGATTATCCTTATTTAATGGACCTGGAGTACCATCTGTCGCAAATACATTTACCCAGCCCAATTCACCAGCATCGCGGATCGCCTCGTAAACTTCATCCGCAGTCATTCCTGCCTTAATCTCTACTTTCGACCCATTAATGCTGATCGTCCCTTCCTGTGATTCTTCAATTACCGTTGCCGGCATTGTCACACTCGCATCAGGTGTAGAAGTGATCACCGCATGTTCCGCAGCTTTCTCAATCGTAACATTATATTCCCCAGCCTGCACCTCATCCGAGACAATCACATTCGTAATCCTGTCGAACATGCTGACCTCTTTTGTAACAGTAGTTCCATCAGGCTGTGTTACCTGTTCTTCCGCCGTCACATACGTCCTCCTGTCAAGCGACCCGTCCAGCACCTTCTTTCCATTAAACTCGGTAGCCGAAGAAATCCGGTTCACTTCCTCCTTTAACGCATCGATTTCCTGCTGGATCGCATCCCTGTCCTCCAAGGTGTTCGTATCATTTCCCGCCTGTACGCACAGCTCACGGATACGCTGGAGGATTTCTGTCATCTCACCCATCGCGCCGTCAATCGTCTCTACCATGCTGACACCGTCCGTCGCATTCAAAGACGCGCGGTTTAACGCATGGATCTGTGCCTGCATTTTGAAGGAAATCGCCATACCGGACGGATTATCCTTTGGATCATTAAATTTAAACCCCGAAGACAGCTTCTTTACAGAAGCGGATAAACTGTTTTCATTGCGGAGCAACTGGTCATTTACGATAACTGCTGATATGTTCTGATTAATTTTCATTCTGTATACCTCGTCTTTTTTATGATGCAGCAGTTACAGGCAAGTTTCACTGCAACCGCTCCTCCTATTTACTGCTTTGCTTTTTTGAATCTGCTGATACAGATTCGTCTTGCTGGCTGCTTTTCTTTTTCTGTTACATATTTCGGACAGATGCTAAAAATCCATTACGAAAACCATAAAAAATTCACAAATCCTTTGATTTTTCATCGAAATTCCGCCAAACCCATTTTTACGCCGCATCTATATGCTTGATCACACGTATAAACGCTTCTGCCATCCCATACAGCGTCTTTGTCTGCACTTCCCGCATTTCTTCTGACTCCGGCTGCTCGCTGGCTGGGCTGTTTGCTTCAAATGTATTCAAATCCAGGCTGCCGTTTAAAATATAGCTTAGATCGACCGAGCCGTCTTCCACTTCCTGTAAAGCATTTCTAATCTCGTTATTCATCGATCTTAGCAGGTCTCTTGTCTGGCTGGAGTTGGCCACCACATATCCGCCGAATCCTCCTTTTTGCTTTGCCCGCAGCTCTGCCGCGATCTTCCCAAAACGTGCCGTTTCCAACGTAATATTGACCATGCCTCTTTGTTCTTTATCCCGCACGATTTTCATGGTCACATTTGTCACTTCTCCGTCTATCACAATCGGCATGGAAAAGCATTCTGAGGACGCCATTTTAGCCTGGATCGACATTTGCGCATTCATCAGCTTCAGCCCACGGATATCCAGGCTGGTAACATGCGGCTCTATAATCATCGTACTCATGCATTTTTCAGCGCATTCTGCCAGCTCTGCGACTGCTTTTGCCAGCTCCTCCGGTTTTTTGACATCTTCGCCAAACCGTTTCAGCAATTCTTCCTGAATCGCGTCAAAATCCACATCTACGCTTCCATCTTCGTTTTTCGTCATATATGCATCCGTATTTTTTGCACTATCCGGCGTACGCCCGTTTCCCATGCCAAAAAATCTGCGGAATGCACTGTTTCGGTCAGTCAGGTACTCAGAAACAGCCATGACATTCAGCACCGTATTTGGTATCTCATACCGTTCCAGTACCTGGTATACTTTTTCAGAAGCTTCTGCACTTTCCGCCAAATCCTGCAGCTGTGCGCGGTAATAAGATTCCTGGGCATCCAGGTCTTCTGGCGTCTCCTGTAGCTGCTGCAAAAACTGCTCCGGCGTCAGGCCTTCCCAACCGTCGCCGTCGGCAAGCATCCGCAGCCGTTCCGGCGAAATCTCCTGAAATGCCTGTTTTACACACTGATGCTGGTAACCAGCTTCGATCTGGCCTGTGATAGAATCTACATAACCGCCGCTTTCCAGCTCTCCAAAAGACTGATCTACCGTTATATCGAGCTCTCCACGGTTCTGGGTGCGCACTGCTGCCAGCAGATTTCGCATCGTAATCTGTGCTCCCTGGTTGATCAGCGCCCCGACTGCCGCGCCGTCTGACTGCACAATATGGTTCATCAGCCGGTAAATACCGATGTACGAGCTTCTCTCTTCCTGCGTAATGCTGTGGTTCTGCTCCAGTTTATACAAATATTCGCTGTATTTTTCTTCTGGGGCATCGATCTTGAGCTCTGCTTTTATCTGCTCCGCCTGGACATTCAGTTCCTGGATATCCAGATCCAGCGGATTGATCCCGCGATTGATAAATTCCCGGATCACAGACGGCGTCAGATTATGAAATGCGATCTGTACCTGCTGGTCTGCCGCCTTCATCCTGGTAATATTTTCTGCTGTAATTTCGATCCTGTTATAGCCTAAAATACGCACTGCGCGTTCATTCACAGGGCTGATTTCCTGTCCAAGCTCGTTTAAAATATCATCGACATTGCCAAATGCCTTTTTAATCGAATCGCCCAGGTCTTTGCGCACCTGCGTCTGCATTGTCTCATACCGCTCGTTTGCCTGCTGGAAATTCTGCTGCATGGAACCGCCTTCCTGATGCAGCTCTTCCAGCGTACTCACTGTCATATTCCGGGCGCCAAGCGCATAAGCCGGCATTTCCTTTAACTCTTCCAGCTTATTTGCCGTTTCCGCAAACAGGCTTACATTTGCCTGCGTTGCCTCTACTCCGCCTTCTTGCAATAAATTTTTATAAAAACTGTTCTCAATCTCTTTTAACTGGTGAATCAGCTCTTCCATAGAGCTTGTATCTACAGAAATCCCCTGCTGAAACATTTTATAGCTCGACTCAACCGTCATGACAAGGCGCACTTCCTCCAACTGCCTGCGCGCTGTAATCAAAAGAATCTGTACACTTGTATACTGCCCGGCTGCAACGCGCTCGCTGCTCCATACGGAGGATGCCGCAAAAGCTGTCTGCGTACTTTCTCCCGGCGCCGCCCCATCTGCCGGCTGATTTAGAACCGCCTGGGCGCCCTGCACATCCGCTGCTTTCTGGTGCGCGCTTTCTGCTGCAAGATGCATGGAATCCGCCTGTATTTCACTTGCTATTGTCTGCTCTGCACTGCTGCCAGTTTCCATTACTGGCTGTGCTGCGCCGTCGCCCGCTGCCGCCTGTTCTGCCGCTGCGGTGCTTTGCAGCAGCTCTGCCGCTGCCTGCCTTTGCGCATCGCTCCATGTACCTGCCGCATTTTCATTATGCGCATATTCCAGATTTTTGATCGTAACAGGCTCGCCCTGGCTGATCAGATACGCCAGGTCTTCATCTGCCGCCATATGAATCACGTCCACTGCTTTCTCAGCTTTTGCCGTCAGCGTACTGCCTGGCTGCAAAACTGCATCCTGCGGCCGCCTGCCTTCTGAAATAGCTGTAATCATGCCATCCAGCAATGCTTTCCGATCCTGCGGAAAAGACATTGCTTTTAACTGTCCGAGAAACTGCAGGTTATCCGGTGTCAGCGGAATTTGGTTCTGCACCAGCCAATGGCTGTCAGCAAATGTCTGTTCGTCAGGCGTCAGCCCAGCCTGTGCAATAATCCTGGAGATCTGGTTTTGCATCCGTTCTAAGGCAAGCTGCCCTTCCTCCTGGCTGACATATACAGAGCTGCCGCTGTACTGCGCCTTATACAGATTTGCAATCGTAGGCTCCAGTTGGTTATCAAGCATGTATTTCACTGCACCTTCACTCAGCTTATGTAACTCCCCTGCTTCCTCCAGCGCTTTTTTGCAGTCCTCGACATTTTCTGCCGTCAGTGGCAGGTCTGCCTGCAAATCTTTGATCCTGCCTGCAAGCTCCTGCGCCAGTACAGCGTTTCCTGCCAGCGCTTCCAACTGCTCGGCGCTCAAATCATCTCCAAAATAACTGATGTCCACGCCCGCTTTTGCAAGCTCCATTTTAATTTTATCAGTAACTGTAACAATGGTCTTTGCTTCTGTCTGCTGCAGGGAAAAGCCTTCCTCCTCCATCTTCGCGCAATCGGTTGTTGTCGTCGTATTCGCAGCTACAACCATCTTTTTTTTCATCAAAGCAGAATCTATATTTTCCGCCTGCCCCATAACATCCGCAGACGTTCCGCCCTTGTCTTCCTGCTGGGGTTTTTGATAGGTCACCTCGGCTATACGTTCCCCTTTTGACAGCTTTTCCGTCTCCGCTGCCTGGTACGTCCCTGTCGAAACTGTCCCGATATCTGAAAAATCCTGCTTCGCCTTTCCCGCTGTCTGGTCAAGGAGCTTTGCCCCATCAATCTGTATATTCTGCACTCCCTGCATATGCACATCCTGCCTTTCCTATCATCCTAAAATCCAACGATGTAACCAGTGGACTTTTATATTCTAATACATTTTAAACATATACAATATGTCGGCTATTTTTTACGAAAACTTTATAAATGTCGCCGATTGTTGTCCTTGTAAAAAAGAAATAGCCGCCACTACCACTCATAGTGACGGCTGCCATTTTCAATCCATATTTTCTATTATACTCGGTAATTATATTCAAATACAGCAACTCCATAAGCCGGAAGCGGATATGCAAACGAATAATCCCGTCCGTCACATTCTGCCTTCACTGTCTTATAGCTGACTGGCCTTCTCTTGCCGGAACCGCCAAAACGGCTGTCATCGCTGTTTAAAATCAGCTTATAAGTGCCCTTTGTAGGAGCGCCCACACGGTAGTCGTCTCTTTCCACAGGTGTGAAATTGCAGATAAACAGCAGGTTTCGCTTACCATTTTTACTCTTGCGCGCAAAACTGAAAATACTGCGTGAAGCATCATTTGCGTTGATCCATTCAAATCCATCCCAGGAATGATCCAGCTCATACATCGACGGGTACTTACGGTAAATATGCAGCAGCGCCTTAAAGAAATCATTTAACTGCCTGTGGCTATCTTCCGCCAACAAGAACCAATCTAACTCCCGCTCCTCGCTCCACTCCCGAAGCTGTGCAAAATCCTGTCCCATAAACAGCAGCTTTTTGCCAGGATGCCCCATAAAAAACGTATAGCCGACCATCAAATTGCGGAATTTGTCTTTTCCAAGCCCCGGCATTTTATTGACCATTGAGCATTTCAGGTGAACGACCTCATCATGCGATAAAACAAGGATATATTTTTCCGCCCCGTTATAGCTCATCGCAAAGGTCATCTTATTATGGCACCCTTTTCTGAAATACGGATCCTGCTTCATATAATCCAGGAAATCATGCATCCAGCCCATATTCCATTTAAAGTTAAAATTCAGCCCGTCTTCTTCCGCCTTGCCTGTGACATTCGGCCATGCAGTAGACTCCTCCGCAATCATCACAGCACCCGGATTTCTGCCTGTCAGCGAAGTATTGATATGCTTGAAAAACTCGATCGCTTCCAGATTCTTGTTGTCGCCGTACTTATTTGCTACCCACTGCCCGTCATTTTTGCCATAATCCAGATACAGCATGGAAGCAACCGCATCTACACGCAGCCCGTCTACATGATAATTCTCAATCCACATCAAAGCGCTGCCGATCAGGAAATTTTTTACCTCAGACATTCCGTAATTAAAAATCTTAGTGCCCCAGTCCGGATGCTCTCCCATTCGTGGATCTGGATACTCATACAGCGGGCATCCGTCAAAATCAGCCAGTCCATGCGCATCTCTTGGGAAATGTGCCGGTACCCAGTCTACAATAACGCCGATCTTGTTGCGGTGCAGATAATTGATCAGATAAGCAAAATCTTCTGGTGTACCATAACGGGAGGTCGGAGCATAATATCCTGTTACCTGATAGCCCCAGGAGCCTTCAAACGGATGTTCAGAAATACCCATCAGCTCTACATGCGTATATCCCATTTCTTTCACATACTCTGTAAGCGCCCTTGCAAACTCACGGTATGTATAAAACCCTTCGTCGTCTCTGCCAGGATGCCGTTTCCAGGAACCTGGATGTACTTCGTAAATCGCCATCGGCTTTTCATAAGGATCTGTCTTTGCACGAGTATCCATCCATGCCTGATCCGACCATTTTAAATGCGAAACATCAAAAACTACAGATGCACTGCCCGGTCTTAATTCTGCATAAGTTGCATATGGATCTGCTTTATAAAGGCGCTTTCCATCCGGCGTCTCAATCAGATATTTGTACATGTCCCCATTTGTCACGCCAGGAATGAACAGCTCATAAATCCCCATCTCCAGCGGTTCCAGGCGCTTCATTTCATGACGTGTCTCATCCCAGTTATTAAAGGAACCAATGACCCATACTCTTTCCGCATGAGGTGCCCATACGTCAAAAACCGTTCCTTCCTTTTGATGTTTCGTCATTAAATGTGCACCCATTTTCTTATAAATGTCATAATGTGTGCTTTGACCGAATAAATACATATCCAGTTCTGTCATGTTTCTCATTATCATAACCCTCCTGTTACTTGGTACAGCTATTTTGCTGTTTTATTTTAATCAACTACTTATTCCTCAAAATCCTTCTCTCTTAAAATAACGTAATTGTCATCATTGGCTCTGGTTGCTGTCAATATTCCAAATACCTTCTTTAAGACACCTTTTTCAGCGTTGTCGATTGCTTCGTCTACAATTTCTTTTACTTCCGTCAATGTTGTAATATGATCCAGCTTCTGGATATTGCCAATCCTTTTGTACAGTGCCAGCACTCCCATTTCATCAATATCATAATCCAGATCATTTGCATAAGCTTTTCCAAATGCTACCAGCTCGTCCAACGAAAACAGGGGAATTGATATTTTCTCTGTAAACTTCGACGCAAAAGAGCTGTCCCGCTCCAGTGCCTTTTGAATCCCCTCTTCCGTATCTTCTAATATATACAGTGTGCCCGAATGGTCTTGTTCCATACATCTGGACAATTTTACAGCCGTTTCTCTTGAAATCTTGCCTGCGGACTCTATAATCAGGCATCCGCCGCTGACTTTCTCAATCAAGACCTCCAGATCTTTCTGGTTCAATGCATTTGCATCAATTTTTCCTGTCTTTCCGCTTGGCCGTTTAATCTCCTTTTGCAGCGCTTTCACAATATCCATGATAAGCACTGTCTTTCCGCTGCCGCTGATCCCCTCAATAATGATATTTCCAGACAACGCATGTTTGTCATACTGCAAATGCTCGGAAACTCCATTGATCAGATCATAAATCTGTGCTTCCATTCCGGCGATCGGTACAAAATAAGAAAAAATCTGTTTTTGCTCTGGCGTCAGTGTTTTCATTTCACTCATATCCTGTCCCTCTGCCTGTGCCGCATTCTCATAAAAACCTGTTGTACGTGCTGCCGCCATAGCTTCTTTTGAAAATTCTTTTGTCGTCTGTGCGTCTTTTTTCACATCCATAACTGATTCTGCCTGAAGCTGTGCCTGAGTAAGAAATCTTGGCCTTGCCGCAAAAACTAAATTTTCCTGCCCATTCTCATACTCCGGTTCTGCATTCATCTCCTTTACTGCTGACAAATCCTCCTGACGGATTCGTGTGCTTTCCTCTTCAAACCTGTCAAACTGCCCACTTCTATTTTCCGGCAAATACTCTGATTCTATACGGTTGTTTTTCATAAAATACGCAGAGTCCGCCTGTTCTGTCCCATATTCTGGTTCTATTCCTTCATTCCTTCCCCAACGGCGAGATTCCATCTCCTCGCCCTCAGGCTGGATATTTTTACCAATCCCTGTTTCTGTAAATACTGCTGCCTGCTGCCTTTCAAATCCCTCTCCTGGCATTCCTGCCCGAAGATCCTGCGAAGGCTCAGCCTGCAAATCCGCCCATGCATCCTGTGCTGTCCCTGCTGCTTCATCCGCCCACATATCCTGTGGGGCATCTTTCGCTGTATTCGCCCATGCATCCTGTGCAGGCTCTGCCGCTGCTTCTGGCCATGCATCCTGTGCAGGCCCTGCCGCTGCTTCTGGCCATGCATCCTGTGCAGGCCCTGCCGCTGCTTCCTGCTGTACGTTTTTCCCATAATCCGCCGCTGGTATGTCTGGCTGCATTCCCTGTGCAGCACGCATCCTTGGTATTTCAGGAGATATTCCCCATGCAGCATTTCCTGGTACTTCTGTCCGCATATTTTCCGTAAAATCTGCCGCATGTACTTCTGACGGAATATTTCGTGCCGCTTCCATTCCTGATCCTGCTGCTCCCGCCTGCATCTGTCGTACCCGATCCACCTTTGGCGCTCTTGTCTGCATTTGCTGTGCCGCTTCCATTACTGGCGCTCTCGCCTGCATTTGCTGTGCCGCTTCCATTACTGGCGCTCTCGCCTGCATTTGCTGTGCTGCTTCCATTACTGGCGCTTTCGCCTGCATTTGCTGTGCTGCTTCCATTACTGGCGCTTTCAACTGCATCTGTTGTACTTCATCAGTGACTGGCGCTCCTGCCTGTTTCTGTACTGCTTCCGCTTGTATTTCCTCCTGCATCTGACGTGGCGCTTCCATACCCGGCGCCTGCCCTGCAGGCTGCGCGGCAGATGTTTTTTGCAGTTGCTGCCCGGCATCTGCGGCAGTCTTTCCCATTCGTACTCTTTGCAATAGATCGATTGCTGAAATCCCTGGCTGTACTGCCTCCTTGTATGCACTCATAACCGGGTTATCTACTTCAACCGAATCTTTTTCCAATGAATTCCCATCCATTTCTATCTTCTCTGTTACTCCATTCTCTTTCCCTGCAATGATCTCCTCAGGCAGATGCGGCAATTCTATCGTAGGATCCGACACTGTATGTACAACAGGTTCCTGTTCCTCTTGTTTTTCCCCGGCCATTAAGCTGTCAATCTGATCCTGTAAAATCTGATTCATGTCTGCAACAATCCTGCCCGCCTGCTCCAAATCATTTTGAATCTGTACCGGCTGCTGGCCTTCTGTCTCTATTCCCTGTTCTGTCAATTCTCCTGATGCCGTTCCCTGTTCCAGCAGCGGTATAATACTGAGCAGGCGCTGCATTAACTGCTCTGCCTCCTCAAGTGATCGTTCTTTTGTTGATTCCTGCTCCTGTTCTTCAGCCTCCTGCAACGCATCCTGCATTGCCTGCTTTGTCCTCTCCCACTCAGCCTGTATTTCCTCAAACGTCATCTCATGCGCCGGCTCCTGCTGCAAATCCGGCTGAGGCTCCATCTGCGGTGCATACTGCATCTGCGGCTCCTGCTGTGCATATTGTCCCATTTGCCGCGTCTGAAATTGCGGGGCAGAATACGGCATTTCCTGTTGTCTGTACATTTCCCGCTGAACATACTGCCCATTCTGCGCATGTACAGGCTGTTCCTGCATTCCCTGCTGGAATAATTGGCTATCCTGCCCATATCCTGGCTGCTCCTGTATTTCCTGCTGGAATAATTGCCCATTCTGTGCATATATTTGCTGGCCCTGTACCTGCGCTTCCTGTTGGAATAATTGCTCATTCT
>CAMWXD010000013.1 GCA_947178105.1 uncultured Eubacterium sp. | reverse complement strand
CAATGAAACGGAGATGCAAGAAATGGAATTGATGAGTTTGTTAAAGGAAAAGCAGCTTTCTGTTTATCAATGTGCAAAAAAAAGCCATGTGCCATATACTACGCTGTTGGACATCGTAAAGGGTAAGACGAGAATTGAAAAGTGTACGGCAGAAACGCTATATAAATTAGCCAAAATGCTCAATGTGGCAATGGAAGAACTTCTGGCAGAATGTTTTAAGGAAAATGAGGATACATCAGATGTAAGAGATTTTGAAATTTATAAAAGTAATATCTGTCATTTAGTAAAAGATAAAGGAGATATCGACTTTATTGTTGATACTTTGAAGGAAAATCGAATAAGGATTTATTGGGAAAGAAAATGGTATCGGGAAAGTTTTTATCTTTTGGCGATGGTGGACTATTTAAGCAGGGAAAATGATCTTCCATTGTGTAATGATTATGAGGATATAAGGAATTGCACGCTGTCAGAGCCATTATATCCAAGGGATGTTATCCTTGCTGCAAAACTGGATGTTTCGCTCGATGTGAAAGAACAGTGTTTGAAGGAAGCAATTCCTGAGTTTATGAGATTTAATATTATAGAAAGCGAGATTAGGAATGTTTGTTGAAAGTGGACAAAAACCTACAGAAGAACAACTTAAAGAAGTTGAAGAGGCAAAAAAAAGTCCTATAAATTTTGATGAGGATTGTCAAGAATTGTCACCAGCCATGATGAAGGCATTTAAGAGTGCGGTTGTGCAGCGAAATCGTAAGAAAAAGGCTTAAAGATTGTTATGGCCATATTTTTTGTGTTAAAATGTACTGATCTGATTTTAAGAATATTATGGAATATATTTAAAATTGTGGATAATGGAATAAAAAATCAGAATATTCTAAAATTCAGACAATTTCTTTTCAAGACATTTTAAAACTGAATCGAAAAAACTAAACTATCTTGTGAGGCATACGCTGCATAGCGCCTGATTATGGATACCAGTAGAGAAGCCAAAACCCGGCTCAGGGACTGCCTTTGGCACTGGCAGTCCGCCAGCAGCATAGAGCCGGATTCGTAGCTGTAATTTTATAAAACTGCCTACCGTATCATCTGCACCACAAACGCCGTCGTCTGCGGCGGAATGCTTGCCGTCATAAAGGAAGCATGTTCTACCCTTACCCGAAGCCCCGGCCGCAGCGAAGCCAGGTTGGTACGCCTTCCCCAAAAGTCTAATATGACTGTATCCGGGCTGATCTGAAACCGGATTGCAGAAGCAGGGTTTTGGTTTGCCATTACGATGATAAAGCGTCCGCGTGCGTTGACCTGCGCGATCCTGCCGGTCATTGTTTCTGTCTGGGGAGCCCTTGCTGTGACCCGAATAAAAAATGCCTGCGCCTGCGGCGGGATGCTCCTTGTCATTGCGGACGAAAAGCTGGCGTCTACGGTCATGCCGCGGGACAATTCATTGGCGCGGATCCTTTGCCCTTGTTCGTTGTAAATATCGGTATCCTGGCTGACAACGAGCCGCACGGTGTCTGAAGGCACGGCGCATCCGTCGCAGTTTTGATAGGAGATGGTTACAAAGGTTGTACCACGATCGCGGGAGATTTCCTCTACCAAAGCAGAAAATACCCGGATCACATTTCGATTCGGCATCGCGGATGCGGCCAGGCTTTCCGTTTGATGCATCTGGTTTGTTTGGTCGGCATGGGGCATTTGGCGTATTTGATATGTCTGGTTCACCTGATGCATCTGGTTCATTTGGCTTGCAGCTTGATGCATCTGGTTCATTGGATTTGCTGTTTGATGCATCTGGTTCATTGGATTTGCTGCTTGATGCACCTGGTTCATTTGTCCTGTCTGAACCTCCTGGTTTGTGTGTCCTTCCTCATTTCTTTGATCGGTATGGTTTGTCTGATGTATTTCGTTTACATGGTTTGTCTGATGCATTTCCTTTGCCTGATTTGTTTGCTCCATAAAACTACCTGATCCCCTTTTGTATACAGTATATGCGAAAGGGCGTAATTGTGCAACAAAAAACACAAAACCAGTTGAAATCACCCGCAAAGAAGATTATAATAATTCACATATGCATCGGTTTCCGTTCAGGACATAGGAGGCTGTTCCATTATAAATACAAACAGAACAACAGAACAGGAGGAAATTCTCATGGGAGCATTTTTAGGCAGTTTTTTGGAGTATGCCATCAAGGTGGTTGTATATGCGGTGATTGCGCTGGCAGGAGTAAAGGCGGGAAAGGCGCTCCGCGAAAATAAAGAAGCGAAAGCGGCGTCTACGGTACGCATTCATACCGGAAAGCGTTAAAGCTGCGCTTCAAAGTATGTTTGCATCAGGGCAGCATTCGTATTAGATGAATATTGGAGGACGTACAACGTGAAAAAGAGTTACGGCGTAAATGAACTACGCAGAATGTTTCTGGATTTTTTTGAAAGCAAAGAGCATCTGGCTATGAAAAGCTTTTCTTTAGTACCGCACAACGATAACAGCCTGCTGTTAATCAATGCGGGAATGGCTCCGCTAAAGCCATATTTTACAGGGCAGGAGATACCGCCGAAAAAGCGTGTGGCGACTTGCCAGAAATGTATCCGTACCGGGGATATAGAAAATGTAGGCAAGACGGCAAGGCATCTGACTTTTTTTGAGATGCTCGGCAATTTTTCTTTTGGGGATTATTTTAAGCACGAAGCGATCGCGTGGTCGTGGGAATTTTTTACCGAAGTGCTGGGATTAGAGCCGGAGCGGCTGTATCCGTCTATTTATGGCGAGGATGAAGAAGCGTTTGAGATCTGGAACAAAGAGATCGGTATTCCGTCGGAGCGGATTACGCGGTTTTACCGGGATGAAAACGGCAAATGCGACAATTTCTGGGAGCATGGCGCGGGGCCTTGCGGGCCTTGTTCAGAGATCTATTATGACCGCGGGGAAGCATATGGATGCAAAAAAGCGGACTGTAAGGTAGGCTGTGACTGCGACCGTTATATGGAAGTATGGAACAACGTATTTACCCAGTTTGACGGCGACGGAAAGGGCAATTATGAAGAGCTGGCGCAGAAAAATATCGATACCGGGATGGGGCTGGAGCGGCTTGCAGTGGTGATGCAGGACGTGGATTCTGTGTTTGACATTGACACGATGAAGGCGATTCGGGATAAAGTGTGCGAGCTGTCCGGGAAGGCCTACCATGCAGACGAGCTGGACGATGTGTCGATCCGCCTGATTACAGACCATATCCGCAGCGCGACGTTTATGGTATCGGACGGCATTATGCCTTCCAATGAAGGGCGAGGCTATGTGCTGCGGCGCCTGATCCGGCGTGCGGCAAGGCATGGGCGGATGCTTGGCATTGCGGGGACGTTTCTGGCACAGCTTAGCAGTACGGTCATTGCCGAAAGCAGTGACGGCTATCCGGAGCTGGAGGAGAAAAAGGAATTTATTTTTAAAGTTCTGACACAGGAAGAAGAGAAATTTAATAAAACGATCGACCAGGGGCTGGCAATTCTTGCACAAATGCAGCAGGCAATGGAAGAAAATGGCTCTAAGGTGCTTTCCGGGGAAGATGCGTTTAAGCTGTATGATACGTTTGGCTTCCCGATCGACCTGACCGAGGAGATTTTGGAGGAAAAAGGCTTTACGATCGACGAGGACGGTTTTTACGCCTGTATGGAACAGCAGCGCACAAAAGCGCGCAAAGCGCGTAAAGCGACTAATTATATGGGTGCGGACGTGACGGTATACGAATCGATCGATCCTGCCATTACGACGGAATTTACCGGGTATGGGCGCCTTTTGGATACTTCTGTCATTACAGTCATGACAACAGAGACAGAGCTTACAGAAGCATTGTCTGACGGCGGGCGGGGGACAATTATTGTGGAAAAGACCCCGTTTTATGCAGCAATGGGCGGGCAGATCGGCGATACCGGCACGATCCAGACAAAAGACGGCGTATTCAAGGTTGAGGATACGATTAAGCTGCTTGGCGGAAAGGTCGGGCATATCGGAGTTTGTACAAGCGGGATGTTAAAAACCGGTGATGAAGTAAGCCTGCGGGTAGATGCCGGCAGACGGGCGCGGATCGAAAAAAACCACAGTGCGACGCATTTGCTGCAAAAAGCGCTGCGGGACGTATTGGGCGCACATGTGGAACAGGCTGGTTCTGAGGTCACGCCGGACAAGCTGCGGTTTGACTTTACCCATTTTTCAGCGATGACGCAGGAAGAATTAAATAGGGTAGAGGCGCTTGTCAATGAAAAAATAGCGGCGGCGCTCCCGGTACAGACCGATGTCATGACGCTGGAAGAAGCGAAAAAAACCGGAGCAATGGCATTATTCGGCGAGAAATACGGCGAAACCGTCCGCGTTGTGCGTATGGGCGATTTTTCGGTCGAATTATGCGGCGGTACGCATGTAGGCAATACGAATGCGATTACGGCGTTTAAGATCGTCTCAGAAGGCGGCGTAGCCGCTGGCGTGCGCAGGATTGAGGCGCTGACGAGCGATGCGGTCTTTGCGTATTATGATAAAATCGAACAGACGCTTGCGGATGCGGCAAAGGCAGTAAAGGCAACCCCGGCAAACCTGATCGAAAAACTGGAGCATTTAATGGCGGAGCTTCGCTCGCTTGCCAGTGAAAATGAGGCGTTAAAATCCCAGGCAGCAAAAGAAGCGCTTGGAGACGTCATGAACCAGGTACAAGAGATTGGCGGCGTCAAGTTCCTTGCTGCAAAAGTATCCGGCGTGGATATGAACGGCCTGCGGGATCTTGGCGACCAGTTAAAGGCAAAGCTGGGCGAAGGCGTAATCCTGCTTGCCTCAGACGTAAACGGCAAAGTCAATCTTGCCGCTATGGCAACGGATGCGGCAATGGCAGCCGGCGCCCATGCAGGCAATCTGATCAAGGCGGCAGCAGGCAAAGTCGGCGGCGGTGGCGGCGGACGTGCGAATATGGCGCAGGCAGGCGGAAAAAACCCGGCAGGCATCGACGAGGCGCTGAAAGAAGCGGCCGCTGCTTTAAAAGGAATGCTCAAATAAGCAGTTGCCCAATAAAAAAGCCTGCGGAAAATGGGAAATCCCATTTTCCGCAGGCTTTTTATGCAGTTTTCTTCTTTTGTTAGGGCAGCTCTTTCTGCATTCCTGACAGCTTCGTTTTGCAGTTTTTGCATGTCAGGGCAACTTTTCATTATCTTCCCGGTTTTCCGCTATTTTCATAGCTCCCTTTGGAAACTGGTAGACCTGCTGCGTCTGTTCCATATATGTTTTCAGCAGCTTAAAAAGGATATAAAGGTGCGGGTTGTCCATGTTATCCAAAAGCAGGCAGATGTCATTGATTAGTTTATTCTGCTGTGCTTTCTGGTCGTTTGGATTTGCAGTAAGGATGTCCATACCTGTCTTTAGATAGTTTGCAATGGAATGAAACGTTTCCAGGCTGACTGCCTTTACGCCGCGTTCCAACTGGCTGACAAGGCTTTCAGAAATAAACAGGTCGCTTGCCATCTTTTGCTGTGTGATATGCAGTTCTTTTCTTCGGTTTTGTATATTTGAACCAATCATTTTAAAATCAAGCGGCATAAAAGCTTCCTCCGTCCGTGAATTTATCCATATTTATTATAATTCAAAATAATCTTTCGCTACTCGCACTAATAGTATTGTTATTCTATTGACAATAATACATGAATGTTATAAGATATAAAATGAAAACAGTAGTATCCTAAATATGTAATGGACTATACATGAAAAGATAAGGAAATGGGTAAAAAGCCTGTTTTGCGGGTATACTTTCAAAGGAAGGAAAGGTGATGTTATGTATAGTAAGTTAATAAACGAAATTCTTCTGATGAAACGGGAACAGGATGATCATTGGCAGCAACTTATGTATTCTATGCGTAAGGAACACTATGAGAAAAGATGCCGGATGTTAGAGGAAGCAGGGATTGAATACGAAGTCCATAAGCAGGATATTCCGCGCAGGCCAGGGGCTACGTACCATTACCCGGTTCGATATGACTTTTATGTACGCAAACGTGATTACAAGAAAGCATGCCGCATGTTTGCGATCCGCGGAAAGAATCCGCTGGCAGGTGATTGGCGCGGCGTGATTTCTTAAAAAACAGCCCGACAAAAGAGTATGGATTTTATAAAACTTGCTTTTATAGAATTCATACTTTTTTTAGAAATAAAATGAAAACCTGAGAAAATGAGAGTAAAAATGAGAAAAAAAGAGAAAATATAATTATAATCAGTAAAAACTGGATATTGCTATACTTGCGAAACAACTAATAAAAACATATTATAAGTACTATCAGTTAGCACTCAAAACAAGCGAGTGCTAATAATATAAAACAGATACAAGGGCTGCAAAGGGCTGAATCCGGTTGCAGTGCCTGTAAAGATTAAAACCAAGGTCACAGGATCAGAAAAAAAGAAGTTATAAAAGGAGGAAATATTCATGAAATTAGTACCATTATCAGACAGAGTTGTATTAAAGCAGTGCGAAGCAGAGGAAACGACTGCATCGGGGATTATTTTGACAAGCGCATCCCAGGAAAAGCCGCAGGAAGCTGAAGTCATCGCAGTAGGCCCGGGCGGGGTAGTAGACGGCAAAGAGATCACGATGCAGGTAAAGGAAGGACAGAAGGTCATTTATTCCAAATATGCAGGTACAGAAGTAAAGATTGACGGCACAGAATATATTATCGTACGCCAGAATGATATTCTTGCGGTCGTAGAGTAACAAAAAGCAGCCAAACGGATAAAAATAATAATTAATATAGAAGAAAGAAAAGAGGATGAATAACAATGGCAAAGGAAATTAAGTATGGTGCAGAAGCAAGAGCTGCATTAGAAGCAGGTGTGGATAAGTTAGCAGATACCGTGTGCGTGACACTCGGGCCAAAAGGAAGAAACGTTGTATTGGACAAATCTTACGGCGCTCCGTTAATTACAAATGACGGCGTGACGATTGCAAAAGAGATCGAGCTGGAAGACCCGTTTGAAAATATGGGTGCGCAGCTTGTCAAGGAAGTTGCTACAAAGACAAATGACGTAGCCGGCGACGGCACAACGACTGCTACCGTATTGGCACAGGCAATGGTTTCCGAAGGAATTAAAAATCTTGCGGCAGGGGCAAATCCAATCAGCCTGCGCAGAGGCATGAAAAAAGCAACGAATGTAGCTGTCGAAGCATTACAGGAAATGAGCCAGAAGGTAGACGGCAAAAACCATATCGCAAAGGTAGCGGCGATTTCCGCAGGAGACGAAGAGGTCGGCAACCTTGTAGCAGATGCGATGGAAAAAGTATCCAAGGACGGCGTTATCACGATTGAAGAGTCCAAGACGATGCAGACAGAGCTTGACCTGGTAGAAGGTATGCAGTTTGACCGCGGATATATTTCAGCCTATATGGCAACCGATATGGATAAGATGGAAGCTGTTTTGGAAGACCCATACATTTTAATCACAGATAAGAAGATATCCAATATCCAGGAAATCCTTCCATTGTTAGAGCAGGTAGTAAAAACAGGCGCGAAGCTGTTAATGATCGCAGAAGACGTAGAAGGCGAAGCGCTTACAACACTGATCGTTAATAAGCTGCGCGGGACATTCAATGTCGTAGCAGTAAAAGCGCCTGGCTATGGCGACAGAAGAAAAGCAATGCTTGAGGATATCGCAATCCTGACTGGCGGACAGGTAATTTCTTCTGAGCTTGGGCTGGAATTAAAAGATGCGGAATTAGAGCAGTTGGGACGTGCAAAATCCGTTAAAGTACAGAAAGAAAATACAGTCATCGTAGACGGTATGGGCGAGAAATCTGCGATTGAAGCTAGAATCAGCCAGATCAAGAGCCAGATCGAAGAGACAACTTCTGATTTTGACAAAGAAAAATTGCAGGAGCGCCTTGCAAAGCTGGCAGGCGGCGTAGCAGTGATCCGTGTCGGCGCAGCGACCGAGACAGAGATGAAGGAAAGCAAGCTGCGTATGGAAGACGCGTTAAACGCAACAAGGGCAGCCGTAGAAGAAGGCATTATTGCAGGCGGCGGCTCCGCATATATCCATGCGTCCAAGAAAGTCGCAGACTTTGCAGCTTCCCTGGAAGGCGATGAAAAGACCGGCGCAAAGGTAATCTTAAAAGCACTCGAATCCCCGTTGTTCTACATTGCGGCAAACGCAGGGCTGGAAGGCGCAGTAATTATCAATAAAGTAAAAGATTCTGAGGTAGGCATCGGCTTTGACGCAACCGCAGAAGAATATGTAGACATGGTAAAAGCAGGCATCCTGGATCCGGTGAAGGTGACAAGAAGCGCACTGCAAAACGCAACCTCTGTAGCAGCGACACTGCTGACAACAGAATCCGTTGTAGCAAATATCAAGGAAGATGCGCCAGCAATGCCGGCAGCTAATCCGGGCATGGGCATGATGTAACAAAAAAAGCAGGTAACCGTTTCGGCATAGCCGGGCAGTTATAACAGCCGTTTAAAATCTTTGGATTTTAAGCGGCTTTTGCTTGTAAGTATTTTCCAGGTGTGATACAATGCATTGCGGGGAAACTATTTATACGGAGGTTATAAAAATGGGCAAAACAGCAGTTGTAACCGATTCAAACAGCGGCATTACACAGGCAGAAGCAAAAGAACTTGGAATTACAGTGATCGCAATGCCTTTTTATATTCAGGGAACTACTTTTTTTGAAGATGTCAATTTGACGCAGGAGCAGTTTTACGAAAAACTGGCGGAAGGCGGGGAGATCTCGACCTCCATGCCGGCGGTAGGCGATGTAACAGGGCTGTGGGACCGCCTGCTGGAAGAATATGACGAGATTGTCCATATTCCAATGTCATCGGGGCTGAGCAGCTCCTGTGAGACGGCATATATGCTTGCGCAGCCTTACGACGGGCGCGTACAGGTCGTCAATAACCAAAGGATCTCCATTACGCAGCGGCGCTCTGTTATGGATGCGATTAAGCTTGCGGAAAAAGGAAAAAGTGCATTTGAGATCCGGGAGCTTTTGGAACGTGAAAAATTTGAATCCAGTATTTATATTATGGTAGATACATTAAAATATCTGAAAAAAGGCGGGCGTATTACACCGACAGCCGCAGCGCTCGGCACACTGCTGCGGATCAAGCCGGTATTGCAGATCCAGGGTGAAAAGCTGGACGCATTTGCAAAGGCACGGACGGTCAAGCAGGCAAAGGGCATTATGCTCGAAGCGATGCAAAATGACTGTAAAAACCGTTTCGGGGATGCAAGCGGCAAAAATATGTATATCGATATCGCCTATACAAAAGACAGGGAAGCGGCGCTTTTATTTGAACAGGAAGTAAAAGAAGCGTTCCCGGGACAGCAGTGTGTTGTCAATCCTCTGTCGTTAAGCGTATCCTGCCATATCGGCCCAGGGGCGCTTGCGATTGGATGTTCGCATAAGTTTGCAGAATAGAGCTTTACTTCTTGCGCAGAGTCGTGTATAATCAGAAAGTAAAGACGGAAAATAATAGCAGACAAATCGGATCTACAGTCTGGCAGGCAGGTTTTTACAACCTGCCTTTTTAGCGGAATATGCCGCATATTTGGATTCGGTAAAATACGGATGCACAGGAGGTAGTATTTATGGTTAAAGCAGTAGTAGGCGCAAATTGGGGAGATGAAGGGAAAGGCAAGATTACGGATATGCTGGCGGAACATGCTGACATTATCGTCCGTTTTCAGGGAGGAGCCAATGCAGGGCATACGATCAAAAACCACTATGGAAAATTTTCCCTGCATACGCTTCCGTCCGGTGTGTTTTACAGCCATACGACAAGTGTGATCGGCAACGGCGTCGCGCTGGATATCCGCAGGCTGTTTCAGGAGATCCGCTCGATTACGGAACAGGGGGTGCCGAAGCCGAATATCCTTGTGTCTGACAGGGCGCAGATTGTCATGCCTTACCATGTGCTGTTCGATCAGTATGAAGAAGAACGCCTGGGCAGCAAATCGTTTGGTTCGACCAAATCAGGGATTGCTCCGTTTTTCTCGGATAAATATGCAAAGACAGGTTTCCAGGTCAGCGACCTGTTCGACGAGGAGCTGCTGCTGGAAAAGACGGCGCGAATTTGCGAGACGAAAAATGTGCTGCTGGAGCACTTGTACCATAAGCCTCTGCTAAAGCCAGAAGAGCTGATGGCACAGTTGCATGAATATAGAGAAATGATAGAGCCGTATGTTACCGATGTGGCAGCTTATCTGCATGAGGCATTGGAAAACGGCAAGACGGTACTGCTGGAAGGCCAGCTTGGTACGTTAAGGGATCCAGACCATGGCATATACCCGATGGTTACGTCGTCGCCTACGCTGGCAGGCTACGGCGCAGTCGGCGCAGGCGTGCCGCCTTATGAGATCCGCCAGGTCATTACTGTCTGCAAGGCATATTCCAGCCAGGTAGGAGCCGGAGAATTTGTCAGCGAGCTGTTCGGCGAGGAAGCGACAGAGCTTCGCAACCGCGGCGGCGACGGAGGGGAATACGGCGCTACGACCGGACGCCCGCGCAGGGTAGGCTGGTTTGACTGTGTGGCGAGCAAATACGGCTGCCGCTTACAGGGTACGACAGACGTTGCCTTTACCGTGCTGGATGTACTGGGATATCTGGACGAGATCCCGGTATGCGTCGGCTATGAGATCGACGGGGAAGTAACGGACAAATTTCCGACAACGGCAAGGCTGAAAAAGGCAAAACCAGTGTACGAGACGCTGCCGGGATGGAAATGCGATATTACAGGCATTACCGATTATGAAAAACTGCCGGAAAACTGCCGCAAATACATTGAGTTTATTGAAGCCCGCATCGGGTATCCGATTACACTGATCTCCAACGGGCCGTCCCGGACAGATATTATCCATCGCAGCAAAGGCTGAAACTCAGGCAGACAGGTAAATTTCCGATCAGGGACAAAAAGGATAGGACAAATATGATAAAAAATATAATTTTAGATGTAGGGATGGTATTGGTTGATTTTTGCTGGGCGGAGGTCTTGGAAAAGCTTGGCATTACCGGCGGGGACTTTGAGGCTGTGGCAGACGCGACTGTACGTACACAGACATGGAACGAATACGACCGCAGCGCAAAGCCGGATGAAGAGCTGTTAGCAGACTTAAAGGCGAATGCACCGCAGTATGCGCAGCAGATCCAGCTATTTTGGGACAATATGTCCGGGATGATCCGCCAGTATCCATATACCAGGCAATGGATTACGTCTTTGAAAGAAAAAGGCTACCGGGTATATATTTTATCCAATTATTCCAGGAGGACATATACATTGACCAGGGAGGAAGGGCTAAACTTCCTGCCGCTTGTGGACGGCACGGTGTTTTCTTTTGAAACATGCCATATTAAGCCGGAAAAAGAGATCTACCATGACCTGATGGATCGGTTTGGATTAGATCCAAAGGAATGTGTCTTTATAGATGATAATGCAGCAAACCTTGTGTATCCAAAAGAACTTGGATGGAGTACCATCCAGTTTCATGATTTTGCACAAGTGCAGGCGGAGCTGAAAGCATTTGGTGTGGACAGCGACTAAAACAGTTCTATCTTATTGCCGACAGGCAGTTTTAGATAGACTCCCACAAGAACATCGTTGCATCAAAAACCGTTGGTATAACTATTATGCCAGCGGTTTTGTGTTTTTTGCCATACGTCACAGAAAATACACAGACAAAACGCGGATCGTACACATTTTTTCCTTATGATAGATAGAAACGAATACATACTTTGTTATCAGGGAAGTGCTTTACATGCATTTCGGTAAAATGGGAGGAAAATTGTGATACAGATCAGCCATTTGACAAAAAAATACGGGGATCACGTCGCCGTCAGCGACCTGACGCTGCATATGGAGCCAGGAAAGATCTATGGGTTTCTAGGGCCAAACGGCGCCGGAAAGTCGACGACGATGAATGTGATTACCGGATACATAGGAGCAGAGGAAGGTACGGTAGAGATTCATGGGTTTGATATTTTAAAACAGCCAGAGGAAGCCAGAAAGTGCGTCGGATACCTGCCGGAGCTGCCGCCGCTTTACATGGAAATGACTGTAGCAGAATATTTAACCTTTGCCGCAGAGCTGAAAAAGCTGCCAAAAGAGAAAAAGCGTCAGTATATCGCGGAAGTAATGGAGCTTACAAAGATTACTGATATGAAAAACCGTCTGATACGCAATCTGTCCAAAGGCTACCGCCAAAGGGTAGGGTTGGCGCAGGCGGTTTTAGGCTATCCGCCGGTGATTATTTTAGATGAGCCGACGGTTGGCTTAGACCCGCAGCAGATCATCGACATCCGTGAGCTGATCAAGAGCCTGGGCAGGCGCCATACGGTCATTCTAAGCTCCCATATCCTGACAGAGGTAAAGGAAGTATGTGAGCATATCTTTATCCTGTCAAAAGGACGGCTGGCAGCCAGCGATACGACTGAAAACCTGCTTCGCAGGATGTCAAAGGAGCAGGAAGTCAGCCTGCTGCTAAAAGGGGAACAGGAAACGGTGACGCACGTATTGCAGCAGATCGAAGGCATCGGCTCCCTGTCTGTTGCAACAGAGGGGGAAGCAGGCTGTGTGCGTGCGTCCCTGCAGGCGGAAAAAGGCGCAGACCTTCGGGAAACACTGTTCTTTGCATTTGCAGACGAGCGTATTCCAATCCTGGAAATGCAGGCAGGCAGCAAGTCGTTAGAGCAGGTATTCTTAGAGCTGACCGCAGCAGACAAGGATACACAAGAGACAGAAGCAGAATCAGAAACGATAAAAGCACAGGAGACAGAAGCAGAATCAGAAACGATAAAAGCGCAGGAGACAGAATCAGAAAGGACAAAAGCAGAAAAGACAATAGCGCAAGAGACGAAGGAGGAAAAAGGGCAGGAAACAGCTAAGGAGGATGTGCTGTTACAGGAAAATCATACAGGAGGGGATCTATGAGGGCGGTTTTTAAAAGAGAATTTAAGGCATGTTTCCAGTGTGTCATTGGATGGCTGTTTTTTGCGGTTACATTGGCATTTTATTTTTTGTATTTCTATTTGTATAACTTGTCCTATGGGTATCCGTATATCGCATATTCACTGAATGCAATCGCGTTTTTGTTTTTGGTGACGGTGCCTGTCCTTACGATGCGGGTGCTCGCTGAAGAGCGCCATGCCAGGACAGACCAGTTGATTTTGACAGCGCCTGTCAGCATCGGCAGGATCGTGCTCGGAAAATATCTGGCGCTAGCGGCAATCTTTACTGCGGCGGTGCTTGTGATCAGCCTGTCCCCGCTGCTGCTTGCATGTTTTGGGGAAGTGCCTATGGCGGAAAGCTATGTGGCGGTGCTTGGTTTTTGGTTATATGGGCTTACGTGTATTGCAATAGGGACGTTTGTATCCTCCCTGACGGAGAGCCAGGTCATTGCGGCGGTGCTGACGTTTTTCTTTTTATTTTTGGGATATATGATGGATGGCATTACACAGCTTTTGTCGTCCGAAGGAAACCTGCTGACGCAGATTTTAAGCGGGTATGACCTGACCGCAGGATTTCAGCGGATGTCGGATGGGAGGCTGGATTTGACAGCCGTTGTGTATTATTTCAGCGTGACGGCATTATTCCTGTTTTTAACATCGCAGTCGATCCAGAAACGCCGCTGGTCTGCCAGCGTAAAAAGGCCGGGGCTTGGTATTTTCCATGCAGGGTTTACGGCTGCGGCTGCCGCCTGCGCAGTACTTTTAAACCTGGCGGCAGTCATGCTTCCGCAGACAGTGACAACGATTGACTGTACATCATCGAAGCTTTATTCGGTCACAGAGGATACAAAGCAGATCCTGTCGGCACTTACCAGCCCGGTTGAGTTTTATGTACTTGCAAATGAAGCCTCCGGCGACAAACAGTTGGATGCCACACTGCAAAAATACGAAGAGCTGTCTTCCAACGTAAAGGTGACGTATGTAGACCCGGCTGTATCGCCAAATTTTTATCAAAAGTATACGCAGGAGCAGGTTTCAGCCAACAGCATCATTGCAGTGTGCGGGGAACGTTCCAAGGTCATTGATTACAGTGCCGTATACGAAACGTCGTTCGATTACCAGACGTACCAGTCACAGACGACCGGTTATGATGCGGAAGGGCAGCTCACAAGCGCGCTCCAGTATGTGACAAACGAAACGATGCAGACGGTTTATGAAATTACCGGGCACGGGGAAATCCAGGTAAGCGGACGCTTTCAGGAGGCTGTTGAAAAGATGAATTTACAGCTTCAGTCTTTGAACCTGCTGGAAACAGACGCAGTGCCAGACGATTGTGAGGCGCTCCTGATTATGGGCCCGCAGTCTGATTTTTCCAAGGACGACGCCCAAAAGGTTTTGGATTATCTGGAAGGCGGAGGGAAGGCATTGATCTGTACACAGTATACATCAGAGCCGATGGAGCAGTTTTGCAGCATTTTAAAAGCGTATGGGCTGAATTTGTACGAAGGCATGGTACTTGAGGCAGATGCTGGGAACTATTACCAGAATCCACTGTATCTGCTTCCGGACATTTCCTATGATACTGTAACGGCGGAGGTATCTGATGAATATGTGTTTGCCCCATATGCCCAGGGATTGACATTTCCAGAGGAGCAGGAGGAGGACACAGTAGCTTATACACAGCTTTTGTCGACCTCAGAACAGGCATTTTTAAAGACGGACGTGCAAAATATGATGAGCTTTGAAAAAGAAAAGGGAGATCTCGAAGGGCCGTTTACCATTGGGGTATCTGTGATAGATACTGCCGCGCAGGCGCAGCTTTTTGTGTATACGTCAGCGTCTATGTTCAGCGAGGACGCCGACCAGACAGTATCCGGCAATAATTCGGCATTGTTTGCAGCATCGCTTGCAAGCCTTGTGAACGATACGCAGGCTTCCAGCCTTGTCGTCATTCCGGTAAAGCCGTATACGATGGAAACAATTGCCGTCTCCAGGGGTACGGTAATCCTGGCGGGCTTTAGCAGCGTAATCGCAGTACCGCTTTTGTGCATCGCAGCAGGAATATGGATTTGGCTGAGGAGAAGAAAAGCGTAAAGATCAGAGAAGAAAGGCGATCAGGAAAAAAATCAGGGAAAAATAAGAAGAAAGGAAATTCTATGCAGAAAAGACAGATCCTACAGCTTGGTTTGCTGCTTGCGCTGATTTTGGCGCTTGCAGGCGCTGTGTTTGGAATCCGTACCTATCATGACAGGCAGGAAGAGAAGCAGGCACAGGAGGCGGAGGCGGCAACCGTTACGCTGACGGCATTCCAGCCAGAGAGCGTGACCGCGGTCAGTTATGATTGCAGCGGCACACAGTATACATTTGAAAAAGAAGACGGAGAGTGGAAATCAAAAGACTTACCGGAAATGGAGCTGGACCAGGAAGCGTTTGCGCAGTTTTTGGAACAGGCAGGCGCTATTACATCCGATACAAAGGTGCAGGCACAGGAAGGGGAGAGCTACGGATTCGACGAGCCGGTACGCACTGTGTCCATAACGACAAAAAACGGCACTTCTTCCCTTATATTCGGCATGAAAAATGAAATGCTGAATCAATATTATGTCAAGACAAGCGAGAACAGCCAGATTTACCTTGTGGAAGAATCTGTGTATACGGCGTTTGAAAAAACGCCGGAAGAGTTCGAACAGGTTGAGGAGCAGACAGTTGCGGAGGATGATTGAAATAGCTGTTTGCCATGCGGGGCAGTCGGGAAATGAATGCTATACACAGTCATTTCCCGACTGCCCTTTAAAAATTGCAATACTATTTCATTTTCTTTTCGTCCTTTTTATTGGCATTTGTCTCCTTATCCAGTTGGCGGAGCGTTTCTTCCAGCTCTTGTTCATGTTTTCCCTTGGCAAGGCGGTAGATCACCGTATAGCCCCAAAGCAGGATCGGAACCAGTATCGTACAGGTAACGCAGGCACGGAATAAAAACATGCCGCTGCTTACGTCAAATATGGCGCAGAGCAGCGTAATTAGGTACATCAGGGCTAACAGTACAATGCCGATGACAGCGAGTAAGCGTTTGATCCGTTTCATAGCTGTTCCCTTTCCTCTATTCTTGCCCTTGCGTAAAACGGGATAAAAACTGCCTGGTGCGTTCTTCCCGCGGATGCTCCATGACCTCATAAGGATCGCCCTGTTCCAGAATACAGCCGTCGTCCATAAAGATCACATGGTTGGCTACGTCTCTGGCGAAAGCCATCTCGTGTGTGACAATAATCATGGTTGTCTGCTGGTTGGCAAGCTCCCGTATGACCTTGAGCACTTCTCCGGTCAGTTCCGGGTCTAGTGCAGAGGTCGGCTCATCAAAGCAGAGGATATCCGGGGACAGCGACAGCGCACGTGCGATCGCGACACGCTGGCACTGCCCGCCGGAAAGCTGGTGCGGATAATTGTGCATCCGGTCTGCCAATCCCATCTGGTGCAGCAAAAACTCTGCCTCGTCTTTGATTTCTTTTTGAATTTCTTTTTTTCTGGATTTGTAATCCGGTTCATCTTTTGAAAGCAGCTCTTTTGCCAGCATGACATTCTGTAATGCGGTATACTGCGGAAACAGGTTAAAGGACTGAAATACAAGCCCGAAATGCAGCCGCTTTTTGCGGATGTCGCGTTCGCTTTGCGCAGCCGGCTGCCCTGCGTCAAATAATGTCTCTCCTTTGACACGGATCGTCCCGCCGTCCGGCCGTTCCAGAAAGTTCAGGCACCGCAGCAGCGTGGTCTTGCCGCTGCCGGATGAGCCAATGATGGATACTGCCTGCCCCTGTTCCAGGGAAAAGCTGATATCCTGCAATACCTGAATATTGCCAAACGTCTTGCGGATATGTTCTACTTCTAACATCGACATTTCATGATCCTCCTTATTGAAAATAAGCCAGCTTCTTTTCCAACTGTCCGAGTAAGACCGAAAGGATGCCGTTAAACAGGAGATAATAGACAGCGGTAAAAAACAGCGGCCAGATCGCTCCCGAAATACCATGCGAGCCTTTCATAAAAGCTTCGCCTGCCCAGATCAGCTCCTGCAAAGCGATAATCTGGGCAAGGGAGGTATCTTTTACCAGTGTAATGACCTCGTTGGACATCGGAGGAACGATTCGCTTAATCATTTGCAGCAGCGTGACCTTAAAGAAGATCTGGCTGCGCGTCATGCCAAGCACAAGCCCTGCTTCTGTCTGCCCTGTTGGGATCCCCTGGATGCCGCCGCGGTAGATTTCCGAAAAATAGCAGGCATAATTGAGGATAAAGGACATGGAAGCAGCGATGAAACGGCCGGACTGGCTGCCGCCCCAGATCGGTTTATGCAGCGCCAGGCTTGGGAAATAAAAAATAATCAGGAGCTGGATCATCAGAGGCGTGCCGCGGATGATCCATACAAGGAGCCTGGAAAGATAACGCAGCGGCGCAAAACGGCTCATAGAGCCAAAGGCGATGATAAGCCCCAGCGGAAACGCGCCGACCAGCGTAACTGAAAAAAGCTTTAGCGTCTGCATAAATCCAACATTGAGTGCTTTGACAACAATTGGAAATTGCTCCAGAAAAAGTTCCATTTTACTGATCCTGCTTTCTCTATAAGGTATTGTTTTCCTTGTTACTGTTCTACAATAGCAGCCTGCACGCCGTATTTTTCAGCGCATTGTGCCATGCTGCCGTCTGCATAGGATGCAGCAAAAAAGTCGTTCAGGGCGGCTGCGAGGTCGGAGCCTTTGCGGAAGCCCACGCCGTATTCCTCACTGTTTAAGCGGACAGTATATGTAAGGTCTGCATAGCCAGTGCCTTCGCCTACCATCGCTGCTGCCATCAGGGAATCAATAATTGCGGCGTCTGCCGTTCCTGCTGCGACTTCCATCAGCGCGCTGGACTGCTGCTGTACCGGCGTATAGCTGAAATTGTTTGCCTGTGCCTCCGCTTCTCCGGCACTGCCTGTTTCTACGGCAAAGTTCAGCTCTTTTAAGCTTTCCACATCCTGGTAAAGGCTTTCCTTATCCGCAGGAACGATGACGACCTGCGCATTATTGCAGTATGGATTGGAACATTCCATAGAATTTTTTACACTGTCAACCAGCGTCATGCCGTTCCATACACAGTCGATCGTCTTACCGTCTAATTCCAGCGTCTTATTGTCCCAGTCGATTTCTACAAATTGGGCAGTTACGCCGATGCTTTCCGCAAAAGCTTTTGCCATATCCGCGTCAAAGCCAATCCAGTTTCCGTCAGCGTCCTTATAATCCATTGGTTCAAAATCGGTAATGCCTACGACGAGCGTGCCTTTGTCTTTTACATAAGCCATATCGCTGTCAGCCGCATCGGCATTCCCATCAGCCGCATCGGCGTTCCCGTCAGCCACTGTAGCGGCATTTCCGTTGGCGTCTCCGTCAGCCGTGGCGCCTTGGGCCCTTTGTGAATCTTCGCTGGAACCGCCTTCTGACGTGCTGCCAGGATCGTTTGAAGAGCCGCAGGCAGCAAGGGAAAAGGACAACATCATAGTAAGTGATAATGCAATTAATTTTTTCATAGTACCAATCTCCTTTTTTGCATGTAAAAATGTATGTATGTTTGCCGAAAAATGCAATCTTCCGGCAGCACTTCATTATAATAGCAGTTCAGCGAAATGAAGTCAATATAAAGAAAAAGCAAAAAAAATGAAATCCCATGAATATCTTTCCACAAAGCGTCTATACTATAAGTAATCCGAAGATGGCTTTACCCCCAAAGCGGTTTTCGGATTGCATGCAAAAGATACAATAAATACTTTATCCTCCCCCAATGGAAAAGCTGCCGTATGGCAGCTTTTCTTATTGTCTGCAAATTTCTTTTAGAAATTACTTTTGGAAATTACTTTTACAAACATCTTTTACAAACATCTTTTGCAAACATCTTTTGTAAACAATGAGAAAAAGACTTGAAAAAAAAGAGAGATCGGTTATAATGGGTCTTGACAATGAAAGAATGGAATACTTCTGCAAAGGGCTGCCTGGACTAGCAGGCATATTCTTAAGATGCAGAAGAAAAAAAGGATGGGATACAGGTATGGCATTATTAGAAGAATGGAAAAAAATTGTATACGATGAAAAGAAAAATAAAGGAGAGCTGGAAAGGCTGTGGAACAGGTTTTTCAGGCTGGAGCAGGGCGTCTATGAAAAGCTGCTTTCAAATCCTGACGAAGAGGTGACAGGCACTGTCAAAGAGCTGGCGGAAAAGTATGAGCTGACCGTACTGGAAATGACAGGCTTTTTGGATGGGATCAACGACAGCCTAAAGGAACCGAACCCGATCGAAACGATGGAAGAGGATACGCAGGTCAGCCTGGCTTTTGATAAGGAAAAGCTGTATAAAAATATGGTGGATGCCAAGGCGGACTGGCTGTACAACCTGCCGATGTGGGATGCTATTTTTGATCCGGAGAAAAGAAAGGAACTGTATCTGGAGCAGAAAAAATCCGGCACCGTAAGAGTCGGCAAAAAAATTGGCCGCAATGAGCCGTGCCCATGCGGAAGCGGCAAAAAATATAAATACTGCTGTATGAATAAAAATGTATCATCATAAATAAAGAGGCAGCAAAATGCGTGCAAAGTCTCCGGTGAGCTATGTATGTGGCATAGATTCATCGGAGATTTTCTTGTTTTTATATCTGGAATCGTTTATAATATAGTTAAGTTCTTTCAAAATGCAGATGAAAAAGGAGGAAGAGATGCATGAATTTTAAAATGATCCATGAAAACTATAATGTTTTCAATCTGCAAAAATCATTGGATTTTTATGAAAAAGCGTTAGGTTTGCGCGAGATACGCAGGAAAGAAGCCGAGGACGGTTCTTTTATCATTGTTTATGTTGCAAACAGCGAGTCGCAGTTTGAGCTGGAGCTGACGTGGATGCGGGATATGGAAAAGCCGTATAACCTGGGCGACTGCGAATTCCATTTGGCTTTTCAAACAGACGATTATGAAGCTGCGCACCGCCTGCACGAAGAAATGGGATGCATCTGTTATGAAAATCCGCAGATGGGCATTTATTTTATCCAGGACCCGGATGGTTACTGGCTGGAGATTGTGCCGCAGGCATGACGGCGTAAGAAACAAAAAATTAAAAATTCAATAAAGAAAGAAGGAAATAAAATATGAAAAAAATAAAAGCGTTTTGGGAATCTTTGGACGATCTGGCAACCGTATCCAAACGGGAACTGTTTTTGGAGGTCGTATGCTGCGCGCTTGCCGGTTTTGTACTGGGCATGTTGCTCTGTCCAAAAAAAACGACGGTCATCGGAAGCCATAACGGGAACGGACGGTATGAGCCGGACGAAGAAGAGGATTTTGCAGAATAAGAAGGCTGTATAAAAAGGCAGCAGAAAAGAGTTTGAAACAGGAGAAAGAAAAAGATGCAGATAAAGTTAAAAGATGGTTCCGTCCGGGAGTATGACGCGCCGAAAACCGTATATGAGATTGCAGAGGATATCAGCAGCGGGCTTGCGCGCATGGCATGTGCCGGAGAATTGGATGGTACGGTTGTCGATTTAAGGACAGAGGTGTCAAAAGACTGTGAGCTGAATATTATTACGGCAAATGAGAAAGAAGGACTAAAGGTGATCCGCCATACGGCATCGCATGTGATGGCGGAGGCAGTCAAGCGGCTGTTTCCAGATGCAAAAGTGGCGATCGGGCCTGCGATTGAAGACGGTTTTTATTATGATTTTGAAAATGCGCCGTTTTCAAGGGAAGATCTGGATAAAATTGAATCGGAAATGAAGAAAATCATAAAGGAAGGCAATGCGATCACACGCTTTACGCTCCCAAGGGAGGAAGCAATCGCATATATGAAAGAGCGCCAGGAGCCATATAAGGTAGAATTGATCGAGGACCTGCCGGAAGGCTCGGAAATTTCCTTTTATGACCAGGGCGGTTTTGTCGATTTGTGTGCAGGGCCGCATTTGATGTCGACCAAGGGCATTAAAGCGTATAAGCTGATTTCTTCTTCGATGGCATATTGGAGAGGGGATGAGCATAAGGCGCAGCTCCAGCGTATTTATGCGACAGCATTCAACAAAAAAGACGAGCTTGCCGCTTACCTGGAGCATTTGGAGGACATAAAAAAACGCGACCATAACAAGCTCGGCAGGGAGATGGAGCTGTTTACCACGGTGGATGTCATCGGGCAGGGGCTTCCGCTGTTTGCGCCAAAGGGTACAAAGATGATTATGAAGCTCCAGCGCTGGATTGAAGACCTGGAGGACAATGAATGGGGCTATGTGCGTACAAGGACGCCGATGATGGCAAAAAGCGACTTGTACAAGATCTCAGGGCACTGGGATCATTATAAAGACGGCATGTTTATCCTGGGAGACGAAGAGAAGGACAAGGAAGTGTTTGCGCTGCGCCCGATGACCTGCCCGTTCCAGTATTATGTATACAAAAACTCGCAAAAATCTTACCGCGACCTGCCGTACCGCATGGGCGAGACGTCTACGATTTTCCGCAGCGAGGACTCCGGCGAAATGCACGGGCTGACACGCGTACGCCAGTTTACCATCTCAGAAGGCCACCTTGTGATCCGCCCAGACCAGACGGAGGAAGAGTTAAAAGGATGCCTGGAGCTTGCTTATTATACGCTGTCCACGCTTGGGCTACAGGAAGATGTGACGTACCGCCTGTCCAAGTGGGACCCGCAGAACAAAGAAAAATATCTCGGCGATGCGCAGTATTGGGAATCGACGCAGGATGCGCTGCGTAAAATTTTATTGGAAAAAGGGCTGCCGTTTGTGGAAGCGGACGGCGAAGCGGCATTTTACGGGCCAAAAATCGATATCCAGGCAAAAAATGTCTACGGCAAAGAAGATACGATGATTACGATTCAGCTAGACTGTGCGATTGCTGAAAACTTTGATATGTATTATATTGACGAAAATGGCGATAAGATCCGTCCGTATATTATTCACCGGACGTCGATGGGATGTTATGAGCGCACGCTTGCCTGGCTGATTGAAAAATATGCGGGCAAATTCCCGACCTGGCTGTGCCCGGAACAGGTGCGCGTACTGCCGATTTCGGATAAATACAATGCCTATGCGCAGCAGACAGCGGCAGAATTAAAAAAGAACGGTGTCGATGTAACGGTTGACAGCCGTTCCGAAAAGATCGGCTTTAAGATCCGTGCGGCAAGGCTGGATAAGCTCCCGTATATGCTTGTCGTAGGCCAGCAGGAGGAGGCGGACGGCACCGTATCGGTACGCAGCCGTTTTGCAGGCAATGAAGGCGTGAAGCCGTTAGAAGCATTTATTGGCCAGATCTGCAAGGAAATCCGTACCAAGGAAATCCGTAAGGAGCTGCCAGAAGAAGAAAAAGCCAAATAAGAAAAAAATGGCATCTTTTTTTAAAGCAGAAGGCGCATAGGACATGATTTTTCTGCAAATACTATAGCTGCATATAACAATTTGCATGACAAACGGTATTTTTATAGTAAAAGGAGGAAAATCATGCCAAGATTAGATTGTAGTGTAGGAAATTGCCGGTATAATAAAGACCACGGCTGTACGAGAGACCATATCAGCGTAGGAGGCGCCGGCGCCAGTACCACGAGCGAGACTTGCTGCGACAGCTTTGAAGAAAGGCGCGGCGATATGTTTGCAAACAGCACAAAAGAACCGTCACAGCGCGTAGATATCCGCTGCGAAGCGAAAAAGTGCGTGCACAATGACGACTGCCGCTGCCATGCCGAAGGCATCGACGTAGGCGGATCCAACGCCTGTCGTTGTGAACAGACAGCCTGCGGGACATTTTACAGGAAATAAAAAAAGTATTGTTTGGAAAGCCACAGGACAGACAGCTATGACTGTGGCTTTCCAAATGGCAAGAGGCGAGAAGGGGGACTTTGGGTGAGAAAGAAATCACATATTACGCTTGCCAGGTATCTGGTAAATGAATCCAGGGATAAGGAATTAAAGAAACATAAATATGCATTTTATTTGGGTAGTGTACTGCCGGATATTAAACCGTCGTTTATTTATCGGAGACATGAAATATCGGGGACGTTTCCTGCTCTGCAGGAGCAGATAAAATTATTGTCTGCCATCCGTACAGATGAAAAAGAAAAAAATAATTCCAAATATTACAGGCATCTGGGGGAAGTGTCGCATTATCTGGCGGATTATTTTACGTATCCGCATAACCGGAAATTTACCGGCGGTTTTCGAGAACACTGTTCTTATGAGGAAGACCTGAAAAAACAGCTCCGCCAGCATATTAACAGCGGCAAGGCAGCCAGCCGCAAGAAAAAATATATTGAGTTTGCTGCGCCGGAGGCTTTGTTTGATTTTGTCGAAAAGATGCATCGGGATTATTTATCAGAAAAAAACACGGTAGAAGGGGATATCAGCCATATTATCCCGGTCAACAGCCAGGTTTTAAAGAGCATCACACAGTTCAGAATGAGGGCGTAAGCACTGTTTTTTGTCGGAAAGCTGCAAAATCTGTCGAATGAGGACAAATGCTGTCGATGTGAAATAATTGACAAATTTTGCCAAATAATAGTACAATGATATTGCCGCAAGTAATCCGTTCATAAATCTTTTTTATGGAAGTAACACAAAGGGTAATCAATTACCACAAAGAAACAGAAATGGTGATAAGGATGAATCAGGAAAGTACATTAAGAGTGGAGATTGAACAGCTCCGAAAAGAATTGAATGAGGCAGCGCTGCGCGGCCTGAATTCAGAAGAATGTTTCCGCCTCAGCTTGAAACTGGATGTTTTGATGGAAAAATATTATAACGCTGGTGGAACACCGTTATAAGCTCCACAGGCATGAATTGGCTGGTTTTATGCGGGACAGCTTGGATAAGAAGAGGACGACAAAAGTCGTCCTCTTCTTATTTATGAAAAAATGACTTGTCAAACTGGAAAAATAAGGGTATATTAATACTAGACGTGGAGGAAAGTGGTTGAAAGTGGTGGTATGTGCGATGTTCATGGGTGAATTCAATCATACAATCGATGCAAAAGGCAGGCTGATCGTCCCTTCCAAGTTTCGGGAGAAGCTGGGAGAAGAGTTTGTGGTGACGAAGGGACTGGACGACTGTTTATTTGTATACCCTTTGGATGAATGGGCACATATCGAAGAAGCTTTCCGCAAAGTACCATTAACCAATAAAAAGGCAAGGGACTTTGTGCGTTTTTTCTTTGCCGGGGCAGCGAGCTGCGAAGTGGACAAGCAGGGGAGGATCCTTCTGCCGGCGAACCTTCGCTCTTATGCCGGCCTTGAAAAGGAAATTGTATCTGCGGGCGTATTAAACCGCGTGGAAATCTGGGATAAGGAGAAGTGGGAGAAAAGCAATGACATCGCAGATATGGATGGCATTGCAGATTACATGGCTGAACTGGGCGTCAGCATTTAATCATCCGCGAAAAAGGGCCGATGGAATTTAATCACACCTCAGTATTATTACACGAGACGATTGAGCAGTTGCAGGTTAAGCCAGACGGTATTTACGTAGACGGCACTTTGGGAGGCGGAGGACATGCTTTTGAAGTGCTGCGCCGTTTATCGGCACAAGGGCGGCTGGTCGGCATCGACCAGGATGCAGATGCCATACGGGCAGCCAGGCAGCGTTTAAGCGGGTTTGGAGACAGGGTCAGTATTGTGCGCAGCAATTATGCAGATATGCGCGCGCAGCTTGCGCGGCTCGGGATTGAGAAGGCAGACGGGATCATCCTGGACCTTGGCGTATCGTCATTTCAGTTGGATACGCCGGCGCGCGGATTTACTTACCGTGACGAACATGCACCGCTTGACATGCGTATGGACGACAGGCAGGAGCTGACTGCAAAGGATATTGTGAACGAATACAGCGAAAAAGAGCTCTTTCGAATCATTCGGGATTTTGGAGAGGACAAGTTTGCCAAAAAC
Source organism: uncultured Eubacterium sp. (assembly GCA_947178105.1). Classification (GTDB taxonomy): domain Bacteria; phylum Bacillota; class Clostridia; order Lachnospirales; family Lachnospiraceae; genus Eubacterium_J. The sequence goes on along the minus strand of CAMWXD010000013.1, from coordinate 55,785 downwards.
ATAGCAAAACACATTGTAAAAACGAGAAGAGAAAAAGAAATTCTTACAACCGGGGAATTGTGTGCAGCGATACGCGCTGCGATTCCCATGAAGGTGCAAAAGAGCGGCGGCCATCCGGCAAAAAGGACGTTTCAGGCGATTCGCATTGAGCTGAACCGGGAGCTGGAAGTCCTAAAGGACAGCCTGGATGACATGATCGATCTGTTAAACGACAAAGGACGCATTTGTGTCATTACCTTTCATTCTTTGGAAGACCGTATTGTAAAAACGGTTTTTAAGAAAAATGAAAATCCATGCATATGCCCACCGGATTTTCCAGTGTGCGTATGCGGCAGGGTTTCAAAAGGAAAGGCAGTCCGTAAGCCGATTGTACCATCCGAGGAAGAATTGAAAAATAATAAACGTTCAAAGAGCGCGAAGCTCAGAGTTTTTGAACGGAAGGAGCAGTGATGAGCAGACGACAGAAAGAGCAGAGGCAATACAATGCCTACACGTATGAAGATGGCAATACGGTCCGGCGGTTGGAAACTGCACCAGATTATAGCGACGAAGAACGCAGACGCAGGAAAGAAGAAAGGAGGATATCCGAGCAAAAGCGCAGGCGCAGGCGTGCGGCTAGAAGGAACCGTGAACGTGCGCTGAAGATGAATGCTGGATATGTAGCTTTTTTATCCGTATGTGTGATGGTTGTCGCGCTCGTATCAGCAGCATATGTAGACTTACAGTCTGACCTGATTATCAGGCAGAGGGCGATCGAAAAGCTGGAAAGTGAGATATCTACGCTAAAGCTTGAAAACGATGCGGCATACAGGAGGGTCACAGCTTCGATTGACTTAAAGGAAGTCAAGAAGCAGGCAAGGAAGCTAGGCATGAAATATCCTTCCGAAGACCAGATTGTGCATTATACGATCGACAATGCGGATTATATGATGCAGTATTCGGATTAACAGCAAAAAGCCAGACAAATAGAAAGTAACCAAATAGAAAGTAACCAAAAATCAGGCTTAGCTGATGTTGCGAAAGCTTAAGCAAAGAAATTGAATTTAGGATAAAAGGTGGCGTATGGCAGCAGACAGATCCGGCAGGAAACGAAGCAGGAGAAAGCCAGGGAGAAAATGGATCAAATTAAACCGCAGGAATCATTTGAAGATGATGGCAGTGTTTTTTTGCATTGTACTGGCGCTGGCAGTATTGATGGGCCGCTTGGTGTATATTCAGCATACAAGCGGCCAGAAATATCAAAAGATCGTGCTTGCACAGTCCAACTACGACAGCCAGGTAATTCCGTTCCGCAGGGGTGATATTTTAGACCGGAATGGGATTGCGCTTGCGACAAGCCTGGATGTATACAATATTATTTTGGACAGCGTTGTGATCTCCTCTAAAGAGTATTATCTGGAACCAACCATGCAGGCGCTGATGACATGTTTTCCGGATCTCCTTTCAGAGACAGAGATCCGTACTTTTATAAAGGAAAATCCAAACAGCAGGTATAAGGTGCTTGCAAAGCAGGTTCCTTATGAACAGATTTTGCCGTTCCTTGCATTGCAGCAGGGGGAAGAACCAGACGAAAAAGATTCGGACAAATCGGATCAAAAAGAAGAGAATAAAGATTCGGATGAAAAAGATTCGGATCAAAAAGATTCAGATAAAAAAGACAGTAAAAAGGATCAGGAAAACGAAGATAAAGAAGAAAACGAAGAAAACAAAGGCAGAAATATCAAAGGGATCTGGTTTGAAAAAGAATATCAGCGCAATTATCCGTATAAAACGCTTGCAAGCTCTGTGATTGGCTCGACAACAAGCGGCAACCTCGGTATGGCGGGCCTTGAAAATTATTACAACGATACTTTAAACGGGACAAACGGCAGGCGCTATGGATACCTCAATTCCGACAATGCCATGGAAAAGACGATTAAAGACGCGGTAGATGGGAATAATATCGTTACGACGATCGATATGAATATCCAGACTGTCGTAGAAGCCAAGATTATGGAATTCAATAAGGCATACCGGAATGAGGCGAGGGAGGGAGACGGAGCTGAAAATATCGGCGTGATTATCCAGGACCCGAATACGGGCAGGATTTTATCGATGGCGGATTACCCGAACTATGACCTGTCCAACCCGCGTTCCCTGGAAGGGTTTTATACAAAGGAAGAGATCGATCAAATGACCGAGGATGATAAAGCGGACGCTTTAAACCAGATCTGGCGTAATTTTTGCATCAGCGATACCTTTGAGCCAGGATCTGTGCAGAAGCCGTTTACAGTAGCGGCAGGGCTTGACAGCGGAAAGCTGAGCGGCAGGGAGTCCTTTGAATGCGACGGCTATGAGCAGATCGCAGACAGGAAGATCCAGTGTGTGGCAAGGTTTGGGCATGGGACAGAAACGGTGCAGGAAGCTTTGATGGATTCGTGCAACGACGCCCTGATGCAGATGGTCCGAAGGATCGGCAAGGAGACGTTTGGCAGCTACCAGAGTATTTTCGGCATGGGATTTAAGACCAATATCGACCTGCCGGGAGAAGCGCGTACCGATACGCTTGTGCGTACGGCAGAGCAGATGTCGTCCGTAGACCTGGCAAGCTCCTCCTTTGGGCAGTCGTTTAACTGTACGATGATTCAGGTGATCAGCGCGTTCAGCTCGCTGATTAACGGCGGCAACTACTATCGGCCGCAGGTTGTGTCAAAAATTACCGATGAAAACGGAAATTTGGTGGAAGAGAAAAAACCGGAGCTGTTAAAGCAGACCGTATCAAAAGAAACGAGCGATAAAATAAAGGAGTATTTATTGGCGACCGTCAGTGACGGGACGGCAAATGTGGCAAAGGTGCCTGGGTATTCGATGGGCGGCAAGACCGGGACAGCGGAAAAGCTGCCGCGAGAAGCAAATAACTATGTCGTATCGTTTATCGGGTATTTGCCGCAGGAAAACCCGCAGCTTGTGATCTATGCGGTGATCGATACGCCGAACCAGCCGACGGAGCATGAGGAGCAGGCGCACAGTACGTTTGCGCAGAACCTTGCGAGGGAGATCCTCGAAGAAGTCCTGCCTTATATGAATATATACAAAGACGAAAAAGTGAAAAAAGATGCTTTGAAGAAAAAGGAAACCAATATGTACACGGAGATTGCCGGCTACGAAGCAGAAGCAGCATTGGGTGAGGCTGTAAAATATCATTGATCCGGCAAAAAATACATAACCTCATAATTGCAGAATAAGCTATAATAACTGCTATTATGAGGTTTGTTTTATGAATGGGACAAAAACGCACAACCGAAAAAAAATTGTGATTGTATTTTTTTGTATTTCCTTTGCTATGCTGTTTTTGGCGGGCAGGCTTGTTTATTTGATGGTATTCCAGTCAGAGTATTACAGCATCAGGGCGCAGGACCTCCACGAGAGGGAGAGGGATATCAAGGCAGCCCGCGGGAAGATTTTAGACATTAACGGAAAAGTGCTTGCGTCAAACCGGAGCGTCTGCACGATCTCGGTCATCCACAGCCAGGTCAAGGACGCGGAGGAGGTCATCCGGGTATTGTCAAAAGAGCTTGGCATGGACGAGGAGACAGTAAGAAAACGTGTGGAAAAGGTCAGCTCAATCGAGCGGATCAAATCAAACGTATCAAAAGAAATCGGAGATAAAATCCGTGACTGCAAATTAGCAGGCGTAAAGGTGGATGAAGACTATAAACGGTACTATTTATACGATGAACTTGCATCTAAGGTGCTTGGATTTACAGGGGGTGATAACCAGGGCATTATCGGGCTTGAGGTCGTATACGACGAAAAGATGATGGGCAAAAACGGCAAGATCCTGACGCTGACTGACGCAAAAGGCGTAGAGATTGCAGACGCTGGCGAGAGCCGGCTGAACCCGGTCGACGGCAACAACCTGCGGATCAGCCTGGATGTCAATATCCAGATGTATGCGCAGCAGGCAGCGGAAAAAGTAATGCAGGCAAAAGAGGCAGACAGCGTCAGCGTGATTATTATGAAGCCTTCCAACGGCGAGATCATGGCAATGGTCAACCTGCCGGAATTTAACTTAAACGAGCCGTATGAGCTGCCCGAAGGCACATCGTATGCGAATGCGCAGGAAAAGCAGGACTTGCTGAACAAAATGTGGCGCAACGGCTGTATCAATGACACTTATGAGCCTGGCTCCACCTTTAAGGTCATCACAGCCTCGGCAGCACTCGAAGCGGGCGTTGTGTCATTAAGCGACAATTTTTTCTGCCCGGGCTACAAGATCGTGGAAGACCGCCGGATCCGCTGTGCAAGAACGAGCGGCCATGGCGCGCAGAGCTTTGTGCAGGGGCTTGAAAATTCCTGTAATCCAGTGTTTATCGAGCTTGGAATGCGGCTCGGCACAGACCAGTATTACAAATATTTTAAACAGTTTGGGCTGCTTGCAAAGACCGGCATCGACCTGCCGGGAGAAGCAAGGACGATTATGCATGAAAAAAAGAACATCGGACAGGTGGAGCTTGCCACGATCTCGTTTGGCCAGTCGTTCCAGGTTACGCCGGTTCAGCTTGCTACCACGATTTCTTCGCTGATTAACGGCGGCAAGCGCATCACTCCGCATTTTGGCGTCCAGGTAGAAGGCCAGGAGGGCGAGGTAGTCGAAGTATTTGACTATGAGCCAACGCAGCAGATTTTAAGCGAGGAGACCTCCAGCACAATGCGTACGCTGTTAGAAAAGGTCGTATCCGAGGGCGGCGGAAACAAAGCTTATATCGAAGGATATGAAATCGGCGGCAAGACAGCGACGTCCCAGACGCTTCCAAGAAGCGCGCACCGTTATATTTCTTCTTTTATGTGCTTTGCACCGGCGCAGGACCCGCAGATGCTGTGCCTTGTCATTATCAATAACCCAACAGGAGTTTATTATGGAGGCACGATCGCTGCGCCGGTAGCAAGAGAGCTGTTATTAAACATCTTGCCGTATCTTGGAATCGAAAAAGACCCGGCTGTTGTTGAAAAGGAGAAGGCGGAAAAAGAAGAAGCAGAATAAATCTATCCAAGGCTCTTGCAACATGCCGAGAAATCCGTTATACTATGGTTTTGAGACAACAGCATGACAAATGAAAGAGGGATAAAGGAAATGACAGAGCAGTTGATTGATTTTCGCTATATTTTTGCGGTAATACTTTCATTTTCGGTCACAGCGCTTTTAGGGCCGTTTATGATACCGATTTTACGAAGGCTCAAGGTCGGGAATACAGAGCGTGAAGAGTTAAAATCCCATCAGAAAAAGACGGGGACACCGACGATGGGGGGATTGATGATTTTACTTGCAATCATCATTACATCGTTGTTTTTTATCTCATCTTATCCAAAGATCGTACCGATCCTTTTTGTCACGGTAGGGTTCGGCGTGATTGGATTTTTTGATGATTATTTAAAAGTTGTTTTAAAGCGTTCAGACGGACTGCTGGCATGGCAGAAGATGATACTGGAGATCGTGGTGACGGCTGTATTCGCCGTTTACCTGCACCGGTTTTCCGATGTATCCCTGACAATGCTTGTACCGTTTTCAGGCGGCAGATATGCAGATTTTGGCTGGCTGGCGCTGCCGATTTTATTTCTTGCCGTCATCGGTACAGTCAACGGGGCAAATTTTACGGACGGACTGGACGGACTTGCTTCGAGCGTGACGGTATTGATTGCGACGTTTTTCACAGTCGTTGCCGTTGGGACGAACAGCGGCATTGAGCCGATTACATGCGCTGTTGTAGGTGCGCTGCTGGGGTTTTTACTGTTTAATGTCTATCCGGCAAGCGTATTTATGGGGGATACCGGATCTTTGGCGCTGGGAGGCTTTGTAGCTTCTACGGCATATATGATGCAGATGCCGATGTTTATTCTGATTGTCGGGCTGATTTACTGGATTGAGATTTTATCGGTTATGATACAGGTAGGCTATTTTAAAATGACGCATGGCAAGCGGTTTTTCCGCATGGCGCCGATCCACCACCATTTTGAGCTTGGCGGCTGGTCGGAGACAAGGGTTGTTGCAGTCTTTTCGATTGCTACTACTATATTATGCCTGGTCGCTTACATGGGGCTGTAAGCAGGAGGGAATTACAATGGATCTAAAAGGGAAAAAGGTTCTCGTAGCCGGTACGGGAGTCAGCGGCATTGCATCCGCACTGCTTCTTCTTGATGCCGGTGCGGATACGATATTATATGACGGCAGTGAAAAATTGTGCGCAGAGGATATCCATGCAAAATCAGAAAAGCTAAGCGGCGTACCGGTTCTTTTAGGAACAGCAGGGACGGAACAGATATGCAGGGAATGTCATAAGGCAACGCAGGGCAAAGCGCCGTTTGATTTTGTAGTGTTAAGCCCTGGAGTGCCTGTCGATCTTCCGGTCGTAAAGACGCTAAAGGAAAGCGGCGCGGCAGTCTGGGGTGAGATCGAGCTTGCCTATCGGTGCGCGAAGGGACGCCTGGCGGCGATTACCGGTACAAACGGCAAGACGACGACGACGGCGCTGGCCGGTGAGATTTTAAAAAGCTATTTTGCGGATGTAAAGGTGGTCGGCAATATCGGGATCCCTTATACATCGCTCGCAGCACAGATGACAGACGATACGGTCACAGCAGCGGAGATCAGCAGCTTCCAGTTGGAAACGGCAGACACGTTTTGCCCGGATGTATCGGCGATTTTAAATATTACGCCAGACCATTTAAACAGGCACCATACGATGGAATGTTATATCGCGGTAAAAGAATCGATTACGAAAAATCAAAAGCCGGGGCAGGTTTGTGTGCTTAATTATGAAGACGAGGCGCTGCGCGCATTCGGAGAAACGATATCGGATCATTTAAACGTGATTTATTTTAGCAGCAAGCAGCGCTTGGAGCGCGGGATGTATCTGGAAGGAAACTGCATTTACTGGGCAGGTGAAAATGAGGTGAAGGCAGTTGTAGATACAGGCGAATTAAATTTGCTTGGGACGCATAATTATGAAAATGTAATGGCAGCAGCGGCTGTGACGCATTCGCTTGGCGTACCGTTTGAGAAAATCAGGGAAGTGTTGAAAACTTTTCGGGCTGTTGCGCATAGAATAGAATATGTGGAAGAAATAGCGGGAGTCCGTTATTATAATGATTCCAAAGCGACCAATCCAGATGCCGCCATTCAGGGCATCCGCGCGATGGAACGCCCGACCTGGCTGATCGGCGGGGGCTATGATAAGCAGTCAGGATATGGGGAATGGATCGATGCCTTTGAAGGCAAAGTGGAAAAACTCGTATTGATTGGAGCTACCAAAGAAAAAATAGCAAACGAAGCGGCAGAAAAAGGATTTACGGACGTTGTAATGTGTGAGTCCCTGGAGGAAGCCGTCGCGTATTGCCACAGCCATGCGCGCGAGGGAGACGCAGTGCTTTTGTCCCCTGCGTGTGCGAGCTGGGATATGTTTGCGAACTATGAAAAGAGAGGGGATCTTTTTAAAGAGCTTGTCCGGGGCTACAGACAATAAGACGATCGAAAAAGAAAACGACCGATGGATGGTGATACAAAGGATTCCGGCATGATACAGGAAAAGAGAGGACAGCCGGACTGATGGAAAAGAAAAATCAGGAGTTGTTAGAGTGGGCAGACAAAACAAGGCAAGACAAAAGAAAATCAAATATTGTGATTATAGTCTGTTTTTTCTCGTTATTTTTTTGCTTGGCTTTGGCCTTGTGATGCTGTATAGCGTCAGCGCCTATAGCGCAAACGACAAATACGGCGATGTGCTGCATTATATCAGGCGCCAGGGGCTTGCCGTAGCGCTTGGGCTTGCCGCTATGATCGTGATATCCAAGATCGACTACCATATATGGATCCATTTTGGGAACTTTGCTTATATGCTTGCGTTCGGATTATGTGCAGTCGTATTGATCCCAGGAGTCGGAAGTGAGGCAAAAGGCTCTTCCAGATGGCTGCCGCTTGGCCCGCTGAGCTTCCAGCCGTCCGAGCTTGCAAAGCTGGCGATGATCCTGTTTTTGTCCGGGCTTGTATGCCGGATTCCGAAGCAGATCGGGAAGTTTACGAACCTGATTAAGGTTATGCTTATGATCGTGCCTATTTTCGTGATTGTCGCGTATGAAAACTTAAGTACCGGTGTGATTATTTTGGGGATTGCTGTTGTGATCACGTTTGTGGCAAGCCCGAAGTTCGGACAGTTTATTGCGATGGTTGCCGTAGGCGTTGCCGGCGGGGGCATCCTGTTTATTCTGGCGGCAAACTACCGGATGAGGCGTATTGAAGCATGGCTGCATCCGGAAGAATTTATGACCGATACGGCGTTTCAGACGATCCAGGGGCTTTATGCGATTGGCTCTGGCGGATTGTTTGGCAAAGGGCTGGGGCAGAGTATGCAAAAGCTGGGGTTTGTGCCAGAGGCGCAGAACGATATGATTTTTTCGATTATCTGCGAAGAGCTTGGGCTGTTTGGCGCCGTCTGCGTGATCCTTTTGTTTTTGCTTATGATCTGGCGGCTGATGGTGATAGCCAATAATGCGGCGGATCTGTACGGGGCTTTGATTGTATCCGGGATCATGGCGCATATTGCGATCCAGGTCATTTTAAATATCGCCGTTGTTACAAATACGATTCCAAATACCGGGATTACGCTGCCGTTTATCAGCTATGGCGGGACATCGACAAGCTTTTTGCTTGCGGAAATGGGGCTGGCGCTTAGCGTATCAAGGGGAATCCGTCTGGAAGGTAGTAGCCATGATTAGAAAAAAACGAAAAAGGAGGGCGAGGAAAAAGAAGCTTTTGCTTGCAGCGATTGTGTTTTTATTTCTTGCCGCGTTACTCGTCCTTATTGCGATTACAGGGTTTCAGTTAAAAGAAGTGCAGGTAAGCGGAAACGAGCTGTATACAGACCAGCAGATCAAAGACAGTGTACTGAGCGATAAATATTCCTGGAATACGCTGTATGTGGTGCTTAAGTACCGGCTGTTCCAGACAGAGGAGATCCCGTTTATCGATGAAATGGAGATCCAGATGCTTTCACCGAATGCGGTTCAGGTCAAAGTATATGAAAAAGCAATCGTAGGCTACATAGAGGCAAATAACCAGAATGTCTATTTTGACAAGGATGGGTTTGTGGTTGAAATATCAAAAAGGCAGATTGCGCATGTGCCGAAGGTCGACGGGATTGAGTGCCGGAAAGTGGTTGTATATGAAAAGCTGAACCTGGATGACGAGCAGGCGCTCTCCCTGCTGCTGACATTTTCACAGCAGCTTGCAAAATATGAGCTTGTACCGAAAACGATTGCATTTCATGAAGACCGCAGCCTAACTGCGGATTTTGGAAAGATCCAGGCGGAGCTTGGAGACGACGAATATCTGGTGGAAAAAGTAATGCGGCTGGATGCAATCATGCCGAAGTTAAGCGGAAAAAAAGGAAAACTGCATTTGGAAAATTGGACGCCGCTGACGACGGATATTATTTTTGAACCGGGTTAAAGGGGGTATACAGGCAAAAATTGATATTTTTTCAAAAAACTGGTTGATTTCATGTGAAAAAAATAATATTATAGAATTCAGAAGCTATATTTTTGTGTCTTGGGTAAGTAGACACGGGATAATGTATAAATTAAGGAGGTATTACCTTTGCTTGAGATTACAACAACAGAAGCAGATTCCAGTGCAAAGATCATTGTTATCGGGGTCGGTGGCGCAGGTAACAATGCGGTAAATAGAATGATTGATGAAAATATCGGCGGTGTGGAGTTCGTCGGAGTAAATACAGATAAACAGGCATTGATGCTGTGCAAGGCGCCTACACTTATCCAGATCGGGGAAAAACTGACGAAAGGGCTTGGTGCAGGAGCGGATCCAGAAGTAGGCATGAAGGCTGCGGAGGAGAGTGCAGAAGAGCTGTCCTCGGTCGTCGAAGGGGCGGACATGATCTTTGTTACGTGCGGCATGGGCGGCGGTACTGGGACAGGCGCAGCTCCGGTTGTGGCAAAGATTGCAAAAAACAAGGGGATTTTAACCGTAGGCGTTGTTACAAAACCGTTTACCTTTGAAGCGAAGGCGCGCATGGTCAATGCGATCTCCGGGATTGAACGCTTAAAAGAAGGCGTGGACACGCTGATCGTGATTCCGAATGACAAGCTGCTTGAAATCGTAGACCGCAGGACGACGATGCCGGATGCCTTAAAAAAAGCGGACGAGGTGCTCCAGCAGGGCGTGCAGGGAATCACAGACCTGATTAACCTGCCGGCGCTGATCAACCTGGACTTTGCAGATGTACAGACGGTTATGAAGGACAAAGGGCTGGCGCATATCGGTATTGGTATGGCAAAAGGCGATGAAAAGGCGATTGAAGCGGTTAAGCTTGCCGTTTCTTCCCCGCTGCTGGATACAGACATCTGCGGGGCTACGCATGTAATCATCAATATATCCGGCGCGATCTCGCTGTTGGACGCCAACGATGCAGTAGGCTATGTGCGTGACCTTGTGGGCGAAAATGCCAATATTATTTTCGGGGCAAAATATGACGAATCCAGATCCGATGAGGCGACGATTACCGTGATTGCGACCGGTATTGAAGATGTGGAGAGCAAGCCGAAGCCGTCCCTGATGCCTGGTATGCCGGGGATGAAATATGCAAATACCGGCGCTGCAACCCGGCCGGCGCCGACTCCGTTTCCTGGGCGTGGGACTGCGGCGGGCAATCCGGTATCCGCAGGCGGATACGGCGGCATGAATACAGCAGGCGCAGGCACAGAGACAAGCCAGCAAAATCTTTATGGGATCAATAAGCCGAAAAAGCCGGAAAGCACAGTTCCGGTCAAGGATATTAAGATTCCGGGATTTTTGCAGAATCCGAAAAAATAAAAGTATACATAGTAGTTGGACATGCATTTGTATTAAAGAGAAAAATGAAAAATGTGTTTGGTATGTATTACAAAAGCTTAGACTGCTTGGAGAGAGGGAAGCGTTCCCTGATCTGGGCAGTTTTTATATTGCCTGCATTTGCATCCGGCGGCGTTTGCCATACGGCAGGAGATAGACATGCCTTAAGTATGAAAGTTTGACATTTTTTGAAAAAGTTTTGGAATAAAATAGACGTATACAGGACGGAGGTGGGTGCAATCTATGAAGTATACATAGACGTGCTGGCAGTAAATAATTTTTTGGTTGACCTGGCAGCGCTGTTGGCGGTCAATTTGTTTCGAAAGAGAAACGTACGTGCGCTGCGTATTTTAGCAGGTGCGGCAGCGGGCACACTGACAAGCTGCCTGGTGTTTTTAGCCTGCCGGCATCCGGCGGCTTATCTTATTGCAGTGCATTTTCTGGTCAATCCAGCGCTTTTGTTTTTTTGTTTTCGAGAAAAATCAAAACAGGATTTTTTTTCGGACTTATGCGTTGGCTATTTCGCATTTATTATAATCGGCGGGACAGTGGAATGGCTGTATGCGAAAGGGAGAGGGCTGTTTTCGTATGAGATGGCGCTGTTTGCGGCGCTTGCCGTGCTTTCCGGCGCAGTGCTTTGGTTTGGCAGGCGCTTAAGCCGCGCCCGGTATTTTCAGGCGCAGGTCACAGAGCATGGAACCTGCATTACAGTGCAGGCGCTTTCAGACAGCGGCAACCTGCTGAAAGACCCTTATACAGGAAAGCGGGTCAGCATGATCGACCGGCGTGTTTATGAAGCGGCATACGGGCGCCCGTCCGCTGTACGGCTGATCCCGTATGAGTCGCTTGGCTGCCGGCATGGGCTGTTGGAAGCCGTCACCGTGGAAGAACTGCACTATGTATACGATGGCGGCGCAAGGAGCATACAAGGGGCTGTGCTTGGGCTTGCAGACCATGCCTTGTTTGAGAAAAAAACATATCAGATGATTATAAATCCGCAGGAATCTGAAATTGCGGAAGAAAACCGCAGGAAAAGAAAATGACAGGAATCGAAAAACAGGAGGCAGATATGAAACGGACAGATACTATCATACAAAGGATGATCGGCACATTTCACTATATGCTGCATTGGAAAGAACCAGAGCAGGAGGTATGGTATATCGGAGGGACGGATGTCCTGCCGTCGCCGCTGGAGCCGGAGCAGGAGAATGCCTGCATCGCAAAGCTTGCAGGGGAAGGCAGGGAGACGGAGGAGGCAAAAAGCCTTCTGATCGAGCATAACCTGCGGCTTGTCGTATACATAGCAAAAAAATTTGACAATACGGGTGTCGGCGTCGAAGACCTGATCTCCATTGGGACGATTGGGCTGATCAAAGCGATCAATACGTTTAACCCGACCAAAAATATCAAGCTGGCGACCTACGCCTCGCGCTGTATTGAAAACGAGATTCTGATGCACCTGCGCAGGACGAGTAAGACCAAGCTGGAAGTCTCGATCGACGAGCCGTTAAACGTGGACTGGGACGGAAATGAACTGCTTTTGTCAGATATCCTCGGCACAGACGATGATATTATTTCCAAGGATATGGAGTCAGAAGTAGAAAAGAAACTGCTGCGCAATGCAGTAGAACGCCTTTCCGGCAGGGAAAAGATGATCGTAGAGCTGCGTTTTGGGTATAATACCCCGGAAGGGAACGAGATGACGCAAAAGGAGGTAGCAGATTTAATGGGCATCTCGCAGTCATATATATCCAGGCTGGAAAAAAAGATTATGAAGCGGCTGCGCAGGGAGATTGTGCGGTTTGAGTAAAAAAGAAGGCTTTTGGTTTTTGGTACCGAAAGCCTTTTTGTTGTTAAAAAAGCTATTTATCTATTTGCCGGAAAATGGTATAATATCAATATACAGTTTGGTGGGAGTACAGAAAGAAAGAGCAGGCAGAAGAATAGGAAGGCGCCTGTTCTGCTTACAGAAAGGAGAGGGTATTATGCTGTTGGAATTTTTAGGAGCTGCGCACGAGGTGACTGGAAGCTGTCATTTTATACAGTCTGCGGGAAAAAACATGCTGGTCGATTGTGGGATGGAACAGGGGCCGGATTTGTATGTAAACCAGGAAATACCGGTCAATGCCGCGGCGATTGACTATGTGTTTGTGACACATGCCCATATTGACCATTCCGGGCTGCTGCCGCTTTTGTACAGCAAGGGATTCAGGGGACAGGTTTTTGCGACAAAGGCGACCTGCGAGCTGTGCAATATTATGTTAAAGGACAGTGCGCATATCCAGATGTTTGAAGCGGAATGGAAAAACCGCAAGGCAAGGCGTGCCGGCAACCCGGAAGTGACGCCGCTGTACGATATGGATGATGCTATTGGCGTGTTGGGGCATTTTATTCCATGTGAGTATGATGCACAGATCGAGGTAAGCGAGGACGTAAAAGTACGTTTTGTAGATGCAGGGCACCTGCTTGGCTCGGCGAGCGTGGAGCTGTGGATGACGGAAGATGCACAGACGAAAAAACTGGTATTTTCCGGCGATATCGGGACAGGGGAACGCCCGCTGATCCGCAACCCGGAATACATAAAAGAAGCGGATTACGTTATTATGGAATCTACCTACGGCAATAAGATGCACGCTGCGCCGCCGGATTATGCGGTGACGCTGGCAGAGGTTATCAAAGAAACGTTTATCCGCGGCGGGAATGTCGTAATCCCGGCGTTTTCCGTAGGGCGTACGCAGGAGCTTTTGTTTTTTATGCGCAGGATCAAGTCAGAGCATCTGCTGCCAGGGTTTGAGGATTTTGAGGTATATGTGGACAGCCCGCTTTCCGTGGAAGCGACGAATGTATTCCACAAAAACAATGCGGTCTGTTTTAATGACGAAGCAAAGGAACTGATTGCCGAAGGGGTGAATCCGCTGCGTTTTGAAGGGCTTAAGACTTCTGTCACAAGCGACGAGTCCAAAGCGATTAATTTTATTAAAAAACCGGTCGTGATCCTGTCCGCTTCCGGTATGTGCGAGGCTGGCAGGATCCGGCATCATTTAAAGCACAACTTGTGGAGAAAGGATTCTACAATTATATTTGTAGGCTACCAGGTGCCAGGGACGCTAGGCAATTTCTTGCTCAACGGTGCCAAGCAGGTGCGGCTGTTCGGCGAGACGGTGGAAGTCAATGCCAAGATCCTGAACCTGCCGGGCATCAGCGGCCATGCGGACAAAGGGCAGCTTACCCGCTGGGCGGGCGAGTTTGCACAAAGTGCGCCAAAGTTTTTTATCGTACATGGGGAAGATCAGGTTACAGATGATTTTGCAGCGCACCTGCATCAGGAATTTGGCTATGATGCCAATGCGCCGTACAGCGGGGACACCTATGACCTGCTGACTGGCTTACAGATCAAGCAGGGACAGCGCCAGCGTACGCTCAAGCAGGCGAAGTCTGCCAAGGCGTCTACGAACGTATTTGCAAGGCTGCTGGCTGCCGGCGAACGCCTGATTGGCCTGATTCACAAGCTGGAGGGCAGGCCAAACAAAGAGCTGGCAAAATTTGCAGACCAGATCAATGCATTGTGTGAAAAATGGAGTAAATAATACATATGGATATGCCGCCGCACCAGGGCGTGCCCAGAAAACGATTGTCTATGGGCTGCTCTGTCAAAGGGCGGCGGAATGGAGATATCATGAGTAAAAGACAAAAAGAAGATGACCTGCTCTGGCTACAGGTACTGCACAAAAAAGAACAGCTTCGTGCAAAAAAACGAAGGAGGAGGTTCCTGCAAAGGACGCTCGCCATTGTGCTGATCCTGACAGCCCTTTTCGCAGGCGTTTTCTTTACCGTCCAAAAGGCGGCAAAGGATGGAAAACAAAATCCGGGAGCCGGGAAAGCCGCAGCAGGTACGGACACAGGACAGTTGACAGTGGCAGATGAGCCAGGCACGCAGCAAACATCCAAGGACGGCACAGAAACAGGAACCGATGCACAGCAGCCGGAAGATACAGGAGCACAATCCGGCACATCAGATGCAGGTGCAGATGAAACAGACGCAGGCTCTGGTACCTCAGATCCAGACGATGCGCAAACATACAGTCAGGTCGACGGCTACCAGTATCTGGAAAAGACGAGGACGCTTGGAGGCGGTATTTCCAGTAACTACGCGGTGCTGCTGGATGCGGATAATCAAACAGTCCTTGCCGGCAAGGATGAGACAGAGCGGATTGTCCCTGCTTCCATGACAAAGGTGCTGACGCTGTTGACTGCGGTGGAGCAGCTTGGCGATACGCCAAATTTGGACGATAAGTTTAAAATTACGGTAGAAATAACAGATTACTGCTATGTGAACGAATGCAGCGTCGCCGGGTTTGGGATCAATGAAAAAGTAACGGTCAAAGACCTGCTGTACGGGCTGATCCTGCCGTCCGGCGCAGATGCGGCGCTTGGGCTTGCAGAATATGTGGCAGGCTCCGAAAAAGCGTTTGTAAAGCTGATGAATGAAAAGCTGGAAGAGCTTGGATTGTCCGAAACAGCGCATTTTACAAACTGCATCGGCATCTATGATAAAGACCATTATTGCACGCTGTTTGACCTTGCCGTGATTATGCAGGCGGCTCTTGAAAACAGCTTGTGCCGCGAGGTGCTCTCTGCACATACCTACACGACTTCCAAGACAAAGCAGAATCCGGAGGGGATGGTGCTTTCCAACTGGTTTTTGCGGCGGATTGAGGACAAGGATACCGGAGGAGAGGTACTGTGTGCCAAGACCGGCTACGTGTCCGAGGCGGGGAGCTGTGCAGTCAGCTACGGCGTAGACACAAAAGACAGGCAATATATCTGTGTCACCGCAGACGCGCAGGGGAGCTGGAAATGCATTTATGACCATGTAAAGCTGTATAAGCGGTTTTCGAACAGAAAATAATAAAATGTAGGCAAGCTACACCAGCCGTAACAGTGGATAAAAAAGAAATAAGAAACTCAATGTTGACACCTCCTCCCTGTTGCCGGGTATCGGTTGAGCAACAAAACTTGCAAAAATTTTATATTGACAAAACCGCATTTCTGGTGTAAAGTTTAAATAGAGTGTTACTGGTAAAGCAGGCATGACTGATGGTTGTACAGATATTGTGCAGCTTAGAGGTCATGCCTTTTTTTGTCCTAAAAAGCAGAAAGAAATGGAGCCAGGGAGGGAATCACGATGAAGCTGATAAAAGCATTAAACAACAATGTAGCATTGGTGCTGGACGATGAGCGGAAAGAATCCGTAGTCATGGGGCGCGGCGTTGCATTTCATGTAAAGGCGGGGCAGCATGTAGACCCGTCTCTGGTGGAAAAACATTTTGTACTGAATGGAAGGAGCGGCAGGAAGGATTTTGACAGCCTTTTGAAACGGATTACCGTCAATGATATTGAACTGGCCAGCGATATCATAAAGCGGGGCGAAGAGAGGCTTGGCTACCGCTGCAACGACAGTATTCTGCTGACTTTATCAGACCACTTGGGAATGATGATGGAGCGCGCAAGAAGCGGGATCTATATTGGGACGCCGCTGGAGTGGGATATCCGGCTGATCTATCCGCAGGAATATACATATGCCACGGAAGTGGTAAAAGCGCTGCGCAAAAAGACGGGGTATGACATCCCAAAACAGGAGGCGGCTTTTATCGCCCTGCATTTTATCAATGCAAACTTCAGTACGAGCGGTATGCAAAAGACGATGATGTATACAAAGATCATTCAGAATATTTTAAATATCGCGAAGCTGTTTTATGGCAGGGAGTTTCATGAGAACAGCTTTCATGTGAGCAGGTTTATCACACATGTGCGGTATTTTGTGAGGAGACAGATGAATGGGGAAGTGCTGGAGATGGATTTGGATATTGCAAGGGTGATTGCACAAAAATGCCCGAAGGATTTTAAATGTGCAAAAAAGATCGCCGGTTTTTTAAACCAGACGTATGGATGGGAAGTAGGCGAAGGGGAGATTTTGTATCTTGCGCTGCATTTAAACCGCATCAATCAGAATGAATAAACTGGAGGAGCAAACATGAAATATATAGAAGAAGCAAAGCAGATCGTAAAGCTGGTAGGAGGCGAAGAAAATATTAACAGCCTGGTACACTGTGCGACGCGCCTGCGTTTTGAATTAAAGGATCATGGAAAGGCAGATAAAGATGCCTTAAACAAGCTGAACTATGTGCTGCAGGTAGTTGTCAGCGGCGGGCAGTTCCAGGTAGTGATTGGCCCTGCGGTCAACGATTATTTTCAAGCGATCTTATCGGTGGCAAAGATCGGTGCAGGGACGTCGGAAAAAGGGGATACCGGACAAAAGAAAGGACTGGCGGACCAGGTGATGAAAGTGATTTCCGGCGCTTTTTCCCCGCTGATCCCGGTACTGGCAGGCGCCGGTATGGTAAAGGCGCTGCTGACAGTGATCCTGGAGCTTGGACTGCTGCCTGCCGATGCCCCGACGTATCTGATTTTGTCAGCAGCAGGAAATGCAGCGTTTTATTTTCTGCCGGTATTTTTAGGCATTACGCTTGCAAAGCAGTTCGGCGGCAATGCCTATGTGGGCGGCGCGATCGGCGCCGCGCTGCTGGAACCAAATTTTACCGGGCTGCTGCAGGCAGAAGGCGCCGTAAACTTTTTAGGAATCCGGGTCATACCGATCGATTATGCTTCTACGGTATTCCCGATTTTTATTGCGGTCATCGTATACAGCCAGTTGGAAAAGCTGCTGAAAAAGACCGTAAAAAAAGAATTGCAGTTGTTTTTAAACCCAATGATCTCACTGATGCTGATGGTTCCTTTTACGGTCCTTGTATTTGGGCCATTCGGCACGGTGCTGGGCAATAAAGTGTCGGATACGGTTGTATGGCTGTTTGGATTTAACCGGATTCTTGCAGGCGCAGTGCTTGGCGTCGCGTATCCGTTTTTGACGATTTTAGGGCTGCACTGGGGATTTACGCCGGTTACGATTCAAAACCTGGAAAATTTTGGCGGAGATATGCTGGAGGGCGTATGTGTATGCGCTGTATTTGCAGAAATCGGGATTGCCGTTGGCGCATATTTAAAAGGAAAAAAGCATTCCAAAATCCGTGAAGTCGCAGGGCCGACGATACTGACGGCTGTGTTTGCAGGTGTAACAGAACCGATTCTTTACGGTATTATTATGAATTACAAACGGCTGATGAAGATTGTGGCTATTTCCAGCGGGATCGGCGGTGCGATCAACGGTGCGTTCCATGTAACGTGCGACGCCTTTGTGTTCCACAATATTTTCGCCCTTGCCATGCAGACGTATTCGCCGTTTTATGCTTATCTGATCGGCATATCGGCGGCGTTGGTGTCTGGTGCGCTGCTGACTTATTTCTGGGGCATTACGGCTGAGGACAAGGAAGACTTTACAGCCGAGGGCAGCAAGGAATCCGAAGAAGCGATTGTACAGGAAGCCGCAGCAGGCGGTACTCCTATCCGTATCCAGGCGCCTATGGCGGGAGAAGTGATCGCGTTAGAGGAAGTAGAGGATGAGGTGTTTGCCAGCGGCGTAGCCGGGCTAGGCATTGCGCTGCGCCCGTCAGAAGATGTGGTAAAGGCTCCTTGCGACGGGGAAGTATCCATGATCTTTCCGTCCAAACATGCGATCGGGCTGGCGGTGGAAGGCGGCGCGGAAATGCTGATCCACGTCGGGCTGAACACAGTAATGTTAAACGGGGAAGGCTTTCAGGCGCTGGTTGCGGAAGGCGACAAGGTAACGGCAGGGCAGCCTCTGCTGCGGTTTGACCCGGCATTTATAAAAGCGCAGGGCTGTCCTTTGACGACGCCGGTGCTGGTGACCAATGCAGATGAGTTTCAGGGGATTGAGACAGCCGCTCATGGACAGGTAAAAGCAGGAGAGCTGATTTACCGGATTATGCGGTAAGCAGCTACGACAGAAAGGAGAGAGGGATGAAACAAGGTTTTTTATGGGGCGGCGCAGTAGCCGCCCACCAGGTGGAAGGCGCGTACAACGCGGATGGAAAAGGGCTTAGCACCGCAGATGTGATGACTGGCGGCAGCAGGCAGAAGGCACGTGAGATTACCGACGGAGTTGTGGAAGGGAAATACTATCCGAACCATGAAGGCATCCGTTTTTATGAACATTACAAAGAAGATATCCGGCTGTTTGCCGAGATGGGTTTTCGGTGCTTCCGCACAAGCATTGCCTGGAGCCGCATTTTTCCGCAGGGCGATGAGGAAATCCCGAATGAAGAGGGGCTTCGGTTTTATGACAGCCTGTTTGCAGAATTGCACAAATACAAAATAGAACCAGTCGTTACGCTGTCTCATTTTGAGATTCCCTATGGGCTGGTAAAAAAATACGGCGGCTGGAGGAGCAGGGAAATGATCGGATGCTTTACCCGCTTTGCCAGTACTGTTATGGAGCGCTATAAAGATCAGGTGACGTATTGGCTGACGTTTAATGAGATCAATAACCAGATGATTGTGTCAAATAATCTTTATGCGTTTACCAATTCCGGTATTTTGTTCCAGGAAGGGGAGGACAGGGAAAAAACCGTTTACCAGGCAGCGCATTATCAGTTTGTTGCAAGCGCCCTGGCTGTAAAATGCGGGCATAAGATCAACCCGCATTTCCAGATCGGGTGCATGGTTGCGGCATCGCCTATTTATCCATATAGCTGCAACCCGGACGATATCTTGCTGGCGCAGAGAAAAGACCGGCAGTTCAACCTGTTTTTTGCCGATGTACATGCCAGGGGGCATTACCCTTCTTATATCCAAAAAGAATGGGACAGGCGCGGCTATGCGCTTGATATCACAAAGGAAGACCGAAAGGCGCTTGCAGAAGGCTGTGTGGACTATATCGGGTTCAGCTATTATTTAAGCGGTGTAATGTCAGCGGATGCAACGATGGAAAAACTTGGAAATGATCTGGCGGCAAGCCCGGATACAGTGGAAAATCCATTTCTTGAGACGACGCCGTGGGGCTGGACAGTTGACCCGAAAGGGCTTCGGTATGTGCTGAATCAGTATTATGAACGGTATGAACTGCCGCTGTTTGTCGTGGAAAACGGATTTGGCTATGAGGATGTGTTAGAAAACGGGCAGGTACATGATAAAAACAGGATTGAGTTTCTTGAAAGCCATATCCGGGAGATGGAAAAGGCGGTGGAAGAGGACGGCGTAGATGTGATCGGCTATACGGTCTGGGGCTGCATCGACCCGGTGTCTTTTACGACAGGGGAGATGCGCAAACGCTATGGATTTATCTATGTGGACAAAATGGATGACGGTAGCGGGACGTATGCGCGGATAAAAAAGGACAGCTTTTACTGGTATCAGGATATCATACGCAGCAATGGAAAGAAATAGAGGCGAATCCATTTTTCAGGCGCTTTGCGCATAGATATCAAAATAGGCGAAAATAGATACGAAAACAAATACGAAAACAGATACGAAAACAGGAAACCGCAGAAGCCGGGTCAAGCAGGCTGCTGCGGTTTCTTGTTTGGTTTTCACTTGTCTACGTCAGCGACAAGTAATTTTGCATACTTTTCAGCGCCGATTTTTCCAGCCTCGATACCTGCGCCTGGGAGATATGGATTTCTTCTGCGACTTCCATTTGTGTCTTCCCTTCAAAAAAGCGCAGCTTGATAATATAGTTTTCCCTGTCATTTAACCGCTGCATCGCATCGGATAAGGACAGCGATTCGATCCATTTGGATTCTTTGTTTTTTTTGTCTGAGATCTGGTCCATGACATACAGCGTATCGCCCCCATCGGTATAGACTGGCTCATACAGGCTGACCGGCGTTTGAATGGCGTCCAGGGCAAATACAATCTCGGCTTTGGTAAGCCCGGCTTCCTTGGCGATCTCATCCAAGGTCGGCTCCTGGTTGGAGGTGCGGGTTAAGACTTCCTTTGCGTGGATTGCTTTGTATGCATTGTCCCTGAGGGAGCGGGAGACACGGATGCTGTTGTTGTCCCGCAGGTAGCGCCGCACTTCTCCGATGATCA
This sequence comes from uncultured Eubacterium sp., assembly GCA_947178105.1. GTDB lineage: Bacteria > Bacillota > Clostridia > Lachnospirales > Lachnospiraceae > Eubacterium_J. The sequence goes on along the minus strand of CAMWXD010000013.1, from coordinate 34,901 downwards.
TAGGCACAGCATAAGTGGAGAATTTTACCCCCATTGTCGGGTCAAAATTGTCGATGGATTTAATTAAGCCGATGCATCCGATCTGGAACAGGTCGTCCACGTTTTCGTGATGGTTGGAAAAACGCTTTATTACGCTTAAGACAAGGCGCAGGTTGCCGTTGATATACTGTTCTCTGGCTTCATGGTCGCCCTGTTTGATTCGCTTAAACAGTTCTTCTTTTTCTGATTCTTTTAATACTGGCAGCTTTGCAGTGTTTACGCCGCAGATTTCAACTTTATAGACAGCCATAGTTAACCTCCGGATGATTGATAATAAAAGAATGCGCGAAATTGCCAAAAATATTCATAAAAAAATCAGGCTGGCATTTTTGGTGATTTTTTGTTAAGAAACAGTCAAAATGATCCGATATATATAGAATAAGCACTTGTAGTATACGCACAGTACAGGGAGGTCGGCGCATGGAAGACGTATCGTTAACTTATACAGGCTTTTTAAAGCAGGGGAAGGAAAGAGTTGTAAAAGTAAGGTTTGCAAGAAACGGCGAAAAGGATTTCGCGGAAGGGATCATACCGGGCGGTAAGATCGAAAAATCCCAGGGCTTTTCGGATAAAGAGCTGGCGTCGCTTCGTTTTTATTTAAAGGCAAATGAAAAAGACCTGATGCAGAAGGCAAAGGAGATTACAGGCCTGCGCGGGTTTTTAAAAAGTTAAAAGAATCTTAAGATTTTAAGTAGTTTAAATTTCATAAAATTTCCGTTACAATGTCATTGTGATTAATCATAGTGCTTGTGACGGATTTTTTTGTGACAGGCAGACATTGTTGGAGGAAGTTATGTATCATATTTTGGTTTGTGATGATGAAAAAGATATCGTATCGGCAGTGCGCATTTATTTAAGCAGCGAAGGGTATACGGTATATGAGGCGTATAACGGCAGGGAAGCTTTGGAGGCGATTCGTAAGCATGAGGTTCATCTCGTGCTGATGGACATTATGATGCCGCAGATGGACGGCATTGAAGCAATGGTAAAGATCCGCGAGCACAGCAACGTACCGGTTATTTTGCTGACGGCAAAGGGGGAGGACACGGATAAGGTGCTGGGGCTTACGGTTGGCGCAGATGATTATATTACGAAGCCGTTTAACCCGGTGGAATTACAGGCAAGGGTCAAATCCCAGCTCCGCCGTTATATGCAGCTTGGCGGCGGCAAACAAAGCCAGGGCGATAAGCTGTGCATCGGCGGCATTGAGCTGGATGATAAATCCAAAGAGGTAACGCTTGACGGGGAGCCTGTCGCTTTGACACGCACCGAATACGATATTTTGAAATTGCTGATGGAGCATCCGGGCCAGGTATTTTCTCCAAATGAAATTTATACGCAGGTATGGAAAGATATTTCTTATGGAACGGAAAATACGGTGGCGGTACATATCCGCCACCTGCGGGAAAAGATTGAGTATGACCCGGCGCAGCCGCGTTTTTTAAAGGTCGTATGGGGACGCGGCTACAAAATGGAGGAACAGAAATAATTGGAAGGAGATCGTTATGGAAGCATTAAAGGCAAGTATGGCGGCAAAGATCACTGCGGCCATTTTGGTTATCGTTTCGCTTGTTTTATGCATCGCAGGCTTTGCAGGAATGATGATGATGGACGCGGTGGGCGGTTACCGGATGAAAAAAGAGGATATGCTGCATAAAGGCTATGAGGAAATGTGTACCAGATATTCGGTCGCAGCAATGGCAAAGTATATGGGCGAGCATGATATGCAGGAGCTGGAGCAGTCCAATTTCCGCTATGGGATTCTAAAGGCGGAGGATTTGCAGGCAGTAGATTATTTAAACCCAGACAACTATCTTACAGGCAATCTGGAAACGAATCTGGATACAAAGGATCTGTATGTCAATGAATACGATATCAATGAGGATACGCAGTTTCGGGTTGGCGGGGGGAGTATTTTAGACGCTTATTATACGATGCATGAAACGAGCTATTACGAAGAGATCTACACTGTACAGGGCTGGGTTTATGATATGGAGACGGAAGCCTTTTATGTACGTGCGGACGATAAGCTGTTTCAGATGGAGGATGGGGAAATCATAGGAGAAAACAGCGGGGCACATCCGTTGTATGAAGCAAATAGGATGATTCAGGAGCAAATCCAAAATAACGAAACCGTATATACATGGAGCGATTCCGTTGAATTCGTGTTTTTTTTCGAGCGGGACAGTGACGTGGATCTGGCTAATATCGCGATTGTAAATGGAAAAAGCAGCCTGGAAAAATATGGGGACATCCAGACGGACCAGCCCGATTATTTTGATGGAGAACGTTTTTATATCAGCCGTATGAAACCTACTGAGCATTATATCGTAGTATCTTATGTCAATGATCCGCTTTTAGGGGAACAGTCCTTTGAAAAGGGGGATATGTTTGTACAGACAAAGCTTCTGGTTGATTTTGCTTACCGGGTGCGTTATGCTGGAATTGTGATACTTATTTTGTCACTGGTTGTACTGATCGCAGCTTTTTCTTTTTTAATGGCGGCAGCCGGGCACCGCAAAGGCAGGAAAGAAATCTGTGCATCCTTTCTGGATTATGTGCCGTTTGATCTGTATTTTGCAGGCATGGTTCTGGCGGAAACGCTGATTGTCTATCTTGTGTTCCTGTCTATGGAGGCGTTTGGCTCCTGGTCAGGCAACAGCCTGTCAGGTGTTGTATCTGCCGGAGTTGTCACAATTTGTGCGGGCATTCTTTCCGTCCTGCTTGGGCTGGCATTTTGCATGAGCTTTGCTGTCCGCGTAAAACTTGGAAAATGGTGGCGGCATACGGTTGTATATTGGATACTTAAAAAGTGTATGCGGCTTTTGGCAGGCATCCTGCGTTATTGCGGTTTTGTGTGCGCCAGCCTGATAAAGAGCGTGACGCTGCTGTGGAAAGCATGGTTTGTGCTGGGTGCCCTGGCATTTTTGGAATTTATTGCCCTTGAGGTGAGCTGGGCAGACGGAGACCTGATTTTCTTTTGGCTGTTGGAAAAGCTGGTTGTATATCCAGTAGTGATCCTGCTGCTGTTGCAGATGCACAGGCTGCAAAAGGGCGCGCAGCAGATCGCAGACGGCAGGCTGGATTATCAGGTCGACACAAGGCATATGTTTTGGGAAATCAAAAAGCATGGGGAATATTTAAACGATATCGGGCATGGCATGAATAATGCAGTCAATGAGCGCATGAAAAGCGAGCGATTTAAGACCGAGCTTATTACAAATGTATCCCATGATATTAAAACGCCGCTGACTTCGATTATCAATTATGTAGACCTGCTGCAAAAAGAAGAGATCAACAACCCGGTGGTACAGGAATATTTAGAGGTGCTGCACCGCCAGTCTGCCAGGCTAAAAAAACTGATCGAAGACCTGATGGAAGCGTCCAAGGCGTCTACCGGGAGCTTAAGCATCGTGATGGAACAGTGTGACGCGGGCGTGATGCTGATACAGACGATCGGTGAATTTGAAGAAAAGCTGATGGCAGAGCAGATCGAGCTGCAAATTAAAAAACCGGAAGCAGATATTTTGATCGAAGCTGACCATCGGCATTTGTGGCGGGTGTTTGACAACCTGATGAATAATATATGCAAATACGCGCAGCCATCAACAAGGGCTTATGTCAACCTGGACCAAAACGGGCAGCAGGCAGTGATTACGTTCCGCAATATTTCCAAATATCAGCTCAATATCAGCAGTGAAGAGCTGATGGAGCGGTTTGTACGTGGTGACAGCTCCAGAAACACCGAAGGCAGCGGGCTTGGCATTTCCATCGCAAAGAGCCTGACAGAGCTGATGAACGGGACGTTTGAGCTGATTGTAGACGGGGATTTGTTTAAGGTCGTGCTGACGTTTCCTTTGTATGGCAAAAGTGCTGTGTATATAAAGCAGCAGCCATCCGCCAGCGGATTTTCGACAGATGATTTTGACCAAAATGAACATGTAAAAAAATCGAATATGCTGGATGGGCTTGCATCCGGGCTGCAAAATGCAGGATCTTATGCAGCAGGCGTCGGGCAGGGCGTTGCCGATAAAACGGGCAGGATGGTACGGCGTGCCGGCAGGTTTGCATACCATGTCCGTCAGGCTGCAAAGCAGGCAAAGGAAGAAGAAGCATTAGAGCTTGCTGCTGAGAAAATCGAAAAAGCGCAGCAGGAGAAAGAGCATACAGGGAATTAGAAGTAACTGTTTTACAGTATTTGGAGGATGAACAGAATGGATTTGCAATACAGAAATCTGACAGCCGATGAAATATGTCCGGAGCTGTTTGGGCATTTTATCCGCTATCAGGCAGTTACAAAGTGCTGGAGAAAAATAGACGGAGAATGGGTAATCAAAGACGCTCCTTTTATCGATGACTGGAAGGAAAAAGATTATGAGGTGCTGGCTGGCTGCCTGAAAAATACGGTCTTAACAGGCGGTTTTGTATACGCTGTTTTTGCTGATGGGAAGCTGAAAGGGTTTACGTCAGTAGAACCAGGATTATTTGGCGGCGTGCATGGTTATATGGATTTATCGAGTATTCATGTCTCCAAAGATATGCGCGGGGAAGGGATCGGGGCAGAGCTGTTTGATGCGGCAAAAGCATGGGCAAAGGAAAAAGGCGCGAAAAAGCTGTATATTTCTGCGCATTCCGCTGTTGAAAGCCAGGCGTTTTACAAAAAAATGGGCTGTGTTGAAGCGCAACTGTACCATCAAGGGCATGTAGAAAAAGAACCGTTTGACTGCCAGTTGGAATGTATTTTGCACAGTTCCTAAGGAAAGCATCTTATTTTTTGCGGAAAAGAGGACGATATTAAAAGCAGATACAAAAATGGAATTGAAACGCAAATACAAGGATGTGAGTGATATGAAAATTGGAGAAGCACAGCAAAAATACCGGGCACAGGTAAAGTCATACCGTGAGCAGAGGTCTGCCCTGTCAAAACAGCTTGAAGATGTCCGCTCCAGGATCCAGCATATGCCGGGAAATCAGGAGTATAAGGAAAAGTTTGAATCCGAAGCGGCAACACTGCAACTGACACTGGATGCGCTGGATGAAAAGCAGTCCGAATATGAAAAATATCTGGAGCAGCTATCAGAAAAATATTGTGCTTACTGGAATGCGACCGTAGCCGAACAGCAAAAAGATGCTTCAAAAGAGTATGCCGCTGATGTAGCAAAGGTTATGGAAGTAGCGCGCCGGCTTATGAAAGGCGCTATCGTCCCGGCTTCCGATGAAAAAAAGCTGATGGAATTCAGCATGGATATGTACCAGGTGGCAAAAAACGTCGGTGCAATGGCAAGGCTGGAGAAGCGGGAAAAATACGATTCTCTCTGGAAAGATGACGAAGAAAAGAAGGAATACGATGATCCAAGGGAAGTAGCAGAAAACGCAGATGCCGGGCCGGGAGCACCGGAAATCGTAGATGTGGCGGATACGATTGCGTCGGCTGGCATGACAGAATAAGCTTTGCCGCAAGCTATGCTATGCAAGCATACAGCAAAACCGCAGGTATTGGGAGGAAACCTCTGAATGCCTGCGGTTTTTTGCGTGGCATTTTCACGACAAGAATGCCGTTCCAGTTCCGTCTTGACGGGCGGGAAGCCAAAGCGTTATAATATTTTTATACAACTGGATAAAGGAAAAAACGATGCAGATGCTTGGGATATCCCCGGCTGAGTGACGGCCTGTAAAGAAAGAGGGGGAAGGCAATGGCGGAGCAGGCAGATAAAATACAATGGCATCCAGGATTTTGCAGCGCAGCAGAGCTGGAGCTGATCGAAAATAAAACAGAACTGGAATTTATACGGGAATACAACCTTGGAAAAGAGCCGCTGCGCATAGACCTGCTGGTCATCAAAAAGCGGCCGGGCGCAGTAATCAAAAATGAGATTGGCAGCATATTTAAAGAGCATAACCTGGTGGAATATAAAAGCCCGGATGACGGGCTGAGCATAGACGATTATTATAAAGCCGCCGGCTATGCGTGCATATATAAAAGCCTAGGGGAAACAGTAAACGCAATACCCGCAGGGGAGGTTACGGTATCTTTCTTTCGGGAGGCATACCCAAGGGAACTGGTCAAACAACTGAAAGCGCAGGGGCTTAAGGTGGAAGAAAGGTATCCCGGCATTTACCATATCAAGGGCAATGTGCTGTTTGCCACACAAGTCGTAGTGATACAGGAGCTGCATAAGCACAGCGGGTTAAAGATTTTATCGAAAAACGCACAGGAAGAGGATATCCGCAGGTTTTTGGAAGAAGTGAGCCGGTATACGGAGCAGGGGGATAAAAATAACGCGGATGCGGTGCTGCAGGTCAGCGTATTGGCGAACCAGGAAATTTATAAGGCGATAAGGAGGGACTTGGGCATGTGTGAAGCATTGAAAGACCTGATGAAGGATGAGATAGACAAAGAAGTCGAAATGAGAACAGAAAAAATAGTCCAGGAAGCAGAAAAAACGAAAAAAAATACGATACAGTCAAACCTGACAAACCTGATGGAAAATACAGGCTGGACGAGGGAAAAAGCGATGCAGATGCTTGGGATATCCCCGGCTGAGTGACGGCCTGTGATACAGGAGCTGCATAAGCACAGCGGGTTAAAGATTTTATCGAAAAACGCACAGGAAGAGGATATCCGCAGGTTTTTGGAAGAAGTGAGCCGGTATACGGAGCAGGGGGATAAAAATAACGCGGATGCGGTGCTGCAGGTCAGCGTGTTGGCAAACCAGGAAATTTATAAGGCGATAAGGAGGGACTTGGGGATGTGTGAAGCATTGAAAGAGCTGATGAAGGATGAAATGGACAAAGAAATAGAAATAAGAACGGAAAAAATAGTCCAGGAAGCAGAAAAAAAGGTTCAGGAAGCAGAAAAAAAGGTTCAGGAAGCAGAAAAAAGGGTTCAGGAAACAGAAAAAACGAAAAAAAATACCATGCAGTCGAACCTGACAAACCTGATGGAAAATACAGGCTGGACGAGGGAAAAAGCGATGCAGATGCTTGGGATATCCCCGGCTGAGTGACGGTTGTTATAAAAGAATCAGAAAAAATGAGCAGGAGTGGTTGAGCACAAATGGAATTACAGGAATTATATCATAAGATCGGGTTGCAGACGGAAGCGGCAGAGCGGTTAAAGCAGGTGCAAAAACAGATAGATCTTTGCGGGATTGACAGCCGGCTGGAGCAGCTATTGGATCGGGAGACAGCCGCTGGCGCCTATCGGCAGCTAAAAGAATGCTTTGCGCATGATACAGGACAGTTTTGTATGCTATACTGCCAGTTAGAAGCGGCAAGGCGAATTTGGGGCAAATATCAAGAGAAGCAGATCCCGGAAAACATTTATGTGTATACGATGAAGTGTTTTCCAAGATTTTTGGAGGAATGCAAAAAGAAAAACGGGCGGATGTTTTTTGACCGGGGATGGTGGACGTATCGGCAGACGAGCATGAGCCTGTTTCGGATTGGCGCGCTGGAATACGAGCTTTCAAAATATGAAGGAGAACGCGCGGTTGCGGTGCATATTCCGTCCGATGCGGATTTTTCGAAAGAAGCGGTAGACTCCTCTTTGGAACAGGCGCACAGCTTTTTTGAAACGTATTTTGGCGAGTATGCAGACGGCAGATATACTTGCCATTCGTGGCTGCTTTCCCCGGCCTTGAAGCCGCTGCTGCCTGCGTCGTCGCACATTTTGTCTTTTCAGGCACGTTTTGCCGTTGTGCGCGAGGATCCAAAAGACCGGGAATTTATCGAATGGCTGTTTCAGGTTCCGGCAGATACAAAATACCAGGATTTGCCGGCGGTTACGGGCTTGCAGAAAAAAGTGAGGCAGCTTTTGCTGGACGGAGGGACAGTCGGGGCGGCATATGGGCTCTGCATTTAGCAAACCTTGATTTTTGCACGCGTATCGGGTATACTGTAAAAAAGAGCTGCTTTACATGCAAGAATCTTTTTAGTATAATGAATACAACATACATGACAGATATCGAAAGCGGATGGATCCCGGCATGAATTTGGCGGCGTTCAGAAAGGGGAGATAAGGAATGGGTACATTTATAACAGCAGAAATAGGCATTAACCATAACGGGGATTTGGATTTGGCGAAAAAGCTGATTGATATGGCAGTTACCGCCGGATGTGATGCAGTGAAGTTCCGCAAGCGGACGATAGAAAAAAATTATACAAAAGAGTATCTGGACGAAGTAGAAGAGTCGCCGTGGGGACATACGCGCAGGGCAAGGGTCGAGGCACTGGAGTTTAGAAAAGAAGAATATGATGCGATTGACGCGTATTGCGAGAAAAAAGGCATTTTGTGGTATGCTTCGGCGTACGATACGCAGGCGGAGGCTTTTTTGCAGCAATATCATCTGAAATACAAAAAAATTGCATCGGCGATGCTGACAAATACAGAGCTGCTTGAGATGGTGGCACAGGAAGGGCAGTATACGTTTATTGCGACAGGCATGAGTACGTATGAGGAGATCGGCCATGCAGTTGAGATTTTTAGAAAGTACAACTGTCCGTTTGAGCTGATGCATTGTATCAGTACCTATCCGATGGTAAGCATGGATGCAAATTTACGGATGATCCATACGCTTTCGGAAAGGTATGGCTGCAAAGTCGGCTACAGCGGCCATGAGATCGGCACGCTTGTCAGCACTTGTGCCGTTGCGATGGGAGCGACTTCCGTAGAGCGCCATATTACATTAAACAAGACGATGTACGGCTTTGAACAGAAGGCTTCTGTAGATCCAGTGGAATTATGGCAGTTGGTTAAAAATATCCGCGAGACGGAGATGATTATGGGGACAGGTGAGAAAATCCTGTCAGAAGCAGAGCAGGCGCTTCGCGAAAAATGCAGGAGATAAAAATTGAGGATGAGATTACAAAAATGAACAAAAGCTGCTATAAAAAAGATACAAGCTGCAAAGCCATACAGAAAACAGATATTTCTTCTGTATGGCTTTCTTTCTGTAGCGTATCTTTTTGCAGCAGCAAGCAGTTGGTTTCAGAGGATACAAAAGGGGAGGGCGTGAGATGGAAAGACGTGACAAGGTCAATTATTATCTGGATCTTGCGGACGTAGTATCAAAGCGGTGCACCTGCCTGCGCAGGCATTACGGGGCAGTGATTGTAAAAAATGACGAGGTGATTGCGACAGGGTATACCGGAGCGCCGAGGGGGCGGAAAAACTGTACCGACCTTGGCTACTGCATCCGCAAGCAAAAGAATATCCCAAGGGGAGAGCGGTATGAACTGTGCCGCAGCGTCCATGCGGAGGCGAATGCGATCATCAGCGCGGAGCGAGAAAAGATGATCGGGGCGACGCTGTATCTGTCCGGGCGTGAGGCGGATACTGGAGAATATATAAAAAATTCAAACAGTTGTTCCATGTGCAAACGGTTGATTATCAATGCTGGGATCCACAATGTATTTATCCGGGATACGGATGAAAAATACCGTGAGATTGCTGTAGAGGACTGGATTTTGAAGGATGAGTCGCTGGACGCATCGTTTGGATATTAGGTATAAAATTGCACATATTGGCCGCGGCAGGCGCATACGATAGTATTAATATTACGGATGCTGCAAGAATGCCAGTGGAGAGCGGTTATGAGAAAAAGGAACATTTTTTCCAGCGAATTGAAGGAAAGCGTAGTCAGGGCGTTTGACCTGCCGCCAGACCTTGCCTTTGGGAGTGTGCTTGTATCGGTTACAGGACAAAATGAGCTGCTGATTGAAAATTACCGCGGGATTTTGGAATACAAAGACGAGCATATCCGTGTGCAGGCAAAAGACTGTCGGATCCTGATCGTCGGGAAACGGCTGAAAATCGAATATTACACCAATGAAGAAATGAAGATCGAGGGGTTGATCGAACAGATTATTTATGAAAACTGAGGTGTAGAATGCTGTTGCGTCTGATCAAATATTTTCGCGGTTATGTGGAGGTGGCGTTGTGGGGCTACGCGCCGGAACGGTTTTTAAATCTTTGCAGCAATCATAACATCCTGATCTGGGATCTGCGCCAGGAGGGAGAGGTCTATTATTTCCATATATCGGTAGAAGGGTTTCGGTGCTTAAAGCCGCTGTTAAAAAAATCCGGCACGCATGTCAAAATCAGCAGGAAAAATGGAATCCCATTTTTTTTGTTCCGTTACCGCAGGCGGAAGATCCTGTTTATCAGTATCTTTATTTGCATGATGATCCTCTATACGCTGTCCCGTTTTATATGGAAGGTGGATATCAACGGCAATGACAGTGTGACCGACGACAGTATGCTGCAATTTCTGGAAGAAAAAAACAGTTCGTATGGGACTCATATTAAAGACATAGATTGCACAAAATTAGAAGAGGAGATCCGCAGCAATTTTAAGAGCATTATCTGGACTTCGGTCAAACGGGAAGGGACGACGCTGACGATCGATGTACAGGAAAACCTGGTTGTAGCGGCGCAGCCGTCGAACGCGGCGCTGCCGCAGGAACTAAAGGAGCAGGAGCAAAAAGGCTATGACTTGCTCGCGCTGCATGACGGTACGATCGAAAGCATTTATGTCCGCAAAGGAACGCCTCTCGTACAGCAGGGGGATACGGTCAAAAAGGGGGACGTACTCGTATCGGGCGCGCTGCCGATCTATGATGACAGCGCGGCGCTAATTGCATATCAGTACTGTACGGCGGATGCTGATATTCAGCTAAAAACAGAGTATACGTATCAGGACAGCTTTCCGGCAAAGCATACCGAGCGCATTTACAGCGGGAGGAAGGAGCACCGCTATGGGCTTGCGTTCGGCGATTCCTATATCCAGCTTCCATGGAAAAAAACAGGATTTTCACAGTATACGGTTATGGATACGAGGAAGCAGCTTTGTATATGCGATTCTTTTTACCTGCCGATTTATTTTGTGCAGCGCACATATGAAGAGTACGGGGAAGAGCAGTCTGTTTATACGAAAAAAGAAGCAAAAGAGCAGGCAGCGGAAAATTTAACCGAATTTTTAGAAAAATTGACGCAAAAAGGTGTTCTCATTTTGGAAAAACATGTTATGATAAGAACGGAAAAAAATAAATATACTGTATCGGGCAAAGTCACAGTGCTGGAAAATACGTTCCGTTATGCTGCAAACGGACAGCAGGTGGCAGATGCGGTAGATGAAGGGAATGTGGAAAATGAGTCTGAATGAGATATGTATGGAGCTGCCGTCGGATCATATGACAAACATCTTCGGGCAATTTGACGCTTTTATGAAAAAAATTGAAAGAAGCCTGAATGTAACAGTAATATGCAGGGATGAGCAGGTTAAAATTTTAGGAAATCCGGTACCTATTTCGTGTGCCAGGCAGGTGATTGCGCAGCTTTTGGAGCTATCCAGACGGGGAAATGTGATTACGGAGCAAAATGTAGACTATGCCATTGCACTTGTAAAGGAGCAGGAAACGGCAACGCTTGCTGAAATCGAGGAAGCCTGCATCGGCTATACGGTAAACGGCAAGCCGATCAAGCCAAAGACGCTTGGGCAGAAAACGTATGCGGAGCTGATCAAAGAGCGTATGATCGTATTCGGGACGGGGCCTGCCGGAACCGGAAAGACCTACCTTGCGATGGCGATGGCAGTAGCATCCTTTAAAAGAGAAGAAACCGGGCGCATTATCCTGACAAGGCCGGCGATCGAAGCAGGGGAAAAGCTGGGATTTTTGCCGGGAGACTTGCAGAGCAAGGTAGATCCGTATTTGCGCCCGCTGTATGATGCTTTGCATCAGATTATGGGTGCGGATACCTTTCTGAAAAACATGGAAAAAGGGCTGATCGAAGTAGCCCCGCTTGCATATATGCGCGGGCGTACGCTGGATCATTCGTTTATCATCCTGGACGAAGCGCAGAATACGACTCCGGCTCAAATGAAGATGTTTTTAACAAGGATCGGGTTTGGATCAAAGGTCGTAATCACCGGGGATGCGACGCAAAAAGATTTGCCGCCGGATACAAAATCAGGGCTGGATGTGGCGTTAGAGGTGTTAAAAGGCGTCGAAGAGATCGGGATTTGTGAGCTTTCCAGCAAGGATGTTGTGCGCCACCCGCTTGTACAAAAAATCGTAAACGCTTACGAAGTATATGAAAAAAAGCAGCTTGAGCCAGTTCGGCCAAAACGTGCAAATGAACTAAAGCGCAAAAAACAGGTGGCGAAATGGAAGGCATGACAGAAGACAGATTTATTGCAAAACGGGTCATAAAGCTTGTATATATCGGTGCAGCTACGCTGCTTGGCGGGCTGCTTTTCGGGGCAGTGCACCGGATGGCGCTCGGCGAGATAATTACTGCACTGTTTGTGGACGTGCTGTTTGCTGCATCATTTATTTTTTTTCTGGAAAGCGGCAGGCTGCACAGCGGACAGCAGCCGGATTCTGCGGAGGATTACGACAGGATCTGCGTGTATTATACGGCAGGCATTGTACTGATGGTTCCCTTGTCTTTTTTTCCGGCATATACGGCGCCTGTACTTGGCATTGCTTTTTTGCTGGCGGCAGGGCTGAACCGGGAGCAGGCGTTTGCGATTTCCCTGTTTTTTGATATCCATATCTCGCTTAATGGGAATACTTCGGTAGAAGCGATGGCATGTTACCTGATGCTGATGCTGCTTGGCATTATGCTGACAGGCATGTATGAGAAAAAGGAACACCGTATTTATGCAGAGATCACTGCATTTTCCTTAAATATGGCAGTACCGGTGCTGTTTTACTATCTGGAAAACGGGATTCCGACGGCCTCTTTGCTGTTATTTACGCTGTTAGGCAGCGTGCTGACGGTGGCAGGAATGCATTTTTTGTACGAAGTACTGCATTTTCGGCTGGAGCATTTTGGAGAAATCAGCCTGGATACGATTGTAGACCCGAATTTTCATCTTGTGCGCGAGATCAAGCGGTATTCTCAGGGGGATTATAACCATGCAATCCGCGTATCCAGGATCGCAGCGCATTGTGCCGCAAAGATCAAGGCAAATACAAAGCTGGCGGCGGTCAGCGGATTTTATTACCGTCTGGGCAAGTTTGGCGGGGAGCCGTTTGTAGAGAGCGGCGTGCGCATTGCGCAGGATAACTGTTTTCCAAATGACGTTATTTTGATCTTAAGTGAATTTGGAGGGCAGAATAAAAAAATATCTACCATCGAATCTGCGATTGTACATATTACAGATACACTGGTGACGAAGTTTGAACTGCTCGACCATACGACGCTGTCAAGCTCCTGGAACCGGGATATGGTCATTTATCAGACGTTAAATGACGAATCCTCGTCCGGCATTTACGACAGCAGCGGGCTTACGATGAACCAGTTTTTAAAAATACGGGAGTTTTTAGCCAAGGAGGAGGAACTTTTATGATGGCTGCCACAAGGAAAATACGGGAGTTTTTAGCCAAGGAGGAGGTGCCTTTATGACAATCAGCATAGAAGAGGAAGTAAATGTGGACTTTCCGTTTGATTATGAAAAAACGGCAAAGGATGTCATCCATTATACGACTGCGCATGAAAAATTCCCATTTGAGGCGGAGGTCAACCTGCTGCTGACAGACGATGAGGGGATCTGCCTGTTAAACCGGGAATTTCGGGAAATAGACAGCCCTACGGATGTGCTGTCGTTTCCTATGATTCGCTATGAGAAAGCCGGGGATTTTTCACATCTTGAGGCGGACGCAGATAATTTTAACCCGGACACGGGCGAGGTTGTACTGGGAGATATCGTTGTGAATATCGAGCGTGTCAAGCAGCAGGCGGAAAGCTATGGGCACAGCAACGAGCGGGAGTTTGCGTTTTTGATCGTGCACAGTATGCTGCATTTGTTTGGATATGATCATATGGAGGAGGATGAGGCGGCTGCAATGGAAGGGGTGCAGCGGGAGATTTTGGAAGACCTGCGCATTTTGCGCTAAATCACATACGCTCCAGATTCAGACAAGATTATTTCATACGGAAAGGTGAATCATGAAAAAGAACATCATGAAAAAGGACATCATGAACAAGGAATGGAAAAAGAAACTCATGCTCAGTATGCTCACGGCTGCCAGTGCAGGGCTGCTGTTCGGCGGGTGCGGAAAAAAAGAGGAGGAAGCGCCTCCTTTGGCGGAACCGCAGACAGTAATCGAAGAGGAGGAAGCGCCTGAGCAGACAGTTGCCGAAGAAACACTGCCGGATGAAGAGACGGTGGCAGAGGATATACACGCCGGGGAAGCGCGCAGTTACTTGACCGGGGAATGGATCGATAAAAAGCTCGCAAAGCAGCGTCCGGTCTCCTGTATGATCGGGAATACGGATTCTGCGCTGCCGCAGTACGGCATCGGGCAGGCGCAGGTGATCTTCGAAGCTCCGGTGGAAGGCGGGCTGACACGGCTGATGGGAATTTTTGAAAATTATAAGGAGCTTGAAAAATTAGGCTCTGTTCGAAGCAGCCGCCTGTATTATGCGTATTATTCGATGGGGTTTGATGCGATTTATCTGCATTATGGGCAGGCTTCCTATGCACAGGGTTTTTTGGAGAGCGGCCAGATCGATGATTTAAACGGCCTGGAATATGAGGTTGACAAAGCGGTGATTTACCGTGATACGGCAAAAAAGGCGCCGCACAATGCCTATGCGACCGGAAAAGGGCTGGAGGCAGGCATTGGGCTCAAGCAGTATGAGACGAAATATCAAAAGGGCTTTAAAGGGCATTTTCAGTTCGCACCGGAAGAAGAGCCGGTCGTACTGAACGGGAAAAACTGCCAGGATGCGGTGATCGTCCAGCCGGGATATTTGATTAACAAGCCATATTTTGAATATAATCCAGAGGATGGCTTATACTATCGTTATCAGTATGGCGCACGCCAGATCGACGGCAATGATTCCAGCCAGCTTGCGGTGAAAAATATTCTGATCCAAAACTCCAGCGTACGTACGCTGGACGACAAGGGATATCTGGAGATCGAGGTTACCGGCGAAGGTACCGGGTGGTATATTACGGGCGGAAAGGCAACCCAGCTTACATGGAAGCGTGAGGAGCAGTTTGCCCCTACAACCTATTTTGACAGTGAAGGAAAGGAAATCCTGTTGAATCCGGGCAAGACGTGGGTCTGCATTACTGATAATTCGCATCTGGACAGAGTGCATATTTATGCAGACGCTGAGCAGATGCAGTAGGATAGTGAAGGTCATATGGCAAACAGGAACAAAAACAGAAATAAAAATCAGGATTTTCTATTACAGGGCGGCGTGCTTGCCGCTGCGGCGATCCTTGGCAGGGTGATCGGGCTGATTTACCGGATCCCCCTGACGAACATTATCGGGGATCTGGGGAATAACTATTATGGATGTGCGTTTGACATTTATAATATTTTTCTGCTGCTGTCGTCTTACAGCCTTCCGATGGCTGTTTCCAGGCTGGTGGCAGATTACCGGACAAAGGGAGAGTCCAGGAATGCTTACCGCGTATTAAAGTGCGCGTTTTTATTTGCATTGTTTGTGGGCGCTGCGGCGTGTGCGGTGATCTTTTTCGGCGCGCGGTTTATTACTGCGACGGTGTTTGAGACGCCGCTGAGCCTGTATGCGCTGCGGGTGCTGGCGCCGACACTGTTTATTACCGCATTTTTAGGCGTGCTGCGCGGATTTTTCCAGGGGATGGAAAATATGTACCCGAGCGCGGTATCCCAGGTATTAGAGCAGCTTGTCAACGCGTTTGTCAGTGTGCTGGCAGCTTATTTTCTGGCGTCTAAGGGCGGGGAGATCGGCAGGGTGCTCGCAAATGAAGAAGGCTACCATGCGGCGTACGGCGCTGCGGGCGCGTCTGTTGGAACGACGGTGGGCGCCGCGTTTTCCCTGCTGTTTTTGTATGTGTTATATAAAGGGTTTGTCCGTATCTGGCGTAAAAAAATGCGCAGGGAACACGCCAAACGGGTGCCTTATGAGGTTTTGTTCCGCCGGATGGTATTTACGGTGCTTCCGTTTTTGGCGGCTTCTGCGCTTTTTAATTTGAATATTGTGATCGAGCAGGGCATCTTTAAGCATATGATGAAGGGTGTGGCGGATGCAGAGCAGGTGGCGCTTTGGTGGGGCGTATTTTCCGGGAAATTCCGTACGATGCTGAACCTGCCGGTGGCAATCGCGGCAGCGATCGGAGCCGCCTGCATCCCAAGCATTACCGCTTCTTTTGTAAAGAAAAGGCAGGAGGAGGTCGTTATCAAGACAGAGCTGGCAATCCGTTTTTCGATGCTGATTGCCTTCCCGGCAGCGTTTTTGTTAATGCTGCTGTCAGCGCCTTTAATGGAATTTCTGTTTCAGGATACGCAGCCTTTGGCGTCTGGACTGTTATTGTCCGGCGGCTCGATCGTTATTTTTTATTCGCTTGCCACCGTTACGGCAAGCATTTTGCAGGGGGTCGGCAAGCTGCGCGCCCCGGTTATCAACAGCGGGATTTCTCTTGTATTGCAGGTGATCGTGCTGATCGTTTTGTTAAAATTTACAGGCATTCATATTTATGCGGTGGTCGCTTCGATGGCAGTATTCGGCGTGTGTGTGACAGTGCTGAACCAGGTGGCGCTTTACCGGAGCGGGTATTGGGCGCCGGAATTTATGAAAACCTTTGTGCTGCCGGGCGTGTGCGCGTCGATTATGGCGTCGATGTGCTGGATTATCGAGGTGGCACTCAGCCAGGCAGTTGCCTGGAAATATGTGACTGTGCCAGTGGCATTTTTATGCGGCGTGGTTGTCTATATGATCCTGCTCCTGACACTGCGGGCAATGACGCCGGAGGAGATGATGCAGTTTCCGGGCGGGCGGCGTATGGCGAAGCTTATGAGGCGTTTTTAGCGGGTTTCCTTTTATACTTTTATACGTTCTAACATTTTACTATATTCAGCAAACGGGCTGCTATATGTTATTTTTTTTCAGATGCTATAATCTTATTAGAAAATAAAAACAAGTAAGAAGGATAGGGAGGATACTTTTATGAAACGAAAAAAAATAACAGCTTTATTAACCAGCCTGACGCTGATGGTTTCTATGACAGCCTGCGGCGGGAACGATACTTCCGGTACGGCACCTGATGCGGGCGGCCAGACAGAAAGCGGCGCGGAAAATGACGCAGGCGATGCTGGGGCTGATGCCGGATCCGAAGGCAGCGGCTATACGGCAAAGGAACTGACCGTAAATATATGGGACAACAACCAGTTGGACGGGCTGCAAAAGATTGCCGATGAGTGGACGGAGGCTTCCGGGGTCAAGGTCAGGATCAATGTCATTACGTGGAATGAATATTGGACACTGTTAGAGGCAGGCGCTTCCGGCGGGGAAATGCCGGATGTGTTTTGGATGCATATTAACGAGGCTGAAAAATATATGTCCGCCGATATGCTGTTAAATATGGATACGTATATTGCCGCTGACGAGGCCATTGACCTGTCCAATTACTATGAGGGCATTGTGGACATTTACAGTAAGGACGGCTCTCAGTATGCGCTGCCAAAAGACCATGATACGATTGCGCTTTTGTATAACAAAGCAATTTTTGATAAGTACGACGTATCGTACCCTACGGATGCGTGGACTTGGGACGATTATGCGGCTGCGGCTGCCACGATTGCAGAAAAAGGCGCGGCAGACGGGATTTACGGTACGGCTATGAACACGAATGACGGACAGGACGGATGGTACAACCTGATCTATGGATTTGGCGGTGAGCTGATCAGCGAGGACAAAAAGACTTCGGGAATGGACAATGAGAATACACTGAAAGCAATGAAATGGCTTGCCGACGAGCTTTTCCCGTCCATGCCGGATCAGGATACGATGTCTACGACAGATCCTGACCTGTTGTTCCAAAGCGGGCTGGTCGGCATGATGCTCCAGGGCTCCTGGATGGTCAATACCTTTTATACAGCGGCAAATGCATCGGATTATGCCTGGGCGCAGATACCATATTACGATGCGAATGGCAATGGCTCCTGTGACGAAGGCGAGCGCGTATCGCTGTACAATGGGCTTGGCTGGGCGGTTTCTAAAAATACAGCCGATCCGAAGGCAGCGTATGATCTGGTTTCCGCTTTCTGCTCCGAGGAGGGACAGACACGCCAGGCTGAGCTGGGCGTAACGATGTCAGCTTATAAAGGATGCTCAGATGCATTTACAAGTGCTTTTGAGGGGATGGACTTGAAACCGTTTTTAGAGGTAGAAGAAAACGGGACGCTGATACAGCATCCATATTCCCGCTATACGACCCGTTGGGAAGGCATGTTTACGACCGATTTGGTTCCGGCATGGAAAAATCCTGAAACAATGACGGACGTATGTACCAACGTCGCAAACCAGATGAACGAGATACTTGCAGAAGAATAGATAGAAGAGTAGATGTATAATAAATGTAAATACAGCCGGTAAATTTAACCTCCCCTTTTGCCTGTTTTTGTGTTATAATGCAGACAGGCAAAAGGGGAGGTAAGATGTATGAGGTATCAGGATACTGCAAAACGCAACAACCATTACCGCTGCCTGGAATATGACCATGACCAGCCGGGAGACCTATGCCTGGTAGCCTGCGGGATGGAAAAATGTGACCCTGGAGAGGACAGCGGCGTACATATCAGGGACTGTTACCATCTTCATGTTGTCCGGTCAGGGACTGGCGTGCTTTATGCTGGAGGGAAAACGATCCATCCACATGCAGGCCAGTTTTTTCTGCTCAAGCATAATGGGAGATACCAGTATATAGCGGATGCAAAGGATCCGTGGGACTATTGCTGGGTGACCTACTGCGGCGCGGATGCAAAGCGGCTATCGGAAGAGATCGGGTTTGTGGACGGGATTTACTGCCTGGACAGCGATGTGCCGGCAGAAAGGTTCTATGAGCTGGTCAGCCGGATGCACCAGTACCCGGAGATGAACCGTACCAGCGACTTGCGCCGCAGGGGGATACTTCTGGAATTTGTAGCATTGGCATTGGATGCAACAGAATCTGTGTGTCCGAACCGTGGCAGGGCTCACGCATATTCTGAAGACGTCTATGTGAGCCGGGCAGTCGATTTTATCCATTATAACTATGCGACGATCAATGTCAGCGATGTGGTGAACTTTATTGGCTTTAACCGTTCTTATTTTGCAACTGTTTTCCACAGGAAGGTAGGCGCGTCGCCGCAGGAATACATCAGGCAGTACCGGCTGAATAAAAGCTGCCTGCTTCTGTCCGGGACAGGGCTTCCGATACAGGAAGTCGCTGCCAGGGTCGGCTATGAAAACCAGATGTCCTTTGCCCGCATGTTCAAGAAAGCCTATGGGGTCACCCCGACGGAGTTTCGGGCAAAGAACCGTACCGATGATCCCGTTTTAGGAGCAGGACACAAATAGGAGGTTTCAATTCAATGATGGATCAGCATATATTGGCATCCGCCCCGCCTATGGGGTGGAATTCCTGGAATACTTTTTTTAAACACCCAAACGCAGAACTGGTCTGCCAGATTGCAGATGCATTTGTACAGGAGGGCCTTTTGGATGCAGGCTACCGGTATATTATTATCGATGACGGGTGGGCAATGCGGGAACGCGACGGAAAGGGGCTGTTAGTTCCTGACCCGGAGGCATTCCCGGACGGCATTCAGCCGGTGATTGACTATGTACATTCCAAAGGCTTGAAATTCGGGTTGTACGCCTGCTGCGGTGCGCTTACGTGCGCCAGGTATCCCGGCAGCCTGGAGCATGAATTTTCGGATGCGGCACAGTTTGCTGCCTGGGGTGTGGATTACTTAAAATACGATAACTGTTTAAGGCCGGCATCCATTCCGTCTTCGATCCTTTACCGGCGCATGGGGGCGGCCCTGCGAAACTGCGGCCGCGATATTGTATTTGCGGCATGTCAGTGGGGGACAGAGGATGTCTATCAGTGGATCCGCTCATCCGGCGCCCACACGTTCCGTTCCACCATTGATATTCAGGACTGCTGGAGCTCGGTCGAAGCCATTGCCCTTTCGCAGATGGACAAACAGCCTTTTGGCGGTATGGGCTGCTTCAACGACATGGACATGCTTGTTGTGGGCATGTATGGGAAAGGGACGAATCCTGAAGCATGTATGGGAGGGTGTACCGATACGGAGTATCAGACTCATTTTGCGCTCTGGGCGATGATGAATTCCCCGCTGATCATCGGCTGCGACGTCCGTTCCATGAACAGCCAGACGAAAGAAATACTGACCAACCAGGACCTGATTGCGATTAACCAGGATGCAGAATGCCGCGCGCCGTACCGTGTGGATTGCGTTGGAAACCCGGATGCTTTTGTGCTGGTAAGGCCATTGTGCGGCGGCGATTATGCCATAGGCTTTTTTAATTTCAGTGATACGGCGTCCGATGTGTCGCTGACATTATGGGATATCGGGCTTTCTGCGGCTGCGGGCAATGGCGTTGATGTCTATGACTGCATCACGCATCAGCGCCTGGGGATCTTTCAGGAGATCCTGCTCCCGACCCTTCCTTCACATGGCTGTGCCGTATACCGCTGCAAAATGGCCGGAGGCGCCCTGTGACACGGCATTCCTGCATGAAATGCGGTGCGGCGCTGAGCGGGGATGAGATTGCGCTGCACCGCAAGCTGATCTGGCGTGCGGCAACGGAATATTTTTGCATGGACTGCCTGGCTGCGTTTTGTTCCACAAGCCGCACACGGCTGGAGGAACTGGCTGCTTATTACCACCGCACAGGGGAATGCATCCTTTTTGCAAAACAGCAATAAAATTATTGCAAAGATTTCTATTTTTATGAATAAAATGGCTTTTGCCAGCGCATACTTTTTTGTAAATCAGAAGAATGTTTGCTCTGCCGATAGATAGCATAGCATTCGGCAAAATGGAAATGGAGGCCATTATGAACCACAAAAAAAGTATGCGTATTTTCTGGCTGTCGCTGTGCCTGTTAGCGGTATCAGGAACGATCATCATAGCTGCTGTCCAGTACCGGTCACAGAAAAATAAAATCCAAAATTCATACAGGGAACAGGAAAACGGCGTGCAGGCAAACCGCCTGACACAGCCGCAGGCAACCCAGGATACGGATGAGGATGCGCAGGCGTCTGCTGTTTTAAAGCCGCAGGCAGCAAAAGAGGAAACCGCAGCGGATCCTCACACCCAGGTACAGCCAGCCAGCGGACGTACGGCAGAATACCGGTTTGAATTAAAGGTGCAGGACGGCTATCTGGATGTATACCATTATCATACGGACAACCTGTTTTTCCATACAGGCATTCCTTACAGCGCAATGACCGCCAAGCAGCGGGAGGAATTGGAGCAGGGGATTTATTTTGTGAATGAACAGGAGATGTACGGGTATCTGGAAAGCTGCACAAGCTGAGAATAAGAGGGGAATGGCTGGCCTATGGGCAAGATGCATCATAAACAGGAGCAGGATATGAAAAAAAAAGTATATGATACCGCCGTCATAGGCGCAGGCGCATCCGGCATTATGGCTGCGGTTACGGCGGCAAGGCTGGGCGCGGAAGTCGTTTTGCTGGAGCATATGGAACAGGCAGCAAAGAAGCTTTTGGCTACCGGAAATGGAAAATGCAATTACACAAATACAGACCAGGCGATCGGGAATTATTATTGTGAGGAGCCAGCCTTTGTGCGTACGGTGCTGGAGCAGTTTCCTTATACGGAAACGATCCGGTTTTTCGAAGAGCTTGGCATTCGCCCGGTGCAGAAAAACGGGACTTGCATTTATCCAGAAAGCGAGCAGGCAGCATCGGTAAAAAGCGCCCTGCTGTCGGAGACAGAGCGCCTGCAAATCCCGCTGCTGCTGTCTGTCGGAATTCGCCGCATACATAAGCTGTACAATCAAAAAATCGGCGGCAGTATAGAACGGCAGCTATTTCAGATCGAAACAAAAGGAGATACGATATACAGCCGTACCTGCATTCTGGCAACAGGCGGGAAAGCGGCAAAAAAAACAGGAAGCGACGGAAGCGGCTATCTTTATGCCAGACAGCTTGGGCATACATTGATACAGCCGTTTCCGGCGCTTACTGCATTATTGGCAGATTTAAAAAAATGGAAGCTTCCTGCGGGCGTTAGAATCGGCTGTACGGCAGCATTATATGTGGACGGGGTACAAAGGGCATGTGAAACAGGGGAATTGCAGATCACGGAGTCAGGGATTTCCGGGATTGTCGTTTTTCAGTTTAGCCGCACTGCGGCAAAGGCGCTTGCTGAAAACAGGCAGGTGCATGTCTGCCTGGATTTCAAGCCGAACATGCCGCAACCGGAACTGGCAGCCTATCTCCTGGAACGGTTTTTAAGCATCTACCACAGTGCAAAACGCGTGGACGAAGGCATGGTCGGGTTTTTGCCGGACAAGCTGATTCCTGTTGTCAGAAAGCGTGCCGGGATTTCCGGACAGATGCGGTGCGGGCAGTGTACCATGCCGCAGGCAGAACGGTTAGCCGCCGTACTCAAGGCTTACCAGGTGGATATTACAGGGACAAAAGGCTTTGACAGTGCACAGGCAACAGCCGGAGGAGTATCTGTACAGGAAATCGATGCAGTGCGCATGGAATCAAAAAAGATACCTGGGCTTTATTTTGCAGGAGAGATCGTCGATGTGGATGCAAAATGCGGCGGCTATCATTTACAGTGGGCATGGTCAAGCGGAGCAGCCGCAGGCAGGGCGGCGGCAAGTGCCGCACAGACTGGACATGCAGGAAAGAAAGCGGGAACAGGCAGGAAGGGAGTATACATAGGATGATTCGGGTTTTGCAGGTGAAAGTACCTATCAGGCATGAAAAAAAAGATATGGAACGCAAGATCAGGAAATTGCTGCATCTAAAACCGGCGCAGCAATTTACTTTTCAGATCCGAAAGCAGTCAGTAGATGCAAGGCGCGGGCAGGAACCGGTTTATGTCTATACAGTCGATGTGGACTTGCAGATTGGGGAGGATAGAGAGAAGAAGCTGGTCGAAAAGGTTCACAATAAGAATATTATGTTAACTAAAGAAACGATATACCAGTTCCCGCAGGCTGGCACGGAAAAATTATCACACAGGCCAGTCATTGTCGGCAGCGGGCCGGCAGGGTTATTCTGCGCCTGGCTGCTGGCTCTTTATGGCTATCAGCCGGTGGTAGTCGAGCGCGGGAAAAAAGCAGAAGCGCGCAGGCTGGATGTGGAACGGTTCTGGCAGGAAGGAGCCTTGCACCCTTCTTCCAACGTGCAGTTTGGGGAAGGCGGCGCCGGCACGTTTTCCGACGGGAAGCTGAATACGCTTGTAAAAGACCCTGTTGGGAGAAACCGTTTTGTTTTAGAGACTTTTGTGCAAAACGGCGCTGACAGCAGTATTTTGTATGTCAACAAACCGCATATCGGGACGGACAGGCTGATCGAGGTTGTAAGCACGATGCGCAAAGAGATCATCCGGCTCGGCGGCACCTTTTACTTTGAGACATGCCTTGCCGACTTGCAGATAGAAGGCGGTAAAATCTGTTCGATTACGGTAGAAAACGCCGGCAAAAAGCGCCAGATTCCAACAGAACTGCTTGTACTGGCGATCGGGCACAGTGCCAGGGATACGTTTGAAATGCTCCTGCGGCACCGCCTTAAAATGGAGGCAAAAGCATTTGCAGTCGGGCTGCGTGTAGAGCATCCGCAGGAAATGATCGACCTGCACCAGTATCATGGCGCTCTGGGAAAGGAGCTGGGGGCAGCTTCTTATAAAGTAACCGCTTCTTATCAGGATATACATTATCAGGATATGCGTAAGCAAAGGGGCATTTATTCCTTTTGCATGTGCCCGGGCGGATATGTGGTAAATGCTTCGTCTGAGCAGGGTGCGCTTGCAGTCAACGGTATGAGCTACCAAAAGCGGGACGGCAAAAATGCAAACAGTGCCATTATCGTCTCCGTAACCCCAGATGATTTTCCAGGCGGCGGCACGCATCCGCTGGATGGAATTGCCTTTCAGCGGGAACTGGAAAAGCGTGCATATGCGCTTTCAGGCGGCAGCATCCCACAGCAGCTTTACGGCGATTATAAGCAGGGAAAGGTGTCGACAGCCTACGGAGCGTTTGCATCGCAGGCAAAAGGAGCATGTGCCTTTGCTGACCTAAGTGGTCTGCTGCCAGAAGGAATGAAACAGGCATTTTTGCATGGGATGGAGCAGTTTGGCAGGTCAATCCCAGGTTTTGACCGCTACGATGCTATTTTATCCGGGATCGAGAGCCGGACTTCCTCGCCGGTTCGGATCGTGCGCAATGCACAGTATGAGAGTGCAGCCTCCGGCATCTATCCATGTGGAGAAGGAGCCGGGTACGCCGGCGGGATTTTATCGGCGGCGATGGATGGGATGAAGGTGGCGGAAGCAATCAGAGGACGGTTTTTGGCGCTTTGACAGGGGGCTTGGATTATGAGATATTTGCAGAGAAAAATGCAGGAGAAGGAAGAGGTGAACATGCGATGGCCGATTTGGCTGACTGGAGCAGCTTCATGCAGACGGTTTCGGTGATAGAACTATGTATTGCGGGATATTGTCTTTATAGGCTTGTAAAGCCATTTTTACAAAGTACAAAAGTGGCAGTGGCAACAGGGGGGATTTATTTTTTGACAATGTTCATGCTTTATGCCATGCCGCAGAATGATGCGTTTCTGGCATATGCATTGGGCAGCCTTACGGCGTTTTTGGTGATGTGCGGGTTGGAACGCAGGAGTTACATTCAGAAGGCTTTTCTTGCGGCCACCTATTTTTCTTTGCGCTGGTTTACTGCTGCAATGGCGGAAATTCTATATGATAAACTGTATTATTTGGTGGCAAATACCATGTGGTACAAAGGGAAACCCCCTATGCTTATGCAGTTTATAGTTTATGTTGGAGTCTGTGTATTTTATCTGGTTATGGTGCTTGCGATCACGTCTGGTGCCGTCTACTGTATCACAAAAAGTTATGTACGCAAATATGAGCAGATGTCCAAGCGGGAACTGCTTATGTTGGTGATTCCGCCGTTTCTGGGAGCAGTGGGATATAAAATCATACGCTACTATCGCAGTTTTTACATACAAGAGAATGGAAAGCCAACGGAGTCATATGATCTGCTGCTGCTGTTTTACTGCGGAGTGGCGGTAATGGTGGTTGTTATTTTAATCATGCTCTATCAGAATATAAAAGCGGCACAGGAGGAAAAGTTAGCAAATCAGATGCTTTCCGCTCAGATAGATAATCTAAAGCGGCATATTGGACAGGTGGAAAATCTGTATCAGGATATCCGGAGCATGAAACATGATATGGCAAACCATGTCCTTACGTTGGAAAGGCTTTATTCTGGGATTGAGACAAAGGAAGCAAAAGACTATGTTCAAGACCTAAAGGCAGCTTTTATGGAAACGGCAGGTGAGATCAAAAGCGGAAATCCTGTAACGGATGTTATCCTGCGGGAATGGAAAGCAGAAGCAGAAAAAAAGAATATTCATTTCCAGTGTCATTTTCATTATCCTACAGGCTCTAATATCAACGCATTTGATATTAGCGTCATACTAAACAATGCGTTGCAGAATGCAGTTGAAAACGCAGGGGGCAGCGGGGAGCTGCATATTTCGATTCTCTCATATTGCAAGAACAACGCCTATATGATAGAGCTGAGCAACAGCTTTGCAGGAAATCTGCAATGGGATACAGAAAGCGGGCTTCCGATCACGACAAAAGGTGAAGAAGACAGTCATGGATATGGCTTACAGAATATCCGAAAGATTGCAGGGAAATATTTTGGAGGTATTGATTTTGTTGTACAAAATGAAGAATTTATTCTCAGCATTATGCTGATGGCCGTCTGATGATGCGGTTAGGGAAGCTATAAAAAATTGCCTGCAAACATACCATTTTGTAATAATTTGTTATCAAAAAGTATTCTATATCAAATCTACTAATTTTGCAATTAAGAAAGAAAAAATTGTCAGTTTTTGCGGTTTTTCCTTTCTTTTTTTCGTGAAAATCTGTGAAAAAACTACAAAATTGACAAGAAAATTTCTCATATTTCAATACGTTCATTCGGTTTGTGCCCATTCAAAAAAGGTATCTTTTTTTGGATTTTTCGTTAGCTGCATTTTGAAAAAATCTGCTGCTTTCCTTATTTTATGCGGTTTGTACACTTGTAACGCCTTATGTAAAGCATAACAAATTATTACAAAAAGTTATGCTTTACATAAGGCGTTATTTGGCAGATGGATAAGGAAAAGCACTGCCTGATGGTGCAGAGGGAGAAGGTATGTATTTTGAATTATTTTTATTTTGCAGTATATGCATTTTCATACAGCGAGTTTTTACAAAGCCGGACATGCCTGTAAGCCACAGGATTTGTGCAAAGACAGACATGCCTGCAAGACAGAAGGTTTCGGTTTCTAAACAGGCAGGCAATTTTTCGAATAACCAGGCATCGATCAGAGGAAAGCAGTATGCGGCTGTCTGGACAGGGCTGCTCATACTGTGGATGCTGTTTCGCAGAAGGACATTTTCTGTTACGCAGCTTTTATGGATCTGCGCGGCTGTCTGTCTGATTTTTTGCATACGGCTGCTTGTCGGGGCGGTATGTCTGGTGCTGCCGTTTAGAGTATTGCCGTTTGCAGCTTTGTTAGGGAAAGCAACGGCGTTTTTTCTTGTTTTTTATACTGTTTTGCTTTTTTACTGGAATCATACGTCGGCAAAAGTCAGTGAGGAATTGGACGGGGAAGAGGTGTTGTTTTTCTTTTTGCTGTTGTCGGCACTCTTTGTTTTTTCGGGAAAAATCAAAGCTGTTTTAGAGGCGTCCGGCAGTTTTGGATTTTTTTCAGTGCTTGCAGGCGCTACTCCGGTATGGGGCTTTTACCTGATTGAGCGGGTGCGTGGCGCAGGCCTGGATGAGTTGGGATGGATGTATGTTACAGGAAACATCCTGCTGCTTGCGCTGCTGTATGGATGCCTGTATTTTGTACTTCCGTATAAAAAGCTGGCGGCAGGCATATTTTTAACGGGGTGCCTTGTATTTGGGCTGGCAAATTATTATGTTTCGCAGTTTAAGGGAAATCCTGTGATGCCAAATGACCTGCTTTCGTTAAATACGGCGTTTCAGGTTGCAGGAGGATATGAATTTCAGATTACAGAGCCTGTGATCACGGGAATCCTGCACTGGTATACGTCGCTTGGGCTGCTGTGCAGCCTGCCGGGATGGAATGAAGCGGCAGGACAAAAGGAAAATGCAGAATGGAAAAAAAGTGCAGGACGAAAAAAAGGTGCCGGATGGAAGGTACGGGCTGCTGCTGGAAGCCTGGCAGCTTTTCTTTGCATGTACGGAATTTTCAGCCTGGATTTTGAGCGGCTGTACGGGCTGGATGCGATTGACCAATGGGCAGTGAATATTTTTTATAATACAAAAGGGAGCGTGCTTGGCTTCGCGGAACTTGTTAAAAAATTAAAGCTTGAGGAGCCTGACGGATACAGCAGGGAGCGTGCACAAGAACTGCTAAAAGCTGGCGGGCACACAACAAAAGAGGAAACAGGCGGCGAAAAAACAGGAACAACACAGGAAAAATGGCAGCCGACGTTAATTGCGATTATGGATGAAAGCTTTAGCGACCTGCGTTCGCTTGGGGACTTTACCTGTTCGAAGGAGTATTTGGAGGAATGGTATGCGGTAGAGGACTTTGCCTGTAAGGGTACGCTTTATGTATCTACTTATGGCGGAGGGACAGCAAATTCGGAGTTTGAGTTTCTGACAGGAAACAGCATTGCGAACTGTGCGTCTGGTACGGTGCCTTATCAGATTTATGATTTAAAAAACGTCGGGAATCTTGCCGGGATTTTGAAAAACGACGGTTATCGGGCGAGCGCGATTCATCCGCAGTATAAGGGAAATTGGAACCGGATGCGTACGTATGCAAATTTTGGATTTGACGATTTTTTAGGGATTGAGGATTTTGAAAACCCACGGTATGTACGCAGCTTTGTCAGCGATGAATCTTCTTTTGACAAAGTGATTGAGCTATATGAGCGGCATAGCGAAAAGCAGTTTATTTTTAATGTCACGATGCAGAACCACGGCGGATATAATATAGAGGAGATGGCACAAACACAATGCATCCGGTTAAAGAAGGAGTGGGAACAGTATACAGATGTGGAAACCTATTTAACGTTGATGCAGGAAAGCGACCAGGCTGTACGCGGGCTATTGGATTATTTTAAAAATGTGGACGAGCCAGTCATAATCTGTATTTTTGGCGACCATCATCCGGCGGTAAATGCAGAATGGATCGAAGAAGTAATGGGAAAGCCGCAGGAAGGGCTTTCTTTGCAGGATGCCCAGCGCAAGTATGCAGTTCCTTATATGATCTGGGCAAATTTTGACACGCCGTATGTGCAGTGCGAGATGGATACGAGCGCGAATTACTTGGGCGCGCTGTTTCTGGAGAATGCCGGGCTGCGCCAGTCTGCATATACAGATTTTCTGACACGGATGCGTAAGGAGATCCCGGTATTGAATGCGCTTGGTTATCAGACGAAGGATGGAGAATGGCATACGCTGGACGAGGAAGATGCAGGCGGCTGGATCAGAGATTACCGGATTGTACAGTATTATGCAATGTTTGATGAGAGCCGTTTGCAGGAATATTTTCAATAATAGATAAAAAAGCGTTTTTTACAGGAGGGTTAAAACGATGGATCTTTTATTTGCATTGGCTGCGCTTTGTCCGGCGTTATTGGTTACGGGCTATGAGGCAAGGGGACGGGAGTTGCCCTGGCAGGCTTGGGTGAGCAAAGCAGCCGGGTGGTTTTATGTGATTACGTTTGCTAATTTTTTGCTCCTGCATCTGGACGGATGGGGCAGCTTTGACTTTTCGGTGATATCCGTACAGTTTTTCGTACGGTATATGTGCAGCAGCGCAGTCATTATTTTTGTTGCAAAGCTGGGGAAGTGGGCGGTGAAGCATACGCAGGAAGGAGGCAGGGATGTTTAGCTTTTTATATGTATTTGCTCCGGGTATCATTAGCTGGCTTGTTTGCAGGTATTTTTCAAAGGAAACGGAAAAAGGAAGCCTGTTTTTGCAGGCCTGTGAGATCCTGGCTTATGCGGCTATTGTCCTGGCACTGACTGCTGCCTTTTTGGAGCCGCAGGGTGCTGTGACAGTAGAAGTACTAGAAAATGGGATGTTTACAGTTCGTTATGGCACAAAGGCGCTTGTATTGTCTGTGGCGCTTGCGGCAGGGCTTGGCGTGTGCAGTGCGATCGGTGTCGGAAGCATTGCGCGCTACAAGGGTAAATTTCTTACAGCAGGCATTGCAGCGGCTGCGGCGTTTGGTATATTAGTGTATACAACAGGCGCCCCGGCGCCGGATGGGATGCTTACCGTCAGTACAAAGCCGGTACGGGTGAACAATGTGTTTTATGAGAGTGAGGTCCCGATTTATGTGGACGATCAACAGGAATATTTTATCCAGGCACGCGAGCTTTCGAACAAACTGGGCATCCAATATGAGGAAAAGCGCACCGGGTTATTCAGGACAGAGTACAGCCTGGGCGGTCAGGCATTTACGCTGAATGTGCTGAAAACAGACAACGGCTATTGGAAAAAGGACGGAGAGTTGTTTATCAGCCTTTCCAATCTGAACCAGATCGAAGGGATCCAGGTTCGAAACAGCCAGGCGCTTTATGACGGCAGCAGCAGAGAAGTGATTTACATAGATAATTATGTGCAGCGTTTTGACTATGAATGGACGAACGAACCTTATATCGCACACGCGCTTGGCGGGGTGGACGGCAACAGCTATACCAACTCCAGGGAAGCGTTTTTGGAAAATTACCGTGCCGGGCATCGGGTGTTTGAAGTGGACTTAAGGCTGACAAAAGACGGCAACCTCGTAGCGGTACATGACCTGCCTGAAAATGAGCATGGGGAGCCGATGACGTTAAAGGAGTTTAAAAAATACAAAGTACAGGGAAAATATACGTCTATGACGTTTCGCGGCCTTGCGCTGCTTATGAAAAAATATCCAGATATCTATGTAGTGACAGATTCTAAGGAAACAGAGGCGGATCTGGTAGCACAGCAGTTTTCCCAGATCGTGGAAACAGGCAGCCAGGTAGAACCGGAGATTTTAAACAGGATCATCCCCCAGATCTACAATATGGAAATGTATGACACAATCATGAATAT
The DNA here is from genome assembly GCA_947178105.1 of uncultured Eubacterium sp. Taxonomy (GTDB): domain Bacteria; phylum Bacillota; class Clostridia; order Lachnospirales; family Lachnospiraceae; genus Eubacterium_J. Next base: position 4,719 of record CAMWXD010000013.1, on the reverse strand, counting down.
TTATCCTTGGAATTCGATGATCTTTACGCTGTATGCGCTCGGTGATTTTTCGGAAAGGGAAGTCGTAGATTTTGCTTACCAGCGCGGGATTGGAGTGATTACAACCCATATCGGAAAAAACCAGAGCATGTTTTTCCACGAGCTGTATGAACGCGATATCAAAGTGTATATGCATACATTTAATACACCGGAAGAAGAAGCGAATCTGAAGCGGGGGGGGGTATGGGGAATCTACACTGATTTTTTAAAGCCATAAAGGAGGAGCAGTATGTATCAGTTTTTATGTTTGTTTGGGCCTGGCGTATTGTCATGGCTCATAGATGTGCAGTGTACGGGCATGGGAGAGGAAAAGGTAGAAAAAGACGGAGTTTTGCTGGCAGCGGCGAAAGCCATTGCTTATTCTCTGCTGGATCTTGCGGCAACTGCCGTTGTTTGCAGGCCGTTTGGGAGAATGCAGTTTGCAGTGCTCCCAGATGGGACGCTTACGGTGCATTATGGAGCGTCCGCACTGGCAGTTGCCGCGGGAATAGCAGTCGTGCTTGGGCTTTGCGCTGCTTTTCTGAAAAAGCGGAGCATGGCGTTGCGATGACTGAAACTGCCGATTATTACGAGAAGATACGGAACTCAAAGCAGGAAAAGCCATTCCACGAACTGACTTTGCAGATTGGCGATAAGGAAAACCAATGAGAAACTGGCAGGGGAGAATGAAAGCCTCCGTGCAGAAAATAAGAATTATAAGCTGCTCCGTAAGGCGTATGGGAGTAAGCAGATGGACAGCCTGTCAGAGCAGGAAATACTATGGAAAATATGTCCACAAGCAGGGGGTGACAGAACAGTAAAAGGAAGAAAATCAGCTTTTATGGATTCAGAAAATGAATCATATTCGGGCGTGTGTAAGGGAAGCTGTGGAGAGCGAATTTATCTATTCATAAGCGAAAGTGGCACTTCTGCGGTATGTGGGAGTGCTACTTAGTTAAGCAAAAGAAGTTCAGGGAATTGAAAAATCTTATAATTTTGTGTATACTTAGAAAAAGAAATTAGACTGAGAAATCGGGAATTATATTAGGAGGGCTAATATGCTTGATACGATACCTAACGAAGAAGAAATGACTGCTTTAGTCGGACAATCTTTATATGATGTATGGCATAAGTTGTGTATTTTAATTGATGAAAAATACGAAATGGAATGTCAGTGGAATAAAGGCGGTAAAGCATGGAATTATGAGTATAAATACCGCCGAGGTGGTAAAACATTGTGCGCATTATATGCAAGAGAAAATTGTATAGGTTTTATGATTATATTTGGAAAAGATGAGAGAGCAAAATTTGAAACAGAACGAAATAATTATTCGGAACAAGTTCAAAAAATCTATGATGAAGCACAAACTTACCGTGATGGTAAATGGGTAATGTTTGAACTGACTGATACATCAATGTTTCATGATTTTATTAAATTATTAGGAATTAAGAGAAAGCCAAACAGGAAGTAGCAACTTTTTGGTAGGATTTATATAAATTTAGAATTTTCAGAGGTGCTTGTGGATATGAAAAGATATGTTGCATTATTAAGAGAATTGGAGAGTCCTTTGCATCACGCATTTCTGGGAAAACGCTTAAATTCAGTGATTTTGGTGTGTAGATCAACTCGAAAGGAAGTTCCATAAAAAAACGGTCAAGGAACATTCTCTTAGCTGGGAATTTCCGGTCAGTTACAAGCCGCAATTCTTCAATCACATAATCGCACACTACAATTTGATGATTGTCTGTCAGTTTTTTTGCCAGTTCCCTTGTCTGTGCGGACGGAAAAAAGATCATAGAGATAAATATGTTGGTATCAAGCATTGCTTTCAAACTAATACCCCCTTACCTCTTTTCGTATTTCCTTCATATAGTCTTGCATTTCTTCTTCGGTAGTAAAACCGGCTTTCTCTGCTTCTCCTGCAAAAGCATCTTCTGCCCTCTTAAATGCCAGCATCGCTGAATTTTCAAAATAGAATCTTCCATTTTCCTCTAAAATAACAATTTTGTCTCCTGCTTTTAGGTTTAGTCTGTTTCTGACAGATATAGGAATGGTAATCTGTCCTTTGCTGGAAATTTTTGCTACTTCCATATTTCATCATCCTTTCATGAATACTTGGTATTCTTTACTTTCTTTACTCTTTATTATAGGCAATAGAATGGATAATATCAACCTTTTTTGGTATTCTTCTGAGATTATTTGAAAACCCATATCTTTTCCCTGTTTCTCTTGCAATTTGTTTTTGAAATGTTACCATATTTTTGTGGAAAAATGGGTGTTTATGTGGTAATATATAGGAGCAAAGATAAAAACACAACGCAAGAAAAACTTGCAGAACTGGTAGGTAGTCCAGTCGCACCGATTTGGTGTAAGTAGCCCTCCCTCCTTAGGGTCGTCCATTCTTTGTTCATTATAATCATTTTAAGGAGGAATTTTCATGGACAAAGTATCAGGAAAGCTGACAGTATTTTTTGAGGAACCGTTTTGGGTGGGAGTGTTTGAACGTGTATCAGAGGGAAAGCTATCTGTGTGTAAGGTTACGTTTGGAGCAGAACCCAAAGACTATGAAATATATGATTTCGTTCTGAAAAATTATTACCGACTGCGATTTAGTTCGGCTGTGGCAACTGATGTAAAAGAAACAGGTCGCAATCCTAAGCGGGTACAACGCGAAGTGCGAAAACAGGTACAGAATACTGGGATAGGAACAAAATCACAACAGGCTTTGAAATTACAGCAGGAGCAGTTGAAAATTGAACGAAAGATTGTGAGCCGAGAACAACGGGAAGCGCAGAAACAGCGGCAGTTTGAACTGAAACAGCAGAAAAGGAAAGAGAAACATAGGGGTAAGTAGTGCCCCTAATTGCATTGAATTTGTAATTGAAAAGTGGGGAAAGTGGAAATGCCATATATTACAGTTGAAAGTGGATCATTATCGGATGAGCAAAAAGAACAGCTAATTAAGCGATTGACAGAAGTTTCTTCTGAGATTATGAAAGTACCACAGGAGTTTTTTGTTACCACAATTAAAGAGGTATCTGATAAAAATTTTGGTATTGGTGGAAAAACGATTGATAAGGTTAAAGAAGAATATATAAAGAACCATCAATAGCTGTTTTTTGAAAGAACTTTCAAAAATAAAATGGACTTAGGAGATATTTGAATAGAATGAATGTACAAGTTTTTTGGAATGTAATTGGACAATATAACCAGAATACAATTATTATTCAAGTAATACTCCTTATTTTAGCTGTTATTGCATTGTCACTGTCATATACCAACAAGGTAGCGTGTTTAGCGATATTGATGTTGGGAACAGTAAATTTATTCATAGGAATGATATTTTTCGGATATTATGGGACTCAACCGATTCAGAAAGATTTTGCCTTTCCATTGTATTTGATTTGTAGTTTTCTGTTTTTATATGAATGCTTGCACAATAAAAATGATATACTTGAAAGGCCTAATTTAGTTCAAATTATATTGCTTTTGTTATATTGTTTATATCCGCTGATATCATTAGTGCTGGGAAATCAGTTTCCACAGATGGTTACACATATTATGCCCTGTCCTATTGTTAGTTTGAGCATAACTGTGTATGCAGGGTATAAAAGAAAAAGTAAATTGTTGTTGTTACTATTGACGATATGGGGATTGACAGGAATTAAATCAGTAATTTTTGCCGCTTATGAAGATCTTATTCTTTTGATATGTGGAATTTATGGATTATATCTTTTAACAAAAGAAATTCGATTATTGGAGATGAAAAGTTGATAGTGATAAAGGGTTACTATGACGTACTTCAAAATGCTTGTGCATGATAGTGAAATTATTTTAGATTGGTAACTGCATTATTATGATTGTGTTTTTTGCAATGCTTTCCAATGCAAATGAATGGGCAGAAATTGAAAGTTTTGCAAAGAAATAAGAAGCATGGCTGCGCAGATACCTGGAACTGCCATACGGGATTCCGACGGATGATATCTACAGGGTTGTGGTCGGAAATATTTATAAGTTTATCCTGAAAATTTTCTGCATACTCTTGACAATAGAATGGAATCTTGTATAATGGTAAACGCTCGGAGGGCAAATCATTCTGGGAAATGATAGCTGGATAAGGCATAGGCTGAAACGTCTATTTCTTATCCGGCTTTTATTTTTTGGATATTTTTAGAAAGGAAGAAGGAATATGGACTTTTTGAATGGCAGATTAAAACCTATTTATTTGAAGTATCTTTGTGCGGCTTTTGGCAGCGCTATGATCACTTCGGTTTATTCGATTGTTGATATGGCAATCGTTGGAAAATATCAAGGGGCAGAGGGAACGGCGGCTTTGGCGGTGGTTGCCCCGATTTGGAATGTAATTTATAGTTTAGGATTATTGACGGGGATAGGCGGCTCTGTTATTTTCAACATGATCAGGGGACAGTCCTCAGATAAGAACGGCACTGAAAATGAATATTTTACAATGTCCCTTTTAACGTCTTTTGGGCTGGCTGCTGTTGTATGGGCAGTTATCCTTTTGTTTGAACAGCCCGTTTTGCGGTTTGCGGGTGCTGACGACAGACTGCTTGTATTAGCAGTGGAATATTTGCGCCCTATTCAATGTGTCTTTCCCGTTTTTCTTCTCAATCAAATGTTAGCCGCATTTTTGAGAAATGACAAAAACCCTGTATTGGCAACGGCGGGAGTTTTGTGTG
>CAMWXD010000012.1 GCA_947178105.1 uncultured Eubacterium sp. | reverse complement strand
CAAACACAAGGTCTTTCCGGTTTTCTAAAAGCTCCAGGTTCATTGCGGATACAAATGCCGGGTGCCACTGGATATCTTTTTGTGTTTTGTCTTTTTGTCCTTCGCCCATGAATCCTTCCTTTCTGTAACCATTATAACAGCTTTGTATTTTCTTTACAATCAGAAAAAAGTTCCGCCTGTCCTCCTGTCCAGTAATTGTTACTTTTCACACCCCAGCCAAAAAAACGGCTGTGCTGTGAAAAGTAACGGCATCCAGTCCATTGAAAATTCGCCTTTGGCGAAGGACTGGATGCCTTCTAGGCTGAATTTACACGTTCTCACGACCTTTGCAGCGGAGTGCAAAGGTCTGGGTATGAAAAGTAACCAGTAATTTCGTTACGCATCCAGCCCATTGAAATTAGCCTGCGGCAAGGGCCGGATGCTTCACGGGCCTTGTTTATCACCTATGCCGATGTTTTGCAGCCCGCTTAATTGCTTCAAGAGGAGAAAGCAAAACGGATAGAATTTGGCAGCAGGGCGCAAGGAAGCTGTGAAGCAAAAGGAGAAGAAAAACCGGAAACTTTTGATTTTCTTGGATTCACGCACGATTGCTCGAAAAGCCAAAAAGGCTGGTTCCGGGTAAAAAGGAGAACCAGCAGGAAGAAGTTTCGGAAGAAAGCCAGTGAGATGGGCCATTGGATGAAAAAGAGCCGTGGGATGAAAGTGCCAATGCTGATAAAAAAGGCCAATCAAAAATTAAGGGGACATTATCAGTACTACGGCATAACGGACAATTCCCGGATGCTGGTGCAATATTGCTATGAAACGCGGAAGGCGCTTTTCAAATGGCTGAACAGACGAAGCCAAAGAAGAAGCTACACCTGGGAAGAATTCAATGAACTGCTGAAATATTGTCCGTTAGAACAACCGAAGATTTATCATAGCATTTATAAGACAGCAACTCAAACATAAGGCAAGGAGCCGGATGCGGGAAATCTGGGTATCTTCTACCCGATTATAAGAATTAATCTATAAAGTATTTGTATACCCTGCCAAATCCATCCCTGGCACTATAGCGGGTTTCCCAACCTAAATTTCTCAATTTATCCTCTAAAATCCTGTTATCCTTATTAACATTATTTTCCAGATACCGATCTTGTTGTTCTCTTTTTTGAAAAGATACTCCTACACGATCCTGCGGCAGGGATGCCATCATTTCTGCAAGCTCACGCACAGACAAAAACTGCTGGTTATTTGATACATTATATGCTTCTCCAGGATTCCCCTTTAATAGTATCAGAAAATAAGCCGCAACAGCATCCGCAATATAACAAAATGGGCGTTTTGCCAGTCCGTCGCTATATAATACGATATCTCTGCTTTTTATAATACACTTCATAAAGCTTGCAAACACCCTTGGATCGTTATCTATATTCATAGTCGGGCCATATGTATGGCCTATTCTGGCTATTTTAGTTTGCAGCCCATACTCTCTGTAAAAAGCTGCACAAAGTGTCTCACCGAGCCTTTTACTTTCTCCATAGCAACTTTGTGCATTTAACGGATCCATTGCACCTGCCGTGATCTCTGTAATTGTTTCCGGTTCCTCCACTTTTCCATATATTTCACCAGAACTGAAATATAAAAACCCCAAAGATTTATGATCCCGTGCGAGCTTTAACATCTGATAAGTTCCTATTGCATTTCCTTCTATTACTTCTACCGGCTTTAAAGAATAAGACCGTGGATCTGCCAGCCCCGCTGCATGGATCACATAATCTAAATGCTCGATATCTTCATGTATGGACAATAGAATATCTGCGTCTGTAAACCGGAAATTTTTATGATTCCAAAATTTTTCAAAACGCAGCCTTGCTTTCTTTTTACTTCTCCCCTGGGCTATCACATTTACAGATATTCCCTTCACGTCATTCAAATACATCAGAAAAAAAACAACATAGGATGCAAGCATACCATAAGATCCAGAGAGAAATACTGTCTTATTGTCCAACATTTCCCATGGTACATCCCGGCTGAAAATATCTTCCAAATCCTCCCGAATAATATCTTCCCTCATTAAAAGTGCCTCCCATTTTTATAACAATGAAGCTCCGCCATCTACAGGTATCACTGCCCCGGTGATATAAGATGCATCTTCCGATGCAAGAAACAGCACAGTTCGTGCAATCTCTTCTGGCGCTGCCAGCCTACCTAGTGGTATTGTCCCGTCAAATCTTGAAAAATCCCGGTTTGTAAATATTTCAGTATCTACAATGCCTGGACAAATCGCATTTACTCTGACATCACCGGCATAATTCAATGCACATAATTTTGTAAACTTGATCAATGCTGCTTTGGATGCCCCATACATATAATTTTTCGTACCGCTTGTAAAAGACTCCAGCCCACTAATGGAAGCATTGTTGATAATGCATCCTCTATTTTTCACAAGCATATCTATAAACATCTTTGTCATATACATTGTGCCATCCATATTTGTGCGAAAGGTTAATTCCCATTCTCTGATATCAATATCCTCAAGGCTTCGCGTAATAAATACTCCTGAATTGTTAAAAAGAATATCCACCTTCTGATAATTCTCGCCAATCCATTTTCTCACATTTTGTATCGATTCGTAGGAACACACATCACATTTTCTGAATACAGCACTTCCCGTTCCAAAAGATCGAATTTCATGGACTACAGAAGTTCCCCTTTCTTCATTTCTTCCTAAAATTATAACTTCACATCCCTCCTTGCAGAATGCCTTTGCTGTTGCTGCCCCGATACCAGATGTTGCTCCAGTTATAACAGCTATTTTACCTTTAAACCTTCCCATTCTATGTCCTCCCTTCTACAACTAACGGAATATACATATTGTTCTTTAACTCATCTCTCGGCAGAAATGGCATGAGATCTTCCAATGGCGGTGAAACCAATGTCCCATCTTCCAGACGTTTTGTTGCAGACTTTGGTTGGAATCCCTGTTTTATATCACACAAAACCTCACAGATACAGCATCCTTCCATAGACAGAATTTTTTCCAGTCTGTCTGCCAAATGCTCCATATTTTCTATTTTGTAATAAGCAAGCCCATATGACTTTGCTATATAAGAAAAATCAGGAAAGCATATATCCCCGCTCTCAGGCCCTATTCCTACTGGCTTTCTGTCTGGAAATACATTTCTTTGTGTCTGCCTGATCTGATGATATCCATGATTGTTCATAATAAATACTTTCACAGGCAGACGATTCGCCGCCAAAGTCGCAAGCTCCTGGATATTCATTTGTATGCTTCCATCGCCCTCGATGCAGATAACATCCCTGCCATTTCTGGCAGCCGCAGCTCCAATAGAAGCAGGAAGCCCATAACCCATAGACGACATTGCGCAATTCATAATAAACCTTTGATCCTTCTCAATATGATACGCCTGGCTGCCTGTGACACTTGCAGAGCCGTTTGAAACTACTGTAACAGAACCAGCAGATGCTTTCCGGCTTAACTGGTCCATAAAAGCATAGATATTTACAGCATCTTTCTGCTCATAATGCCTGGTATTTACTACAGGATATTTTTTCTTCCATGCATTGCATTGTTCCAGCCAGTTGTCAAATCTCGTATTCTCATAACCACTGACGCTGGTTGCTTTCTTAAATGAACGGATGAATCTGCCTGCATCCATACAGATAGGAAGATCCAGATGCAGGGTAGGTTTAAAAAGCTCCTTCTCATCAATATCTACCATGACCTTATATGCAGCCCTTGCCCACGTCTGTGTCTCATAACCAATTTGGTATAAATTGAGCCTGCTGCCAATCGCAATCATCAAGTCACTGTTCTGGACGGCAAAATTACCGCTGCGATCCCCCATAATCCCGCCGCGTCCCGCATAATACCAGCTTTCTGTGGGGATCAGATCTATGCTGTTCCAACATGTCACAACCGGAATTCTTATTTTTTCTACAAGATTCATAAAGTCTTTCGCAGCATTGGCCAGCCGGATGCCATTTCCCGCATATATGACAGGCCTTTGTGCCAAATGCATCCTCTCAACCAGTTTCAGAATATCATTTTCATATAATCCGGCTGCTGCACTACTGTTAACGCAATGCTCAGAATGGTAACCTATGAGCTCTTCTGAATCTACATAAGCACCCTGCACATCAAGCGGAATGTCGAGCCAGCATGGGCCTGGCCTGCCTGATATAGCTGTTTCATAAGCCTTTTCCAGACAATATCGAATTCTCCCTGGATCAACAATCATCTCACAATATTTGGTCATTTTTCCCAGCGCGGACACAATATCAAATTCCTGATTCCCAAAGGTACGAAGTCCAAGCCCATTGTATCGTATGGTAAAAGTAGTCTTTGTCTGCCCGGAAAATACAAGCATGGGAATGGAATCCATATAAGCACCTGCAACTCCATTCAATGCATTGACCGCGCCTGGCCCGCTTGTAACACAAACTGCTGCCATCCTGTTATCGATTCTTGCATATCCTTCTGCGGCCATGCTACATGCCTGCTCGTGATGCTGATAAATACAGTGCAACGACCCGTGATGCCCAAAGGAATCATTCAAATGCATTGCACCGCCTCCTACAACAGTAAAAACAGTGTGTATCCCTTTTTTTGTCAAAAAATCTGCAATATAATCTGATATCTTTATTTTCATCTTATCCCATTTCCCATATTAAAAGTCATTTTCATATCCAAACCTATCAATCTTTACATCTGTGATAGAATCCTGAGAAAGATCCCGGTATGGTATCCCGCAGGATCGGCAGGCTTTAAAGCATTGTCCCTGTGTCTTAAGCATCTGCTTGCGAATCTGGTACAACGACCTCGACTCCCAAAGTTCCTGCAACGAATGTTCCATAACATTTCCAATCCTCAGCTCTTTCTGCCAATCTGAACAGCACGAAACGACATTACCATCGCTTCTTATCGTCATATGCGTAAAAGGATACCTGCAAGGCCTTTTTGCAGCATCTGCTTTCAAATGCATTGGTTCCTCATAGCTTTTTTCCTCAGAACCATAATAATTCTCAAACACATTTTTTCCATCTCCTACATCTACGTTAAAGATTTCATCAATTCCAGCTATATCAGCAACCTCCCCATAACGTTTCAAAAAACAACTGTTAACCTCACTGCCTGCATCAAACATCTTAGCAAGAATTTTAGGTTTGTTTTTCCCTCTGCGGTTTCTTTCCTCATAAAGAAACTTCACATTTCTAAAAATATCATCAACGGATACAGATGATTTTGTTATACGCCTGTGATATTCCTCATCGACCCCATAGATCGAAAACCGAATTGTATCAAGACCATATAAAATCAGCTTGATTGAAACCTCTTCCGTTAATAAGAAACCATTTGTAGTAATCTCTATCTGCTCTGCTAAGCCAGCTTCTTTTATTTCCTTTACCATATCTGTTAATCCCGGATGAAGCAAAGGCTCTCCCAATGAATATAATTTAACAAGCTTTATTTTTTCACTGGCTGCTTTCGTCCAGGCTTTCAAATCACATATTGTCTTTTCAAAAATCTTCCAATCCATATTTATAAATGGTCCGGCTTTCTCATCCTGCTCATTATTTCCATGAAAGCACATTGCACATTTGAAATTACAAATATTACTTGGCTCTATAGACAGGCACAAAGGTATTTTCAAAGGAAGCCTGTCTTTGAGTATGATTCTATCGTTCTGATATATATTTTTTAAACTGTATTCTTTCTCGGATGTCTCATACCCCCCCCTTTCAAAATATCTTTTCGGAATCTTGAGACTTGATTTTCCAAAGGTTTCCCTTCCATCATTTTTTATCCTCCATTCATTTACTCGCCTTTGTTATTTTTCACATATTCTACACTTCATTAATACCCGCTTCTTATTGATCAAAATATTTAAACTTCGCCGCAATATGATATCCCATCAATGCAAATGGCATAAGATGCAGCCTTTCCAATCCTGCACATAACTTGATGATATTCATTGCATATGGACGCAAAGGGCAATCAGATTTTGTGGATAAATAATCATTTTTTAAATAATTTTTATCCACTTCCGCCATCGTTTTCTGAAGGGTTTTATATAGTTTTATTTTCTCTTTCAAACTGACATTCTGTCCATTAAACAAGATCCTAAAATAATACAATTTAAGCGCAACAAGCCTTACTTCTTCCCTATCTTTTTTATAATCTCTATCATGCCGTTTTTCAAGAAAACGAATCACTCTGCCTATGTATAGAAAAGGTTCACATAATTCCTGGTATTCTATTCTTAAAGGTGCCTTTCTTCCTGCTGAATCCAAATGTACATTCCAATAATATAAAACCTCTCTTATAAAAGATACTCTCTTTCCATATTTCGCAAACTCAATTGTAAAATACAAGTCATCCAGGGGCCCTTGAATTTTAATGCCATATTTCCTCAGTATTTCTACCTTAAATACGCTTCCGTGAAAAATATTCCATCCCCATCTTGTCTGGTTCTCTACCAGATGCTCTATCTGAATCACTTTCCCATTTTCATCAATATGTGCAACTTCTACCAACACCCGGTCTGGCTCTTCTTTATATATGACATCCGCAATTTTTTCCAAACAAGCATTTCCCATCCAGTCATCTGCATCACAAAGCATTAAATATTTGCCTTTACAGTTTTCTATTATTTTGTTCTTATTCGCTATAATTCCTTCATTTTTTCTGTTTTCAAGCAGACGGATATTTAACTTTGGGTTTGCTTTCATAAATGCTTTTACAACAGATACAGAATCATCTGTGGAACAATCATCCGAAACTATTATTTCGTAGTCTTTAAATCTCTGTTTTTTTATCTCTTGCAACGCTTTTTTCATATGTACCGCATAATTATAAGATGCGATTCCTATTGTAATTAATGGCTGCATTTTTTACTCCTCTCCTATATGAAAAATAAAAGAAAACCGCAAGAAGCGTCATCAAAACTGTATAGAATATAGCTGCACCCAATATTCCATAATACTTTACAATTACATGAAACATAAAAAATGCCAGAACAGACACTCCAATATACCCATACATAACCAAGCTTTGCCTTCGCATGATTGTCAGCAGAACGCAATAATATCCAACATATGCAAACATTCCGCCACCAAGCAGCAATATCAGAAATTCTGCCTTATATGCATTAAGATCTGTGCCGTATAAAGCTGACAATACAGGAATTCCAACTAAATCCGCCGCTGCCAGGCACAATGTAATAATCGCAAGCAAAATCAATTCCTGCTTCCTTGCCCTGCTTTCAAGCTTCTGCACCCTGCCTTCTTTCCATTCCAATGTTGCCTTTACAAGGGAAGGCTGATAAATAAATCCGTTCAGCATCTCTATCACAAACACTGGCATTGCAATGAACCCAAAACATGCCTGTACCTCATCTGTCAAATATCTGTCAATCGCGTATTTAGGAGCATTTGTCACATAAAACATCATAAATGCAACTGCCGCCAACGGAAAACATTGTTTTACAAGTTTTGCTGCATTCTTTATGTGCATCATCCCTATTCTTTCATGTAAAGCTGAAAATGCAATAGAATTACATACTAAAAATGCAACCACGCTAACACATGCTGCTGCAACTGCCGCCTGCCCCAGTCCTTGTCTCATACGCAAAAGCAGTATGAAAACAGCTAAAATCAGCAGCCAGCGAAATACAAACACCTTTGCGCCTATATCAAGCGCCTGCCTTTGCTGATACAATCCCCAAAAAACATCTTCCATTGACTCTATGGCATAAATCAGGCAAATTGCTGAAATAACTACTACCTTTTGTCTATCATAGCCTTTTACTTGTACACAATAGAATAGATACCCTGCCGATATTGCTATCATGCAGCAAACAGTCATCACCCTCACCCAAAAATAATCTGAAAAAGTAAATTTTCCTTGCACATCGGTTACCTGATAATTCCGAACCCCAAATTTTCCAACTGTCATCATCAGATTTCCAACTGCAAAAGCAATCGACAACACTCCCGCCTGTGCCAATCCTTCTGCACGTGTTACAGCCATGGATAATATAACTGCTTCCCCTGCATTCACCACACCTGCAAACGCATTCCAAAAATACCCATTGTTATTCTTGCTTTTTTTTTCAAACATTTATTTATCCCAAATCATCTATACTTTCAATATTCTTCCTTGTGCATAAGTGAATACTGATAAAGTCCATAAAAGGTATCATTCTCCGCAAGCAGCACTTCTGCCCCTGGAAAATGTGCAGAAATCCATTCCCTAACAATTTCAAACCGCCGTGCAATCCCGCCGGAAAATATGATTCCCTGTATGCCGCAGGTATCTGATGTCATTTGATCTGCCATACAGATGCAGTTCTCAGCAAGCTTTTTTAAAAGGGCATAAAAAAATTGCTCCATTACAAGGTTTTCTTCTGTAATTCCCTCTATTTTTCCCTCCATGCTTTGATTCACAGCATTTTCAAAAAATCCCAGATCAAATTCCAGACAGCTTGTTTCTCCCTTTAACGTCGCCCTGCAAATGCCGCCCCAGATGTCTTCATCCGAAATTTTTATTTCATATTCCTTAAGAATGCTTTTTACAAAACGGAAATAAACATTCAAAGCTCTTCCAGAAGGGATGTGTGGAATTGTCCTCAAATAATATCCGTTAAAATATGGCCGGCATTGCCAGTTTTCTTCCCATTCTGGTTTTCTTGTCAACATACTTACCTGTGCTCCTGTACCAAGGTTAAACGACAGTATCTCTTCTCTCATAAAACCTGCGCCAAGCAGCGCCGCCTGCTGGTCACCAATGGCCGGGCAGCAGTGTATCCGTATTCCTTCCATCTCAAATTCAGTCTTCTTTACTCCAATTTCAGGAAACTGAACATTTTCTGCACCAATATACGCAATGAGTGTATCATTCCATTCCATTGTTCCAAGATCGAAAAGCCCGGTCGCCCCTGCATTGGTCGGATGGCATAACGGCTCTATGCCTGACAAAAACCGTATTATGTAATCACCAAGCGTATAAAAATGCAGTTCTTTTCCAGACAATTTTCCGCTTCGTATAAGATAAAACAAATTTGCACTTGGAAGCCCTGCCCTAACAGGCATTCCAGAACGCCTGATATCCTCTTTTATTTCCTCTTTGCACAACAGTTCCTTGGATGTATTTTCATGAATCCTGATATTTCCAAATTCCATCTGCCAAGAAATATAGTCTGTATAAAGTTCCCCACATGGGCCTGTAAGGACAAATCCATGCATTTCATTAGAAATACATAGATGAATCTCCTCTCCTTTTGTCATAACCAATATATTCTCCTTCACGATTCCAGCTAACTGCCGGATCTTTTCAGGGAAAAATATCAGTCCTTGCTTCTGAACACCTGGTGCGCTTATTTTTCTATTATCCGTAAGTCTTCCATCTTCAAATCTGGCAGCTTTGATAAAGCTGGCTCCGCAGTCAATGCATATAGTAATCATGGGTTTCCACCAAAAAATTAAAAAACAGTTCATGAAGCCTGCCGTCAATCTTCATTGGGTATACAATGAGATGGCTCATTCCATCTAACATAGCAAGGTGGATGGTACCGCCCCTTACCTTTTTATCTTTTTTAATCATGTCAAAAAGTACATCTGGCTCATTGATCTTAATCTCTTCTGTAAGAAATGCCGATCGTATCAAGTGCTTAATATCGTAATAATAATCTTCCTGAATCATTCCTTCTTTCCAGGCAATGTAATTTACCGCATCAATCCCCCATATAACACCCATCCCATGAGGCACTCCATAATGTGTATAAGCTTCCAGAGCATGACCGAATGTATGTCCATAATTCAGAATTCTCCTCCGGTCAGACTCAAACTCATCCTCTTCAATGATCGCTTTTTTTACAAGAAGTCCTCTTTGAATATAATTAGAAATGTTTTTGCATGGAATATAGAATTTTTCGTTTCTGACTTTTTCATAAAATTCAGAATCACTTGTAAGCGCAAATTTCAAAATTTCACCCCAGCCGTTGAGATAGTCACACTCCTTAAGCGTATTTAAAAAATCTGTGTGGATATATATTTCCTTCGGCGGGTAAAACACTCCTATCTGATTTTTGTATTCTCCTAGATTAATCCCGCATTTTCCGCCTATGCAGGAATCACACATTGCCAAAAGCGTCGTTGGAAAAAAATACCAATCTATGTTCCTTAAGTATAGATTACTGGCTGCTGTAACAACATCCTGCGTAATCCCGCCTCCAAAACAGACAGCTTTCCAGTCTTTTCCTACGGATAATGACTTCCAGAACAGAATAATATCCATTACTGTATCCATATTTTTCATTTCTTCCACTGCTTCCATAAGATAAATGTACTCTTTCGGAATTTTTCGGAAAAGATGTGTATAAAGGCGGTAAATATTAGTATCTATTACATAAACCGTTTTTTCACGGAAATATGGCAGCACTTGCTCCAGTTCAGGTACAAACTTCACAGAATATCCATACAGTTGCGACTGAATTTTAATTGCCTGATTTTTATGATCCATTTTTGTAGTATCTCCAATCTCATATATGCTGGGGCTTAAAAATGTAATCTTCATCGTTTCCCTGGCTGATTCGCAGAAATCCCTGTACATATCACGGATTTCTCTATTCAGATCGTTCCACTTGTTTTCCGGATTTAATGTCGGCAGCGAAACATCCGCATAGCTTTCATTATACTTCGTCTTAAACCCGTCAAAACCAATGATGCTGACTTCTTTTGTCCCCAGTTTATTGAGCAGGCGAAGACAATTAATCACAGCATTATCAAAATGTTCCCAGCCTCTTTTTACTACCAGATTAAAATTTATAACCATCTCATCTTCTTCACTGTCCATTTTAATGTTTGACAAGAGTATCTTTTTTGTACTTTTAAATAATTCTGGATAGGTATTTTTTGCATATTCGTATCTTGCTGAATTAATAAAAAATATATAATCACATCTGTACATCCTGTTAAAAGCATTTACCGCTATTGTTACCGGGTTTTCTTTCTCAATAAATTTTTTGGCGCACATATATCTGTCAACAGCGCTTTTTCCCGGCGCAATCAGCAGGACTTTTCTGTTATCCAATGTTTTTTTCAGCCTGTCCAGCGTTTCTTCATCATCCACTATCCGGTTTTGATTTTCTATGTATTTAGATTCGAGCAAATCGTAATCGTATTTTTTTCTGTCCTCAGGTAACAAGGATTCTATAATATTGCGCATATCCCTTGCATTTGTCCTGTGATTTGTCTTGAGATAAGCGATATTATTCACATGGCACTGGTACATTCCTGCAATAAAATATGGCGTGGAGTACCCCCATGTATAACATTCATGAAATTGCTGCATATAAATATCTATAGCATCCATGACAGCGTTCAAATCATAATTGCCATGCTGTTTTCTGTTCAGATAAGCTGTCATCAGCTCTGTCGTTGTATTACCTGCTCCACGTCCCATGCCGCTTAACGCTGCATCTACGATGATATTTCTCCTATCTCTAAGCATTTCTATAAAATGAATGCTTAAGGCAAATGCCATCTGCTGATTATTATGTGCATGAAATCCTATCTCTATGTCTTTATCAAGTTCCCTGTCAAGGACATGGCAAATCCTGTCAAGATCTTCAAAATACATAGCCCCAAATGTATCCACTACTGAAACAGAAAGCGGCCGAAACTTATTCATGCATTCTGCAAGTTCTTTTATTTCATCTTCCGAATAGGAAAGCGTATCCGCTGCCTGAAATAAGACCTGGTATCCCTTTTCTCTGATTCTGCTGCCGGCTTGTATTCCTTCTTTATGCTTTCCGCGCGGAAAAACCACCCTGACTGCATGGATTGAATTCCCATCATAATCTGGGAGTTTGTTTGTATCGTACCTGTCCCAGTCAATCATCACACAATATAGGATATCGTCTTTTTTATCCAGATACTGTTCCACATCCTGCGGCACATGGAAAAAAGTAGTTCCTTTCTCATAATCTGCGTCTTTCAGCCATCCGCATTCAATAATATCAACCTTTGCATCCTGCATCTTTTTAATCATTCCTGTAATGGCAGCATCGCCGAACCTAGATCCTGTAATATATGCCCCATCCCTGAGCGTACAATCCAACAGCCTGATTGAACTTCCCATAGCCTTTTAATCCTTTCTAACTTTATCTGCTGCCTGCCCAGCAAAACGCTTGATCTCTCTGACCATATAATCTAACTTTTCCTGTGTCATTCCCGGATAGACACCAATCCACAAAGACTGTTTCATAATTTGATCTGTTTTTTCCAAAGTTCCCACAACTCGATAACCTGTACCAGTCTTTCTCATCTCATCAAAACATGGCTGCTTTAATAAATTGCCCGCAAAAAGATACCTTGTTTGAATATTTCTTCCTTCCAGATGCCCTGCCAAATCATCCCTTGTAAAACCGGCATTTTCCCTGACTGTCATTAGAAATCCAAACCAACTAGGCCTTGCATGGACATCCTGCGCTGGAAGAATGATTTTATCATGCAGCTCGTCCAGTTCTCTCCTTAGATATTCCCAATTTTTCTGCCTTGCTGCTGCAAATCCCGGCAGTTTTTTCAACTGTGCGCATCCTATTGCAGCCTGCAAATCTGTAGCCTTTAAATTATAGCCAAAATGAGAATATACATATTTGTGATCATATCCTGGTGGCAACTCACCAAATTGCTGTGTATACCTGTGTTTACAGGTGTCATCCATGCCAGATCTGCACCAGCAGTCACGTCCCCAGTCCCGATAGGAATTGATCAGGCGATGCAGCAGCGGGCTGTTCGTGCACACCGCTCCACCTTCACCCATGGTCATATGATGCGGCGGGTAAAAACTGCAAGTAGAAATATCTCCAATAGATCCTGTCTTCCTCCATTTCTCCCGGTAATAATATTCAGAACCAAGTGCATCACAATTATCTTCCAGCAGCCATAAATGATATTTGTCACAAAAATCCTTTACACGCTGAATAGCAAATGGATTTCCCAGCGTATGTGCCAGAAAGACTGCTTTTGTCCTATCCGAAACAGCTTCTTCGAGTAAATCAGCCTGTATATTATACTCTGGTATTGTAACGTCAACAAAAACAGGCACTGCTCCATACTGTACGATCGGAGCGACTGTTGTTGGAAAACCGGCAGCAACCGTAATAACTTCATCTCCACGTTTGATCCTGCGCTCACCCAACTCCTCTGACGTCAACGCCATAAAGGCTGCCAGATTTGCGGATGACCCTGAATTTACTAAAGAACAGTAAGCCGTATCCAAATATTCCGCTAATTCCGCCTCAAATGCATCTGTATATCTTCCTTGTGTAAGCCAGAATTCCAATGCAGCATCCACCAGATTTACTATTTCCTGCGCATCATAGATTCTGCCGGAATATGCAATTCGATCGCCATTCCTAAACGCATCATTCTTCTTTTGATGAAACTTTTGATAATATTTCTTAACCAATGCAAGGATTTCATCGTGCATTTCTTTCTGCTGTATATCCATATTTCCTCTCCTTTCCGCAATCAAACACTTTCATCTTATACAGCTTTTTTCCTTTCAATCAGCTCTATCCAATTTCCTTCAGGGTCTGTAGCAAAGCAGCACTTATTCCCATTCGCCATCTTATAAATACTTGTCTTTTTTTCTCCACCATTCGTTATGATTTTTGTAAGGACATTTTCAATTCTATGTACGCCAAATGCAATATGCGCCGTTCCTGTATCAGATATCGGATGGCCGGATGCTGCCAGGCTTATATTCACATCGTGCTTTTGGACATTTGTATGGATTACTTTCACCAGCTCTATCATATCTCCCTGCCCTGCTATCCGCCCATATTCTGTAATTAATTTTGTAGTTTGTATTTCAGCATCCGGCAGTTCGAGCAGCTCGTCAAGAAGAGGATTGCTGTCAGTTTCCTGGTTACAGATCATATGCATGTCAAATACCTCTTTATAAAAATTCCCCATTTGAATAATATTCTTCACATAAATTCCTGTATGGCGTATAGCGTTTACACTTTCGCAAATGCTGCTGTTTTGAAAATTAACGCGCTCCTGCTCTATAATCAACGGCCGTTTTGTTACACGTGTCAGAATCTCACCTACATATTCTCCAATAATTCCTAAAAAAAGCAGCAATACACCGCCTATAAAAAAAATGCCTATTAACAATGGCGCCTGGCCTGTATCAAAATACATCCAGTTTGTAATTTTCCATACAAAGTAAACTACCGCCGTTATCAGACTCACAAACGATGTGATAAGTCCAAGAAATGCTGCCAATTTTAGCGGTACCCTTGATGTGTTGATTAATGAACTCAATGCATAATCAAAATATCCAAAAAAATTATAACTGGATTTTCCGTGCACCCTCTTTGGCTGCTTATATTCAATAAACGCTACATCATAACCAAGATCTGCTATGAGATGCCTGAAAGAGGGAACTGGCTCGTATAATTCCTCCAGTTGCCTGATCACAGACTTATCATACAGCCCAAATCCTGTTGTCTGCTCAAATTCCGGTGTTTCTGCAAAAAAACGAATGATCTTATAATATAATCCCCTAACGGCATACATAAGCGGATTTTCTTCGCTTTTTGTTTTTTTCCCAAAAATCACTTGATATCCGTTTTCCCACTTTTCTATAAAATCCGGAATCAATGACGGAGGATCTTGAAGGTCACATGCAAGCAGGATAGATGCATCACCTTGTGCCTGAAAGACAGCATATGCGATCGACCGCAGCGGGCCAAAATTTCTTGCATTTCTAATTGCTTTGATATGAGAATCATCAGATGCTGCTTTTTTTATTTTTTTCCATGTATCATCTGTGGAATGATTATCGATCAATATATGCTCGTATCTGTATTGCGTCAGTCTGCCCATAATATCTCTTACAGCAGATATTACAGCCTCAATATTATCTTCTTCGTTGTAACAAGGCGTTACAATGCTGATCATTTTCATGTTCTTTCTCCCACTGGGCCAGTCATACGTTTCTGGCCATGCACAATATTATTTCTTTACCTTATGATTCAAGGATTTTTACATGTCTTTTCCTGTGCAGAAAAAAGAAATTGGTTTCCTTTGTTGTATCATCAACAGCATCTATTCTAATAACACTGCCATTATTAATCACAACGCAATCGTAACCCATATTTTTCATATAACCGATCACATCATTCGGATGATACCCAAACCGTCTGGCATGTTTACGCAAAAGCTCACAATACACCATTGGCTTGTATTCTGCAAGCACATGTCCAGCACCCTCTAATACATACTTTTCATTTCCTTCCACATCGATTTTAATAAAATCAATTCTTTCTATCTGATGTTCTTTGCACCATAAATCCAGCACATGTACCTCACAGGGAACTTTATCCATTTTCTGTCTACCAGAATATTCTCCGTGTTCATTGCTTTCTCTCAGATAGAACGCATCATTTACTGGCTGCAAAGATGCTGCTTCACTCTCCGGCGGAAGATAAAAGTCCAGTACCCCCCCCTATCAGAAAAACCGATATTAAAACATGTTATCCGGCTATCTGAAACCTCATTTAATGCAACCGTCCGTTCAAGATTTTTAAATGTCTCAGGAAGCGGCTCAAAAGCATAAAACCTTGCATTTCTGTTTCTACGGTACAGGTTCAGGCTGTACAATCCCACATTTGCGCCAATATCAAATACAACAGCATCATCATTCAGATTCCTGGAAACAAACTCCATACTCTCACTCTCAGGATCAGAAGCAAGATAAAGCTCCGCCTCCGCCCGGCAGACAGGCTGTGAAAAGTCATAGTACATCTTTACACCTGCAGAATTCTCCTGAATGATATCCTGTTTCCTAATCTGTACAGACTCACATTCCGTACTATTAAGCAGCATTTCCTGTATCTCGGTTAAAACCTTTAGTTTTTCCCGCATCATCGTCCAATAAAGCTTTTTTTCAATCCTGCCTTGCTGATATTCCTTTAACATTTCTTTCATTCTCATTACGGCAACCTTCTCCTTTTCTCAACGGCATAATTCTTCGTGATGTTCCTTTCTATGGTATCCTGCTCCATCTCATCCACGGCGCACTGCCAGATGCAGCCATATCTTCAAGATATTTACGATCACGCTGTGTATCCATGCATTTCCAAAATCCATTGTGCCTATAAGCGGCAAGCTGTCCATCTGCAGCAGCTTGTTCCAGCGGATCCTTTTCAAAGACAGTTTCATCATCTTTGAGATAACTGAATATTTCAGGCTCTAAAACCATATATCCACCATTAATGACACCTCCGTCTGTCTTATCTTTTTCACGAAAGCTGCTGATACTGCCATCCCGTTCAATTTCAAGTACGCCAAACCGCTGTCCGATATTCACTGCCGTGATCGTTGCTGTTTTTCCATGTTCCTGATGAAATTCTAATAGTTTACAAATATTAATATCCGAGACACCATCTCCATATGTAAGCATGAACGCCTCATCCCCAACATAAGACTGAATCCTTTTGATCCTGCCTCCTGTCATCGTATTCAAGCCTGTATCAACCAAAGTTACTTTCCATGGTTCTGCAACATTATTATGTACAGTCATTCTGTTATCTTTACTAAAATCAAATGTAACATCGCTATTATACAAATAATAATCTGCAAACCATTCTTTCACCAAATGTTGTTTATAGCCGCAGCAGATAATAAATTCATGAAAACCATAGTATGAATATTCTTTCATGATATGCCAAAGAATCGGCTTTCCTGCAATCTCAATCATTGGTTTCGGCGTCAGATGGCTTTCTTCACTGATTCTAGTACCAAAGCCTCCTGCTAATATAACTACTTTCATTTTGCACCATCCTCTGTTTAATATCATCAAGATCTCCACCCTATATCCAAATAGTTCTTACAATTCCTTATATTTTTCATTTTCCATAAACCATAATCGATAGATCATAATTTTTCTTTTCCCCATTAATAATTGCATAACTCATCATTTGTTCGTCATCTGGCTTTTCTTCCATTCGATACAGCGTAAACGTATCTTCCGGCAGAATACGGGAACTACTCACTCTGACAGCATACTGGCTGCCTAATACAACATATGAAGGATTTTCAAATTCGAACTGGATATATTGGTTATCGATCAATTCTGATGTATCAATCTCTAATTCATTTAATACGCTCTCCGTATTTTTATCAACAAGTTCGCATTTTAAAATACTGTTATTTTCTTTCATATAAGTTCCAATATCAATTGCAATCCCTGTAACAGTTTCTTTCTCTGCTGTAAATACCTGCTCATATACATCCGTTTCCTGCATGACCCCGACAATCTCCGAAATTTCCTCACTGCTGACATAGATTACATCAGGAAGCATCATGTTCATCACCATAGCTGCTATAGACGGAACAATAAAAATACAGCACCCTCCAATATATCTGAACCGCAAAATTCCTTTCTGAAATTTTTTACAGACATCTTTTGGCATACACATTCTTTTAGGGTGTAAAAATACAACATACAGCAGCAGAAGCGCAGCCCAAATAGAAAAGATGAAATCTACATCTTTTATAACCAACAAATCCGACATCGTAACATTCTGGCTGATATCAGAGATGTATCTTGCAAAAATCCCCTGATAAAACAGATTCTGGTCACATGCCCTTTTCCATATATTTACAACAAACAGAGTAAAAGCTGCCATCATAAGCAAGTCCAGCAGCATATAAATATCTGAATCTTTATTAAAAAACATGCCTAGTGTTAAAAAAGGCACTGCCATCATCAGCCACTGCGGATGCCACATGGATAATCCAAAACTTAAAAACATGACAATGCAGGAAATATAAATACCCCAAGAAAACCATTCCTCTTCCTTACATTCCTTAAAATAGCAAAACGCACATAACAGCCCCCATAGAACAACGACAATACTTATTTTTGCAAAACCTGTATCCAAAGACACATTGAAAATATATCCTACTGCGCCAAATCCAAAGATACCTGAAATAAATGCCTCAGACGTTATATACAGAAGTGTTTCAATAGCAAATAAGCTAAATCCTCCGATCAGGCCTCGTATGATCTTCCATATATTTTTTTCTTTTAGCAATAATAAAGGCACAAATACCAGAAGTGCGAAATACTTACAGGTGATAGCCGCAGAAAACGACAAAACAAATTTTCTCCTGTCATCTTTTGTATAATAATAAAATCCAAGACACATAAAGAACGTTGTTATAATGTCATATTGTCCAAAGATGAACTCACTATAAACTGCAATCGGGTTGCTTAAAAACAGGAATGCAGCCAGTACTGCCTTTTTTTGCGGTACAGACTTTTCCATGCATATTTTATATATTAGATAAGCTGTACATAAAAATAAGCTAAACGTGCCCGCCTTATACCACATCCTGACAACAGCCCCGACTGACATTGTTGGTTCCGTAATAAAACCCAGAATTCTGATTGGTATATTCCAAATGGCAAATAGAATATAAGTAGTTGGCAAATAGTTATTCCCGCTCAACGCAGCCTTGTTGTAATCATAAAAATCTAAAATATGACCATTTAAATATGCAATGGAAGAACCTCCTGTATGCAGAATATCTGAATGCTGGTAGTTCACAAAACAGAATATAAATATCAAGCACAAAATGATCCAGTCAATGCTGTCAATGCTTTCCAGTAATCGTTTCGTTTTCTTTCTTATTATCATTATGATCTCCTAATTATAGAATGTCTCCCATTACCACCACGTCCTGCCTTCTTTTCTCCCACATTCAATATAATGCAGAAAACAATCCCTTTTCCTGTTCCCAAAGCATTCTGCCACATCAGGATTACACATCATATATGCATAAATATTAAATTTTGCTCCCGCAGTCCTTCCTTCTTCCATTCCATGCAGGATAAAATGACGCAGCAATTTTTTTTCGTCATTTCCGAACAGTTCTTTAATATCCACATTTTTGTCCGCATATTCCTGCGCGTCAAATACAGGTTCCCAATAACCTGCTGGCTTGCAAAGCAGCCTCTGGCTCTTGATCCTGTATCTTGCCGCATCTCTCAGCTTTTTCAAAACCTTGCCGTCTCTGCTTTTTTTCCACTCCGGATTTATCCCGATTTTCTTACCAAGTTCTTCTTTCAAGAATGCGTTTTCTGCACGCAGCATCTGAAGCTTTAACTCAAGCATATCCCTGTTTTTAAACTCAATCTGCATAAGTTCTGTATGCTTTTGCTGTAAGTGTTCCATTTTTTCTATGCATTCTGCCGTCTCCTGTGCATGTTGATCCTGCTGTGCCTGCATCATTTGCGCATACTGATCCTGCTGTGCCTGCATCATTTGCGCATACTGATCCTGCTGCGCCTGCATTTTTTGCGCATGTAAGATATTCCCCTGATCCAGATCTGCAATTCTTGACTCTGCCAGATTATTCTTATCCCTTAAAATACAGCACTGGTTCCACAGCTCAAATAATTTATTTTCATACTGTCTGACGATAACCTGCACATTCGTATCTATTCTGCAAAATACCATTGCCTGAACAGAGATATAAGAACAATCATAATCGATATCATGGAAAAAACCGTTAGCAGCAAACAGCTCTGCCCAATAGCCCGGCTGATTTACGGAATAATGTGTCTCTTCCCCATAGTCAAAAGGCGTGGAAGAAAATATAATCCTGTCTGCGGCAAGACACATATTTCTGACTGCTTCCCGGACATCCCTGCTGTCTAAATGTTCTAAGACTTCAATGCAGGTAATCAGGTCATATTTGTTTTCAAGTCCTGCTGCTGCACTTTGGTTCCAGCAATATGGCTTTATATCGTCCCGCACATTGGAAAGTGCATAATCGGAAATATCTATTCCGTAAGCCGATACACCCAGGTCTCTGAGTCCTTCGACCAGATATCCGGCTGCACATCCTACGTCCAGGACAGTAACCGGCTGAAAATCTTTCGTGATCCACTCTGCCTGTTTTGCAAATATTTCTTCCCAGCCATTGCCTCTGTCATAACACTTTCCACAATGCGATCTATAGTAATTTTCATTATATGCGGTACTGTTATAGCTCATTGATTTCCCTCCGATATATCATCCAGCATACGGTTCATTTCTTTCACCAGGTTATAATATGCATACTGCTCCATGCTTGTCTGGTACGCCCGTTCACACAGGGCTTTTGTTCCGCGTCCTCTGGCATGATACAGGCGTTTTAATGTATCGGCCCACTGCCCTTGCCTGCACAGATACCCGTTTTTTTGATCTTCTATGATCCTGCTGAATACAAACACAGGCGAAGCACAGGTGACTGTTCCGACAGCAGCAGCTTCAAAAAACTTCAGTTCAGATTTGCAGTTTGTAAATTTGTTATCTGCCAGCGGCGCAATATTGACATCTGCCTCAGCTATTTTTTTTTGCAGTTCGGTAAAAGGCACAAGCGGCTCATATTCAATCTTTCCCATGCTCTGCAGCTCTTTCATATATGCAGGAAGTTCCAGAAAGCCTACTATGCGTAAAACCATTTCCGGACATTCTGACAGCGCACACAAAAGCTCCGGCGCTGCTATCCTGAAATCATTAATGTGGGACGGCGTGCCGCTGAAATACCCTACGACAAACCTGCCAATACTATGCTGTGACATCTTCTGTTGATAATAGTCCTGTGATATATCAAGCTGAATTCTGTTCAAACAGTTTTTTGCTATATACGCATTTTTATTTAAATCTTTTTTCATAAGATCAGCCAAATACAAGTTGGTCGTGATCATGCAGTCGCATTTGGATATTACATATTCCATTCTGCTGACATAAGAAAACCAGTAATCCAGCCTTTCCTGGCTTTCATAAACAGACAGAGTATTCATAATCATAGGAATGTATTTTGTGTTATATACCAGGTCATCCGTATCAAACGCAGCTTTCAGCCCTTTATCATGTATAAAATCCAAAACTGAGCCGATCTTACTGTCCCATCTGAACCGTACAATAATTACAAAATCAATCATATGGATATACTTATATATCATCTCCAGCTCATTTTTAAAAAAATAGGTTCCCCGCCAGGACAGGCTTAGCTCCAGGATCTGGCACATATTATAGACGCGGTAGCGGAAGGTGCTGGTATCCGCAGCCTCATAAAGATAAACAACGGTTTTCAATCCTGCTTTTTTTGCATCAAATAATTTCTTAACTCTTTCTGAAATATTTGTATTCCAAGGCGTATCATGCTCCTGTACATGCTGTTCAATATGGTACATATCTGCCTTCCTTATCATTCTTTTCCAGAACAGCTATCACCTTTTGAAAGCTGTCATTCCAGCTTTGGCTGATCTCGTTCTGCTGATAGTTTTTTTCCCTCTGTTCCAGGTCTTCTGCCATAAATACAGCTTTTTCTAAACTCTGTACGAGCTGTTCTTTCTTAAGTTCTGCCAGAATCAGGTTTTTGGAATAATCCAGATGGTTCTTATTTTTAAACTGATTCGTTAGGACAACAGCACCTGAACACAGCATATCCAAAGGCGGATAACTCGGATGCGGTGTATACATCAAGCTGAACGATACATCCACCGTTCTTGCAAAATCTGCATATTCTTTCCAGGACATAATGCCGTTCCTTTTTGGTATATAACCATTTGAAAAACAGATCTCTTCGTCTTCCTGCCCGCCTGCCAGGTATATTTCCCACAAATCCGTATCAATGATTCCACGATTAAGCGCTTCATCCAGACACTCCATTCCCAAATAATATAAATTCCTTGGATTTTTAGGTCTGCTGTAAAAAAACAGTTTTCGTTTCTCAGCTTGTTTTCTGGCAAAGGTGCGATGATCGGCATAAAACAAGTTTTTTGGAAATGCTGGTTCAAAACAGACCGCATGATTTATTAACATATCGTATCCATTTGCTTTGAAATAATCGTATAATAATCTAGAATTCACGATATAATCGATCCTTTGGTCTTTCATCATTTCTTCACACCAGAACCGTTCATCGCCATATGGATAAAAGAACGTTTCTTCTTCCTGTATAATATACAGAATGCGTCTGTTCAGGTGGCTTTTTAGAATGCTCCTCGCACTCCACCAGGATGTCGCTAAAAATATATCTTTTTCGGATACGGCAAGTTTTTCATGAATAGATACCGAATTTTTTTCTTCATCAGAATATGCTTCTACTTTTTCTGGCGCCTGGAGTCCATAGAGCCGTACAAATGCATAATAATCATTCAGGCTGCATGGTGCCTGCCGGGTAATAATTCTTAAAATCCATTGATTTTTCTCACACAGAATCGTCGCCAAAGCCAGGGATGTTGCTACCCCTCCCATAAGGCTCCTTCTCCCTATATCATCTGTGACAATATTAAACCGGGTCTTTTCACATTCATCCTCTATCACAGAAAGAGGCCTTGCGATCCACAATTTTTCTTCGAGCAGTTCTGTTACATTCCGCATAATTTTCTCTTTTCCAATGGCCTGTCATACATCTAACTTCCATTTATGTTCTAAATAAAAAGCTCCTGTTTCATCATTTAATGTATAAATCTCAAAAGACGCCGCTTGATCTACATAATCAATACTATTGCGCAGCTCATCTTCAATGCCAACATGGATGATGAATTTCCCTGCCAGCAAATTTACATTTTTTAAATCCAACTCAATACTTCCATTCCGATTCATCTGAAAGAAACCGATGCCGTCTTCTTTCGTTGAAATACCGTAACAGCATAATCCATCATTCCTGAAAATACTGATTCCCACATTTGCTTTCGCAAGCGGGCGGCTTACTGTATATTCCACATGAATCCGTATATCCTGTGCCGTCAGAAAAGCCCGCTTTGCTTCTCCTTCCTGGTCTGTCACAGATACTTTTGCAATTTTTACTTCACCGCTTCCAGTATGCATATACAGATCTGACGCGGTCGGAACATCCGCCGTACTGCTTGATGCTGCAACAGGAACCGGCTTGTTTCGCAGCTCGCCCATATATGCCAGATACTGCCTGTGGACACTTCCCGGCATTCCTTCTGCGCGTACCAATCCATCATGGATCCAGATGCTTCTTTCGCAGATCTGTTCGATCTGTCCTAGAGAATGCGATACAATCACGATGGAAGTCCCGCCTTGCTTTATTTCCATCAGCTTCTGAAAACATTTCACCTGAAAATTCGTATCACCAACCCCGAGTATTTCATCAATCAGCAGAATATCCGCGTCCACATGAATGGCCACAGAAAATGCCAGCCGCATATACATCCCGGATGAGTATGTCCGCACCGGATGGTCTATAAATTCCTCCAATTCTGAAAACCGGATGATATCTTCTGCCCTGTTGTCTATTTCTGCTTTTGTCAAGCCGAAAATAGATGCATTGATATATATATTTTCCCTGCCGCTGAGATCTGGATGAAATCCAGCACCAAGTTCCAATAGGCTGGATACTCTGCCATTTAAGGAAATGCTTCCAGCGTCCGGATACATAATCTTTGTAAGCATTTTTAAGGTCGTGCTTTTTCCGCAGCCATTATGCCCAATCAGCCCGACTGCTTCCCCTTTTTTCACCTGGAAGCTGATTCCTTTCAGAACCCACCGTTCCTCATACTTATTTCTGGATGAAAAAATCACTTTTTCTTTCAAGGTATATCCCTTGTCATTATATACTTTGAATTTTTTCTTAATATTGCATACTTCTATCATATTGGTTTCTATCGCATGTTCTTGATTCATTTACAGATGTATTCCTCTTCTTATCCAATGATATCCTTTACGCAGTAAAAATGCTAACTGCCTTTTTAGCGGAATATATGCCGCTGCCAGCCGCGCTGCACGGTAAGTATATGACCCCGTCACCTGATGCAGTTGTTTTTCTGCTTCTTCCAGATGCTCTGCCAGATTTTGGGCATCAAAATTTAAATACATTACATTTTGCCTGTATACAAGCTTCTGGCGTGTCCGGTTATCCTGCTTTCGATGCTCCTGCTGCGGCATTCCTGCCATTTCTTCTTCATACAATCTCTGATAAATTCTGCACATTTCATCCAGTGTACGCAGTCGTATCTTCTTTACACTCTGTACTTTACGCTGATATGCCTCTCCTTTCGGTTTCAGCCGGCGGATCACTTTAAGGATCTCTTCAGCAGAGGCATCCTGAGGAACCAGCCAGCCGCAATCCATTTCACGCACCCGTTCGCCGAGCGCTCCGATGTCTGTCGCGAGCACAGGAATACCACAAGCTACTGCTTCCGACAGCGTATAACTATAAGTTTCAGGACAGACAGACAAAATGCACACAAGATCAATGCTGTGCTTTTGCAGCAGTTCCGGCAGTTCTTCCCGTATATAATTTCCCGAATCCGTAAAACAGGATTTCTGATATTGAAGGGCATCCTGCTCTTCAAAGTTTCCAAATAAGTACCAGTGGATTCCCTTTTCTCTTGATTTTATAAGAGCTTTGGCATGATGGAATCCTTTCGCCATATTGATTCCACCTAAAAATGCAATATGAAAACTATCTCTGTTTTTAGAATGATTTATTTTCGGTGTGCCAAAAGAAGGAATGCCGTGTCCAATCACTCTTATTTTTGGTTCCAGTTCTTTATAATAACCAAGAATGATCTCCTTGGCGCTTTTACTCGGAACAATCAGAATGCCGGCTGTCTGCAAAGCATTCCGGCATTCTTCCCGCCACACTTGCATGTAAGGTACCGTTTTTGCAATGCCAAACTGCCTCTGTGCGCATATCCGGCATGTTTTCTCTGTTTCCCTGCCGATACAGAGCCTGTTTTCCCCATTCAGCAGTTTCATACCCGGACAGACATAAAAATAATCATGCAATGTAGCCAGCACCGGAATGCCCCGTTTCTTTGCCTCATAATACAATTCCAGTGTCAGTCCTTTGGTATGATGAATATGCACACAACTGACACGAAAGAATTCCAGGATTGTGCCATACATGGCGGCAGATGTTCCACAACGGAAGCGCTCATATTCTTCCTGCGGCCCTACATAATATCTGAATAAAAATTCCTGCTTTTTTGTATACAGTGTAAGATTTAAATAAGAGGCGTCTCTTGCTGCCACAAGAATAAAAAAACTTTTCCGCAGTCCCTGCATAAGATCCTTGACATGCAGTTGGGTTCCGCCTGTATGGTTATCTGCTTCTGGACGGAAATCGGACTGGAGCAGGTACAGGATCGTCTTGCACTGCCTGTTTTTTTCAAATTCTGTCCAGAAGCGGATATTTTCTGAGACTGCTGCATTTGGCTGATTCCTACAGTGTAGCTGCACAGCTCTTACAAGACTTCCATACCGCTGCCTTAGAATCTCTTCATGCGCCCTGATATACTGCATCTTTTCCCTGCTTGTAAACGACTGTGTGCCGGTATGCAGAATAAATGTATCATCACACATTGCATGATAATATCCCGCTTCTATGGCACGGAAGCAGAAATCATTTTCTTCCCCATAACCTTTTCCAAATGCTTCTGCATCAAAGCCGCCGATCTTACGAATGGCCTCCCTCTTAATGTACATGCAGAACCCGTTTGCCACTGGAATTCGGGGATAGCGTTTCATGCTGACCCGTTCAATCAGTTCGGCATATTCATCCAGGGAATACCCCTGTGGTATCGTATTTTCTTTGCCAAAATCCGGCACGGAGCAAAGTGTCGCATTATTTGACAGCGGTGTTGCTGTTGCAATTGCCCGATCACTGTAAGCACATTCTTCCAGTTTTTCTACCCAGCCTTTTGTCACAACCGTATCCGAATTCAGCACTATGATGTTGTGCGTATCAGACTGGGCAATGCCGATATTTACATTTGCTGAAAATCCCCTGTTTTGTGGATTATGAATCACAATCACATGTTCCTGCCGCTGCGCATCCAGTAATTTTTTTATCCTTTCATCCGGACTGTTGTCATCGATCAGAATAAGCCTGTTATTTTTGAAATCTGTCCATTTCCAAATGCTTTCCAGGCATTCCGACAACTGTTCATATGCATTATATACCGGTATGATAATATCCACTGCCATGTCGGTCCCTCCACAATCGTAACAGTTAAGCCTTGTCTCTCCTGCTTCCCGCAATCACAGTTCCTCCACAAAATGTCTCTGCAACTTTCCAAATGATGCCTGTCCCGCAAACAGGACAGCAAGCCCCATCACTGCTGCCTGTACAAAGATGTGCATTCGGGGTGCCTGCCCATAATACAGAATATCCCTATAAGCAATAATGATGGCAGTCATTGGATTCAAATAAAACAGTTTGGCATATTGTTCCGGCACCAGATCGATCGGGTAAAGGACCGGTGTCAAATACATCCATGCCATCGACACAATACCCAAAATATGCTCCAGATCCCTGAAATACACATTCAATGCCGAGACAAAATAAACAACCCCGAGCGCCAGTGCAAACTCTGTGAGCATAACAGGCACCAGGTACAGAAGGACTGCCGGATGGATTTCCCTCCTGCTGCATACCATGACGATAAAAATTACAACAAAGCTCAACAGCATGTTTACAAACTGGCTGATTGTAAAAGCCAGCGGCAATACTTCCCTTGGAAAATATATTTTTTTAACCATCTCCTGCTGTGAAAAAATTACCGTTGTTCCAGCACTTAAGCAGGTACTGAAAAAAATCCACGGCACCAGCGCAACAAACAAGAATAAGTAAAACTGGTCAATTCCCATCCGCATAATTGTAGAAAATACGACGGTATAAACTGCAAGCTGCAACAGTGGATTTAAAAACATCCATAAAAATCCGAGAACCGAACCCTTATATCTGCTTTTTAGATCCCGTTTTACCAGACTTCTGACCATTTCTCTGTATTCCCACAATTCCTTTGCTAATCTCATGCCTGTCTCCTGTTATTTCCTACGGTTGTTTATAAGTATAAGCTGCTGATACATGTTAAGGATTTCCTGTACATGTGATGGATAGTCAAACTTATGATCCATATGTACGATATCCGAATTTGCCTGTACCAGAAGTTCTCTATGCCAATAAATCTCCTTCAGCACCCTTTGCAATCCCTGCCGCGAGCCGTCATATACAAAGCCGCCCAGCGCAGCTCCTTCCAAAATATCTTTTGCACCCGTATGCTCTGACACAATCACCGGCACGCCATAGCTGACCGCCTCCAAAGCAGCCAGCCCAAATGTCTCCGGCCATCTGCCAGGCACCGCAAGTACATCTATGCTGCGAATTATGCTGTCCATCTGTTCCGTTGTAAAATAAGGATGATTTCTGACAAACTTTTCTTTTCTGGAGGCCGTATCGGAATAAAGATGCAGTTCCAAATCTGTACATCCTTCTTCATACAAGCGGCTGCATACTTTCAACAGGTCAAAAAAACCTTTGTAGCTGACCCAGCTTCCAAAATATCCAATTCGCAGTATTTTTCCATAATGGTATCTTCTGCGGTTGTCTGCGATCCCTGCATGGCTGATCAAAATTACAGATCCCTTGCGCCTGCCAAGTCTTGACTCATAGATTTTCTTTGCAACAGAACTGTTATAGTGAAAGGCAGAAACCATCCGAAACATAGACATATAATATTCCTGAAGCAACGTATAATCAGGCTGCCAAAATGCTCCGCTGCGTCCTTTTTCTTGTCCCGCCAAAAGCGTGAACAGGCGTACAGCCTTTTTTGCAAGCATTACCATCCAGTGATGTTTTCTGAAAATACGGTAAATCCCGGACTGCTCCAGACACCATCTGCTTTTGCCAAAAGCAGCTTTGCTGCATTCCCCGCACTTTTCCCACTGCTTATCCTCACAGAGATTCCCTTGAAACAACATGACTGCTGCAGGACATATGCCAAAATAATCGTGGGTAGTAAATACAATCGGAATGCCCATACTGCGTGCCTGGGTAAGAAACTCCCGATGAAGCCCCATAAATGTATGAATATGAATGATATCCGGACACAACTCCTGTAAAAAAAGCCGGAATGCCTCTTGGTTGCAGCTTTTTGTATAAGCTTTGATATCAAGTATTCCATTACACATCGGTATTGGCAGCGGATGAAAAATCATATAAGTAGGAATTTTCCTAAAATCCTTCCGCCGTTTGAAAACCTTCGTTTTCTGTCCGCAATCCCCAAACAGGGAGATCCTGCCCGGGATCAGAAGGCTAACATCTGCTCCCATCTGCATCTGCTGTACCATCAGATCCGCTGCGTACCTGACCATGCCGCCAGTCCGCACAGGCGGAATCCCAAACATATAATGTAGCACCTTCATGTTTTTTCCCTTTCACAAAAACCCAATCATAAAAAGCATTCGGAATATCACATCATCCAAAACACTCTGCCTGTAGATCTGTTTATCCAGAACAATCCGGCATCTTTTCTTCAAATCCGTCCGATATCCGCACAGCAAATCCAGGCTTGCAGTCTGTCGACACCGTCTGCACCTGTTATTTTTACACAAACCGCCAGCCGTTTCTTTTCGGCATTCCACATGGTACAGTTTCTGCCCATATGCATTTTGAAACTGTATTGCCTGCCCGGACAGCTTATGCTGCATCTGCCGGATATGTTTTGCTCTATGAATCCATCTTGCACCCCATCGGTTCTGCATTCCAACCGCATTGTCTCCATGCTGGCGGTACAGTATATTCGCATGATGGTCATATACGACCTTTCCAAAATACGCCGCTGTAAGATAGAGCCACCAGTCATGCATTATTCCGCCTTCCGGAAGGTGTCCTCTGGCTAATTTCAGCAGCCTGGCATTAAATACTTCGGTACACCCCATGCAGATATTCTCTGCCAGAGCATTGCCAAATGAGGGCCCGCGCCTGATATGATAAGAAACCTT
This sequence comes from uncultured Eubacterium sp., assembly GCA_947178105.1. Classification (GTDB taxonomy): domain Bacteria; phylum Bacillota; class Clostridia; order Lachnospirales; family Lachnospiraceae; genus Eubacterium_J. Next base: position 55,429 of record CAMWXD010000012.1, on the reverse strand, counting down.
CCTGCATTCTGCCAGATCTTTGGAAGCGCAGATTACTTTCCCCGCATAGAGCAGCGGCTGGCCTTTCGGCTGCTGTTCCAGAATGGTAACGGCCCGCAGCAGCTTGTCTGCCATCCAGACGTCATCCTGATCTGCAAAGGCATAATAACTGTTTGACAAATCCGCATGATCCAGCAGATCATAAAAACCTGCTGCAGCTCCTTTTCTGTTTCCCATATATACTGATATATTTTGATATCTTTTTTCGTATGCCCTTAATATTTCCAGTGTCCTGTCGTTTGAGCCGTCATCCCTGACTAACAGGGATACCTTTACTCCTGATTGTGCCAGAATACTGTCAATCTGCTGCGGCAGATATCTGGCTCCATTATACGCAGACATCAGCACCTGTACTGTAATCATCCTTCTTAGCCCATCATACTGTATATTTTTTTCATCCTGCGGCTTACAACCTGTAGGCTATATTCCTGCACTTTCTTTTTGTTATAGCGCCCATACTCATATCTGAGCTTTGGATTTTCCAGCAGCAGCTCCAATGCATAACGCAGCTTTCCAGGGCGCCTTAGCGGAAAACATATGCCGCCGCAGTCCTTTCTTCCTTCTGTAATCAATTCCCGGTTTCCGCGTATATCCGATACAATACACGGCAGCCCACATGCCATTGCCTCCATAAGCGCTGCCGGAAGCCCTTCCTGTCTGGATGGAAATACAAATATATCCGCATTATAGTAAAAATCAGCCACATTTTCCTGGAATCCCAAAATGTGAACCTGTTTGGATACGCCGCAGCTTCTGGCTTTTTGAAGCAATGCTTTTTTTAATCTACCCTTGCCGCAGATCAGGTAATGAACCTCTTTTTCAGACATGCCTGACAGAGCAGATATTACCATTTGATGGTTTTTACGCCTGCTGAGTTCTCCTACTGACAGTAAAATAACTGCATTCTCGGGAATCTGGTATTTTTTCCGAAATACGGCGCGCTCTGTAAACGTCTGCTTCTGCAAGCTGCTGACATCAATTCCGACTCCCGGTATATAGGCCGTCTTTCTTGCCTTCATTTTCTGGACTGCAAGCCGGTAATCTTCCTGATTGACTGTCAGCAGCACATCTGTCCAGCGTGCAAGCAACTTTTCTGCTGGATAATACAGCATCCAATGAAACAAAGGTGCCCCCTGGTAAAAATGAAACCCATGCGCCGTGTAAATGACCCGAATCCCGCGCCTGTGTGCCGCTGCCCGCGCCAACGCACTTCCTATTGGAGAATGGCAGTGCAGCCAGGAAAAATGATATCTTCCAGTCAGTTTCATCAACTGCCCATAAGCCGTAAAACACTTTGTTACTGGTAGGATGTTTCTTGGACAGTCCCACTGGTGGCACATCACATGCATCTGCCGTAACATTCTATGAATCCTGTATACCTGCTGCCTGCTGCATGTATTGCCTTCTTTAAAATTACACGCCACATGTACTTCATAGCCCATATCCAACAGTATCCTGATATTTGGCATGTTAAACTGGCCTATCATAGATGCCACCGATGCAAGCATCAACACCTTTTTCTTTTCCATCACTTTTCACACTCAGGCACCGTTCATAATCTCCGCTACAGACTTCATAATCCTGACATACATAGAATAACTGTCAGCATCTGTGTGAGCATTGTAATCAGACGGATTTCTGCCTTCTTTACGCTCTGGGTGCTGCCAAAGATTCAAAACCGCATTTGACGGATGCGCCACACCCCAGAGCAGTTCGTCTGCATCCGCATCCAACGCATCACAGATACTGACAAATGTTTCCAGGCTCATGATCCTTGTCCCACGCTCAATATGCCCGAGAAAGGACATGCTGATCCCGCACTTTTTTGCAAGATCATCCTGCGACCAGCCTTTGGTTTTCCTGAGCTGTCGGATACGCATTCCCATCCTTCCATAATCTAATTCCCGCATAATTCCCTCCATGCCAATGTATATACCGGACCTGCTTTACATGTATGGGAACTGCTGCTTTCAGGTCTGGATATAAAGCATAACATTTTGTAATAAATTGTTGCCTGAAAGTATTCTACAACAATTCTTTTTCTTTTGCAACAGGAAAGAAAAAATTGGCATTAATTGCTGGTTTTTTCTTTCTTTTTTGTTGGAAATCTGTAAGAATTACACAAAAATGTTCAGAAAATATGCTCATTCGAAACAAAACTTTTTTCTGGCAGATATTGCAAAACAAAACATTTTTTTCAGACCTTTCCATGTTAAAATTTCGGTTTTCCTCTTATTTTATGCTGGTTTGGGTATGTTTAACTTCAAATATAAAGCATAACAATTTATTACAAAATGTTATGTAAAAGAATTCTGAATTTCAAACCAATATGTTTTTCAATAAATGCACAAAATATCTCCAATTAACACTTCCTCTTTCTGAGAACCCTGTAAACACCCGCCAGAAAAATCCCCAAAAGATTCAGTCCGCAGGCAATCAAAAAAGCATTCTGGTAAACGCCTGTTGACGCATAAACGCTGCGCATAATCTGCGGGCCAAAGTATCCTGCAAGCGCAAAGCCAATAAACATAATGCCGTAATTGACACTGTTGTTGCGTGCGCCGAACTGGTCTGCGGTAAATCCCGGATATACCCCCATAAAAGAACCAAAACTAACTCCAACGAGACAAATCCCGATATAAAACAGTCCCTGCTGCCCGGATGCCGACACATACAGGCACAGCATTCCGGCAATACACAGCACACATGCTGCCATCAGCGTATTGATCCTTCCGATTTTATCCGACAGGTACCCTGCGGCAATTCTTCCCAGCGCATTGAAAAAGGCAAGGATCGAAACAGCCCCGCTCGCTGCGATCGCCGTCATTCCAATCATTTGCTGTGCCATAGCGGATGCCTGGGAAATGACCATCATACCGCTGAACGCCCCGCTGGTAAGCAACAGCAGCATCACATAGAAAATCGGTGTCTGAACCATCGCTTTCCACTCCATGTCCGCAGCGCCTTTCTGGGCTGCCGGCGGCTGGTACCCTGCCGGGACATACCCTTGCGGGCACTGCTCCAGGAAACATGTGCTTACTAAAATAATGACAAGAAATACTGCACCGATCACTTTGAATGCAAGCGTTGCGTCAAAGCGGTTTACAATGATGGTTACAACAGGCGGCAAAATAACCGAACTCATTCCGTATACAGCAGTCGTAACCCCTCCGATCAGACCGCGCTTATCTGGAAAATATTTCACGCTGGTAGATATCGTTGCCCCATAAGCCATCCCAAGCCCAAGCCCGGCAACCAGCCCATAGCTGACAATCAGAAAGGTTACGCTGCTGGCAAAGCCAGACAAAACCATACCGCCGCCAAACATCACGCCGCCTAAGGCAATTACCTTTTTCGGGCCCAGCTTGTCATTCACGGCACCGCCGGATATCATCGTAATCGGGCCTACCGCATTTGCAATCGTATATACAATCGCCAGGTCACCGGACGTTATATTCTGTCCCAGGGAATTGCTGAAATATTCCGCCATGGAAGAGGCAAATACGCTCCAGGCATAGATCGAACCCAGGCACAGATTAATCAGGCAGGATGCTGCCAGTATCACCCATCTTTTCTTATCTAAATCCAAATTCATATTCCGTTTCCCCGCCTTCTTTTCTTTTCCATATTCATGTTCTGTTTCCCCGCCTTTTTATATGTCCAGTGCGGCATGATAGCCCCAATAAACAGCATTTGTAATGGTAGACACTTTTGCTGCATCCCCGATCACCCTTACAAATGGCGCTGCATCCTGTAATTCCCTGACCAGGCCTGTACGTGAACGCTGCCCCAGGGCACAAATTACCGTTTTTCCAGGAACCAACTGTTTTGCACCGTTTTTATATTCACAGACAATCCCCTCTGGCGTCACTTCCAGCCCTTTGTATCCAGTGTACACCGTTACATATTTCTCAATTTCTTTTAAAAGAAGCGGGCGGTGGCGTACGTTCGCATCCGGCGCCAGCTCCTCTCGCATTTCCACCAGGCGGACATGTTTCCCTTCCATGCCCAGATGGATCGCGCATTCACACCCTGCAAGGCCGCCGCCAAATACGACGACATCGTCACCGACCTTTTCTTTTTCCAGATAATACTGATTGACAATCACCACATTGTCCCCGGCAAGCCCTGGAATCGGCGGAACTAACGGTGCAGAGCCGACTGCTATGATAAGTGCATCCGCAGCTTCTTTTTGGGCATATTCTTTCGTAACCTCGGTGTCCAGGCGGATTTCCACGCCGGCTTTTTCTGCCAAAAGCTTGTAGGTGCCAGCCAGCTCATACATTTCATGCTTAAACGGCAGCGCCTGTTCACTTTTTAAAATACCACCCACTTCGGATTCCTTTTCACACAAAATGACCTGATGCCCCCTGCGTGCCGCAGTATACGCTGCATACAGCCCGCCAGGGCCGCCGCCTGCCACAAGCACTTTTTTCTTCTCCGGCGCAGGAGCGATCTCAGATCCTTCCATTTCCCGCCCAATCAGCGGATTCACCGTACACCTTCTGGTAGAGGTAGCCGCCCTTTCTGCCATACATGTAAAGCAGCGCAGGCATTTGACAATCTCGTCCTCGCGGTTTTCCACAACCTTCCTCGGCAGGAACGGGTCAGCCAGAAGCGCCCTTGCCATATATACGACATCCGCTTTCCCGCTGGCAATGATCTCTTCCATCTGATGCGGGTCATTTAAACCGCCTAATGTGGCAACCGGCACGGATACATGTTTTTTGATCTCGGCAGCCAGGTACACATTGCAGCCATGTTCTTTGAACATCGAAGGATGCGTGTCCCCAAATCCCCTCTGGTAAGTACCGGCAGATACATGGAGCAGGTCAATATACGGCTCGATCTGCTGGGCAATCCTGCAGCCTTCTTCCAGTCCATACCCGCCTTCAAACAGCTCGGAGCCGCTCAGTCGAAACTCGATTGGAAATCCCTGCCCGACAGCCTCCCTGACTGATTGCAGCACTTCCACAGCCAGACGGCAGCGATTTTCAAGGCTTCCCCCATATTCATCTGTCCTTTTATTAAAATACGGAGAAAAAAACTGGTTCAGCAGCCAGCCATGGCCGCCATGAATCATAATCATTTCAAATCCGGCACGTTTTGCAAGCCCTGCCACTCTTCCATAAGACGCCTCGATTTCTGCAAGCATCTCTTTTGTAAGCGCCTTTACTGTAACCCCGTCAGGACGCACGGTATCGCTTGCACCCCACTGGTTCATAGATTTTTGTTTTGCCTTATCTGTCATATAAGTCCCTGCATACATGCCGGAATGGGACAACTCCAGGCTTGGCATTGCTCCATGGCGGCGGATTGCATCTGCTGTATACGTCGCTGCTGCAAGCGAGTTCAGCACAGCCGTATCCAGATGATACGCATGGGAGCCGTCCGTTTCAGGATGCACCATACATTCACTGACTGTGACAGCGGCTGCGCCGCCTTTCCCCCTCAATTCATAAAAAGCCGTTGATTTTGACCCGATACACCCATCATTGGTGATGTCAGTGCCTCCCATCGGTGCAGAAAACATACGGTTGCGAAATGTCACGTTGCCAATCGTAATCGGGCTTGACAAGTGCGGAAATTTTCGATCCATAGATTTTTCCTCCTCTTTTCTTCTTCTTTTTGTAATTTCTGGCATATTGTTATTTTCTTAACAAGAAAAGAATAACATCAAAAATAGCTGTTATCTATCACCAAAAAGATAACAGCTACCAACAAATTGTTGATATACACGTTTCCTTAAAACAATTCCAACAGCTTTTTGATCGCCCTTTCTTCCCTGCGGTCTTTGCGGCACACGACAGAGATCCTCCATGGAACGGCATCCCGCAGCATAATCCGATGGATGCCATCCATTTTGATCTCATTTTTATGGATATTTACATCGATCCCAATCCCCATTTTCTCCCGGCAAAACCGATAGATCAGTTGGCTTTCCATGGTTTTCATACGGATCTGCGGAAGAAACCCAAAATCCTTGCAGCGTCCCACAAAGCTGTGATAACAGTAAAACTTTTCATTCAGGGTAAGCAGCGGCTCCTCACGTAAGTCGCCGACCGACAACTGTTGTTTGTCATACAGCGGGTGCCCTTCATACACCAAAGCATCCATCCCGATTTGATACACTTCCTTTGCATAAAGCCCGTCCCGCCCTATGCTGCCGATGACAAACCCCACATCAAGCCCCCGCTGGAAAATCTTATTCATAACCCCTTCGTTTTCCGCCTCTTCCCACTGAATCTGTATATGGGGATGTTCCGCCTGAAACTGCTCCAGCCTGTGAAACGGAAACACATTTAATACCCCGCAGGAAAACCCAAGCTGCAACTCTCTGTCCATCCGCTCCACCCTGCGGATCCCCACTTCTATATCCTCCAGTTTATCCAGCAGCTCCCGGCAGTTTTCATACAAATAAACCCCGCTGGCAGTCGGGCGCAATCCTCTTGCAGACCGTTCAAAAAGAACCGCCCCAAGCTCTGCCTCCAGCTTGGAAATAATCCTGCTAAGCCCCTGGGCGCTGATAAAAAGCTGCTTCGCCGCCTGATTGATTCCTCCTTCTTCATATACACGGCAAAAATACCGAATATCCTTTGTATCCATCGCGCACATCCTCATTCATACTTTTCCAAACCAAACCTCGCAGTCTTTCCGGTAAAACGATATCCCATAACAGTCTATGTTCCGATAGCCTTCCGCACGCAGCTCTTCCATATAGTTCTTATCGTAGGCCTTCTTTGCATCCTGCTCCAAATCAGCAAAGGCAAATAAGGCCAGAACGCCCTTTTCCAGATTCACGGTTGGATTTCACCAGATAATTCTCACTCTGGCTTAAGATCCCAGCAAGGAAACACTCCAACAGGAAATGCTTTTTTCATCACTGCCCTCCATCCGGTACCGTTTTTTCTATTATATCCTATTCTGTCCTGTTTCTCAATCTATTTCCGTACAGTAATGAAAAATCCAATTTCGTATGGTTTCAAAGTTTCCCTCCCTTCCGTTCCTGAATTTCCTGCACAATTTGATTATAAGCTTTTTTATTTAGACGGTAAAAGTATAAGACTGCCGCTGTCACAATCCATAATACGCCTGGAACTGTAGTAAACGAATGTTTCATTACAGCCAGCACAGCCGGATTTTGCTGTTCATTTGCCGCATATCCCAGGCTGCCCAAAACTCCTGCAAGGGCAGATGTCCCGATTGCCATTCCGATCTTATTTCCCAAGGAAATAAACGCATACTGGAACCCGTCGTTGCGCAGCCCTGTTTTCCATTCCCCGTATTCCACACAATCCGGCACAATCGCATAAATAGCTGTATTAAATCCGGAAAAGAAAAACTGTGCCAGGCATGAAAACAGGTAGAATGGGACAGGAGATTCCTTGACTGTAAAAAAGTACATACAAAACATGCTGCTCCCTGTCAGAAATGCAAATATGGATGCCGAACGCCCTTTATTGTTTGTCAGGCGAAATACAACCGGGAAACAGGCTGCGCCGATAATCGAAGGAAGAATGATAAAAAGAGAATAGGTACTGAACAATGCTTGGTTCCCTTCCACATAGGTGAAGTAATAAAGCGCATCTGCATTTCTCCCATACAGTGTGATCCCAAACAGGAACTGCCCCGCCACAGCAATCATGTACGGCTTGTTTTTCGCAACAGACGCCATCTGTACTTTCAGCGATGTTTTTTTCTTCTCCGGCACCTCTACGACTTCTTTTGTTTTCGCAAAACAAAAAATATGGCAGGCCGCAAAAATACATCCATAGACAGCAGCAACCAAAAGGTAGCCCCTCTGATCATTCCCGCTGCCAAGCGCTGCAATCAGGGGAACGGTTATAATATTGATAATGCCAATGGCAATCATTGCACTGACCGAACGAAACGTATTAATTTTCGCCCGTTCCTCTATATTTTGCGTCATCGCACCGCACAGCGTGCCGTAAGGGATATTGACGCAGGTATATCCAAACACCAGGATACAGTAGCTCACTGCCATGTAAGCAATCTTAACCGCAGGCGTCCAGCCCGGATGCGCCCAGAACGTCAGCGTCAATACGATGGCGGTCAGCGGAGCAGCGACCAGAAGCCAGGGACGATACCTGCCCCATCTCGTATGTGTCTTATCACTCAGTCCTCCAATTACCGGATCATTAATGGCATCCCAGAACCTTGAAAACAGCATCAGCCCTGCAACTGCCCCCATACCAATCCCAAAAACATCCGTATAAAAAATCATCAGGAAATTCCCGACAAACATCCAACTGAAATTGCATCCCACATCGCCCATGCCATAAGCAATTTTACTCACCAGTGGCACTTTTACATCTGTATTTTTCTGCTCCATTGCCGTCCTCCTTATTCCTATCGGCTAAACGCAACCTTCTTGTTCCTTATGCCCTGCAATCGGCTATTCTGCAATACGGATAACCGCTTTTACAATATCCGCTTTATGATTTACACTGTAATCCATCGCTTTTTGTGCTTCATCAAGCCCAAAAATGTCCGTCACGATCCCTTTCAGATTTACTCTGCCTGCCGCAACTGTATCAATCGCCATTGGATAAATATGGCGGTAGCGGAATACGGTCTTAAACGTCAGCTCCTTATCCAGCGCAAGGCTCATAGGCAGCGTCATTTCCCCGCTTTTGCTGTATCCTACGAGTACAATCGTTGCACCCTTTTTCACCATATGGATTGTCTGGACAGTCGTTGCCTGTGTGCCTGCCGTTTCCACTGCAAGGCCGCATCCCTTTCCGCCAGTCAGTTTTCTTACTTCTTCCACTGCGTCAGTCCGGCTTCCATCAATTACGCCATCTGCGCCCAGTTCCAACGCTTTCTGGAGCCGTTTTTCCATAATGTCCACCACATACACTCTCGATACCCCCATTGCCTTCAATGCCATCATCGTCACAAGCCCGATACAGCCTGCCCCCATGACTACTGCTGTCTGGCCTGCTTTCGCGCCGCCCTGCATCGCTGCATGGAAGCCTACAGCCAAAGGCTCGATCAGGGCACCTTCCAGCGTGCTTACGTTATCCGGCAGTTTAAAGCAGAGGCTGGCTTCATGTGCCACATATTCCTGGAATACGCCATCTACAGGAGGCGTAGCAAAAAATACCACATCCGGGCAAAGATTATAATTCCCCGTTTTGCAAAACTCGCAATGCCCGCATGTCTTTCCCGGTTCCAGCGCAACCCGGTCGCCGACGTTTAAGTGCTTTACATCCTTTCCGACTTCCACAACCGTACCTCCCGGCTCATGTCCCAATACAAACGGCGGCTTTACAACATAATCCCCGATCGCCCCTGTTTCATAATAATGCAGGTCGCTGCCGCAGATGCCGACATACTCTAATTTTACAAGCACCTCATTGTCCTTTGGCACTGGGATCTCTCTTTCTTCAAATCCCATCTTTCCGATCCCAAGCATCACAGCCGTTTTCATTTTTCCTTTCATAAATAAATTCCCTCTCTTTCTTTTTTACTTTAATTTATACTTTATTAAATAGTTTTATTATGTATATTAATTTATGACAGAAGCACAAAATTGTCAATACAAAATCTTATATTTTTTAATTTTTTGTTATATTATCCAAATTGAAAAAGCTGTTTTTGGTAAAACTGCATAAAAAAAGAGATTCCATCTCTGAAATCTCTCCATCCTATACCTGTTCCAAAAACAGCTCTATCACTTTTCGGGAAGCCCCCAATGCAGCCGCCCCCATTTTATGGCTGCAAGGGCGCACAAAGGAACTGTCTTTGGCAAATGTATTCCTTTGTGACACTTTGCTTCGCACATCCCGGATGTATTCGCCCATACAGCTTCCGACATACCCGCCCAAGACAACATCGCAGTCCAGGATCATATGGATATTATTGACTGCAACTGCCAGATAAGACGTATACTGTTCCCATCGGCTGGCTGCTTCCCGCTCTCCCTGCCCCAGCCTTTCAAAAAAATCCTCCAGCTTCCCATCGGTAAGGCGTTTTGCACTACAGTAAGCATCCAGGCATCCATTTTTCCCGCAATAGCAGGCTTCCCCATCCGGGACAATCGTCATATGCCCTGCTTCTCCGCACCGAAAATGGCTGCCCTGTTCCAGCCTGCCGCTGCTGTATACCGCTCCCCCTACTGTGCCGCTCAGAGACAAATAAAAAAAGCGTTCCATACATTCCGACTGTATCCCTTCCGCATAAGCCCCTGCATTTGCATCATTCAAAAAATGACATGGATAATCAAAAAAACAGCTCACTGAAGAAAACGGCAGATTGCTCACCCCAAGCACATGGGAATCTGCAATCAGCTCCCGATCCAAGTCTATGATTCCAGGAAAGGATATCCCGATCCCCAGCATGTCTTTTTTCCCACATCCGCCTTCCTCTAAAAAATATTCCAGCTTTTGGCTCACTTCCTCGTAATACCTGCCCTCTGCGGCATATGGCAGGAATATGCGCTCATATTTTAGGATCTCGCCTGTCACCCCTGTAAGCATCAGGCTGATGTGGTTTTTCGTAATGTCCAGCCCTGCCGCTTTTCCTGCCGTATCAGACACCGCCAGCGCTTTCGCCCTTCTTCCCCCAGTAGACTCCAGCGCCCCCTTTTCCTCCACAAGCCCTTCCCCAATCAATTCCCTGGTGATCTGCGTCACTGTCGGCAGGCTCAGCTTAAGTGCATAGGAAATATCTGGGTTTGACGCCATACTGTGTTTGCATATATACCGAAAAACATCATTCCTGTTTTTCTTCTTCACTTCGATATTTGTTATTTTCTTTTGATCCATGCCAGTCACCCACGTTTCAAAATATTTTACTTACCGCATCTTCTTTGCAGATGCACAGCCGGCAGCCAAAATTTAGCTCAAACGGCATTCTGTCCAAATGTATCATAGTAGATGTTTTGCGTATTGTTTGTCAATACAGACAGTTTTTCATTCGCAGCCCGCATTTGTTCGATCTGCTCTATATTTTTATCAGGCTCTGCCAGCAATTCCGCCAAATCATCAAGCTCACACAATTCACTTTCCTCCAGTGCCTGTACTCCGTCATCGGTGAAAATACGTCTATTTTTTTCGTTAGCGTATTTTTTCTCAGGCAAAGCCATGCTTCTGAAGCCGTTACGAACTTTTTGCGCGGCAAATCAAATTGGCTGTAACCAAAACGGCTCTCATATTCATAATAGCCGTCAACATCTGCCAACACCCACCTGTTTTCATGAAAATCCCAGTATTCATTTACCCAATGTTCCAGATAGCTGTCCCCATAATACGTATCTTCCAAATAAGGCGACGGCTCTGTAAAATACATCGACGGATGGGTAATTTGATCACAAACCAGCATCCCAATGGAAGGAATGTCATCCGGCGCCCGCTCTTGTTTTATTCTATCAAAATAAAAAAATTACGTCAATTACCAAATACGCTGGCAGCAAAAAGGCACCTGACGTTGTTACTTTTCACACCCCAGCCAAAAAACGGCTGTGCTGTGAAAAGTAACGGCATCCAGTCCATTGAAAATTCGCCTTTGGCGAAGGACTGGATGCCTTCTAGGCTGAATTTACACGTTCTCACGACCTTTGCAGCGGAGTGCAAAGGTCTGGGTGTGAAAAGTAACCTGACGTTATCCTCTAGCGCCAAATGCCGTTATTGCTGTCTTTCCCAGTTATATGGTTCCATACAAGAGATATCTCATGCTGGTTGCTGATTTCGACACCGATTACTTGTCCCTTATCGATTTCTACCTCTTTCAGGAGACATGTATAAACTACTATTGTAAAATGAAAAATTTCCACTGAATCATGAGACACCGTCCTGATTCATTCATGATCTGCTTATGCGCCCTGTCTGTTCTACTCTCCTGTTAAAACAGCCGCAGCGCACCGAAAGAACTCAAACGGAATCGCCGCATCACGCTCCGTTTTACAGATGTGGAATATGAAGGCATTACAGAACATGCAGAAGCCGCAAAACTGCCGCTTGCGGAGTATACGCACCTGCAGGCTTTAGACAAAAAGGTATCTGTAACGTATGAAATCGTGGCAGACGTACCGGAACTAAAAAACTGAATAATTAAAATCATGCTTGACAGATGCAGCCGTATACCCTATACTATAGAAAAAGAGATGGGTTTTTTGCCAAGTAAAATCTTATGATTCGAAAGGGTTGCTCGTTTCTTTTTTTATGTCCATAATGTCATAAAGATACATTTTCCCATCTGCATCGTGCCGTATCAGCATGGAGGCGTGAAACACATTATACCGTTCTGCTTCCCCGCTGTCATCATAAACAGGCAGTGCAAACCGTGAATTATACCGGTACCAGCCATTTGCAGCATTTCTTTTATGCCTTTCACCGTAATTTTTCCTGAAATGCTTTCCGGAAGCTATCTCAAGCATCTCTGGTATCCCCTGTGATGCATTTGCCTTTGCCTTCGCATTCGCACCTCTTAGCGAATATGTATACCGCGAACCGGTGTATTCATCTGGTAATTCTTTTCCAATATACACAATATCCTTTGTATCGGCGATTTCATAAAATTCACCGACATAGGCTTCAAGGTAATTCTTTACATCATCCCAGTTTACAGACCTTTTCCCTTTGAATATAATATCGTTTATCAGTACAATTTTATTTCCCTTTAAGTCTGTTATTATGTTTACATTCCTGTCCAAAACCATTCCCTCCATACTTGCCAATCCGTTCAAAATTTCTCAAAAAAAAGAGCTTCTGTTTTGAAAAGGAGAAGCTCTTTTTCCATTCTTTTATTTTTGCATTATTCTAAACATTCTCCATTCGTAGCAATCACCTGCTTATACCAGTAGAATGAATCCTTTTTGCTCCGTTTCAGGGTTCCCGCGCCATCATTGTCCTTATCCACATAAATAAAACCATACCGTTTCTTCATTTCACCAGTACTTGCGCTTACCAGGTCGATACACCCCATAAGGTATAGCCAAGCAGCTCTACCCCATCCAGGTTCACTGCGTCTTTCATGGCACAGATATGTTCACGCAGATACGCAATCCGGTAAGTATCATGAATATTCCCATCTGAGCCCGGCGTATCTGCCGCACCAAGGCCGTTTTCCACTATAAACAACTGCTTATAATTTGCATCACAGGAAAGCATCGGCATTTTCCCTTCCATCACAGCCCTTCTGTCCTCTCCTGCCGGAATCACGTCTACATTCGCAATTCCCCGTCCGCCTTCATGAAACCCACCCTCGCACTGGTTCGCGGCCGTTGCTCCGCCCCACAAGAAATTTTCTGGCATTTTACTCATCGTGTTTCCTCCATTCTTTTTTTGTATTTATCCTTTCCTTCCAATCAGCTTTTCATAAATTCCAATCATCCTTCCCAAAATCAAGGCGGATAAAACGGTTCCTATTCCAATCCCAAACACAGGCTGCCTTAACAAAAGACAGAATGAAACTGTCAGCAGCAGCATAAATAAGTCAAAGCAATTTTTGACGAGCGAGAATTTGAAGCTCCACTTATCCGCAATCGTCTGAACGATCCCTTCTACCGGGGTCATAACCAAGCGGCAGTTTGTATACAGATAGACCCCGATGGAAGTCAGCCAGATTGCTGCCGCCAGCAGCAAAAATCTGAGCCACAGGGAAAGCGCCATCTCAGGAACTATAAAATCATAAAAATCTGTGAGTATGCCAAAGACGAAAGAAAACGGGATCTGCAGCAAAACCGGTACGCTCACTTTTTGAAGCAGCAAAAACTGAACCCCGATCAGCGCCAAATATACAAGGACAGAAGCGCTGCCCAAAGAAATACCTGCAATTTTAGATAACGCATAAGAAAAGCTGGTAAACGCTGCCACTCCCAGATCACTGCGCGTATTCAAAATAATTCCTGCTGCTAAAAGATTGATCCCTATAAAAAACATCGCCAAACGCCTTATCATTTTTTCCATTTTTGCACCCTCTTTTTCCTTTCTGCCGTTGCTTCCAGTATTAAAAATACCATGATCTTTTCAGGCTTTCCAATGAAATAAAGTTATGATACAATCATATTTGATTATGATATACAACAGGATCTTTTACGAGGGGGATACAACGATATGAAACTCCGGCAGATTGAATACTTTTTAGAGGTCGAAAAAACCCTAAATATTACCAAGGCAGCACAGAACCTGTATGTTTCCCAAACAGCCATTACAAAGCAGCTCCAGCTTTTGGAAGACGAATTGGGCTTTCTGCTTTTTTCTCGTGATAACAAACGGATGAAGCTTACAGAAGGAGGCGCTTTTTTTAAGGAAGAGGCGCTTCGCCTGATGCAGCAATATTATTTGACACAGCAAAATATATCCGCTTACCGCTACGGGAAAACCGGATGCATCCATATTGGCTTTATCAAAAATCTGGACGCAAGCCTGCTCCTGCCGCACCTGTCTGCATTCCGGGCGCGCTATCCAGAAATAGAGGTAAATCTTTATGGGCATTCCAATCAGGCACTCCACCGGCATCTCCAAAGCGGCTCCCTGGATATTGGTTTTGGGTTTCCGCTGAAAAACAGCCGGTTTCAATATCGCGCCATAAAATCCTACCCTCTTGTCGTGCTCGCCTCAAAGGACAGCCCTTTGGCTGTAAAAAAGAAAATTTCCGAGCAGGAGTTGGATACGGTGCTTTTTGATGTAAGGAATTATCCAGAAAATGGTTCCAATGACTTCGAAGGCCTGCTGATGAAAATTTCCTGCGGATACGGAACTGCCATTGTTCATCAATTCGCCGAAAAAAATCGCTTTCAGGAATACCTTGTATCGATTCCATTGGTACCTCCCTGCGAAAAAACAATCTGCCTGATTTACGATGAGCGCGAGAACAAAACAAGAGGCCTCTTTCTTCGCGATGCTTTTTGCACTTGATTTCTCATTGGATTTGAGTATAATAAAAGTAAGTGATTCGATTCACTTTTTTTCATGATAGGCAATATATTCTGATGGTCGGAGGTGAGATTATGGACGGCAGTAATAGTCGAAGTATGGACAAGGTTTTTATATACAGCCGCTTTATCATATGTTACTGCAAAGATGTCTGTAATCTGTAGCGGACGATATTCGTGCCCATATATAAAAACCATTGTTTGTCTCTAAACTATACTGCAATCGGCAGACGAGTGCAGAACGATAAGGTTTATGAGCGGCAATGGTATTTTTATGCCTTTCTGCTGATAACCTTTGCACCCGCCTTTTCATTTACGGCTTGCTGGCTGCAAGCCTGACAGAAAAAGGAGGAAACGCAATGAAAGTAACTAACTATGTGCAAAAGGAACATCTTCAAATGTCACAGCATCCTGATTACAAAGCAGAAATTGTAAAGGTGCTTCGCAGCAATTTAACTCCCAAAAGGAAACAGGAACGCATACTTGCATATCACGAAAAAGATATTGCATCCGCTTTGGAAATACTAAGCCCGGAAGAACGCGCCAGATTATATCCTCTTTTAAATGCTGAAACACTCGCTGACATATTTGAATATGCCGACTGCAAAACAAAATACATGAGCGAAATAAGCATTCAAAAGAGAATTGCCATTCTTTCCCAATTTGAAATCACGGAAATGGCGGATTATATCCGCAGCCTGGAAAAAGCAGACCGCACTACGGTGATCGAGCTGCTGGGGGACAGTTTAAAGACACAAATCATGCTGATGAATTCTTTCAGCGAAAATGAGATCGGCAGTAAAATGGAAACAAACTATATCGCAGTCCCTTCTAGAATCAGCGTGCGGCAGGCAATGCACGAACTGGTCGAACAAGCGGCAGACCATGATAATATTTCGACCATTTATGTGCTTGATGAAAACAAAATGCTTTTGGGCGCGATTGATTTAAAAGACCTGATTATTGCACGCGAGGGGACAGGACTTGATGCGATTACTATGACTTCGTATCCTTATGTTTATGCCAATGAGCAGATTGATGACTGCCTTAGCCTCATTAAAGACTATTCCGAAGATTCCATACCTGTTTTGGATTCCGATAATAAACTCATAGGGGTGATCACTTCACCAAATGTCATGGAACTGGTTCACAATGAATTTGGAGAAGATTACGCAAAACTGGCTGGACTGTCAGCAGAGGAAGATCTAAAAGAGCCTGTGAAAAAAAGCATTGGGAAAAGATTACCATGGCTGATCGTCCTGCTATGCCTGGGACTGCTTGTATCCAGCGCGGTAGGGGCATTTGAAGGGATCGTCGCGCAACTGCCGCTGATGATCGCTTTCCAATCCCTGATCCTCGACATGGCTGGAAATGCAGGGACACAGTCGCTTGCTGTTACCATTCGTGTCCTGATGGATGAGAAAATCAGCAGCAAACAAATGCTTTCCCTTGTTGCAAAAGAAGCAAGAGTTGGTTTTGCCAACGGGCTGGTTCTTGGAATCTTGTCGTTTGTATGTATCGGATGTTATTTGTTTCTGTTAAAGGCGCAGCCTATGGACATCGCGTTTTCTATCTCGGCATGTACAGGTACGGCACTGCTGTTGGCGATGATCCTTTCAAGCCTTTCGGGAACATTGATTCCTCTTATGTTTAAAAAACTAAAGGTAGACCCAGCCGTTGCGTCCGGCCCCCTGATTACCACAATCAACGACCTTGTAGCCGTTGTAACCTATTATGGATTGGCATGGATGCTGGTCATTCATGTCTTGCAGCTATAATCATACGGATGACCGCCGATGACAGGCAACACCTGGCCGGCGGTTTTTACTGTCTGCATGGACATGCCATTCCATACTGCACACAGCCCTATTCTTCTTGATCAGGCGCCTGTCCAACATGCGCAAGCCATTTGCAATCCGTAACTTCCATATCTGTAAATACAGACCGAAACGAAGAATCCTCCGCACTGCAAGCATAAATACCAAAAGAAACGGTTTCAGCGGCTTGAAACATATGGCAGATACGCATTTGATGATAGTGCACGCCGTCCGCTGCATTTTCGACACAAAAATCATTGCCTCTGCGGCTAAGGCGGAACCACATAGATTTCATGGAAGCATTTATATCTGTAGATGCCCAATCCGAATATCCATGATTGGTTACCACCGTGCCTAAACGCTGAATTTCTTCATTTTCATATTCCACGGAAGCTTTCAGCCAGTTCTCGCTGTCCAAATACATCACAATACCGCACTGGTCATATCGATGTTTGGTTTCAAACGCTGTCTTAACCACAAAGGAAAAGTATTTCTCATCGGTTTCAAGCTGCAGCAAAGGGGCATTATCATTGCGGAAATGATAATATGTCCTTTGCCATAAATCTGTATGGGGCTGCGTTATCATTTCTATTCTGTCCTCAGTTATCGTACAATGTTCGGGTTTTCTTGTCCATTTCAAAAGACCTGTATTCCATTTCAAATTCATAGCTTTCCTCCTTTGGCTGTTCGTTTTTCCAGTTCTTATGCTGCATCAACATTCTAACATAACACAGTCCTTTTTTCCATGCTTTTCCTAATTTTGATAAATGAATTTTGGTCTCAAAAGTCAAGAATTCCTGCTACATTGTCTTGGAATCACGCATCTTCTCCAAATTTTCTCTCTGTGCAGGCGATCATTCCCTCGGCCTACCATCGTTTATTATGGAAAACATCTGGAAATCCCCTCACCAGTGCATCCATTTTCCTGATCCATGCAGGATTGGCACGTCGTCATGTCATTGGATATCAGATATGTGCCTATAACTGGCATGTTATATCTATCGCTGTCTGTGTTTCCCCGAATGAGGACGCCCAACTGTCAAAATGCCCTAATTCAAGTTTCTGTAATGTGCCATACTAGAGATAGCGCATATTTGTACACAAAAAACGGATACCCCATTATCTAAAGTATCCGCTTTGTTCTTGGTCTGCATCTGTCAAGCTTTTAAATTCTCTATACTCTCTTTCCTGAGTCCAGTATATCTGATAATCTTTTCTATAGGCTCACCATCCGCTATCATATTCTGGGCAATTTCAATATTCCTCTCTATTTTGCCTTCTACTATGCCATCTTCCTTTGCCTTTCGTATTCCGCTGTTGTAATCAATCTGTGCCATTTCACGCATATTATATAACCGTAGCACTTCCTTATCATTGGCCAGAAATGTCATCTTTTCATTAGCCTTATAAATCGCAGCATCCATGTCCATCAACTCCTTTAGCATATCATCTGAAATGTTCTGGTCAAAAAACGTCAACCACCTGTGCAGCGAATCATTCTTAATGTCCTTTTCAGGCAGGGCATTGAACTTCTGTACATCAATGAAGTGGATCTCCAGAGCATCTGTCAAAAGGCAGTCCTTATGGGTATCCTCCCAGAGATGGAATACCGTATGGAAATCATCCACACTCACAACTTCAAAGTTTACGATGTTGATTGCTATCACATTGGCTAACTGGCTATAATCATCTCCCTTATCCAAACCGCTTGCGAACTCCCTGCTCCAGTAAAACAAGCTGCGCCTGTCCATGTTCCCATAATCCCTGAGCTGGACCTCAATGTTAATCTTCGTGCCGTCTTCGGCTACTGCACGGATATCAAGTATGCTGGTCTTGTCTCCGACCACCTCCGCTGTAAATGTCCTGTGCTCTACAATCTCAATCCTAACCAGCTTCTTGTGTTTCGTCTTTGCCAAAATAGCATTCAGCAGCGACAACAACTGTTCCTCGTCACCCTTTTCCCCAAAGGTCTTCCCAAATATAAAATCATTCAAAGGCTTCAATCTCTGTATAGCTACATCACCTGACCTTTACCGTTTCGCTTTATTAGTTTCCCCTATGTTTAGTATACCATATTCAATGTCCGATTTCTATAAAGATTTTGCAGCCAGGACACACTTCATCCAAAAGATATATATAGAGGCATTCTAGATATTTCACATCATGCCGTTTACTTATCGTGACGGGTGACAGGCTTATTTTTGCAAATGAATCCATTATTTTCTCAACATTCCGGCAGTTCATAGATTTTTGATCCAGATGGGGTGACTTTTTCTCCGGGATCAGAGCCAGAAGCTGGAGCATTCACGTGGAATTTCTTTGGAAACGTTCGTCAACTGTTTCCATAAACATATTAAATTTCTCGTCCATAAGTCCCTAGGGGCGTTGGCATACTCATATCCAGAGGTCGGAAGCCACTCAGTTATAATCCGCTGTTCCAATTCCTGTATGGACTGGTTTGTGCCTGTTCCAGAAAAGATTGCTCAAGTAGACGCAGGCACTCACGCCCAAAAGTCCCATTGGCGACGTATCCATTATTCCTGCCAATTTCTGTATTGTTCCATTTTTGGCGGCATCCGATTCATGTCAAAATCAGTCCATATTTTACTGCTTTAGGCTGGTATCGTATCTCTACATCATGCACTCTTGTCAATACCATCTCAATACCATCGCATAAGAGGCAGTTGGTTATTGACCCCTTTTGTAAAGAGCACCTGATGCAGGTCTATAATTCCATTATGAAAAGTAGCCGCACACGATGACAAATACAAATCCCACATTCTTACAAACCTTTCGTCAAACATGCTGCGCACCTTGTCTATCTGCTGTCTGTAATTTTTTTCCCAGCACAGCAGGGTGCGGTTATAATGCTGCCGCAAATTTTCCACATCCAGCGTATGAAATCCATCCTCCGCCGCGCAGGAAAGCATTTCCCGCAGGCTTGGAATCACGCCGCCTGGAAAAATATACTTTTTGATCCACGGATCGCCGGCATGTTCTTTCAACGCACTGATAAAATGAAGCAGAAAAAGCCCTCCCGGCTTTAATGCCTCTTTCGCGCAATCGATAAAAAGCTGGTAATTGTCCCTGCCGACGTGTTCCACCATCCCCACACTGACAACCCGGTCAAACTTCTTTCCGTATTTGGGAAGATCACGGTAATCCATCAGCTCTACGGTAAGAAGCTCTTCCAGATGCTCTTTTCGGATGCGCCGGCGAGCCTCCTTGTACTGCTCCTGGCTCAGGGTGATCCCCATGCCGTGTACGCCATACTTCTTTGCCGCTTCGATCAGCAGAAATCCCCATCCGCATCCAATATCAAGCAGTGACATTCCTTTTTGCAGATACAGTTTTTTCAGAATATAATCTACCTTGTTTACCTGCGCCTGATAAAGCGAATCGTCTCCATGCAAAAAATACCCACAGGAATAGCTCATTGTTTCATCCAGCCAAAGCCGGTAAAAATCATTGCCGATATCATAATGGCTCTGCACCTCTTTTTTCTGGTTCTTTTTTGCAGTAGAAGGAAATACCAGCTTTTTTAATGCCGATTCATTCGTAGAAAACCTGTCCATCTGGCATAAAAAATGGTCTAAGGCATAGTACAGGTCTCCTTCGACCTCCAAATCCCCATCCATATATGCCTCTCCCAAAGACAGGGAGGTGCTTGTCATTAGAGCGGCAAGCGGAATCTTTTTCTTAAAATTTACCGTAAATTCCGGTTCCCCGTCCCCGATCTTATATTCCTTCTTGTTGATCCTGACGCAGAATGGGTATTGGTCAAATTTTTTCAAAAAAGGTACTAAAACATTTTCTTCTAACATTTCTTGCCTCCATATTCCTAATATATATTTCTGCCCTGCACGGGATGCATCCCGCCCACATTGTAATTCTTCCACACTTTTACATTTTTTATAAGCTTGCCTGAAAAATGAAGATATTTTACAAGACTTTCTATAGCTTATGCTTTACAATGGTTTTAGCGAGGAGGGACGGAGAGCGCTGCCTGTCTTGCAGAAACAAAAATTACACAATCGGACAGGGAAGCGTTGTCTTATTTCATCCAGGCGATAACCATGCCTGTGTGCAAACGGATGAGGGTACGCTGGATAAAAGAAAGTCAATAAGCTGACCGGAAGTATGGCTTTGCTGCGATAAATCCAAGGGCGACAGCTTATCATGCTGCCGCTCCTTGGATTGGGCTTGCCTAGGCAGCGCCACAAGCTGGTTTGTCTCCATATCCTTTCTTCCCCTCGCGGTGGCCTATGGGTGTTAATCTAAGGGCTTTTTCATCCATGACATTAAGCCCCTCAGCTTGGCTCCAACTTTTTCAAGCCCATGCTCTGATTCCATCTGTTTTTTCGCATTGAAATACGTTCTTCCTGCCTGATTTTCAAGCAGCCAGTCCTTTGCAAATTTTCCTTCCTGAATATCTTTGAGAATCCCTTTCATGGCTTTTCTCGTTTCATCGGTGATTATTTTCTCGCCGGTTATGTAATCGCCATATTCCGCAGTATCGCTGACAGAATACCGCATCATTGTCAGGCCGCCTCTATTGATCAGGTCTACAATCAGCTTCATTTCATGGCAGCATTCAAAATATGCCATTTCCGGCTGATAGCCAGCTTCAACCAGCGTTTCAAACCCAGCCTTGATTAAAGCAGAAACTCCGCCGCAAAGCACAGCCTGCTCTCCGAAAAGGTCTGTTTCCGTTTCCTCTTTGAACGATGTTTCTATCACTCCGGCTCTTGCACCTCCAATTCCAAGCGCATAAGCAAGAGCTGTTTCCCTTGCTTTTCCTGAAGCGTCCTGATGAACCGCGATCAGGCATGGCACTCCTTTTCCCTCCAAAAACTGGCTCCTGACTGTATGGCCGGGCCCTTTGGGCGCAATTAAGAATACATCAACAAAAGGCGGCGGCACGACCAGGCCGTAATGTATCACAAATCCATGTGCAAAGATGATAGACTTGCCCTCCGTAAGATTAGGCTCAATGGATTCTTTGTACAGCTTCGCCTGTTTTTCATCATTTACCAGCATCATAATAAGATCTGCCTCTTTTGCCGCTTCCGCCGCCGTAACGACCGTCAAACCAGCTTCCTCTGCCTTTGCCCAAGATTTGCTGCCCTGATACAGTCCGACAATGACATCTACTCCGCTTTCATGCAGATTCAGCGCATGAGCGTGGCCTTGACTGCCATAGCCTATGACTGCTACCTTTTTCCCGGCTAAGGCCTGAAGGTTACAATCCTGTTCATAATAGATTTTTGCCATCGATATGACCTCCCATATATTGAATTTATTATAAATGGCAGCAAAACATTGTTTGTTACCACCATAAACATAGAAAAGCCCGATTACTCCTTTATTTTTCTTACAATCTTCTGCATCATCTGAACCATTTTGCCCTTATCCGCCTGATCTTCCATAAGGCGGTTTATAATTATATCATGCAGTATATAATCTTCCATCAGATAAATGTGGCTTGCATCTTCTGTGTAAAACGCATCTTTATCTATTTCAGCAGAATAACCGTACAGCAGTTTTTTTCCGTCTGCTGAAAGAATGAACCAATGCATATTTTCCGGCATATTGTGTGTTTTACTGTGAAAATGCTTTTCCATTCCCTCGATAGGATTTTTAATGTCATGGCCGATTCCCAAAACATGACATCCCCGTTTTTTACATTCCTCCAATTCCGGTAAAAGCAGTTCGTACATCTGACTCCACATTGAAATTATTACATATTGACCTGCTTCCTGTATAAGCTGTCTGCAATAGGCTGTTATATTTTCTTTCCCTTTCACCGTAAAAACATAAATATCCTGTTTCTTTTCCTCTGCCTCTAAATCTTGAAGATCACTTTTTACTTGTTCGTAATCGCTTTCCCATTCCTTTTTTATTCTCTCCAAAAATATTTTGCTTGGCACAGGCGTATAAATTTTTACATTTTCACTGCTTTCCTCAACCATAGCAAGCCCGACTTTTGTAAGGGATTCTAAAACATCATAAATCCTTGCCCTCGGTATACCGGATTCCTTGCTTATTTTATATGCATTTGCTGTCCCGATTTTCAGCAGGCTGGCATATGCCTTTGCCTCATACAGATTCAATCCAAACTTTTGTAATTTATCAAGCATCGTATCTTTCATTCTATCGTTTTCCTTTCATTATTTCCATATTCTGCTTTCATAGCAACCACTTTAATAGTGACTATATCATTTTTACGGATGTTTGTCAATAAATCTAAATTTTTTTCCACAGATTTTTTACACAAAAAGAATGAGCTGAAAATTTCTTTTTCTTAAAGATTGCACTCTTCCATGAAATCCACTATAATGATTACATCAATGAACAATGGCAGCAATGCAAAAGGCGGTGTAAATATGGATATCATGGAGGTACAAGAGATATCAGACAAAGAAATGATGAAAGTATCTGTTGAAGAATTTGCAAGGCTTCAAAGATATATGATATTAGCTGAAAAAGATTCAGAAATTTACAAGGCAATGAAAGGCCGTTATATTGAATTGAAAGTTATTTTGACAACCTTTGGTGTAAACATTACACAGTTGGACGTAATCAAAGAATAACCAGCAAAAAGTTGTTTAGGTACAGTTCCTAAACAACCAGCGCACAAAGAGCGCAATTCCTATTGAGCAATCAAAAGAGCATCCTTCTTTTAGCTTTTAAAAAAGATTTGTGCTCTTTTTGATTGCTCAAAATATGCCTCTCCTATCATTATTTTCTATCATCTACTGCTATTTTATTTCCATCCCAGGATATATGAACATTTCTTTTTCCAACTGGCAGCGTACAATCCAGATATTGAAAAGCATCCCTGTACAGGTTTAATTCATATTCCCCATGAACCGGGCCTGTCACCGCAAGCCCCACAAAATATTTTGCCAGAAGATAAATCGGGCTGGCTGACCATGCATGGCATAAGCTCTTTCCAAACTTATCCCCATACATATCATACTGCTCTTCTTTCGGTATCTGCGGGTCATATTCTTCCCAAAAAGTAACTGCACCGCGTTCCAGCATACCTCCCCAATAATCCTTCATCTGCTGCAGGACTTCTCCAAGATATCCCATCCTGGCCAGCGCATCCATCTCATAGAATTTAAAATACGGTGTTGTAATTGCAGGGATCTGTGGATTCTTAAGGACATGATCCACAATAGCCGTTTTTTGCCTCTCATCTGCAATGTCAAAGATCACTGCAAAAATATTTGCGTGCCGTGTCACATGCTGTCTTCCCGAAACAAAAGAATCGATAAAAGCCCCCTGCTGCTCATTCCAATAAAAATCCTGCACGTTCTGTTTCAGTGTCTCATACCTCTTCTCGAAACAGCCGGCTTCCTCACCCAGAATTTGTGCAGACTGTGCCATCGCTTCCCAACATGCAAGGTACAGCATCTGCTCTGCACACAGCGGCCCTTCCCTGTCAAAATCTGCCCAGTCAATAAATACCCAGTCTCCTTTTCGCCCTGTAAGGAAACCGTTTTCATCCAACTGTTTTTCACAAAACTCCATCAGGGAACACATCTTCGGGTAAACCTGCCGGATAAATGCGGTATCTGCATAAGCATCGTAATGCGCTTTCACGCCCAGAATCCAAAACAGCGAATAATCCAGTATGGTATTGATATGTGTCACCATCGGGTCATTCCCCCGCAGCGCAAGCAGAGTCCTGCGGTTAATATCCGGGTCAGCCATCAGATACTGGTTCACAAAAAAGCTCTGGTAAGCATCCCCGGACCAGATCCACTTATCCCGCTTCACCCCGTCTATAAAAAAGATACCGCTGCACAGCCGGAAGGTATGCTCCGCTACAGACCAGATCCGGTTTAACAATTTATCATCACAATGAAACTTTGCCCGTACCGGAATATCCACATACTGATGGATGGCGCACACCTCTAGTTCATCCGGTGTACAGTCCGGGATAAATGCAAAACGCAGTGCACTGCACGGGGTTTTTCCAGTCTCCGGATCCGTCTGCCAACTGTAATAGCAGTGTTCCGGGTCCAGCGCCTCTTCCCTGGACTCGCCACAGAAAACAGTAAGCGGGCGGCATTGTCCGTCATGGAAGGTTACCTGGAGAACGGCTGTCAGTTCTGTTTCGAATTCATATAAGACACCATTTCCCATATCCGTAACCCGGATCGGCTGGTATGTTTTTTCACTGTAGTCCCACAAGGCAGGATTCTGGCTGCTCTGGGTAAAATATTTACAGTATCCGGCACTGACCGGAGCTGACGCATAATCTTCCGCCATCCAGCCAGAATCTGAGCAGATCATATCCCCCTTGATATAAATACTTGGAAATGTCTCTATGCACCCTGCGTGGATGGAAATGGATATTTCGCCGGGCCCGCAGGTGACAGTCTTGCCAAATGGATATTTTTTATCCTTATTCTTATCCTGATTCTTTTCCTGATTCTTCTCCTGATTCTTTTCCGCTACCATGCAAAAGCCTGTTGCTCTGGATATGACACAGAAAGTAGTTTCTTCTTCCAGCACATAAGTCCTGCGAAAAACAACACGATTTCGAAATCCTTCACTTTTCCAAAATGCCGGCCAGCCATATCCCCTTTCCACACGGCTGAAATTCTGCTTCATGGCATAATATAATTCAAAATCTCCCGGATACCAGATCCAATAACACTGTTTCATTGCGCCCTGTTCCTTTCCTTCCATCCCATTCTGTCTGAAGTTTCCACGCGGGTTTCCTTATCCTTTCACTGCACCTGCCGTCATGCCTTCCTGAATATGCTTCTGCATAAATAGGAAGAAAATCATTACCGGTATCATGCCAATGACTGCGGCAGCAAATGCCATATTGTAATCTGCGGAATGTTCTCCGAAAAATACATACTGCTGCATAGGCACTGTTTTTACCGCGTCTTTCTGCAATACAATCAGGGAAGCGTTGAAATCATTCCATGCCCAAAGTGCATCCAATACAGCGATCGTTACTGTCGTCGGTTTCAGGAGCGGAAAAATAACCTGAAAGAAAATGCGCCATTTTCCACAGCCTTCCAGCATCGCCGCTTCCTCCAGTTCAATCGGAAGCGTGCGTACAAACCCGATGTACATCATAATCGCAAACGGCATATTGGTGCCGGCAATCAGTATGATGACGCCCGGCAGTGTGTTTAAAAGCCCCATATCCCGGTACATCCTGTAAATCGGAATCATTAACGTCTGGAACGGAATCATCATTGCGGCTGTCAGAATCGATTCATACGTCTTATATGATTTTTTATGATACTGCCTGCCAATGGCATATCCTGCCATAGATGCCACGATAATGACCAATATGACACTTACTGCCGTGACAATAATGCTGTTTCCCATAGAATGCAGAATATTTGCTTTTGCCATTGCTTCCGTATAGTTTTCTATATGCAGCGCCTCTGGCAGAGCCAGCACATTTTTCGCCGTCTCCTGTTTCGTCTTAAAAGAAAGCAGAACGCTGACAATAAATGGAAAGATAAAAATAACTGCTACGATACCTAAAAAGACACGTCCTAAAATCGTCGCTGTTTTACTGTTCATTACAACTCTACCTCCTTGCTTCTAAAGAACCGGTTCATGCAGATGCCGAGCACCATCAGAATCATCATAAATACAAGCGATACTGCCTGGCCATATCCTGCTTTCTGGAAGCTGAACAGATTCTTATAAATAAAGATGGAAATCATTTCGGATGACCGGGCCGGGCCGCCGGCTGTCGCTGACATGGTAATACCAAATTCACGCAGTGCAGAGGTTAAAGTCAGGGTAATACATGTCGTAAAGGAAGGCCCTAGAAGCGGCAATGTAATATATCTGAACTTCTGCCAGACCGTAACGCCGTCAATCGCCGCAGCTTCATAATAATCATTCGGTATATTGGTGAGCCCTGCAAGGTAAACCATAATATTAGAACCTATGCCGCTCCAAAGCGCGATCATGATAAGCCCCCACAGAACAGTCGCCGGCTTGCCCAGCAGAGAACTTCCGAGCACATTTGACAAAATATTGCGGTCTATAAATCCCCATACAAATGCCGCCAGGACAGGGCTTAACGCCATCGGTATAAAGAAAACGGTCTTTATAAACGCATTTCCTTTAAATTTCGGCCTTAACAGGATTGCAATAGATAATGACAGGACATTGTTCAGCAACGTATACCCGATACCAAATGCAAGCGTTACCCAGATAGACCTTACAATATTGGAATCATGAAACATATCAATAAAATTTTTAAAGCCTATATAATCATAATCCCTGGAAATACCGTCCCAGTTTGTGAATGCAACATTCAGCCCTGATATAAACGGATATACCGTTGCAAACAGAAACAAAACAACAGACGGCAGCAAAAACCAGTAAAACCCTTTTCTATCCTTCAAGAAAATCCCCTCCTATTCTGTAAGCAACTGCTGCGCCATTATCCGTGAATACGGTCGAATTCTGTGTCAAGGTCCTGCAGCAGCTTATCTACATCTTCTGCTCCGTCAAGAATAAAACTGCTTACGGTATTCTGGAATGCATCCCTGTATTCCTCTGTAAAGTTCGCATCAAAATCAGCAGAAAGGAATTCAGATTTCCCTTCATTCATATAAGCCACAATATCCGCCAGTGCGGATTCCACCTCAGGCGTTTCCACATCTTTGATTACACACACACCGATGCTTTCAGCAACATATTTTTCACCGGCTTCTTTTGATGTCATAAAATCCACAAACTTAACTGCCGCTGCCTGATTCTCACTATCCGCGCTAATTGCATAAGACTGTCCCGCGCCAGGCACTGCCATCTTTACTTCATCTGCATTGTCAGAAACCGGAAGGATAAATGCTCCTAATTCTACGTCCTCTCCCATATCCGCTACATTGTTCGCTGTCCAGTCTCCGCTGACAATCATTGCCGCATCGCCGTTTGCAAGCATCGTGCAGGCAGTATTCCAGTCTGTGCCAAACTGGTCGCCCTGTGTGTACTGCATCCTCTTTGCAAACCGCTCAAAAACAGCTTTCCAGTCTGCACTTTCAGAAAACCTCACTTCCCTGCTTTCCAGCTTCTTTAATGCATCTGCATCCCTTAACATGACATCATTTACATACTCTGCCTGCGTATCCGCCATTAACACCCATGTATCCTGATATCCTGCTACTAACGGCACAAGGCCGGCTCCTTTGATCGTCTCACATGCATCATAAAATTCTGTCGTCGTCTGCGGTATTTCAATATTTAAATCTGCAAAAACACTTTTATTGTAAGTAATGATATATGTATTAACCCCTAACGGCGCGCCATAGCTTTTGCCTTCATACACAAGCATATTGCCGTCGTAATGCTCCGCTATGCTCGTATCTGTCAAATCCAGCAGATAGTCGCTTCCCGCATACTTATCCAGATTAGACTGCTCAATGTAAAAGACATCCGGCGCATCGCCGCTGGCAATTTTGGTCTGGATTGTCTGTGTATAATCATCCATGCTCATACGCTGGACTTCGACTTTAATATCCTGATTAGCCTCCTCAAACGCGGCGATCAGCTCATCTTCATAAGCCTTTGTTTTATCTTCTCCTGTGTGGTTCATAAATGTAATTGTCGTCGTGCCGCCCTCTGAACTGCTGCCATTCGAATCGCCTGAGCTTCCGCATCCTGCTATCAGAGCTGCTGCTAATCCCGTTACTGCCGCCATCTTCAAATATTTCATCTTCATCTTCATTTTACTTTCCTCCATTTTATTTTTTTATCATATTACCCGTCGGCTATGGTTCTATTATATCCTGACATCCTGCGGCAATCTATCAACGAACTTTCGATTTGATTAAAATTTTACAGATTCGATACAGTTGCTTACAGCAAGGGGCTGCCGCACTAAGAAAAACGCGACAGCCCCGCACTCTGGCTTTTGTATTCACTTATAGACATTCCGGTCACTTTTTTAAACATCGTGCTCAGATAAGTAGCATTGTGAAACCCGACTGCCTCTGCAATCTCATTCACTTTAAGATTCTGGTTTTCAAGCAGTTTTTTTGCCTTCTGAATCCGGACTTTATTGATAAAAGAAACCAGATTCTCATTCATCTCTTTTTTAAACAGGTTTGACAAATAATTGTCGCTCAGTCCCACATAAACTGCAATATCCTGCAAAGACACATCTTCTGCATAATGCTTATATACATACTCGATCGCTTTGCGTATGGATTTATGTTTTCCGTTATATGCAGCAAGCATCTGCCTGCGCCATTTTTCCATGCAGGCAGATGTATAATCCATCTTATCTTCCACAGATATCCACTGCTTCAACCCCTCGTAATATTTAATCACCTCCATATCATCCACTTTCGCAGTACTGCCTGCCAGAAACTCTTTATAAAAATTTACAAAACTGCCGTTCACAAATTCTTCTTCCGGCATATTCTCTTTCAGCCGCTCCCCCATTTCCATCAGGATTCGTTCCCCTGTTTCCTGCTGCACAGACAGCCTATGTTCCGGCAGATCGTAAACATAATCTCTTTTTCGTGTTTTTTCATATCTGCTGATGTCCAAATAATGAAGCATCCGCTCTTTCGGAAAATATACGGCATACTGTAAGGCCGTTTCTGCTTTTGCATACATTCCTGGAAGCTTAAAAAAACCGCCGCTTTCATCACACAATGCAATTCGGACATTCCCTGAAAATCCAGACTGCACATCCCCCGCCATACAAAGCTGTTCCTGCATCCACTGGCTTTTGCTTCTTGTTTGTGGCATTTGATAAATAAACAGCCAGACATGTTCTTTTGCTTTGCCAAAAAAAAGCAGGTTGCCGTCATTTCTGACATGCATTTCAAATGCACTGGCGCTTTGAGCCAGACACAGCGTCATATGGTCTTTATCCAATAATTTATAATAGGGACTGCCCTGCGCGGGCACATCCAGTTTTCCCTGCAGATAGGCAAGGAATGCCTCGTTTTCCCTGCCCTGGTTAAAATCCTTCCTTCGCTTTTCCAGATTCTGCGCACAGAGATGCTCTAGCATCTGTATAATTTTTTCACCGTCAAACTCCTGCTTCAAAATATAGTCCTCCGCCCCAAGCCGCATCGATTCTTTGACAAACTCAAAATCGTCATACGCGCTCAGGGCAACTACGATAATCTCCGGATACTGTTTTTTGACCGCTTCTGTCAGCTCTACCCCGTTCATCACCGGCATCTCCATATCCGTCAGCACAATATGGATTTCTTTGTCCCGCAGGATCTCCAGAGCCTGCCTGCCATGCACTGCCTCCGCCGCCACTTCAAAACCGTGTTCTTTCCATGGAATCGCCTCACACATCGCATAACGGAAATTCCTGTCATCATCTGCAATCAGCACTTTCCAGTCCATTTCATCCCTCCAATCGCATCCTGCAAAAAACGGCTGCCTAACGCAGCAGCGGAATATGCAGGCTCACAACGGTTCCTTCCCCGGGCAGGCTGTGTATGGCCGTACGATAACGCTCTCCATACATTTCCTTCAGCCTCCGGTCAACAATACTTAAACCTATGCTGCTGAATCCCTTATATTTCTTTTCCTTTTCTGTATCAGGCAAAAGCAGGCCATCCAGCCGCTCCTTGGGGATGCCTTCCCCGTTATCCTCCACCTGCATGACCAGCCCATCCATCACCAGGCTGCTTCTGACCGTGATCACCCCGCCGCCGGCTGCCATATCCAGTCCGTGCAGAAAACAATTCTCCACAAGCGGCTGCAAAATAAACCCCGGTATCTGCATTTCCCTGGCTGCATCATCTAAATCGTACACAACAGAAAACGCATCCCCATACCGCATCCGTTCTATCGCAATATAGTTTTTAATATATGCAATTTCCTCAGACACCGTCACCATGCCGCCTGCTTTCTTAATCGTAAAGCGCAGCAGGCTGCTTAAAGCATCCAGAGCGCCTGCAAGGTCTTTCTGTCCGTTCCTAAATGCCGCCCATTTTAAGGAACCGAGCGTATTATACAAAAAATGCGGATTGATCTGTGCCTGCAGTGTTTCTATTTCTTTCTGCTTTTTTTCTTCCTCTTCCAGATGCAGCATTTGTATCAGCTCACTGATTTTTACAGCCATATGATTCAACTGCAGCCCTAAAAGCCCCACCTCATCATAACTGGCGGGACTGATCCGGTGCTCGAAGCAGCCGGCTTCATACTGGCGCATCCCTTCCTCAATCAGCCGTACATTCTTTGTAATCGTCCTGGAAATCAGCGCTGTAATGCTCAGAACAATCAGCGCTGCAATGATAACTGTCCGAAACACTCCGGCATAAATCATCTGAATTCCTTTCAAAAGCACGGAATGGGAAAAATAAACAATCACTGTCCATCTGTTTTTTTCTGTCTGGATAGCGGCTACTGTATAAGTATCATCCTCTGTTTCTTTTGTATACTGGTAAACATAGTAATTTTTATTCTGACTTATATCCTGATTTTTATCCTGATAAGCCGCCCTGTCCTGCAGAATGCTGTTTCCTATTGCATCATCTGTACGCTTTAAGATCCCGCCATTCTTTTCCAGGACAATCGTCTGGCCATTGTTTAAATATCCTGTATCACCGCTGATAAATTCAAAAAAGCTCTGATCGACCGCAAAACATAAAAGCCCTTTATCTTCAAAACTGCTGCTGTCTACAACCTGACGCACAAAAAACACTTCATTCCCGGACATTGTCCATCTGACCGGCCTGTTCCGGTCTACCTGTGCATCCAGTTCATCCAACAGTTTCTCACAGGCATCAGCGGGCAGCCTGTCCTGTCCGCTTTTATAATAATCGTAAACCTCGCCGCTGTTTGGCCGCAGAAACGCATATTTTGTATACCGGTACAAGGACGACTGCTGGCTGATCGCCGCCGGCAGCCCCTCGTTTGCAATCCTGTTTTTTGCTGCTTCTTCCGGCGTATAATTCAGAAGCTTCGCAATATTTTCTGCCTGGATAATACGATAGGAAACATCCTGAAACGCACTGATACGGTCATCTAAGTTCTTTCCTCCCTGCTTTTCCATGCTGATCAGGGCATCTTTGGAATTTTTCAATAATTCCCGTTTTGCAATCTGATAACTGTAGATGCCTATGCCGGCAACTGTAAAGACAGATATTGCAAACAG
The DNA here is from genome assembly GCA_947178105.1 of uncultured Eubacterium sp. GTDB lineage: Bacteria > Bacillota > Clostridia > Lachnospirales > Lachnospiraceae > Eubacterium_J. The sequence goes on along the minus strand of CAMWXD010000012.1, from coordinate 23,541 downwards.
CGCCAGCCTGATTTTTGTTTTCAGCTTCATATCCCGGACTTTTTTATACAATAGCTGAACATGCAAAGGCATATTATCATTCATAAATTACCTCATTCGTTTTACACGTATCTCATAAGCTCCGGAGCCGGCTTTTGCACAGGCCATGCCGCCATCCCTTACAAATGCCAAAGAAGCATCGTCCCTGATCTCACTGGCCTGATGCAGAATAATATCGGCAGACGTATTATGCGGAATCTTTACCTGACAGAGCATTTCATCGTCCCGCAGTTCCCATTTCACCCGGATCTGCCCATACACGGTACGGTGTGCGGCCTCAGCAAAAGTAAGTCCTCCGCCCGGATGCGGCTCCACATAAAAATGCTTCCAGCCCGGATGTCTTTCATCCATCCGAAGCCCTGCACACACTTCATACAGCCACTGTCCGACAGCCCCGTAAGCGTAATGATTGAAAGAATTCATATCCGCGCTCCACATGCTGCCATCCGGCTTTAAGCCGTCCCAATGCTCCCAGACCGTAGTAGCTCCCTGCTTCACCTGATACAGCCAGGAAGGAAAATCTTCCTTTAACAACAGCTCATACGCTTCTTTCAGGCATCCGTTCCGGCTCAATGCATGAAGAAAGTATGGAGTCCCAATAAACCCTGTAGTCAGATGCCCGTCATATTTATTCAGTAATTTCAAAAGCCCCTGTACTACAGTATCAATACCGTTTTCTGGCACAAGATCAAAAAATAATGCCACAATATGTGCTGTCTGCGTCTGTACCGTCATCGTGCCATCCTCACGAAAATAGCGCTCCTGAAAACGCCCCTTTGCTTTTTCATGTACAACCTGATATGTTTTTGCATCTTTCGTATTCCCTGCAGCTTTCGCCATTTTTGCAAAAATCCCGCTTACATAAGCATAATATGCAAAACAGGCCAGCTTATCCGGCGTTGCCCCGTGATAGCTTCCTTCTTCTGCATCCAATGCTACCCAGTCGCCAAACTGCATCTCAAAAATCTCTTTTTCACTCTGTGCATTCTTTGTTAAAAAATCCACCCATGCCTTCATGCTTTCATACTGCTGCAAAATAATGGACACATCTCCCGTTTCCTGATAAATATGCCATGGCAGGATTACCGCCACATCTCCCCATGCAGAAGCACCGTAAGCAGATTTGCCTTCAAAATCCGGCAGCACATCCGGCACCACGTTCGGCACGCCGCCATCCGGCTTCTGGTCTGCTGCCACATCGCAGAGCCATTTCCGGTAAAACTCTGTGGTATCCATCAGATACCCCGCTGTCTGCCCGAAAATCTGGGCATCCCCCGTCCATCCAAGCCGTTCATCCCGCTGCGGGCAGTCTGTAGGGATATCCACGGAATTTCCTTTCATTCCCCAGCAGATATTGCTCTGCAGCTGGTTGAGCAGCGGGTTCGAACACCGGAATGTTCCAATCTGTTCCATATCCGAATACAGCACAAGCGCTTCAAAATTATCCTTTTCCACCACACCCGGATACTGCTTCACCCTTGCATACCGGAATCCCTGGTAAGTAAAATGCGGCGTAAATTCTTCTTCCTCATCTCCTCTGCAAATATAACGGATCGTCTGTTTTGCTGTGCGCAGGTTTTCCGTATATACGTTCCCCTGCGCATCCAGGATTTCAAAACAGTTTAATTCCACAACATCCCCTCGTTTTCCTTTGACACGGAAATGAACCCATCCCGCCAGATTCTGCCCGAAGTCAAGCACGGTATCGCCCTGCGGTGTGACGATCAGATCTTTCACAGCCTTTTTCTCTTTCACACGAACGGTACACCCCTGCTGCGGAATCAGTGTTTCTCCCGTCTGTTTTACAACCCTTACACCGCTCCAGCCGCTTTCATCAAATCCCGGTTCCTTCCATCCGCACTGCTCCAGCCTGGCATCATAACTCTCGCCGTCAAAAAGATCGGCATGCGTAACCGCGCTGTAAGCCCCTTTCCAGTCCGCATCCGTAGGAATGGCTTCCTCACTGCCATCCTCATAGCGAATGACGATCTGTCCTGCAAACGCGGCAAAATCGCCATAAAAATTGTGCGACCGCTGATAAGAAATATCCCCTTTATACCATCCGGCCCCAAGAAGGACGCCAATGGCATTGCCGCCCTGCCTGAGCATCCCGGTAATATCATAGCTTTGATACAGCAGCCTTTTTTTATAGCTTGTCCAGCCTGGCGTCAGCTCATCACAGCCAATCCGTTTTCCATTGATAAACGCCTGGTACAATCCATGCGCCGTACTGACAAGAAACGCCTCTCTGACAGGCTTTTGCACATGAAATTCTTTCCTCACGGCTGTGCCCGGCGCTTCCTTTTTATCCTCATTTGATTCTGCTGTGATAAAAACAGCCCTCCATTCCCCTGCATCCTGCAAAGCAGATAAGAACTCCGTCCCATTCCATGCACTTTCCTCTCCGTAATGATCCCATATACGTACCCGTAAAAAGTAACGCGTCAAAGATTTCCAGCAGAAATCCTTTACTATGACATTGGCAGATTCTGCACTCTCCATCTTACCTGAATCATACAAAACCTCCCCGAAATCCGGCTGTTCTGATATCTGGAGCTGGTACCCAGACTGGCTGACGCCTGTACGGTCCGAGCATATCTCCCATCCCGCCCGTATATCTCCTTTGATTCCTTTTGGCTTAGTAAGATGATTGATTTTGATTCCTTGTATTTTTAACATTTCCTATCTGGTGCTCCTTTTCATAGTATTTATAATATTACCAGTGTTGCTGCCTATGATATACTATATTCAGCCGTTTCGCATAACGCAATCAACAAACTTTCGATTTGATTAAAATTTTACAGATTTACTGCTGCTATCTCTTACTCATAGATTCATTATTTCCCGGTTGAAACAGGATGCCAGGCTCACCGTAAAGCCGCATATCCCGGTACATAGGAACATTGCCGCCATGCCGCTTCCTGCGCCATTCCCTACGATGATTCCAAGCATCCCCGCCAGCCTGTTCCCGGAAGCCATAAAAGGCTCAAAGACATAATCCGCCAGATAACCTCCGAGGATAATGCCAACCGGGATCGTGCTGTACTGAATGGCATTCCTGACTGCAAACACCCTCCCCTGCATGGCGGCAGGAATCTTACGGTACAGTATCGTGTTCTGGTTTGCCATAACAAAGGGAATCGGCAGGCTGGCAGCAACCGCAGCAGCCGACCACCAGAATACATTTTTCCCCACTGCCATCATCAGGTCGCCAAACAGAAATGACAATGCCATCGAAATATAAATTGCCACAGCTTTATGGCTGCTTTCCTTTTTCACAGAAACAATAATTCCCCCGGTAATCCCGCCGATCCCCATGCAGGCGTTTACGGTTCCAAGCACGATGCTGTTCCCGAAACTCCTTGCCAGAATCATTGGTGATAAAATATTCTCATAAGTCAGCCTGGAACAGAAATTGAGCAGTGCCATCGTAAGCATAATGTATACTATGCCTTTTTCCTTTTTCAGAAAAGCAAATCCCTCCGCTATCCCGGCAAAAGGGGAACTATGTGTTTTGTCCTGCGCCTGTTCCGGGATTGTAATAAAGAACAGCAATACGCAAAATGCAAAGACAAAGCTCGCCAAATCTATCAACAGGATAAGCAAAAGCCCGCCTGCCGCAAACAGGAACGCTGCCATCATGGGGCTGAATACCACGATAAGGTTATGGGAAAAAGAATTCATCCCACTCACATTTGAAATCTTCTCCTTTGGTACAAGCCTCCCCATTGCCACTGCTGATGCAGGCTGCTGAAAGGCATTCGTGATACCAACCACCACATTTATGGCATAAATATTCCAGACCTCCAAACGTCCTGCAAACAGAAATGCCAATACTGCCAGTGAGCCAGCCGCCGCAATGCTGTCCGAAACCAGCATGATTGTTTTCTTCTTATGCCTGTCTATAAAATCACCGACAAACAGGCTTAAAAATACATACGGTACATAATTGCAAAAGGACATCAGCGAAACGGACATTGCAGAACGGCTCTGCCCATACGCCCACAAAACAAGCGCAAACCCGGTCATGGAACTTCCAAGTCCTGATATGCTCTGGCTCAGCCACAAAATGATATATTTCTTAAATGATTTTTCTTCCATAGGATTTTCTTCTATTGAATTTTCTTCCATTGAATTTTCTCCATTCTATTCTTTATTTTTCATCTCCCCCAGTGATCTTTTCGCAGGACAGTATAACATAGAAATTTTTTTAAATCAATTTACCCATGAATTTCCTCCTTTTGGGCGCAAAAAAGACGCATGGTTTCCATTTCTGTTCCATACGCCTTTACGCTGTTAACAACAAATTCTGACCGATTATTTCAATTTGTAATAACTTCCCTTCAATTTACCCTCTTTTTTTAATATTCCTGCCCCAACCAGTTCCTTTAAGATTTTTAATGCACGAGAATCCTTCACCTTTAGCAGATTCTGAACTTCTTTATTTGTTATTACTCCCTTTTCCTCTGTATACTGAATAATCTTTTTATGATTATCATTCAATTTATCCGTACTTTTCCGTACTTTTTCCGTACTTTTCCGTACTTTTTCCGTACTCATCATCAATTTTTCCGTACTTTTCCCAATTCTCGTTTTATCCGAAAACCGAAATAAGTTAATTCGAAAACTTCCTGCAATTTCCATTAACTCCGGCTCTTCTAATCCAAGTTCTTTGCACCGTCTGATAATTCTCGGAATCCCGCTTCCCCAATGTTCCATAATATTCATATAAGTAAATGCATACACCAATGCCCGATTCCTCGGTATGGAAATCCCTTCCTTAATATCTTTCAATCTCAAACTTCCAAACAGCATTCCCGGAGAAGTCACTTCCACACGATCATCATACACCGCTACCTGTATACTTGAAGGATGTAAATAGCTGCGATGAACCACAGCATTACAAATCATCTCCCTGATGCAGTCCGTCGGAAGTTCGTATATGTCAGTTCGATATAATCCATTGATTTCCGAACTCATATGAATGTTGCGCAGGACATACTCATATGCTGCATCTAGCTGTGTTACAATATCCCCATCGTATTCTCTCCGGTCAATAAATACATCCCTGTCCCTTCCCTTGAATACGGCGCATTGAATTGTTGCTTGTGGAAGTAAATTGCGTGTCATAAGCAGGAAGGCATTCGTGGGGTAATAATCATCTCCCCGTTTTACCAAAAAGCCCCAACTTAACAAATTTTGTCTTGTCAAGCGATGAATCCTCTCTGCCGCTTCCCCATCTTTACAATGCTCTATCGAATATTGATACATCTTATTGCACAAGAAATTAATCTCATTCTCCGTAACACTTGGTTCTGGTGCCGCATAATTTTGATCAAAGCATCGATTAGCACCCTCAAATTCCAATTCTTTCAGCACAAACGAATCTGCCGGCCGGGTAGTTCCTGACACTCTGATATAAGTTCCGTTTTCTTTTCCTTTTGTCGTAAGATAATATGGACGCTGACTGCCTGGCATTATATTTACAACAATCACAACCTTTTCCTCAACAGAAGCCAGTGTCACAATTGGTGTAATCATAGGTGTACAACTGTCACAAATTGCCGAAGTAATTCCATCCATTATGGAAAAAATATTTTCCTGATGAATTCCAACTACCTTAAATGTACTATCCTCCACGCCGAATACAATTTTTCCTCCACTTCCGTTTGCAAATGCAACTACCGTTTTCATATATACTTCACTTTTTTTCGGAACCTCCTGTTTGAACTCAAGATACTCTGATTCGCCAGATATGATATCTTTTACTGTCATAGAACATCACCTAATACAATCCCTTCAAATATTTTATTACTTTATCTTCTATTTCTCCTTTGGTAAAATAATCCAAAATACAGGTGCCTCCCAAAACATTCAGAGACTTTGTAGCAAAATCATGTTCCAGATACTTTGTCAATTCCATTTTGGAAAAGTCCATAGAATTTTTCATGTTCTTATGTTTTTTTGCATCCAGAAAACCAGGTTTTCCAAAGTACTTCTAATATACCATGCTCAACCCTGTTTTGGAAGTATGTTTCAAAAGAATTTTCATCTCTGTTTTTCAACTACTGTCATTATATCAAAAGTTGACAGAAAATGCAGTACCTAAATAGCAGTACAAAAATGCTCCTATCTTCACATCGGATAGAAGCATTTTTAATCCTTATATCATTTTATCTTAACACTTAATGCTCCAGCATATTCTCAATAAGCGAGCCGGACACGAGTGTGTCAAGTTAGGGACAACACTTTTTTGCTTTTCGTGAAAAAGTGACAAATTTCCACATTTTCCTTTTATAATCAAATACAGATATCATACAAGTCTTAATTGGATTTGATTATAAAATATATTAAAATACTCATATATATAATACTCAATTGCAATGAATCCTGCTTATACAGGCTGCAGCTCTGCCAGTCTCTTTACTGCCTCTACAGAAAGTTTTGATACTTTTGCAACTTTCTCATAATCTGTTATCCCCATACGAAGCAATTCTAACGACACTTCTTCATTTCTTTCCTGAATCTCCTCTTCCGCCCATTTCTTTGCAAGTTCCTCCATAGCCTTGCTCATAGCTTTCACTCCTCAGTTGTCTTGAAATACCGGACCCTTGCTGACAGCTTCCCATAAATCATGTCATCCGCATCCGTACAGCAAAAATCATGCATAAGCCTGCCCATCGGGTCATCGCCGCGATATGCTCCGTTCACATACAAGATATGCGAAGCATCTCCGAACGGCATCCCTGTTTCTTTCACCACCCGGTCAATATGGTACACCGGCAGTCCTGTTCCAAACAAATCGTTCTCTGTAATAAAAATCACATAATTTTCAGGCAGCAGCTCCACATCATCCCCCGGCAGGATCGCATTTGCATCCATCAGGCTGCTGTTATACCTGGCTCTTTTGGAACCGGCACCCTTTTCCGATTTCTGGACCTCAATATTATACTTCCGATCCATGCTGTCATCTGCAAAGATATCCAGCCTGACTGAACGCCCCTGCAGGTTCTTTACCGTATACTGCGTCCTCGCGCTCTTTACTTTCAGGTCATCCTTATCCATAATGATCCGCAGCACCAGTTCCGTACATTCCGCATTGTCCTCAAAGCATTTTGTCATAAACTCATCATCCATAAGCCTGAATCCTCTAATGCGCTGTAATAATTCCCGTCTTTTCTCCTCCCGGTCTTTCTTCATTCCCTACCCCTTTCTTCCAGATTATCATAGCACAAGTTTTCCATCGTTTCAATTTCTTCCCTTTCATTACCTAGCCTCCTGCAGGTATCTTTTTCTGTCACAGATAAAACCACGTTCGTATCAATCAGCAGCTTCATATTTTTCACATATCCTTTCCCCCTGCATTCTTCCGGCGTTCTGCCCGTATCCGGCAGGACACCCTTCTTTGTTCTACACTGGTGAATCAGCCAAATTTATAAACACACTGACTACTATCTAATCATATAACTTCCTAAATTGGCAATGAAACATCAAAATTTATAAAAACCAGAGTCAGAAAAGACATGAACTCTGGTTTTTATATTGTGATATCTATTAGTAAAGATTCAATGCTCCAGCATATTTTCAATAAAAATCCCATACCCCTGCGTAGAATCCGAAATAAACACATGCGTCACCGCCCCGATGATATGCCCGTCCTGGACGATCGGCGAGCCGGACATCCCCTGAATAATTCCTCCCGTATCCTCCAGCAGCCGTTTATCAGTGACCTGAAACTGAATCCCTTTGTTATTTCCTTCGCTGTGGTAATCGGTCTGCTCGATCTGGATGTCGTATGCTTTCCGGCTCCCTTCCACAGAGCTGATAATCTGCGCTTTTCCTTTTTTGATCCCTTCTTTATAGGTGACTGGGAGCGCGGAGACTCCTTTCAGCTCGTCCGGCAGCTTCGCCAGGGTGCCGTATATGCCAACATTTGTGTTTTCTTCTACGGTTCCAAGCTTATATTCATCGTCGTAGTTGATCATGCCGGACATTTCGCCGGGTTGTCCTCTTTGGCCTTTGCGGATTTCCAATATGGTCGTCTCATAGATGGAGCCTTTTTTCATATCGATCAGGCTACCGACATCGGCGTCTGTGACGCCGTGGCCGAGCGCACCGTATTTTTGGCCGTCTGTGACGTAGGTCAGCGTGCCGACGCCTGCGATGTCGTCACGTACCCAGACGCCGATCTGGTAGATGCCTTCCTTGGAACGGACTGGCTTTATGGACACTTCGATCTCCTCTTTTTGGTCGCGCAGCAGCCGGAGCTTTATTTTTTTGCCTTCACAAAAAGATATTTTTTTCACAAGCTGTGCTTTCGACTGTACGGGTTCCCCATTTACGGCAAGGATATAATCGCCGCTTTGGACGACGTTTTTTGCCGGTTCGCTTCTTGCACCGGATTCGTCTGTCACTTCTCCGGTGCCGATAATCATGATCTTATCATTTTTTACATAGATCCCGATGTTGGTGCCGGCAGGCAGAAGCTCTTTTTTGCTGACCTCCTGGACGGCAATGCGTTTTAATGGAATGGTGCCGAACAGCTTGCAGAGTACCTGGTACGTACCTGACTGCCCGCTGCTGCCAGACTGTATGCCGTGCGTGAGATGGATGGCGCTGTTTTGCTCCGACTGCCCGCCGGCAAATACTTCTGTACTTTTGACAAGCGTACCCGTTACCGGCACGCCAAATGAATATTCAGGCTGTTCGCCGCTCTCTACATACATCTTATCCGGTATAGAGTGCATCAGGAGCGTATAGGCAAACAGAACGCCTATCAGTATCCCTGTATAGCCTGCAATCTTTCTTTTTCTTTGAAACTGAATCCATAATCTTTGCAACATGTCAGACATCCCTTTTCCTGCGTATTTACTGATTTCTAAAATAAAACGCATACCGGCAGGCATTTCTGATTTTCTTGTTTGTGCCTGCTGTTATAGAATTCTTCCCAATTCTATGCGTTTTATTTAGAAATCCCACTCTACTTTAGTATGTCTTGATCAGTTGTTTTCACTCTGGGAATTTTTTGTGGCGACTGCCAGATCCTTCATTTCTTTTGCACTTTTTAAAACGGTATCTGTAATTTTTACACCGCCCAGCATCCGTCCTAGCTCCAGGACGCTTTCTTCTTGATCCAGCCTGCGGATCTTTGTCTGTGTCTGATTTCTTTTTGCCTGTTTTTCGATTAAAAAATGGGTATCCGCCATGGCTGCGATCTGCGGCAGATGGGTAATACAGATAATCTGATGGTCTTTTGATATGACGTCCATCTTTTCGGATACCATCTGTGCGGTACGCCCGCTGATACCTGTATCGATTTCGTCAAAAATAAGCGTCCCGATCTCATCACAGTCGGCAAGCACGGCTTTGATTGCCAGCATAATCCTGGACAGTTCGCCGCCCGAGGCTATTTTTGTCAAAGATTTTAATGGTTCTCCCGGATTTGTGGAAATCCGAAATTCTGCTTCATCATAACCAGTCTGCGAATATTCCTTTTTCCGTGTCAGGCACAGCTCAAACCGGACATCTAAAAAATTCAGGTCGATCAATGCGGCTTTAATTTTTTTCGTTAATTTCGATGCCTCTTTCTGGCGGATGTTTGATGCCTTTTCACAAAGTGCAGCCAACTCCGCTTCTTTTTGCTCCAGGCGCTGCTGCAAACCGGACAAATATGCGTCATAGTCGCTGAGCTTTTCAATCCGCTCCTGCTTTTTTTCATATTCGGATAATATTTTTTCGATGGATGAGCCATACTTCGCCTTCAGTCCGTTGATCAAATCCAGGCGCTTTTCGATTTCATAAAAATGTGCTTCATCAAAATCGGTGTCATCGATATAGCCTGCCAATTCCCTGTTAAAATCATTCAGCAGGTTGTCAATTTCCATTAACTGCCCTTCTAGCTGGCAGAGCTTTTCGTCGTATGCGCTGATTTTTGCAATCTCCAAAACCGCATGCCCGGTCATCCCTGCGGCGCCGTTTTCCGAAGTCTGCTCATACACCTGGCCGATGCTGCCCATAATCTGCTTTCCATTTGCAAAACGCCGGTACTGCGCTTCCAACTCCTCGTCTTCTCCGATGGATAAGCCTGCCTGTGCGATCTCATCCGCTTCATACTGCAAAAAGGACAATTCCCTCGCCCGCTGTTCCGTATCTGACGACGCCTCCCTGCATTCCTGGCGGATGCCCACATAATCATGGTATGCCCTGGACAGCTCTTCTTTCAGGCTTTTTAATTCCTTTTTTGCATAAGCATCCAAAATATGCAGGTGGTTTTTCTGGTCTAACAGCGACTGGTGCTCATGCTGCCCGTGAATATCAATCAGCAGCGAAGCCGCTTCTTTGAGCTTTGCCATCGAAACGCTCTCTGAATTGATCTTTGCCACCGAACGGCCGCCGGAAATCCTTCTTGTCAGGATCACCTGGTCGTCCTCCATCAGAATATCCATCGCAGACAGTTTTTTTCTGACTTCTTCCCCAACGGAAAATACAAGCTCTACCAATGCATAATCAGCATCCTTGCGGATCATGTCTTTGGACGCCTTTTCGCCGATGGCAACCCCAATAGAGCCTATGATAATCGATTTTCCGGCGCCTGTTTCCCCGGACAAAATATTCAGCCCTCTGGAAAAATCAACCTCGGCTTCTTCGATTAAAGCCAGATTTTTTACATGAAGATTATGTAACATGCATCACTGCCCCCTTTCTTTTCCCTTCTTCGTTTGATCCCCCTGAGCCGAATACTTTGCCGAACTTTCTGGCGCATTCGTATACTCTTTCGTATACCTGCTGTTTACCATCTTGTCCAGGCGTTTCATCAGCGAGGCAGTTTCTTCTACGGTACGGACTGCGCACATAATCGTATCATCCCCGGCTATGCTGCCTACAATCTCATGGCATTCCATCGCATCCAGCGCTGCCGCCACCGCCATTGCCATACCGGATACGGTCTTGATCACGAGGATATTCTGCGCCATATCCATCGAACGGAAACCATCCTGAAAGACACGGATATATTTGGACATCTCCCTGTGCGGCTGCGCAATCGCAGCATACTTCTGCCTGCCACTGCTTAACGCTACCTTTGTCAGCTTTAACTCCCGGATATCCCTCGATACGGTTGCCTGCGTGACCGGACAGCCCTCCTGCACCAGCCTTGCCGCCAGCTCTTCCTGTGTCTCCACATCATATTGACTGATAATTTCCAGTATTTTTGCATGTCTTGAAGCTTTCATTTCTTTTTTTTATACCTCTGAAAAAAATGCATCGTCCTGATGCGGCTCAGCGTATCATCTGCATTTTTTTTCGTAAAATTTCCAAAAAACTGATCCTGCTGATTTTCAATATTTTTGCACATTCCTGTGCCTTTTGTATGCGTATGCATTCTCCGGTACGCAGACAGCAGCCGTGGTCGCCGTCAAAGCTTACCTGTACAGCCTCGTCCCGCTTTGTATGCCTGCCTTCCACTTCCACAACAACCTCGTCGTGCGGGTCGATCACAATGCTCCTCTGTGTCAGCGTATGGGAGTTGATCGGCGTCAGCAGCAGAAGCTGCGCTTTTGGGTCTACAATCGGCCCTCCTGCGGACATATTGTAGCCGGTAGAGCCGGTAGGCGTGGATATAATCATGCCGTCGCCCTGAAACGTATTCAAATACTGCCCATTGACATACACCGTCAGCCTGACCAGCGCAAGAGAGCCTGTCCTGTGGATAACGATATCATTTAAGGCACGGGACACAAATGTCTCATCCTTCCAGCCGCAGATCATCATACGCTCCTCCAGCATATATTCATCATGCAGCAAGAGGTCCAGCGCCTCATATACGCTTTCTGTCTCCAGCTCGCACAAATAGCCAAGCGTGCCCATATTGACGCCGATTAACGGCACCCCGCATTTTACCGTATCCCTCGCCGCACGGATTAACGTACCGTCGCCGCCGAGCACAAGGATACATTCGGTGCCCTGCGGGATATCTTCTGCGCGCACCCTGCGGATTCCTTCCTGCTCATCCACACTGACCAGGTACTGGCAGCTTGCGCCCCTTGTCTGGATATAGCTGCACAGGCTGCGCGCCTCCTCCAGATTCCGGTCTTTGAATGCATTCACTATCAAAACAAATTTTTTCATGTATCCAACGCAGCATGTGCAGCTTCTACTACCGTCCTGCTGTCTGCTGCTTCCTCCTGTACTCCTGCGTACACCGTAGCTGTTTCTTTTTGCAGATGTATCAGATATTCGATATTCCCCTCCGGCCCTTTGATCGGTGAAAATTCCAGGTGCACAATACGAAAGCCGAGTTCCTGTGCAAATGCCGACACCTTTTCAATGACCTCAAGATGTACGTTTGGATCGCGCACCACGCCCTTTTTGCCGACCTTATCCCGACCGGCTTCAAACTGCGGCTTAATCAGGCAGACCATCTCCCCGTTTTCCTTTAACAGCTCTTTTGCCGCGCCTAGTACTTTTGTCAGCGAAATAAACGAAACATCCACGGACGCAAAATCCAACACATCCGCAAGATCCGCAGGCGTGACATAGCGGATATTTGTCTTTTCCATACAGACGACACGCGCATCCTGGCGCAGCTTCCACGCAAACTGTCCGTATCCGACATCTACCGCATAGACCTTTTTCGCGCCGTTTTGCAGCATACAGTCTGTAAAGCCGCCTGTCGACGCGCCGATATCCATACAAATTTTCTGCTCCAGGCTAATCCCAAACTGCTCGATTGCTTTTTCCAGCTTTAACCCGCCCCGGCTGACATATTTCAGCGTCTTCCCGCGTACTTCAATCTGTGCCTGCTCCGCAAACATGGAGCCGGCTTTCTCCTCTTTCTGCCCGTTGACGTAAACGCTGCCTGCCATAATCATTGCCTTCGCTTTTTCCCTGGAAGGAGCTAACGCGCGCTTTACGAGCAGTAGATCCAATCTTTCTTTCATTCTCCCACCATCATATCCGGCTGTTGCTTTTGCAGCCATCTGTCAATTTTTTGCGCAATGCTTTCCGCATCCAGCCTAGCCTGGCGTTTGAGCACGTCCACATTTCCATGAGGAAGAAACGTATCATCGACTGCAACCTGAATGACGCCGATATCCGAGCCAGCCGTACGAAAATAAGCTGCTATGGCTTCCCCCAGCCCGCCTGTCTTTACGTTTTCCTCCATCGTGACCGCAAGCCGGTAAGCTGTTGACACATGCGCAAGCATCTGCGTATCCAATGGCTTTGCAAACCGCAGATTTACGATTGCACAGCCTATGCCTGCCTGTTCCAGGCGTTCACGCACTTCCAGTGCCGTTTTCACCATGCTCCCATAAGCAAGCAGCGCAATACTGCCTGTTTCAAACAGCACCTCGCTTTTTGCGCATTCGATCGGGGCACGGTACTGCATCAGCCCGTCAAACGCCTCTCCGCGCGGATAGCGGATCGCGGCGGGATGCCCGTAAGCCAGTGCAAACTTGATCATATCCGAAAATTCCCATTTGTTCTTCGGCGCCATCAGCGTCATATTTGGAATTGTCATCAGGTAGGAAATATCAAAAAGCCCCTGGTGCGTCTCCCCGTCGCTGCCGACAATCCCGGCGCGGTCGACTGCAAAAACGACCGGAAGGTCCTGTAAGCACACATCATGCAGGATCTGGTCATAAGCACGCTGCAAAAAGGACGAATACACTGCAAAAACCGGTTTCAGCCCTCCAGCCGCAAGCCCTGCCGCAAAGGTGACGGCATGTTCCTCCGCAATGCCTACATCGAAAAACCGCTTTGGGAACATATTATGAAACCGTTTTAAGCCAGTCCCCGTTTCCATCGCTGCCGTAACAGCCACCACCTTTTCGTCGCGGTCTCCCAGCTTGCGCATAACCGTAGAAAAGATATCGGTATAGGCCGCCTTCCTTTTTTTCTTCTTTGCAAGCCCCGTCTCGATTTCAAACGGCTCTGTCCCATGAAAGCGGGCCGGATGGCGGACAGCCGGCTCATAGCCCCTGCCTTTTTCAGTCAGGACATGTACGAGCACAGGCGCGCTGACACGGGACGCCTTTTGGAACATCGCTGTCATTTTCTCGATATCATGGCCGTCCACTGGCCCAAGGTATAAGATCCCCATATCTTCAAACAGCATTCCGGGAATCAAAAGCTGCTTGATGCCGCTTTTCGTCCTGCGGATTCTTTGCACGATACGCTCCCCATATACTGGGATTTTTTGCAGCGATTCCATCACGCCGCTTTTTAAATCCTGGTATGCGGCTGCTGTACGGATGCCGCCAAGATACTGTGACAGCCCTCCGACATTCGGCGAAATAGACATGTCATTGTCGTTCAATACAATGATAAAATTCGAATCCAGCTTGGACGCATTGTTTAACGCTTCAAAAGCCATGCCGCCAGTCAGCGCGCCGTCTCCGATTACGGAAATGACCTTATTGTTTTCCCCTTTTAAATCCCTTGCCGCCGCGATGCCAAGCCCTGCCGAAACCGAAGTCGAGCTGTGTCCTGTATTAAAACAGTCGCAGTCGCTTTCCGACGTTTTCGGAAACCCGCTCATGCCGCCGTACTGGCGCAGTGTGGCAAATCCTTCCTTGCGCCCGGTCAGGATTTTATGCGTATAAGACTGATGCCCCACATCCCATATAATCTTATCCTCCGGCAGATCAAACGTCAGATGGAGCGCTATTGTCAGCTCTACTACCCCCAGGTTGGACGCCAGATGCCCGCCGGTTTCAGACAGGCTCTCGATCAAAAACTGCCGGATCTCTCCTGAAAGCTGCCGGATCTCCTCTTTGTCCAGTTTTTTAATGTCATTTGTCTGATTAATTTTATCAAGTACCATAGCTTCTTCCTAACTGCGCCGTTTGGCTAGATACAGCAAAAGGCAGTCCAGAAATTCATTTTGAACCGGCAGCGCTTCCATACATGACGCCGCCTCCTGCGTCAGCTTTTCTACCTGCCTTTTTGCCGCTTCCATACCGTACATCGAGACATACGTACATTTCTGGTTCTTTGCATCAGAGCCTACCGGCTTGCCCAGTTCCTCCAGCGTGCTTGTCACATCCAAAATATCATCCTGGATCTGGAACGCTACGCCGATTTTTTCCGCTGCCTGCTCCAGCAGGCAAACCTCCGTATCTTTGGCGCCCGCCAAAACAGCGCCGATTGTCATTGCGGACTCGATCAAAGCCGCTGTCTTTAAACGGTAGATAAAAGAAAGCTCCTCCCCGCCCATCTGCTGGTTTCCCTCATTCTTTACGTCTACCACCTGGCCGCCAAGCATCCCGTAAATCCCGGCTTTTTTTGCGAGTATCTGCATTGCCTTTGCAATCCGCTGCGGCTCATCGCCAAAATCAAACGCCTTTGCAGCCGTCTCAAACGCAAAATTCAGCAATGCGTCCCCCGCAAGAATCCCCATCGCTTCCCCATACACAATATGCGTCGTCTTTCTGCCGCGCCGGTACTCATCATCATCCATTGCCGGCAGGTCATCATGGATCAGGGAATACGTATGGATCATCTCGATTGCAGCCAAAAACGGCTCAACAACCGCGCCCGTCCCGCCGAACATCTGGTACGTTTCCAGCATCAGCATCGGACGCAGGCGCTTTCCGCCAGAAAGCAGGCTGTAATTCATCGCTTCCATAATCACCTTCTGGCGCCCTTCTTCTTTTGGCAGGTACCTTTGCAGCACCTCCTCCAGCCTTACCGTCCGTTTTTCTATCTCTTTTTTTAACTCCATACTGTCCATGTTTTTATCCTTTTATCTGCATGTCCGTAACAGTTCAATCAAAATCTTCCAGTTCTCCCTGGCTGTTCACAAACATCATTTTTTTCTCAATCTGGTCTACTTTTTCATTACATGCCCTGAGCTTTTTGATCCCTTCCTCATAATGGCGGAACGCGTCCTCCAATGAAATCTGCGGGTTCTCAAGCTGTGCGATGCACTGCTCCACCTGGACAAATAGTTCCTCCAGCGGCATGCCCTGCTCTAACAAATCCGGCTGATTTTCTAAATCCGGCTGCGCCTTTTTCGAATCCATATTTCACTCCTCCTGCCTTGCGTAAGGCACTGTCTTTTCTTATCGGCGGTTCTGCTATTTCGGAAACGGCTCTGTGCCAAGCACCCTGGCATGGATCGTTCCGTCCAGTGTGCGCACGTCGATCAGATCCGTCTGCTGCACCTGTAAGATGCTTGTTACAGGCGTCCCGTTTGCGCCCGTTACAAAGGCAAATCCCTGGCTTAGCTTTTTCAACGGAGATCCTGCTTCCAAACGCCCTGCGTAAAGCTGGATTTTGTGCCGGCTCTCCTGCATCCGAAGCCCCATACGCTGCGCCAGCTTTTCCTCCAGGTCGGCGAGATACTGCTTTTTGCTGTGGAGCACCGCCTGCGGGCTTAAATAGCCAAGCCTTATTTTAAGCTGCTCCTGGCGCTGGCGTTCCATGCGGATATGCTCGCGCATCCGCATATGCAGGGTCGCCCCCATCAAACGCACCGTTTCACAGTACTGTCCATAATCATATACCGCAAGCTCCGCTGCTGCCGAAGGCGTCGGCGCACGCAGGTCAGCGACATAATCAGCGATTGTCGTATCCGTTTCATGGCCTACCGCCGATATGACCGGGATACGGCATTCAAAAATCGCGCGCGCTACCTCCTCTTCATTAAACGCCCAAAGATCCTCAATCGAGCCGCCGCCACGCCCCACTATCATCGTATCGACGCCAATCTGCTCCAGTGCACGGATTCCATTGACGATGCTCTCCACTGCACCGTCCCCCTGCACCTGCGCCGGATACAAAATAAGCTGCACATAAGGATTGCGCCTGCGGCTGATATTGCGGATATCCTGGACGGCTGCCCCGGTAGGCGCCGTAACAATGCCGAGCCGGCGGATATACCTTGGGATCGGCCGCTTATACTCCGGCGCAAACATCCCCATCTCTGCAAGCTCCTTTTTCAGCGCTTCAAACCGCAGAAACAATGCACCCGCGCCATCCAGCGTGATTTCCCTGGCATAGAGCTGGTAACGCCCGTCCCGCTCGTACACCTCTACCGAGCCATCCACTGCGACATGGTCTCCATCCTGCATCCGAAACTTCAATCCCTGCTTCCTGCTTCCTGCAAACATCACTGCTGCGATAGTACCGCTGCTGTCTTTTAAGGAAAAATAAATATGGCCGGAGCTGTGGTATTTACAGTTGGAAACTTCTCCCTTTACACAAATCCTGCCCAGCAGAAAATCCTGTGCAAACATATTTTTGATATACGTATTTACCTGTCCTACGCTGTATACATGCTTTTTCATACAAGTTTTGCCAATACTCCATTTACAAAGGACGGGGCGCCGTCGCTGCTGTATGCCTTTGCCAGCTCTACTGCTTCGTTGATCGCCACGCCTGTTGGTATGTCTGCTTCATATTTGATTTCATAAACGGCAAGCCGAATAAGCGCCAGGTCAACCTTTGCCATACGGTTCGTCTTCCAGCCGGTTGCCTTTTCATTAATCACCGCATCAATCTCATCCCGATGCGCATAGATCTCCTGTACCTTCTTTTCAATATAGGCGCGTTTCTCCTCATTTTTTTCTGAAAGCTCTTCCATAGAGATCTGCATCTGCTCTTCTATTTCTTCTTTCTCATAAAACTCTGTCTGAAACAACATTTTAAAAATCTGTTCTCTGATTTCTCTCCTGTTCATACTATCCTTTCCATGCGCACTAATGCCCCATCCAGAAGATGCCTGCATATGATAAAAAGGAGTGCCTGCACGACACTCCAAAAACAGCCTGCCTTGCCCTTATCTGCTGCCTGCCATATCAACACTGGCAATCCGTACATTCACGGCATTTACTTCCAGCCCGGTCATCGACTCAATGGCTGTCTTAACCTTTTCCTGCACCTTTGCCGAGATCTTTGGAATTGCATATCCATATGCGATATTCAGCGCTATGTCTACCGTCACACAATTATCAAGCACCTCGACCTTCACGCCCTTCGCCAGGTTTTTCCTGCCAAGCTTGCTGACAAGCTCATTTGTAATATTGCCTGCCATGGAGCTGACACCTTCTACTTCCGTCGCCGCCAGTCCGGCTATGATCGTGACTACTTCATCCGCGATATTGACCTCGCCGAGATTGTCTTCCTTGATGCTGTATACCTTTCTATCTTCTGCCATTTGAATCCCTCCTAATAAAATCAGATGGTTTGTTCTATTCACTTGCTATTCATTTTATCAGAATTGCGGGAAAATCACAACCATCTGTGTAAATTTTAGACAACAAAGTCCTTGTATAGTTACTTTTCACACCCCAGCCAAAAAACGGCTGTGCTGTGAAAAGTAACGGCATCCAGTCCATTGAAAATTCGCCTTTGGCGAAGGACTGGATGCCTTCTAGGCTGAATTTACACGTTCTCACGACCTTTGCAGCGGAGTGCAAAGGTCTGGGTGTGAAAAGTAACCTTGTATAAACAATATCAACAATATCCTTGCACAATTTGTACAGATACACTATAATCCAATAGAAGATACACTGTAAAAAAATGCAGCATTCCACTGATCGTACGGAGGTATTGTTATGATCAAAAGCTCTGACCTGTTCCATATCCCATTTTATAAAAAATCACCTTATACCGGCAGCCTGGAAGGGATGCGGTTTTATATTGAAAAAACACAGGAAAATGAAACGGACGTCTTTCAGGTATGGATTTTCCCCGGCCCGTACTGCTTTGCAAAAACGGCTGACAGCCTGAAACAGTCTGTAACCTTCCCGTTTACAGAAGAAAGCCTTGCCAAAATCGCAGACTGGCTGAATGAGCAATACACAAAACGCAGTGCCTACTGGAACCAGCACAAAAGCCTGCTGTAGCGCTGACACTGCATAACTGCGCTTTTCGCATTTCCAACGTGCAGCCTTTACGCTTTCAGCATTTGCCGCAATTCCTCTTCGCTGATAACCCGCACGCCCAGATCCTGAGCCTTTTTCAGCTTGCTCCCTGCATTTTCTCCGGCTAACAGGCAAGTTGTCTTTTTGGAAACGGAACCGGATACTTTCCCGCCATTTTTTTCAATCAGCTCCGCTGCCTGTTTCCTGTCCATTTCAGGCAGCGTCCCGGTAATTACAAATGTCATTCCAGAAAAACGCTCGCTTTCGCCTTCCTGCGCAATGCGCGCCATATTTACGCCTGCATCCATAAGCCGCCGGATCATATGCTGATTGTCTGCATCTGTAAAAAAGCTGCGGATGCATCCCGCACTGACTTCTCCGATATCCGGCACCTCGACCAACTGTTCCATATCAGCGGCAGCCAGCTTTTCGATCGTGCCAAACTGCTTCATAACCGCTTTTGCCGCAGCTTTTCCAACGTTTGGGATCCCAAAGCCCGTCAAAAGCTGGTATGCGTCCCTTTGCTTTGCCCCTTCAATCGCGTCCAGCAGCTTATCCGTATTTTTTTCTTTCCCGATAATGCCTTCTTCAATCAACTGCTCGCGATGCTCCCTGAGCGTGAAAATATCCGCTATATTTTTCAGAAAGCCGCGCCGCACCAGCTCCTCGATATAAACTGTGCCAAAGCCTTTGATATCCATAGCATCTCTGCTGACAAAATTTATAATCCTGCGTTCTACCTGTGACGGACAGTTTGGCGACGGGCATTTCATATCCGCCGTATCCTTTTCCCGGACTGTTTTCGTCCCGCACACCGGGCAGGTATCTGGAAGCTGAAACCGCTTCACGCCGGCGGCTCTGCGCTCCTTTACGACTTCCCGGATCTTTGGAATGATCTCACCGGATTTATAGACCTTTACATAATCTCCGATCCCGACATCCAACTGGTCAATAAAATCCTGGTTGTGGAGCGTCGCCCTCGAAACGCTAGTACCGCACAGGCGCACAGGCTCAAACACTGCTGTCGGCGTAATCCTGCCCGTCCTGCCGACCGATACTTCGATATCCAGTATTTTCGCTTCTTTTTCCTCTGGCGGATATTTATAAGCGACCGCCCATTTTGGCACCTTGGACGTCGCGCCCAGCCTTTCTCTGTCTGCAATGCGGTTGAGCTTGACTACCGCCCCATCGATATCGTAAGGCAGGTTTCCGCGGTTTTCACCAATGATGCAGATTGCGTCCCAGACCTCCTCCGCCGTATGGCAGACCCGATAATCCTCGATTACGCGCACACCCTGCTTTTTCAAATATTCATAACCCTGTGTATGCGTCTCAAAAGCCCCGCCGCGCACCTGCTGGATATTAAACACAAACATGGACAGCCCGCGTTCTTTCGTGACTGCCGTATCTAATTGGCGCAGCGTGCCCGCCGCACAATTCCTTGGATTGGCAAACATACGCTTTCCCGCCATCTCCTGGCGTTCATTGACTTTTGTAAAATCCTCGTTCGTCATATATACTTCTCCGCGAAGCTCCAGATACGGGAACGGCTGTTTTAACTTCTTTTTCACGTCGCGGATGACCTTCGCATTTGCCGTAACATCTTCTCCGAAATTAATGCCGTCTCCCCTTGTCTCCGCAAGCTTTAGCACTCCGTCCTCATAACGCAGCACCATAGACAGCCCGTCGATTTTATATTCCACGACAAATTCCGGGTCAGTCAACTGTTCCCGCATATCTTCTACAAACGCAAACACCTCTTCCCTGGAAAATACATCAGAAAGGCTCAGCATCGGCACATTGTGGCGTACCAGTACGCCTGCCTCCCGTTTCGCGCTGCCGCCTACCTTCTGTGTAGGAGAATCCGGCGTGACAAACTCTGGATGCTCCTTTTCCATCGCTTTCAGCTCCTGCATCAGCGCATCGTATTCCTGGTCGGTGATCGTCGGGGCATCCTGGTCATAATAACGCTCCATATGTCCTTTGATCGTTTCTGTCAGTTCCTGATACCTGTCAATCGGATTCATTGTTCTTCCTCCCATTGCTGCCATCTTACATCAGCAGCGCCTCCATACTTTCCCGCACTGCCTTCAAACCGTACTGTTTCATCCGAGGAGCCTTCCAGTAACTGCTCCAGGCGTTCCAGCTCCTGCGCCGTTGCCATCCGGTATGTTCCAACCGGAAGATCCCCAAGATGGATATTCATAATCCTTACTCTTTTTAGGCTTACCACACGATAATCAAAATATTCACACATTCTGCGAATCTGTCGGTTCAGCCCCTGCGTCAGTACCATTCGAAAGCTTTTTTTGCCGGTACGCTCCACCCTGCATTTTCTCGTCATTGTACCCAGGATCGGCACGCCTCCTGCCAATGCGCGCAAAAACCAGTCTGTCACAGGCTTATTGACCGTAACGAGGTATTCCTTCTCATGAAAGTTGCCGGAACGCATTATCTTATTCACAAACCCGCCTTCGTTTGTCATCAAAAGCAGCCCCTCAGACTGCTTGTCCAGCCTGCCGATCGGATAGACTCGCTTTGGATAATTTAAAAAATCTACGATATTATTTTTTTCCCGTTTCTCCGCCGTACATACAATTCCTTTCGGCTTATTGACAACAAGCAAAATCCGCTCATCCTCCGGCTGTACAGGCTGGCCCTGAAAATAAACCAACGCGCCTGGCTCTACCATGTCTCCGATACATGCAATGTTCTCGCCGATGCGCACATTGCCCGCTTCAATCTGGCGGTCTGCCTCCCTCCTGGAGCAGACGCCTGCCGCACTCAAATATTTATTAATCCTTACCTTTTTTTCTTCCATCCTCTGCCGCCATCCATCCTTATTTTTCCATGATTTGGATTTGATTCCCGTGTAGAAAAAGCGGATACCGTATCGCCGGATACAGCAACCGCTTTTTACTATTTTATTTCTGTTTTCTCTTTTTCTGCTTGTTTGTATCGTTCCTTTTATCTTAAGAACTCGGTCTTGGCATAGCCTGTCTGCCCGTTCCAGGAAACTTTCGACCAGCCTTCAGCATAACTCATTATCACAGTGACCACGTCGCCCTGATAAGCAAGCCCTACCCGGTCAGCCGTTTCACTCATAGAGGTACGTATATTGACAGACTGCGTCAGCGTGATCCTGTCGCCCTCATTGAGATAATTCGGCGAGGACTGTCCCTGAGAAGTTGTCGTGTCCTTTTCTACTTTCGACTTGCTGGAGACAATATATTCCTTCTTCACATATCCGAACTTGCCCTTGCTCCTGACTCTGAACCAGCCATCCTTGCTTGTTCCATAGATCATAACCTTGGTACCGGCATTCAGCGTCTGTACGACATCGCTGTCCGTACTGCGCTGCTTACGCATATTCACTTTTGTCTTTGCATATGCCGTACGCTTTTGTACCTCTACCTTTGACGGATCCGATACAATATACTCTTTCGCGATATATCCGGTCTTTCCTTTGCATTTTACTTTAAACCAGCCGTCCTGGCTCGTTCCGTAAATCGTAACTTTTGTACCTGCATTTAATGTCTGGAGTATCTCACTGCTTGTACTGCGTTTTTCACGCATATTTACTTTTGTCTTTGCATATGCCGTACGTGTCTTAACCTCTTCATCGGACGGCTCTTTGGCGTCCGCTTCGCCGGACGGATCGTTCTCATTCGTCTCGTTGGAGCCTGTTTCATCGTCTTTTTGGCCAGTCTCTTTTTCATCAGGATCTTTTTCCTCAGGATCTTGCGTATCCTGCTTGTCTTTTTCGTCCTTTTGATCCTTTTGATCCTTTTCATTTCCGCCGGCATTTTCATCATCAACAGACGTCGAGCTGAACGTTGCCACCCATTCTGAGAGCACGTCCGGTACGGTAGTAAAAACCATATTTTTCAAGTCTTCATCCTTTTCGAGCGCCTCATCATATTTGCCCTCTACATCTTTGGACAGCTTAATGACATCCTCATCCTGGCTGAACTCGGAAATAAGCGTAATGATCTCATCCTCTCTCTCATTTTCCTTATTCGTCTCATTAAAGGAACTGTAAGCATTGTCTATGTAAGAATTCCCATTTTTATCCCTGCGCACATAAAAACTGTCCAGGTTCGGCGCCCCAGTTTCCACATCTTTAAATTTCATCTCGGTATAGACGGTTACAACATACTCGCCTTCTGCAATTCCTTTTTTGGTATAGCAGTCGATCTGCTCATAACTGTCCATGCATTTGCTGAAACATTTGATATAGCTTTTTTCTGTATCCGAAATCGGGAATGCGATCTTTTCAATCGACTCTGTATCCCCGGCTGCATAGTATTTATAATAATCTTCAAACAACCCATTGATCTGCGGATACGCGTTGACTTCCATTGTATTTTGGCTGTCCTGGTTTTCCCCGTCTGTATTCGTAGCTTCCTGCTGTGTACCCGGATCCTTTGGATCCTGGTTTTTCGATGCTTTGCTGGACGTCGAAATTACGACTGCCAGTAAAATAAGCATCGCTCCTGTCGCAATATATTTTTTATATTTGGAACAAATATTTTTGATTGCATTTATATTAAAACCTGTATGATTTTCGTTATTATTTGAATTTTGGGCTGCCATTCACTGCCTCCTTGCCTATTATTGAATACTTTATGAA
>CAMWXD010000011.1 GCA_947178105.1 uncultured Eubacterium sp. | reverse complement strand
ATCACTAATTAAGAGACCCTCGAGAGCGTCAATTTCATCTTCGTCGAAACCCTCATAGATTGACTTAATGACACCCGCAGTGAAAACCGTATGGAAAGCCGGAATGACAGCCGCAGCGAAAACCGTACGGACAGGCAGGAACGGATAGAAAACCGGCCGCGCAGGCAGGAAAATGATAATAAGGAAGAGATCAATTCGGAACTGGACAGTGGTGTGACAGCCGACGGCATTTTAGAGGTAATGCCGGATGGGTATGGCTTTATCCGCTGTGAAAATTATCTGCCGGGGGAGCATGATGTCTATGTATCGCCGTCCCAGATCCGCCGTTTTGGGCTGAAAACAGGGGATATTGTCCGCGGCAATACAAGGATTAAGACACAGGGGGAAAAATTCAGCGCATTATTGTATATAACGACGATTAACGGCTACCATCCGTCTGTCGTTGCACAGCGCAGGAACTTTGAGGACCTGACGCCGATCTTTCCAAATGCGAGGCTCAGGCTGGAAACGAACCGTACAACAACTTCCATGCGTATCGTAGACCTGGTGTCACCGATCGGCAAAGGGCAGCGCGGGATGATCGTATCTCCGCCGAAAGCGGGTAAGACAACGCTGTTAAAGCAGATCGCGCAGGCAGTCAAGGTGAACAACCCGGAGATCCATCTGATTATTTTGCTGATCGATGAGCGCCCGGAGGAAGTGACGGATATTAAAGAAGCGATCGAAGGGGAAAATGTAGAGGTTATTTATTCTACGTTTGACGAGCTGCCGGAGCACCACAAACGGGTATCGGAAATGGTGATCGAGCGCGCAAAGCGCCTTGTCGAGCATAAGCAGGATGTCCTGATTTTATTAGACAGCATTACGCGCCTGGCAAGGGCGTATAACCTGACTGTCCCGCCAAGCGGGCGTACGCTTTCCGGCGGCCTTGACCCGGCGGCGCTGCATATGCCGAAGCGTTTCTTTGGCGCGGCGAGAAATATGCGGGAGGGCGGAAGCCTGACTGTGCTTGCATCAGCGCTTGTAGATACCGGGAGCAAGATGGATGACGTGATTTATGAAGAATTTAAAGGAACCGGAAATATGGAGCTGGTACTCGACCGCAAATTATCGGAAAAGAGGGTATTCCCGGCGATCGATATTGTAAAATCCGGCACAAGGCGGGAAGACCTGCTGCTTGACCGGGAGGAGCGGGAAGCAGTAGATATCATGCGCAAGGGAATCAATGGCATGAAGACAGACGAGGCGGTGGAAAATATTTTAAATATGTTCTCGCATACGAGCAACAACCGTGATTTTATCCAGCTTGTGAAAAAACGCAGGGTATAAGAAAAGAGGATTTTAAAAATTTTTGGAAATCTTACAGGAATATAAAAAAACCTCTTGCATATGGAATATGAATATGCTACTATAATATCGCTGTTAATTTTTTGAGCGAGATTTACTGATTATGATACATGCGAGGTGAAAATAATGAAAACAGATATTCAGCCAGAATACTACCAGGCAACCGTTACATGCAACTGTGGCAACACGTTTGTGACAGGTTCGACAAAAAAAGAGCTTCACGTTGAAATTTGTTCCAAGTGCCATCCATTCTACACAGGCCAGCAGAAGGCTAGCCAGGCTCGTGGACGTATCGAGCAGTTCAATAAGAAATATGGCATGAAATAGAACATAAAATGAGGCAGGCAAGGTTGAGGTTGTGAAATCTCAACCTTTTTTACGATTGATTTGGACTAAGGAGCGGCGGATGAGATATTCTGGGATTGGCGGACAGGCTGTGATGGAAGGCGTTATGATGAAAAACGGGACGCAGTATGCGGTTGCTGTACGCAAGCCTGACGGAGAGATTATTGTAGATAAAAAAGAATATAAAGGGATCCTGTCCGGCATGGGCATCCGCAAATTGCCGTTTGTACGCGGGGTTGTGAATTTTATAGAGTCGCTTATGCTTGGGATGCAGACATTGGCATATTCGGCTTCCTTTTACGAAGAGGAGGAAGGCGGCGCCGGGAAAGAAAATGAAACGCAGGCTGCCGATCAGCATAAGCAGGAATCTGTGGCAATGGGCGTCACAATGGCATGTTCTGTCGTAGCGGCGGTCGTGATCTTTATGCTGGTTCCATATTTTATTTGCAGCCTGTTTCGCAGATGGATCTTGTCACAGGCTGTGCTTGCCCTTTTGGAGGGTGTTGTGCGCATGGCGGTCTTTTTTGTATATATTCTGCTGATCTCCAGGCTTTCGGACATTCAGCGGGTATTTATGTACCACGGCGCGGAGCATAAATGCATCAACTGTATCGAGCACGGCATGGAGCTGAATGTGGAAAATGTAAGAAAAAGTTCCAGGCTGCATAAACGCTGCGGAACCAGTTTTTTATTTCTTGTAGTCTGTATCAGTATGGTTTTCTTTTTCTTTATCCGCACAGATTCCGGCATTGCGCGGATCACAATCCGGCTGCTGTTTGTTCCTTTGATTGCCGGATGTGCTTATGAGGTGATCCGTATTGCCGGCAGGAGTGATCACATACTGGTGAATGCGGTCAGTATGCCGGGCATGGCGCTGCAAAGGATGACGACAAAGGAGCCGGACGATGCGATGATTGAGGTCGGGATCGCGTCAGTGGAAGCAGTCTTTGATTGGAAAGCATATATAGAAGAAAATAAAAAAACGTAACTGCCACGGTCAAGGATGGAGGGATGGCATGATATATCGCGAAGCGACGGATTGGGGAAGCACAGTGTTAGAACAGGCAGGTGTCGCGGAGGCAAAGCTGGATGCATGGCTTTTGCTGGAGACAGTGTGTAAGATCAATCTGACATTTTATTATTCTCATATGGAAGAAGCTATGACGTTGGAGCAGCAGTCTGAGTATGAGATTGCAATACGCAAGCGGGCGGAACGGATTCCGCTGCAATATATTACCGGCGAGCAGGAATTTATGGGGCTGAATTTTAAAGTGAATTCGAATGTGCTGATCCCAAGGCAGGATACGGAGACGCTTGTAGAAGAGGCGCTAAAAATCTGCCAGCCGGGGATGCGCGTCTTAGACGTCGGCACCGGGTCTGGGTGTATTATTATCAGCCTGATGAAAAATGCCCCTGGGATGTCTGCCACCGGCAGTGATATTTCCAAGCAGGCACTGCTCGTAGCAAAGGAAAACGGGAAGCTGCATGAAGTAGAAATTGACTGGGTACGCAGCAGCCTGTATGAAAATATAAGCGGCAGGTTTGACCTGATCGTATCCAATCCCCCTTATATCGCACAGGCAGATATCCTGAACCTGATGCCGGAGGTGCGCGATTTTGAGCCGGTTGGCGCACTCGACGGCGGTGCGGACGGGCTGGATTTTTACCGCCAGATCGTTGCACAGAGCAAAGATTACCTGAATAAGGACGGATACCTGTATATGGAGATTGGGTATGACCAGGGGCCGGCGGTGACCAATATGATGTGTGCGGCTGGATACCGGGAGGTAGCGGTCATTAAAGACCTTGCACACCATGAGCGGGTTGTGAAGGGGCGGATTTAAGATAGTTGTGAAAGTTGGAGGAAAGATATGTTTGATCGATTAGAGGACTTGCTGCTAAGGTATGAAGAGGTCATGAACCAGCTCAGTGAGCCGGATGTGGCAAATGATACAAGGCGCTTTCGGAACCTGATGAAGGAGCAGAGCAATTTAGCGCCGATAGTGGAGGCATATGGGGCGTATAAAAAGGCGAAGCAGGGCATTGAGGACAGTCTCCTGATGCTGGAGGAAGAATCGGATGACGAGCTGCGTGAGCTTGCAAA
This sequence comes from uncultured Eubacterium sp., assembly GCA_947178105.1. Classification (GTDB taxonomy): domain Bacteria; phylum Bacillota; class Clostridia; order Lachnospirales; family Lachnospiraceae; genus Eubacterium_J. The sequence goes on along the minus strand of CAMWXD010000011.1, from coordinate 81,372 downwards.
GGAAGAGCTGAACGAATCCAAAGAGGCAGTTGCGAAGCTGGAAAACGAGCTGAAAATCCTGCTGCTTCCAAAAGACCCGAACGATGAGAAAAACGTAGTTGTGGAAATCCGCGCCGGCGCCGGCGGCGATGAAGCAGCTTTATTTGCAGCGGAAGTCTACCGGATGTACGTACATTATGCAGAAAGCTGCCACTGGAAGATCGAAACGCTGGAAATCGAAGAGATTGGGATTGGAGGCATGAAATCCGTAAACTTTATGGTGTCCGGCCAGGGCGCTTATTCCAGGCTGAAATTTGAATCCGGCGTCCATCGTGTCCAGCGTGTGCCGGAGACAGAGTCTCAGGGGCGCATCCATACGTCTACGATTACGGTCGCTGTGATGCCGGAAGCAGAGGAGGTGGATGTCCAGATTGACGAAAAGGATATCCGTATCGATGTCATGCGGGCGTCTGGAAACGGCGGGCAGTGCGTCAATACGACAGACTCCGCAGTACGCCTGACGCACTATCCGACGGGCATTGTGATCTACAGCCAGACAGAAAAATCGCAGCTGCAGAACAAGGAAAAGGCATTTGCACTGCTGCGTGCCAAGCTGTACGACTTAGAGCTGCAAAAGAAACAGGATGCAGAGTCCGAAGCGCGCCGCAGCCAGATCGGGACAGGCGACCGTTCGGAAAAGATCCGCACCTATAACTTCCCGCAGGGACGGGTGACAGACCATCGGATTAACCTGACGCTGTATAAGCTGGATAAGATTTTGAACGGGGATATTCAGGAGATTATAGATGCGTGCATCGCAGCGGATCAGGCGATGAAGCTGAGCAACTTTGAAGATAAGAATGGGAATTCTTGATTTAAGTAAAATCGTTGGGAGGTTTTGTATGTCTGAAAGATTAACGTGGAAACAGATACAAGAAAAATATCCAGATCAGTGGGTGGGACTGGTAGATATCCGTTGGAGAAATGATTCTAACATAGATTCGGCTGTTGTAAGATATACAGATAAATCGAAGGAAGAATTGCTTATGATGCAGATCAATAATGAAATTTTCAGTTGTTATACAACGCCTGACAATGTATTTCAGTTAGGAATAGCGGGGTGCTGAGGTGGTTCAGTTTACGATGGGATTAAATGATAGCTTTCAAAGGCCAATCATCTACTTGAATAACTGGCATGGTTTAAATGCGTTATTAGATACAGGAGCGTTATTTCCAGTATGGACAGCATCTGAAAAGGTATTGGCAAGCCTTGGCGGAATAATGATGCAAAAAAATATTACGTTTCGTGGATTTGGCGGAGAAACATCTGGTAATTTGTATAAGTTAAAGAGTGTGTGTATTGGAAAACTGATTTTTCCAGAAATGGCTATTGTTTCCTGCAAAGATTTAAAAGACGTACCTTATCATATTGTATTAAGCGCGACGATGTTTCAAAACCTGATTTACGAAATTGATGATAAGAACCACAAATTCAATGTCACGATACCAGATGGAGAGAGTGAGGTAAGAACTCTTAAGATCGAGGATTCAAATGGCAGATTGCATATTCTATGTCATTCAGCATTTATTACTAATTAAAGAAGCTGTCAGAAAATGAAATTTTTCTATCATTTTCTGACAGCTTCTTTTATCTACAGAATAAAAACACACAAAAGACAGTGGTGTTTTTATCTCACATCTGTTATGATATCACATAGAGAAAAATGAAAGCGTACAATATGAATAAAGGGGAAAAACATGGCACTGCAATTTATTTTTGGCAATTCCGGCAGCGGAAAGTCTACATGGCTGTATGAATATGTATTAAAGCAGGCGCAGAAGCATCCGCAGAAGGACTTTTTGTTCCTTGTGCCGGAGCAGTTTACGATGCAGACACAAAAGGAGTTTGTAAACAGGCACCCGGCTCATGCGATCTTAAATATCGATGTGCTAAGCTTCCAGAGGTTAGCTTACCGTGTGTTTGACGACCTTGGCATGATGGATTTTGTCGTATTGGAGGAGAATGGAAAAAATCTGGTGCTGCGCAAGGTGGCAGCCCAGGAGGAACAAAACCTGGAGCTTTTGGGCGGAAGCATCCGCAAGGTGGGCTATATCAGCGAGGTTAAGTCGCTGCTTTCTGAACTGGTGCAGTATCATGTGTCTTTGCAAGACTTAGAGCAGGTAAGGGATACGTTGGAAAGCAAAAATGCGCTTTGGTATAAGCTGCATGACATTGTAACGCTTTACCGCGGCTTTCAGGAATTTCTGGAAGGGAAATATGTGACTGCGGATGAGATTATCAGCCTTTTGACAAAGGCGGCACCGGAATCGCAAATGCTGCGGGAAAGCGTGGTTGTGCTGGATGGCTTTACAGGATTTACACCTGTACAGAATGAGTTTTTAAAAGAGCTGCTTGTGCTTGCAGAGCAGGTGCTTGTGGCAGTCACGATGGATGTGCGGGAGCCGCTTTACGGAGAGCCGCAGATCCAGGACTTGTTTTATCTAAGCAAAAAAACCGTCTGGTCGCTGCAGGAGATTGCAAAAAAGCAGCAGGTGGAAATCGCGGAACCGGTACTGCTTGGGCATGGGCAGGACAGGCGGTATGCGGATGCGCCGGCAATTTTCCATCTGGAGCAGAACCTGTTTCGTAAAAATCCGGCAAAATACAGACAGGAGCAGAATGAAATCCAGATCTATGGGCTGTTTCAGCCGAAAAATGAACTGCGGTTTGCAGCGGGAGAGATCCGCAGGCTTGTGTCGCAGGAGCATCTGCGTTATATTGATATTGCGGTTGTTACGGGGGATGTGCCGTCGTATGCGAATTATGCGGAGGAGATCTTTGAACTGTACGGGATCCCGCTGTTTATTGACCAGAAAAAAAATATCCTGTTCCATCCGCTGACGGAGCTTGTGCGGGCTGTGCTGGAGATGGAGACGGCGGACTATTCGTATGAAAGCGTCATGCGGTTTTTGAAAAGCGGCCTGAGCGGGATGGATTCTGATACGATGGATCTTTTGGAAAATTATCTGCTGGCTTTTGGCATCCGCGGTTTTTCCAGATGGAAAAAAAGCTGGGTGCGTCCGGTGTCCTGGCTGGAAGAGGCGGAGCTTCAAACATTAAATGAAGCGCGGGAATGGTTTGTCAGCCAATTTGCCCCGTTTCATGAGGTGTTCCATAAAAAAGGGGCGACGGTGCTGGAGATGACAACGGCTTTATACGGGCTGCTTGTCAGCCTGCATGTGGAGGAACAGATCGAAGCGCAGAAGGAACAGTTTGAGGCAGAAGGGATGCTGGCGGAAGCAAAAGAAAACGAGCAGATCTACGGAATTATCATAGAGCTGTTTGACAAGCTGGCAGAATTGTTAGGATCTGAGCAGGCGTCGGGGAAAGAGTTTGCCGAGATTCTGGACGCGGGCTTTGAGGCTTCCAGAGTCGGCATTATCCCTCCGGGCTTTGACCGGGTATTGTTTGGGGATATCGAGCGGACAAGGCTGGAGCATATCAAGGTGTTGTTTTTTATCGGGGTAAACGACGGCTTGATACCGAAAAATGAGGCTGGCAGCGGAATCCTCTCGCAGTTTGAGCGGGAAAAGCTTGCCGGTCTTGACCTGACGCTGGCGCCGACTGCCAGGGAGCGCGCGTTTATCCAAAAGTTTTATCTGTATTTAAATCTGACCAAGCCTTCCAAAAGGCTGTACCTGACCTATTCCCAGTCTGGGCAGGAGGGGAGTACCAGGCGCAGGTCGTACCTGATTGGCACGATATTAAAGATGTTTCCAAAGCTTTCTGCCGAGACGCCAAAGGAGGATGCGGCGGCAACGCCAAAAAGCAGTATGCAGTATTTTTTGAGCGGATTTGCCGATGCAAAGGAGCATAAGGAGTCCGAGGAATGGAAGGCGCTGTATGCATGGTATTTGCAGCATGAGCCATGGGCGCAGCTTGTGCCGCGCTATTTGCAGGCTGCATTTTTCGTACATCAGGACTCCGGGCTTGGAACAGAGCTTGCGCGCCAGTTGTATGGGCTTGTGCTGGAAAATTCTGTAACCCGCCTGGAACGCTTTGCCGGATGTGCGTTTGCACATTTTTTGCAGTACGGCTTACAGTTGGCGAAGCGGCAGATGAACGAATTTGAAGCGGTGGATTTTGGGAGCATCCTGCATGACGCGCTGGAGCGGTTCGCCAGGCGGATGCAGCAGGCAGGAGACGACTGGTTTTTGATTACGCCGGAAAAACAGCGGCAGTATGCGAAGGAAGCGATAGAACAGGCGATCGCGGCGTGCAAAAATACGGCGCTTGCGGACGGCGAGCGCAACCTGTATCTCGTACGCCGGATGGAAAAGGTGTTAAACCGGACGGTGGACGTGCTTGGGCGCCAGATCAGGAGCGGCAGCTTTATACCGGAAAATTATGAGGTGGCGTTCCAGTATGTGGACAGGCTGGATGCGATTCATTTTACATTGAGCGAAGAAGAGAAGATGCGGCTGCGGGGCAGGATCGACCGGATGGATCTATGGCAAAAGGAACAGGAGGTATATGTCAGGGTCATTGATTATAAATCCGGCAATACCAGCTTCCAGTTGTTAAACCTGTACCATGGAATGCAGCTGCAGTTGGTCGTATATCTGAACGCCGCAATGGAGCTGGTGCGGGCAAAATATCCGGGAAAAGAAGTCAAGCCGGCAGGCATTTTTTATTACCATATCGACGACCCGCTGTTGGAAACGGATGAAGAGCTGTCAGAAGAAGAAATCAGGGATCAGGTCTTTGCGAAGCTAAAGCTGGACGGATATGTCAACTCCGACCCGGAAGTCTACCATGCGATGGACCATCATATGCAGTCTACCTCAAAAATACTGCCAATCACGGAAAATAAAGACGGGACACTGCGGAAAAACTCAAAGGCAGCTTCCCAGGAGCAGTTCGCAGTGATTTCTGATTTTGTAAACCGCAAAATCGCAGAGCTTGGGCTTCGTATGATGCGCGGGGAGATCGCAGTGAACCCTTACGAGCTTTCTGACCGGACGCCATGCGGATACTGCCCGTATCGGAGCGTGTGCGGGTTTGATGAAAAAATTGACGGCTTTTCCTACCGCAGGCTGGAAAAATTTGACCAGGCAGACGAGATCCTGGAGAGGATGCGGTCGTTAGGAGATTGTTAGGAGATTGTTGTGAGATAGTTAGAATGATGGGACAGGTGAAGGATATGGGAGTAACGTGGACAAAAGAGCAGCAGCAGGTCATTGCATTAAGAAACCGGAACCTTTTAGTTTCTGCGGCGGCAGGGTCGGGAAAGACAGCGGTGCTTGTGGAGCGTATTGTGCAAAAGGTTTTGGATGGGCAGCATCCGGTCGATATTGACCGGATGCTGATTGTGACGTTTACAAAGGCAGCGGCAGCAGAGATGCGCGAGCGCGTCAGCCAGGCGATCGAAAAGCGCCTGGACGCACAGCCTGACGACAGCCGCCTGCAGCGGCAGGCGACGCTTGTACACAATGCGCAGATTACGACGATCGACAGCTTTTGCCTGTATGTTGTGCGCAATTATTTTCAGACGATTGGGCTGGAGCCTTCGTTTCGGATTGCAGACCCGGGAGAGCTGGAGCTGTTAAAGGCGGACGTGGCAAGAGAGGTGATGGAGCGGCATTATGAAAAAAAGGAGGAAGGCTTTTTGCGGCTTGCCGACTGCTATGCGACGGCAAAGAGCGACGATGCCCTTGTGGATTTTATGCTGCGCCTTTATGATTTTTCGCAGAGCTATCCATGGCCTGTGGAATGGCTTTCTTCGCTGCCAGATGCTTACCGGGACGCCGGCGAGCTGGACGGGCAGGCATGGATGCAGGGATTATTGCGGTATCTGGGCTTTCTGATGGCAGATTTGAAGCGGCAGATGGAATACGCAGCCAGGCTGTGCAGCGAGCACGACGGGCCGCAGATGTATCTGGCGGCAGTGGAGGACGACCTTGCCAGGCTGGAGGGATTGTGCTCTTGCAGCAGCTATGAGGCATACAGCAAATGCCTGTTGCAGCTTTCCTTCCAAAAGCTGGGCGTCAACCGCAAATATGAAGGCAGCAAAGAAAAGCAGGAGCAGGTGAAAAGTATCCGCAATACAGTAAAGGATGCGCTTATTAAGGTGCAGGATTCTTATTTTTATCAGGATTTGCAAAAGATGCAGTCGGATATCGAAAAAATCCTGCCCGATGTGAAGGCGCTGGCGGCGCTGGCACAGTCGTTTGCCAAGGCGTATGCCGAAAAAAAGGAAGAACGCAAGCTGCTTGATTTTTCGGATATTGAGCATTTTGCACTGAACATCCTGGTCGATGAAAAGACAAAGGAGCCGACAGCGGCGGCAAGGGAGCTGCGCGAGATGTTTGAGGAGATCATGATTGATGAGTACCAGGACAGCAACTACGTGCAGGAGACGATTTTAAAAGCAGTTTCGCGCGAAGGGCTGGGCGAGTACAATATCTTTATGGTCGGGGACGTCAAGCAGAGTATTTACCGGTTCCGCCTGGCGAGGCCGGAGCTGTTTATGGAAAAGTACCATACCTATACAAGTGAGGAAAGCAGCAGGCAGAAGATTGACCTGCATAAAAACTTCCGAAGCCGTACGCAAGTTATAGAAAGCATCAACCAGGTTTTTTATAAAATTATGCATCGGGATTTGGGAAATGTGGAATATGATCAACAGGCGGCGCTTTATCCGGGCGCTGCGTATCCAGAATGCAAAGAAGCCGGCATGTTTCAGAGCGAGCTTTTATTGGCGCTGGCTTCCCAGGAGGAGCTTGCTGAGGCTGGATGCAAAAACGCTCAGGAGATGGAAGCGCGGATGGCGGCAGCGCGCATCCGTGAGCTGATGGAGGCCCAGCTTGTCACAGACCGGGACAGCGGCACGCTGCGCAAGGTGCGTTACCGGGACATTGTGATTTTGCTGCGCAGCATTACCGGATGGGCGGATACTTTTTTGAAAGTACTGACAGAAGCGGGGATTCCGGCGCATACCTCGACGCAGTCCGGGTATTTTGCCGCGGTGGAGATCCAGACGATTTTAAGTATGCTGTCTATCCTGGATAATCCGCTACAGGACATTCCTGCCGCCGCAGTGCTTGCGTCTCCGATTGTAGGGATGAGCGGGGAAGAGCTGGCGCGCATCCGGGCGGCGAGCAAAGAGCATTTTTATTTTCTGGCGCTGGAGGAGTATGCACAGTACGGGGATGGAAGCCTGCGGGAAAAAGCGGCTTCTTTTCTGGAACTGTACCGGCGGCTGCGCAGGCTTACCTCTTTTACGCCGATCCACAAGCTGATCCGCATTGTGTTGGAGGAAACCGGGTATGCCTCATATATCCAGGCTATGCCGGCAGGCAGCAAACGGCTTGCCAATCTGGATATGCTGCTCGAAAAGGCAGTCGCATATGAAAAGACCAGCTATAAGGGGCTGTTTCATTTTGTCAGGTACATTGAAAAATTAAAAAAATACGAGATCGATTTTGGAGAAGCTGATATTACAAGCGAAAACGAAGATGTTGTACGTATCATGAGCATTCATAAGAGCAAGGGGCTGGAGTTTCCGGTCGTATTTGTGTGCGGCATGGGCAAGCAGTTTAATAAACAGGATATCCGTAGCCGTATGATCTTGCATCCAGAGTACGGCATTGGGCTGGATTATATCGATACAGAAAAAAGAATCCGTAAATCTGGATTTATCAAGAAAATATTGGAAAATGAAATAGGGATTGAAAATCAGGGGGAAGAGCTGCGGGTATTGTATGTAGCGCTCACCAGGGCAAAGGAAAAGCTGATTATGACAGGGGCTGTAAAAGAAGATCCGGGCAGCAGCCAGGCAGCGCAGCAGCCAGGCGTGTCAGACAGCAGCCCGATGCGTTATTTTTCCAGATACCATGCGGCGTCTTATCTGGACTGGGTATATCCGTGTGCGGCAGGAAACACCCTTTTGTATGCCATCCGCCTGTATCGCGCCGGTGACCTGGCGTTGCAGGAAGCCGTGGAAGCAGCCGTCCTGCGGCTTGATGAGGCGCAGGTGAAAAAGCTGTATCAAACGGCTGACAAAGCGCTGTATGAAAAACTGGACGCAAAGCTGTCCTGGAGCTATCCGTATGCATCAGATACGGATTTAAAGACCAAAATCTCTGTGACAGAATTAAAGCGCCGCCAGGCGATGGTGCTGGAGGAGGATACGCCGGCACAGGAGGAATGGTTTGCGAAGGAGCGGGAAAGCCTCGTTCCGGCATTTTTGCGTACACAGGCAGAACAGGAAAATTACGGGGCGATGCGCGGGAGCGCTGTGCATAAGGTAATGGAAGAGGTGGATTTTGTACGGAGTGCAAACAGCGGCGACCGGACGGCAGATATCCGAATGCAGATGGAGCATATGCTGGCGGAAGGGCGGATTACAGAAGAAATGAAAGAACTGGTGCATCCAAGGATGCTGGGCCGCTTTCTGGACAGCCCGCTTGCCGCGCGCATGGCGCAGGCACAGGAGCGCGGAGAGCTGTATAAGGAGCAGCCGTTTGTAATGGGGATCCCGGCATCGCAGGTATATGAGGCAGGCAGCGGGGAGCTCGTGCTGATCCAGGGGATCGTGGACGTATATTGGGTAGAAGGCGGCGAGCTGGTCATTTTGGATTATAAGACGGATGCGGTTACAAAAGAAGAACAGTTGACGAAACGTTATCAAGCACAGTTGGATCTGTATGGAGAAGCGCTGCAAAAGGCTACGGGGAAAAAAGTCAAAGAAAAAATAATTTATTCGTTTTCTCTGCATAAGCCGGTGGAGCTTGGATGTGAGACCGCATAGGAAAATAGCCGGTACAGAATGTGGGCAAAGGCCGCATTTGCAAGTGGAAAGTACAGACAGGCGTGCAGACAGGGAAAGGAGCGGCAGCTATGGCAGTAGGGCAAAAAGAGATAAAAGTGATTCTGGCGTCTGGATCGCCGAGGAGGAAAGAGCTGTTAAAAAATTTAATTGCTGATTTTGAAATTATCCCTGCAAAGGGAAGAGAGGCCTATACGGAACAGGATCCGGAAAAAATCGTGCAGCAGTTGGCGATGCAGAAGGCGGCGGAAATTGAGCAGCAGTTGGCGATGCACAAGGCGGCGGAAACGAAGCAGCAGTTGGCGGTGCACAAGGCGGCGGAAACAAAGCAGGATTTTTGCGGGCAGGCGGCAGGCGCGCGCCAGGATATGCTGATTATCGGGGCGGATACAGTCGTCGCATTTGGCGGGCAGATTTTAGGAAAGCCAGAGGATGCATCCCACGCAAAAGAAATGCTTCAAATGCTTGCAGGAAATGTGCATCAGGTTTATACTGGTGTTGCACTTATTCTTGTGCTGCATGGAAAACGGCAGTGCATCGAATTTGCGGATTGTACCAACGTCCGCTTTTACCCGATGTCTGCGCAGGAAATCGAGGCGTATGTGCAAAGCGGCGAGCCGATGGATAAGGCTGGCGCTTATGGGATCCAGGGGACTGGCGGGCGGTTTGTGCAGGGGATCGAGGGAGACTACCAAAACGTCGTCGGGCTTCCGGTGGCAAAGCTTTATCAGGTTTTCAAGAAAATTGATGAAATTGCATTGCCTTTTTGACCGTTTTCTACTATGATGAAAGTGTTTAGATTATAAGCAAGGAGTGGCGAAAGATGAATCAGTATGATGAAGTATGTCTCAATTATTTTTTGGAGCATCAGACGCAGTTATTCCGCGAAGAAGTGGCATCTACACAGGAGGAAGCAGAGGAGTTTTTGGAAGACTGCCTGGCAGTTGTCTGTGGGAGCCTTGCGGAAGTAAAGGAATATCTGGATGAAAGCGGCGCTGATGTAGCGGATATGAGCCTTAAGGAAATTGAAGAGGCAAGCGAGGTATTTTCACTTCCAGACGGAAGATATCTTGTTGTAGAGGTTTAGTGCATGAAAAAAAAGGGAAAAAAAAGAATCGCTGCAGTTTTGTGCACAGGAATGCTTTTGGCATGTATGGCTGGATGCGGAAAAGGAGATTCGCTTCATGTACCCCAGATTATGTCCAGGCAGGTGTTAAAGGTAGACGGAGAAAGTTATTCGCTTGCAGAAGCAAAGGTGTATTTGCTGAATTACCAGAATCTTTATGGAACGGTAGCCGGGGTCGATTTGTGGCAGCAGGAGAGCCAGGAGGATTTGTTAAAGGATTATATTAAAAACCTGACAATCGCGCAGATGACAAAGATTCTAAGCATGGATTCCCTGGCAAAGAGCCGTGATATCGTGCTGGAGGAAGAGGAGGTTGCCGAAGTCGCAAAAGCGGCAAAGGCATATTATGAATCTTTAAATGACACAGAGCTGGCATATCTGGAAGTAAATGAAACAGATATCCAAAAATTATATGAAGATTATGCTTTGGCGCAAAAGCTTTACAAATCATTGACAGTGGATATTAATAGTGAGGTCAGCGACGATGAAGCGCGGATTATGGACGCGATGCAGATCGTCGTGTCAGATGCCAAAACGGCACGGGAAGTAAAAAAGGCACTGAAGGGCGGCGGTGATTTTTCCACGCTTGCAAGCTCTTATAATGAAGCAGAAGAGGTCAAGATCCAGTTTGGCAGAGGCGAGCTGCCGCAGGAAGTGGAAAAAGCAGCCTTCGCGTTGGACAACGGGTCAGCTACAAGCAGTATCAAGACGGACAACGGCTATTATTTTATTTATTGTGTTAATAAATTTAATGAAGAATTAACAGATGCAAATAAAATAAAGATTGTGCAGAAAAGGGAAAAAGCAGCTTTTGGGGATGTTTATGACGCTTACAGCAGGACGATTTCCAAAAAAATCTATCAGGATACATGGCAAAGCCTGGATGTCGGGCGTTCCAAAGAAATGCTGACAGACAGCTTTTTCGCTGTGTATCAGGAATATTGCGGGGAGTTGTTTTCATGACGCTAAGACAGCAGGTAAGGAAAGAGCTGGAGCAGGCAGCGCAGGCTGATTACCAGGCATTTCAGGCAAAGCTGCTGCCGGGAGTGGAAGGGATCTTGGGCGTGCGCCTGCCAAAGCTTCGGGAAATCGCAAAACGGATTGCAAAAAACGATGCCGGGATATTTTTGGAGCAGATGCAGGCGGCATGTCAGAAAACAGAGCTGTCTCATATAAACGTACTGCCTAATGAGGACAGCAGGCAGCCTGAACCGATACAGGGAGCCTCCTATGAGGAAAAGATGCTGTACGGCCTGGTGATCGGATATGCGGATATGGAAGCGGCGCAGTACCGGCGATGGCTGGATGCGTTTGTGCCGGTGATTGATAACTGGGGTGTCTGCGATAGCTGCTGCATGACGTACCAGTGGATGAAAAAGCAGCCGGAATACTGGTGGGGCTATTTGCAAGAGTGGCTGTTCTCAGATACGGAGTTTGGTATCCGCTTTGCATTTGTGGCGATGCTTGGGCATTTTGTGGATGAGGTGTATTTGCAGAGGATTTTTGCTGTCTGCGGCCAGGTACGTCATCAGGGATATTATGCAAGGATGGCGCAGGCATGGCTTGTTTCGATGTGTTTTGTGAAATTTCCAGAGGAGACGTATGTGTATTTGCAGCAGGATCAGATGGATGATTTTACCCATAATAAAGCGATTCAAAAGACTTGTGAATCGTACCGTGTGTCAAACGAGTGGAAAGTGAAAATCCGCGGCATAAAGCGTGCCCGGCCCCGCAGATAAGCTGCGACTGCCTGTACGGCTTTGGTAAGGAAATCCTGTCGCTTTCTTTCACGATGTACAAGGAACGGTGGTGTTGAGTATGATTGATAAAATCAGCGGAAATGGAAACTATGAGTTTCCGGGCGGAAAAAAGAGAAAAAATCCGGCAGTCAGGGCTTATGAAAATACGCCTGGGGCAGGAGGGGAAGCACGCAAAGGCGCCGCGGGCGCTGCAAAAAAACAGGATGCGCTTGGGCATGGCAAACAGGATCCCGGCGTCGTACTGGACCTGTCGAAACATGCAGGCAGGCAGCGGGCAGCATCTGTATCCAGGCAGAAAAAAGAATCCTCCCTGTCTGGTGCGCTGCGCAAACTGCTTACTCCTGTAATCCAGTGGCTGAAAGCTTTTTGGGGGCCTGGCCGTTCTGAGCAGGAGGCGCTTGAAGGAGGGCAGGCTGGCATAGAACAGCCGGCAATGGATCCGTCCCAGTCCGACGCACAGGCGGCAGACAGTGAAGGAATCGCTGCGCCAGAGCAGATGCAGGCGGGGGAAAGCGAGGAGTTGGAGTTAAGCGATGCTGCATTGCCCGGAGAAAGCGAGGAGTTAAGCAGCGCTGCATTGCTTGGAGAAAGCGAGGAGTTAAGCGGCGCTGCATTGCTCGAAGAAAGCATGGAGTTAAGCGCGCTTGGCTTGTCTGAAGAAGGCTTGTCATTGGCAAAGTTGGATCCGGCAGAAGAAGCAAAGAAAAAAGAAGCGCTTGCAAAGCAGGTGTTAAAATCCGGCGACCTGCGCCAGGTGGAGCGGTTTTTGACGCAGAACGGCACAAAGCGCCTGGCACATAACTCGGATTTGCTGACATACTATGACCGCCGTGGAAAATTTGTCGAGATGGATGAGACAGAAAAGCACCGGGTGCTGTATGGGGATAAAAATGTGCTGAAATTATAGATTTTCTTGTGGAAGGAGCAAAGTTTTTATGATGGATGAGGAAAAGCAGCGCTGTGCAGCAGCATTCCTTCGTCTGCTGTCAGCAGCGGTATGCCTGGCTGTACTACTGGCGAAGGCGTGGCTGTCCGCAGACAGCGGCAGGGAGCTTGCGGCTGCTGCAACACGTTCCAATACGGGCGGGGAGCAGGCAATGTATCCTGGCGGGACGGACAGCCCGGTATCGAATCTGGATGTTACATATTCGGTATATGAGCGGGAGGAAGGCATTTTACAGATCGTGGACAGCAACGGGGAATTTGTATATGATATGATCGTAGTCCTCGTTGGAGGGCAGCCTTGCTATGCAGATGAGCGGGGGCAGGTGGCGGCCAGCCGGATGTTTGACTATAACGGCGGCAAATACTATGCGAAAAAAGACGGTTCCATCGCGATCAATGAGATCTGCACGATGAAAGACGGCAAAATGGTATTTGCGACAAAGGACGGTACGCTTGCACGGGATCGATCCATCAGCAAAAATGGAAACAGGTATTATATTACATCGGATTATACGCTTGCAGCAGACGGCTTTTATAAGACCGCAAAAGGGAGCCATGTATATGCACGGTCTGACGGGGTGTTGATTACCGGAAAGATGTTTCGCGCCGGCGGAAATCTATATTATGCAAAATTGTCCGGCGCAATCGCAAAAAATGGTTTTTGTATGACAGAACGGGGCAGCAAAATCTATGCAGATCCTTTTGGCGTTGTCGCTGCAAACCGGAGGTTTTTTGTAGACGGCAGGCTTTATTATGCAAAAAAATCCGGCGCGCTGATCCGGGACGGCTTTTATACGGTAAAACCAGGCAAAAAGGTATTTGCAAAGGATTCTGGGGAGCTGATGGCAGATGAAGTATTTATGTCTGACGGCGAGCGGTACTATGCGGATTCTGACGGGTATATTGTGAGCAGCCGCTGGGTAACCGTTGGGAATTACAGATATTATTGCAGTGCGTCACGCAAGATTACAAAAGTAGAAAAAATTTAATGAATCACACTTTCGTACGGGAACCTGACAAGCGTTTGCCATATAATAAAGGAAAGCGTTTTTATTCAGGGGAACATATGCCGGAATACTGCGAATTTGTAAATGAGCCTTTGCCATATCCCTATCAGGCAATGGAGCCATACATTGACATTCAGACGATGTACCTGCACCATGCCAAGCACTTGCAGGCATACATCGACCAATTAAACCGTCTGATTAAGGAGTGCCCGTCATTGCAGGCGCTGGTCTATACAGATCGTCCTACCTGCGGCTTTGAAGTATTAAAGCAGATCTTATGCAATCTGGATGCCATTCCAGATTTTATGAGGACAAATGTAAAAAATAATGCCGGAGGCGTATTCAACCATTGGTTTTATTTTAACGGGCTGTCCACGCAGCCAGCGCAGCGGCCGCAGGGAACGCTGGCTGAAAGCATCCATTGGAAATTCGGCAGCTTTTCCAGTTTTCAAAAAGAAATGAATAAGGCGGCAATGGCGGTATTTGGCTCTGGATATGCATGGCTTGCTGCGGACGAAGAAAAAAACCTCAAAATCATACAGACTGCAAACCAGGATACGCCGATTGCCCACAATCTCGTTCCGATCGTATGCGTGGATGTATGGGAACATGCTTATTACCTCAAACATAAAAATTTGCGGGCAGATTATCTGACAGACTGGTTTTTTGTTGTAAACTGGGACTGGGCGCAGTGGTGTTTTGATCACCCGAACGAATTTTTAGAACAAAATTAAATGTCTGAGGAACTGTATGCAAGCAGGCTGTGAAAGCGGCGCGGGTGCTTGCGTATGGTTCCTGTTTTCAGGTGTGGCAAGGTCAATACAAGTTAAGTCAATCATACGAAGGAGGAATTTGTCACTATAAATTATGATGACTTTCATTTGACTCGCTCAAAATACCATGGTAAGATGGAGGACAAAGGAAATTTTACCATATTGAGAGGAGAAATACGATGGAGAATGTATTTTATATGGAGCATCCGCTGATCCAGCACAAGATCTCTATGCTGCGTGACAAGAGGACGGGTACGAATGAGTTCCGCAAGCTGGTGGAGGAGATTGCGGTTTTGATGGGGTATGAGGCGCTGCGGGATCTGCCGGTGGAGCCGGTGGAGATCGAAACGCCGATGGAAACGTGCATGACGCCGATGATTGCGGGGAAAAAGCTGGCGGTTGTCCCGATTCTGCGTGCGGGGCTTGGCATGGTAAACGGGATCCTGACGCTCGTGCCGAGTGCGAAGGTAGGGCATATCGGGCTGTGCCGCAACCATGAGACGCATGAGCCGGAGGAATATTACTGCAAGCTGCCAAGCCCGATTGAGGAGCGCACGATTGCCGCGCTTGACCCGATGCTGGCGACGGGCGGGTCTGCGGTGGCGGCAGTCAATTTTATCAAAGCCCATGGCGGAAAACATATTAAATTTTTATGTATTATTGCGGCGCCGGAGGGCGTGGAGCGGCTGCATAACGTGCATCCGGATGTGCAGATTTACTGCGGCTGCCTGGATCGGTGCCTGAATGAGGATGCGTATATCTGTCCGGGGCTTGGAGATGCGGGAGACCGGATTTTTGGTACGAAATAAGCCGGATCAATGTAGCTTTTTGGAAGCATTGTTTGCAGAAAATCAGGGAAGGACAGTGACGCTTTATCATGAAAATCGTGATTTTGATGGAGGATACATGCTGCGGCACATCCTGTGCCTGTGAGCATGGGCTGTCGGTCTATGTGGAGACGAAAAAACATAGGCTGCTTGTCGATACCGGGGCGACGGATGCGTTTTTAAGCAATGCGGATGCGCTTGGGATTGACCTTGCAAAAGTGGATACGGTTGTGTTAAGCCATGGGCATTATGACCATGCGGGCGGCATTCTGGCATTTCATGAGAGGAACCCGGATGCGGTTATTTATATGCAGCGCTCAGCATGTGAGGATTATTACCATGGCGAGCGCTATATCGGCATAGACAAGCGGATTGCAGGGCTGTCTGGCGTACGTTTGCTGGATGGCGATTACAGGATTGATGACGAGCTTTATTTATTTTCCAATATCACAGGCAGGAAGTATTTTGCAAAAAGTAATCTGCTGCTGTCGAAAAGGGTTGATGGGAAAAATATCCAGGACACGTTTGCACATGAACAGTGCCTTGTCATTACACAGGGGCAGGAGCATACGCTGGTTTCCGGCTGTGCGCACAATGGGATTTTAAATATTTTAAGCAAGTACCAAAAGCTGTACCAGAAAGATCCTGCGGCTGTTATCAGCGGGTTTCATATGATGAAAAAGGGGGACTATACAAAAGAGGAAGCGGATGTTGTCCTTGAGACGGCAAGGCAGCTTAGCGGCATGGATACGGTATTTTATACCGGGCACTGTACCGGGGACAAAGCGCTTGCGCTGATGGCGCCAGTTATGGGAGACAAGCTGGTGGAGATTCACAGCGGCATGTTTTTGTGACAAATGTAATGAATAGACGTTGGCGAGTGCGGTTATTTTGTAACTGGATCTGGAATGCTGGTATCGGATGTGGTATACTTTTTTTGTAGGTTTACAAAAAGTACCACTCGGACCTTTCAGGAGAGTGGGCAGCCTGAATTGACAGAAGGGCTGCGGAAAGGAGTATGTATGGCATTGGGAACAGTTAGCAGCGTGCCGGGCAGCATGGGATATCCAGTGCCGGCGCAAAAAGCTGCACAGGCAGGAGCGTTTGGCGTCGAAACATTGTTTTGGGAGAAGCTGGGAGCTGTGAGGAAGCAGGCGCAGGCGCAAAAACAGGAAGAGGAAGCTTCGGATACAGAAGCAGAGGAAAAGGCTGTTTTTGACTATCACGAGTTTTTCCAGGATAAGATTAACGAAATCTATGTCAAAGTCAAAAGCGGGGATACCGAGCCAAGCTTTCAGATCGGCGCGATTTCCTTCACAGAAAAAGAATGGAATAAATTTCTGGAAGAATTTGACGCCATTCAGGATGCGATCCGGGAGCTGATGCGCGAGGAACAGGAAAAAAAGGAAGCAGAGCGGCTGAAAAAAGAACTTCTGGCAGGAGCAGTTGAAAGCAGCCTGCTTGTTGCTGAGTCGACCTCGTGTGTGTATCCGGCTGAGAATGCGGGGCAGGAGGATACGCGGTATCTTACCTGGTACACGAAGGACGGGATTTTCTGCCGTAAGATGGGGCAGGCGGACGGCTACGAATGGTCTGTTACGTTTGATGATGACGGGCAGTATGACAGGGTAATGGAGCTGATTGGCAAGTTCCCTTCTGACTGGAATCTGCGGTTTGCGGCACATAAGAATTTCTGGACGGATTTTTTGGAGGGCAGGCTCGATACGGAAGGCTTTTTGGAATTTATGAAAGGGACGAACCAGGGGGTGCCGGATTATTTGGTTACCGTAGATGGTTCTTTGCATGTAGACAGGGAAAAGATGCAGTGGGCAAAGTATCTGAACAAGCCGGGAAATGAGTTTTACACAGCCGAGGAGTTCCAAAAGAAGTTCAAGGCTGAAGTTGCAGCCAATGCTGCAAGGCTTCACGCTTGGGAATTACAACAAAAAAGGAAAGGGATGATATAAATGAATCATGATTTACGAAACGCAATGATAGCGGGAACATCCATCGCCTTTGGGATGACACTGGCGACATGCGTACTGGGAAAGAAGGCTTCCCTGCAAAAGGCAGGGGTTTCTTTTCTTGGGGCTTTTGCGACAGATTTGATTTTATCGGCGTTTGACAGGAAGAGAAAGGCGGTTACATCATGAACGATCAAATAAAACAGATCGCAGAGCGTTTTCAATGCGGGTATAAAGTGTTTGAAAAGGGCTCAGACCCAAAGCTTTTGGAGGAGGCGTACCATGAGGCGCTGAAAGCCGGGCAGGAGGGCGGTTTTTATCCGGCGCTGGTCTGTTTGGATGAATATGCGCTTGCGTGGTTTTCGGATATCCAGGCAGACTATGATAAAGACAAGCTTCTTGCGGAATGGGAAGATCGCGGGGAAGAGCTGTTAAAGGAACGGTTCGGGGAATATACGCAGGAGATGGGAGAAGAAGAGCTGGCGGACTTTATCGGAGAGGAAAAGGAAGGCGATGTGCTGCGGGAGTTTTGCGGCTACTGTTCCTTTACGGACGGGTCTTTGGAAGCAGATACGCTGCTGTTGGAAATCCCGGTAGAGCATCCGTGGGAAATCATTGCTTACGTCCCGATGGGCGGATGGAATGAATGCCCGGCGCCGGATGAGATGATTGCGATCTGTAAATACTGGTATGAGAAATATGGGGCAATCCCGGCAGTCTTTACCCATGATGTGATGGAGTTTTACGCGCCGAACGGACTAAACGGAAAAGACCCGGTGGAAGCTGCGAAGGAGCATTATGCTTTCTGCACAGACCGGATCGACCAGGGGACGAGGACGTACAAGGTGTCGGAGCTGGCGGCAGGGCTTGCGGAGTCGAGCGTATGGTATTTCTGGTGGGATTGAGGATCGTATAAAGTGTGTGAAATCGATATGAACAAGGTCGTTGGGACGCTGGATATTCTGTTTATCTGCCTGGATACGCTGCGTTATGATGTGGCAGTCCAGCAAGAGGCGGCGGGTTTGACGCCGGTATTAAACCGTTATGGCAGGTGGGTGAAGTGCCAGGCGCCGGGCAATTTTACGTATCCTTCCCATCACGCGATGTTTGCAGGGTTTTTGCCGTGCAGGTATGACACGAAATGCCAGGCGCAGCGGGAGATGCTGTTTTACCCGACGGCGATTGGGCTGCGCAGGAAGGTTCCGGCGGGGGCGTATGCATTTTCCGGAAGTACGATTATGGAGGGGCTTGCACAGGACGGATACGATACGTGGTGTGTCGGCGGAGTGTCTTTTTTTGACAAACGCTCAGATCTTGGCAGGGTTTTTCCGGGGTATTTTCAAAAAAGCTACTGGCATCCATCGTTTGGATGCCTGGTAAAAGAGAGCACCAAAAACCAGGTGGACTTTCTATTGCGGAAATTAGAAGCAGCGCCAAAGGAGCGGAGGATTTTTTTGTATGTCAATGTGGACGCGATCCACTATCCAAATTATTATTATATCGAGGGGGCGTCCAGGGACAGCCTTGCGTCGCATGCAGCAGCGCTTTGCTATGCAGACGGGCAGCTTGGGCGCCTGTTTGATGCGTGGAAGAGCCTGCGGAAAGATGCGTTTGTAATCTGCTGCTCAGACCATGGCACCTGTTATGGGGAGGACGGCTGCCTGTATCATGGCATCAGCCATCCGATGGTGGATATTGTCCCATATAAACACTTTTTTTTGCAGAATGGAACGTGAAATTGCATAATATAATTGCAAAAATGAGATAAAAATTGTTGAAAATGCCAACTCTTTTTCCTCTGTTCCTTGACTTTGAGTCGAAATCATGTATAATGAAATTGTCGACAGAAAAAAGCAAAGAGGAGGAGTTTGTTCGATGGATGAGAAAAATAGGGCGAAAGCGCAGGGGACGAAAGGATTCAAAAGTCTTACGGCGATGCTGATTTCGATTATATTTATTATGATTTCCATTCCGACGGTCGGGCTGGCAGTTTTGGGCGTACATTATCTGAGGCAGTCGATGAATGAGTCTGTGGAATTATATGAGGAATCTATGACAGACGGCTATAAAATGGAGATCAAATCACAGGTACAGGGGGCGCTGGCTGTGATTCAGAGGTATTATGACATGAGCCAGAACGGCGAGCTGTCCGCAGAGGATGCGCAAAATCTGGCGGCGGAAGCGGTTCGTACGATGCGTTACCGGGATGATGCGTCTGGGTATATCTGGATTGACGGAAAGGATTGTATGCTCGTCATGCATCCGATCCTGACGGAACAGGAAGGGACAAACAGGAGTGAGCTGACCGACCAAAACGGTGTGAAGGTGACGCAGAGCGTTGTATCTGCGGCAGAATCCGGCGGGGATTATCTGGAATTTTCTTTTACCAAATCCGACGGCGTGACGGTTGCGCCAAAGATCGCTTATGCGCAGATGTTTGAGCCGTGGGGATGGGCAGTCGCTACGGGAAATTATGTGGATGATATGAATGCCAAGATTGACAGCATGAAGGTACGCATTGAGGACGAATTTTCCGGGATGCTTATGATCTATGGTGTTTCAGCGGTTTTGATGCTTGTATTGGCTATGATTATTTCGACGATAGGCGGCCTTCGGATTACCAGGGGCATCAAGATGGTCGAAGGCAACCTGCGGCAGGCGGCTTCCGGGGATTTGAGCTTTGCGGTCAGCCCAAGATTGCTGCGGCGGGCGGATGAGATCGGGGAAATGGCGCGTTCACTGGACAATGTACGCCAGTCTCTGGCAAGTATGCTCGGCAGTGTCGTACATACCGGGAAAGCGTTGAATGAAAGCAGTGAAAAGTTCAGTGAGAAATTCGGGCATATTTCCGAGAGCATCCAGAATACGAACCAGGCAATCGACGATCTGGCGCAGGGGGCTACGAGCCAGGCGAATGAGACGGAGATTGTGAATGACAAGATCAAAGAGCTGGGCGGCGTGATTGAAGTCGAAAAGAACGGCGTAAATAAGCTGGAGGGAACCGTAAGCTCCATGATCCAGCATACAAAGGCGGCTTCCGGCAGCATTGAGGAGCTGGATCAGATCACGAGGGTGACGATCGATACGATCGACACAGTATCGCATCAGACGAATAAAAACAACGATTCTGCTGCCAATATCAACAAGGCGGTAGAGATCATCAAGGGGCTGGCGGCGCAGACAAACCTGCTTTCCCTCAACGCCAGCATTGAGGCTGCAAGAGCCGGAGAGGCAGGCAGGGGGTTTGCCGTTGTGGCGGAAGAGATCCGCAGCCTTTCAGAAGAATCCTCTGGCAATGCACAGGAGATCGAAGAGATCGTCAAGGAACTGATCGAAAATGTCGAAGTATCTGTAAAAAAGATGCAGGAAGTAACAGGCAATGTGCAAAAGCAGCAGCAGTGCCTAGATGAGACGAGAGAAGCATTCCGTTGCCTGAGCCAGGAGGTGGCGCTTGTAGAAGAGGTGACACAGGAAATCGGCAGCCAGACAGAGGTTTTAAATTCGCTAAAGGAAATCGTGACCGATTCGGTTAATAACCTTGCCAGCGTGGTAGAGGAAAACGCAGCGTCTACCGAGGAAACGAGTGCAAGCATGACGATCCTGTCCCAGACGATCAGCGAATGCAACGAGGATACGCAGGACTTGGTAGAGCTGAGCCATCGGCAGAATGCAGAAGCAGGGAAGTTTCGGCTATGAATCCATATGTGCAGTATATGTATAGTTACCCGCATAAAACGGCTTACCGGCCTTTGCAGGGGATCTCGCTGGAGCACTATATCCATTTTTTGAAAGGCAGCGGCAACGGGCTGTACCTGCATATCCCGTTTTGCCAGGCGAAATGCGGGTACTGCAATCTGTTTTCGGTGACAGGGCAGGGAGAAGTGGACGCCGCACGATATCTGGATGCGGTAAAGCGCCAGTGTATGCAGTATGAAGGGCTGCTTGAGACAGTGCAGGCAGAGTTTGGCGAACTTGCCATTGGCGGCGGGACGCCTTTATGTCTGGCAGTAAACCAGTTGGAGCAGATGTTTGGGATGCTGGAACGGCATTTCCGGTATTCCAGGCAGCGCGAGGTTGTGATCGAGACAGCGCCGAACCAGACGGATGCGCCAAAGCTGGGCGTTTTAAAACAGGCAGGCGTTACCAGGGTAAGCATGGGGATCCAGAGCTTTCACGACAGTGAGCTGCGCTCGCTCGGACGGCAGCATCAGGCAAAACAGGCACGCAAAGCGCTGCATTTATTAAAGGAGGCGGAGTTTGCCTGTGTCAATGTTGATTTTATATACGGGATTCCGGGGCAGACGGTGGAAAGCCTGCTGGCATCGCTGCAGGAAGCGCTTACGTTTGAGCCGGATGAGATCTTTTTGTATCCGCTATATATCAACCGCGGCGCCTGGCTAAAGCAGCGCGGTGACGTTTGGGATCAAAGCGGGGCTTATTTACAGTATCAGCAGGCGAGCGCTTTTTTAAAGGATGCAGGCTATCGCCAGGATTCCATGCGCAGGTTTGTGCGCAGCCCACAGAAGCGTGCTTACAGCGAGTGCGGGTTTGGCACGCTGCTTGCGTTAGGCTGCGGCGGGAGGAGCTATCTTGGAAACCTGCATTTTAGCAGCCCTTATGCAACGCAGCAGGCACAATGCCTGGCAAGGCTGGAAGAATATGAACAGACGCAGGATTATACCAAGATCACGCATGGCTTCCTGCTTTCCGAAGAAGAGATGAAGCGGCGCTATGTGATCCGCCATCTTTTGATTATGCCAGGGCTTTCTTTGGAAAGGTACCAGGAAGCATTTGGGAGCGGGGCAGTGGAGGATTTTCCGGTTCTTCAAACATGGCTGGACAGAGGATTTGTTGAGCAAAAGGTACAAGAAGGCGGCGATACCTTCCTTGCGCTGACGCAGGAAGGGCTGGGATTATCTGATTATCTGGGGCCGATGCTGATTTCTCCGCAAGTACTTGCCGCAATGGAAGCATGGGAGTAAACAGCATATGGATCATATGAGAGGAGACCGCATATGGATATTGCCTTATACAGAGGCAGTCTGAAAAGCTGTAATTACCGCTGCTCATACTGTCCTTTTTCCAAGCATGGCGCAGCCAGAAACGAGCTTGCAAAGGACAGGGAGCAGTGGTTTTCTTTTGTGGATCAGTATATAGAGCGGGCGCAGGAGCTGGAGATCTGCGGCGTGATGGTGACGCCTTATGGTGAAGCGCTGGTGCATCCATGGTATTGGGAAGGGCTGGCGCGTATCAGCGCGCTTTCTTGGACGCAGGCAGCAGGCGCACAGACAAACTTAAGCTTTTCGCTTGAAAAATCACTGGAACTATTTGTAAAAAACAATGGAAAGATAAACAAGCTGCGCCTTTGGGCAACCTTTCATCCTGAAATGACAACCGTAACGGAGTTTGCCAATACATGCAGTCAGCTTATGCAGGCAGGGGTTACGCTGTGTGCCGGAGCTGTGGGCGTGCCGAAACATGCAGGTTTGTTGCGGCAGCTTCGCATGGCGCTTCCAAAAGATATTTATTTGTGGGTCAATCGTATGGATGGGTTAGGGCGCGTTTATACAAAAGAAGAGATACGGCTGTTTTGCGAAATTGACCCGTATTTTTACCGGGAATTGCAGCCGCATCCGGCAGATGCAGCACAGTGCAGAGGAAGGCTGTTTGCAGAAGGGGATGGAAGGGTGCGGCTCTGCAATCTTAGCCCGGCAAAAAAAGCTGAGCCGTTTTCACCTAAGGCGCTGCCACTGCCGTGCCGCAGGAAGCGGTGCTCCTGCTATCTGGCTTACGGCGGAAGGAGCCGTCTGGTAAATCAGATGTTGTTTGGGTCTTTTCCGCTGTTTCGAATACCAAGGCGGCCAAAAGCCGTTTTTTTGGATATTGAGGGGACGCTGCTGCCTTCTTACGGCAGGAATGGACTTACAGCCAAACAAAGAGAGGTATCCGGGGAAGTAAAAAAAGCATTGGAGGTGCTGGCAGAGAGGGAAGGGACGCTTCTTTTTTTTGCAACGACACTTCCGTATGCGGACGCAAAGAAGAGGTGCGGCACGATCTGGCATTTGTTTTCCGGGGGTGTTTTTGCGGCTGGCGCGCAGGTGCTTTTCTGCGGCGGCCAGGGTTTGCAGAGAAGAGAGTTTTTTCATAGCCTGGATGAAGAGAAAGAGATGGCTGGGCATTTCAAGCCTTTGCTGCACAAGTACCATGCACGTATGCTCGTGTATCGGGAAAACGGCGGGAGGTGCTATAAAATTACGCTGCTAAAAGCGCGGCATATGCCATGGAGTGCGCAGGAGGCGGCACAGGCGGCAGGGCTCCTGCCGGACAGGCTTCGAAATCGGGTGCGTTTTCTTGTTGAAGGGCATTGTATGCAGGTTGTCGCGGCGGAAGCAGGGAAAGCGGCGGGAGCTAGGAGGATCTGCGGCTGGCTGGGAATCGGGGTGCATGAGATCTTTGCGGCAGGAGATGCAAAAGAGGATGAGGAGCTGATAGGCCTGATGGGACGAAAGTGAAATGGATTTCATCATTATCTACAAAAAGTGCATGAAAAATTAGTAGGAAATGCCAATTTACAAATAAGCATTCGGAGTGTATGATGTTTTCGAAAAGTGAAATCGATAACAAATATATAAAGGAGGGTTTTTCATGCAGCAGGTGAATGTCAAGTTCAACAATGTGAAGCAGATCGAGCAGTTTGTAAACATTATTGAACAATTTGAAGCACATTTCGACTTGGAATCTGGGCAGAAGGTTGTAAATGCAAAATCCATACTTGGAGTATTTGCGTTAGATCTTTCGGAGCCGCTATCTTTATGTTATTCTTCTAAGGATGCGGTGCTTATCGAGAAAATTGAGCCGTTTCTTTACAGGCATGAGTGATTGTTCCATCTTATTTGTTAACCTTCTTTTTGGGTTTTGTAACTTTTACTCTGGAAAAATTTACAGTCCTGTGTTATGATAAGGAAAGAGGTATTATAGTTACAAGGTTACAAGGAGCGATGCAAATGAATATAGCAGAAATCGCGAAGCTTGCAGGGGTATCCAGCGCGGCTGTTTCACGTTATTTTAATAATGGACATATTTCAGATGAAAAGAGGGAGACGATACGCAAGGTTGTGGAAGAGACAGGATACCGTCCTTCTGTACAGGCACAGACATTACGGACAAAAAAGACAAAAATGATCGGCGTGATTGTCCCAAAGGTTGCTTCTGCATCCATTGGCAGGATTGTGGAAGGTATTTTGTCCATTTTGAATAAGAGCAAATATCAGACTTTGCTTGCGGTCACCCAGAATGATCCGAATAAGGAATCTGAATATCTGGTCGCTTTTAACGACAAGCAGGTAGACGGGGTAATTCTGGTCGCGACGGTATTTACGACAGACCATAAGCGCATTTTGAAAAATATGCTTGTTCCGGTTGTGATTGTCGGACAGCGTTTAGCCGGGTACCATTGTGTATTCCATGACGATTACCATGCCGCTTATGACCTGACGAAGCTGCTGTTAAAAAAAGGCAGAAAGAGGCTGGGGTATATTGGCGCGCTCCAGCAGGATAAAGCAGTCGGTGCTGAACGCTACCGCGGATATTGCGATGCGGTCACGGATATGGGCTACAGCAGCCTGAAAGAAAACGCGGTCACAGCAGAGTTCAGCATTGTATCAGGGTATGAAAAGACGAAAGAATTGCTGGAGCGATGCAAAGAGCTGGACGGGCTGGTTTGTGCAACCGATACGATGGCTGCCGGTGCGATGCAGTATTTGTGCGAGCATGGGATCGGAGTCCCGGAACAGATCGTAGTCGCCGGGCAGGGTGATTCTGATATGGCAAGGGTTACGGCGCCGCCGCTGATTACCGTCCATTTTTCGTATGAACGAAGCGGGGAGATTGCTGTCCAGATGCTGATGGAAGTACTCGAAAAAGGGGAGGCTGCGGTAAAAGAAGTGAAGCTTGGGTATTACATTGTGGAAGCTTCGTAACAACATTTTGAACAACAAAACATGCTGAACGCTGAATAAAAATATCATCCATAAGAATATGAAAACCCCTTCTTTTAAGAAATATGAAAGAAGGGGTTTTGAGTCATAAACTATTCCACATAATAAACATACTGTTCTTTGCGCGGCGCTGCTTCCGCTTTTTCACCTTCTGCATAACCAAGGATCAGATGGCCGATCCCTTCATAATTGCCTTCGATGCCAAGTGATTTTAAGATTTCTTTGCCTTCTTGGGACTCAAATTCTTCTTTGGCGCGATGTACCCAGCAGCTTGCGACGCCGAGCTCTTCTGCTGCCAGCATCATATTTCCCATAACAAGGCTGCCGTCATACAGGTAGGTCGGCATATCTTTGTCCGCCAGTACGACAAGTACGGCAGGCGCACCGTAAAACGGGTCATCGTCTTTTCTTAAGATTTTTGCATTCATGGCGGAAAGCTTGTCCCGCATTTCCTTGTTCGTCACGGCAAGGATAATCGGTGACTGCTGGTTCATGCCTGTTGCTGCGTAAGTGCCTGCTTTTAAGATCCGGTCGATGGTCTCCTTTGGAAGCGGGTCAGGCTTGTAGCTCCTTGTGCTCCTTCTTGCATAGATCGCTCTTTGGACAGCGCCGATTTCCAGCATTTCTTTGCCGTTTTCCTCCGGCTGGCAGGCAATGTCCGTAATACCGGTCACTTCCGGCGATTCATCGGCGGACAGTTTGACCCAGATTTCTACAAGCCCGTTGTCGTTGAGCTGGTTGTTGCGCCGGATGTGCAGATGGTTGCCTTCGGCTGTAGCCTCGATATCGCCAGGTACTTCTACAATCGAGATATCCCTGGAAAAATAAATGCCAAAGGATTGGCCGTAGGACTGGTGCCCGAAATGCTCCAGTTTGCATACGAATTTGTAGCTGCCGCTGTCGTCCACGCCGTCTGAACGCACAGATACGTTTAAACATTCTTCATCGCTATTGAAATTAAAATCTGACATAGATTCCTCCTGTTTTCTTAGAGCCTGTCAGGAAAGCTGGGCTCCCTCGGACTCAATGATGGCTGTTTTATAATGACATTCCTTATTCTAGCATATTTTGATAGATTTTCCTACTTTATTATGAAAAAAATAAAAATTTCATAATTGGCATGGTTTTTGTAAAATTTGTAGCAATACAGCGGTGGTTATGTTATCATATTAGTAAATCAGGACAAAACGGAACAGTGCCTGGAAAGGGAATGCAGAAAGGAAATACAAAAATGAGAAATGCATATGGGAAACAGAACATACGCAAAAGCAAAAGTATCCGGCGTGTATGTGCGGTATTGTCTGTCGGCGCAGCGCTGCTTGCCGGATGCGGAAAGGATGGCGGCGAGCCGGTACAGGAGGAGCTTGCAGAGAATCAGGCTGCACAACGGGAATCGGTGGAATTGACTGTCTGGGGAGCCGAGGAGGATACGCAGCTTATGGGGCAGTTGATCGAAAGCTTCCAAAAGGAATATGAGGAGCAGGCGGATTTTCAGATTACATACGAGGTGCAGAGTGAATCTGGCTGTAAAGACGCGC
The DNA here is from genome assembly GCA_947178105.1 of uncultured Eubacterium sp. Lineage (GTDB taxonomy): Bacteria > Bacillota > Clostridia > Lachnospirales > Lachnospiraceae > Eubacterium_J. The sequence continues at coordinate 54,625 of CAMWXD010000011.1, read as the reverse complement.
TGTTTGGCGGGCTGGAGGAAGGCGCGGATGTGTTTGCGTTTGCGGATGACCAGTTGAATGCATTGGCTGCCGCAGGGGCGGTTGATCCGGTGGAAGCTGCGGATACAATACGGGCAGAGCATCTGGAGACGGCTGTGGAGGCGGCATCGGTCGGGAATACGATGTATGCTTATCCGCTGACGGCGGACAATGGATATTTTTTGTATTATAATAAAGAGTTTTTCTCAGAGGAAGATGTTTCATCATTAGAGCGGATGCTGGAAATTGCTGCGGATAACGGTAAATACCTGGCGATGGACTGGTCATCGGCATGGTATGTCTATGCGTTTTTTGGAAATACCGGCATGGAAGTCGGCTTGAACGAAGACGGGATTACTAATTTTTGTACATGGAACCGAAAAGACGGCGGGATCAAGGGAACTGATGTGGCGCAGTCTATGCTGGAGCTTGCAAAAAGCCCCGGATTTTCGAACCGTACAGATACGGAATTTCTGGAGGGCGTACTGGACGGGTCAGTGATCGCAGGCGTCAGCGGCGTATGGAACGCAGTTGCGCTCCAGGATGCATGGAAAGAGCAGATGGGAGCGGCAAAGCTGCCGTCGTTTGCCTGTGCAGGGCAGCAGGTACAGATGGCGTCTTTTTCCGGCTGCAAGCTGATCGGTGTCAACGCCTATTCCAGCTATCCAAAGTGGGCGGCAAAATTAGCGGAATGGATTATCAGCGAGCAGAATCAGAATCTGCGCTTTGAGATGCGCGGGCAAGGCCCGTCCAATAAGCGTGCGGCTGCTTCTGCACAGGTGCAGGACTCCCCGGCGATTGCCGCTTTGCTGGCGCAGGCAGAATTTTCGCAGCTCCAGCGGGTTGGCGGAAAATTTTGGGAACCGGTGGAGACGTTTGCGGGGAATATGGCACAGGGCAATGCATCCGGAGAAGACCTGCAAAAGCAGCTTGACCGAATGGTGGAAAAGGTAACAGAGAGATAACAGGTGAATTTCATACAATACTGGAGGGTAGAAGAATCATGAACAGCAGGCTCAGCATTCAAAAACGCCTGATTTTACCAATCCTTTTGCTGGGGATTGTGGCGTTTGTTTCCAATATTTTATCGGTATATCATATCAACCATGTCAATGCAAAGGCGGCGCAGATTGTAGACGACCAGATGGCAGGGGCTTCAAAATTAGCGGAAATCCGCTGCAATATGCTAAATATACATAAAATGGCGCTGTCCCATATTGTTGCGGCGGATTATCAGACGATGATTGCAATTACAGCACAAATCAAGGAGGAGGAAGCAGCGCTCGACCGCAGCCTGGAAGCTTTTCAAGGCTATGTTATGGCGCAAGAAGAGAGAGCTTATCAAGCGCTTTTAGAAAATTACAGCGACTTTAAACATTCGCTCGTCAGGCTTATCTGTGCAAGCGCGGACAGCAAGACGCAGGAGGCGTATGCATATGCGAATGAGGAAGTGGCTGTGTTCGCTACGTCCGCCGAGGAGAATATTTCGCTGCTGGCGGAAGCGATCACCAGCCGGACTGCTGCTGCGAGGCAGCAGCTTTCCAGGGTGTATCTTTCGTCCATTCTTATTTCCGGGATTACGATTGCAGCCGGACTGCTGCTTGTCGCAGTGTCGGTCAGCATAATACTGAAATACGTCGTAAAACCGATTAAAAATATGATGCATACGCTGCAGGGCAGCTCGGAACGCATCAATTCCGTTGTCGGCGATGTCCTGGGAAAGACGCGGACTTCCAGCAAAAGTACGAAAAACCTGCATTCCCTGATGGAAGCCTTGTCTGCCGCGATCCAAAAAGTGGCGCATAACGCTTCCAAAATCAGCAGCAACGCTTCGGAAATTAACCAGGATGTGAACGGCATGGTGAATGAATGCGGCGCAATTACTGCTTATACTTCTGCAATGAAAGAGCGGGCAAGCGAAATGGAACAGACGGCGCAGACAAACGCGGAGGTGATGCGTGGCAAAGCGTCGCATATCCTCGTAGAATTAAATGAAGCGATTGAAAACAGCAAGAGCATCGGCCAGGTCAATACTTTGACAAAAGAGATCCTCTCTATTTCCATGTCGACGAACCTGATCGCGCTGAATGCTTCTGTAGAAGCGTCCCGTGCAGGGGAAACGGGCAGGGGATTTGCAGTCGTCGCGGGAGAAATCCGTGATCTGGCAGATTCCTGTGCAAAGACAGCGACGAGGATCCAGGAGGTCAACCAGGTCGTTACAAAAGCGGTGCACGACCTTTCCAAACACGCGCAGGATCTGATCAACTATATGAACGATACGATACTGGCACAATTCCAGATCTTTATTTATGCCGGGCAGCAGTATAAGGAGGATGCTTCGTATGTCGAAAAGGAGATGGAGGAATTCCATCAAAAATCCCAGCATCTGCGCAGTTCGATGGAACAGATCGTCGTATCGATCCAAAAAATCACAAATGCGATCGATGAAGGCGCAGGAGATATCAGCGGCGTTGCAGGAAGCACGAAAAGCCTTGTCGGAAATATGGCGGATATTACAAGTAGGATGGATGTTAACAAAGAGATTGTGGAAGAGCTGCGCAAGCAGACGGAAATATTTGCAAATCTGTAACAGGAAAGGAGCGGCTGTTTGAATCAAAAATTAAAAGAAAAAATTATGGAATCGCTTTCTGCGGTGCTGCCGATCACGGGGATTGTGCTGTTTATCAGTATTTTTCTGGTACCGTTGGAGCTAGGGACGATGTTTATGTTTTTATCAGGAGCCATTATGCTCGTCGTAGGAATGGGCTTTTTCCAGCTTGGCGCGGAGATGTCCATGACGCCGCTTGGGGAAGGGATTGGCGTCCAGATCTCAAAGACAAGGCTGATTGTGCTCATTATTGCAATCGGGTTTGCGATGGGCGCAATCATTACGGTTTCAGAGCCGGATTTGCAGGTGCTTGCACAGCAGGTGCCTTCCATTCCGAATATGACGCTGATCTTAACCGTAGCGGTCGGCGTCGGGATCTTCCTTGCGTTAGCGATTGTCAGGATTTTGTTCCAGATCAGCCTGTCTACGATTTTGATTGTATTATATATCCTGATGATCGGCATGGCGTTTTTGGTGCCGAAGGAATTTATGGCAGTCGCGTTTGACTCCGGCGGTGTGACGACAGGCCCAATGACAGTACCGTTTATTATGGCTATGGGTGTCGGGCTTGCATCGGTCAGAGGCGATAAAAATGCTTCCAGCGACAGTTTTGGGCTGGTAGCGCTCTCAAGTGTCGGGCCGGTGCTGGCGGTCATGATCCTGGGCTGTTTTTTCAACCCGACGCAGGCGGCTTATACGACGCTTACGGTAGCAGACGTTGTGACGACGAGAGACCTGCTCTGGGAATTTTTAACGAGTATGCCGCCGTATATCAAAGAGGTCTTTGTATCGCTGATACCGGTAGCCGGCGTGTTTGCGATCTTTCAGTTGTTCAGCCGCCGTTACCAGCACAGGCAGGTGAAGCGTATCCTGATCGGCTTTGCGTACACGTATATAGGGCTGGTGCTGTTTTTATGCGGCGTGAATGTAGGCTTTGCGCCGGTCGGTTCCTTTCTCGGCAAAGAAATCGGCGCGGCAGGCTGGCGATTTTTGTTAGTCCCGCTAGGTATGCTGATCGGCTATTATATTGTAAAAGCGGAGCCTGCGATCCAGGTGCTGAACCATCAGGTAGAATCGGTTACGAACGGCGCAGTGTCGGCAAGGGCAATGAACCGCTGCCTGTCCATCGGCGTGGCAGCCAGCGTGGGCCTGGCAATGCTGCGGGTTTTAACCGGGCTTCCGATTTACTGGATCGTGATACCTGGCTATGTGATTGCACTTGTGCTGTCCCGCTTTGTACCGAACATGTTTGTAGGTATTGCGTTTGACTCCGGCGGAGTGGCAAGCGGGCCGATGACGACGACCTTTTTAATCCCGCTTAGTATCGGCGCTTGTGAAGCAGTAGGCGGGAATATTATGACAGATGCGTTCGGCGTGGTGGCGCTCGTTGCGCTAACGCCGCTTATCGCTGTACAGATCATGGGTATCCAGTATCAGATCGTGACGAAGCAGTCCGGCAGGGAAACTGCGGCAGGCGTTATGACGGAGCAGCCGGTATTTGCTGAGGATGCGATTTATGATTTTGAGGAAGATGATATCTTTGACTTTGAGGAGGATATGGAAGATGACGACCAATAATCAGAAACCGGCTTTTCAGATGCTGTTTTTAATTGGTGCGCCGAAGCTGGTGCATAAGGCAGTCGATTTGTTTAAGGAAGGCATGGTGCCTGTGCAGTACATCATGCACGCGCAGGGCACGGCTTCAAGTGAGATTATGGATATGCTGGGGCTTGGCGGGGTGGAAAAAGACCTGATGCTAAGTATGCTGCCAAAAGTACTGGCGGATAAAATGTTAAAAAAGCTGCGCAAAACGCTGCATCTGGGGATGCCGAATACGGGAATTGCCTTTACCGTTACGATGTCGAGCTGCAGCGGCCACATGATCCGGCTGATGGAAAGCGCACAGCCACAGGAAGAAGAAAAAGCAGGAAGGGAAGTTTTGGAGATGGACAACGAATACAGTGCAATTATGGCAATCGTCAACCAGGGATTCAGCGAAGAGGTCATGAACGCGGCAAGGCCGATGGGCGCCACCGGCGGTACGGTGTTCCACAGCCGGCGCATCGGCAGCGAAGAGGCGATGAAATTTTGGAATATCAGTATCCAGCAGGAACGGGAAGTCGTGCTGATCCTGGCAAAAAAAGAGGATAAAAAGGCGATTATGCAGGCAATTAACAAAGAATGCGGGATGCAGGGCAAGGCGCAGGGCATCGTGCTGTCGCTTCCGGTGGATGGGATTGTCGGGGTAAATTGAAGCATGGGCATTAAGGACAGGCAGGTTTTTTGAGCCTGCCTGTCTTTGTGCATGATGGTCAGTTTTTATGCCTGCCTGTTCCTTAGGATTTCAATTTTGCAGCAGTGTTTTTTGCCTGTTCCTTTTTCATACGCAATGCCAATGGCTAAAATCCTGCCGGTATACTGTGGCTGCTGCCCAGCCATACCATAAAATTTCATGGCATAGTTGCGGTCTATGATTTGGGCAATGGCAGCTTCCGCTGTTTGTCCGGCTTTTAATTCCAGTATCATACAGTCATCTGTAGGTCTCAGCGGATAAAAAATAAAATCCACATAACCAGTTCCAGCTTTGTCTTCCCGTTCGATCCGGTAATGGTCTCTTGCAGAAAGATATGCCATATTGACAATCATAGTAAGCTCGGCTTCGTTATTGTAATACAGAAGCGGGCTTTCTGTATTGTGCGCATATTCCAGGATCTCAGCCATTTTTTTTGTATCCAGAGCTTTGGTAGCAGCAAGCATTTGTTCTGATGCTTTTGCAAGCCGGTATACGTATCCGAGGGATGGTTCTTTACTGAGCATTGCAGCAAACTGGTTCATCAATTCTTTGTTTGGGATGGACACATACCCTTGCGCATAATTTAAAAAACCATAAACGACCATAGCGGAAAAGATTTCGTTTTTTGTAGACAAGCGCATGGAGGAAGCAGCATATTCCTGGATTTTCGCAGGAACCGGCGTGCCGGATACAAGCATGGCAAGATCGTCCCGTACAGCATCGGTGTTTTTATCAATGTAGAAAAACAGCTCGTCATATGGGCCGCTGCTTGTCCAGTAGTTTCCAAGCTGGTTGTTTGTAAGGGCAAGCACTACAGAACGGGGATTATAGATTCTTTCGCCGGATTTTGTGCAGTATCCGTCATACCAGGCGCGCAGGCCGTCCCGTGTGACTTTTTGGCAGGCATTTTCCTGCTCCAGATATTTTTGGTATAAAAGATCGACCTCTGCATTGGTAAAGCCAAAATATCCTGCATATTTTTCTTCGGTAGCCATGGTATATTCACAAAACATATTCAGCTCCGAACCGCTGGAATATTTTGCAATCGGAAGGATGCCTGTAAGGTAAGCAAGCTCCACATACGGCTGGTCTTTGAAAAGGCTGCTTAAAAAGTCCAGGTAAGCTTTTTTGTCATGTTCTGTGATAAAATCCCTGTGAAAAATATAATCCCATTCATCCAGAATAAAAATAAATTTTTCGTTGGAACCAAATTCGATCAAGCTGTTAAAAGCATCCCATAAAGCGTCAGTGCTTTCCATCGGGGTATCTGGAAATTCCCGTGCGAGGTCGCCAAGCAGCTTTTTTTTGATGCGCGAGATATACTGCGCATAAGACGTACACACATCGGGCAGCTCGTTGCACATAATATGGATGACATGATGTTTGTTTAAGTGCTTTGCAAACCATGGGAAGCGTGACACAGAAAGCCCCTGAAACAAAGCGCTGCTGTCATGGCTTTTTCCAAAATAAGCAGAAATCATATTGGCAGCCATTGTCTTCCCAAAACGCCTGGGCCTTGTGACGCAGATGTATTTTGGGTCTTTACCGGGAGTGCCCGTCCGCTTTGCCGGCTCCGTGTCGTCTGCCGCTGCGCCTGGCTCTGCATCGATTGCGCAAATTAGTTCTTCTAAGATACGTGTCTTGTCTACAAAATATCTGGACGAACGGCCTTCCTGAAACATCAGATATGGTTTTTTGCTGTTTAGATAAAATCCCATTGGCGGCTCCTTTTTGTTCGGTTGCAGTATGTTTGTTTGGAATACGCAATATTATAGTTATTATAATAGAAAGAACAAAAGGTGTAAAGACAAACAGAAGCCGTTTTAGGCATTATTTTTGGAGAAAGAGAAGAAAATAGCATATGAAACAGCCGTTTTCAGCCGTTATTTTCATAGGATATGGATATTGATTTTTCAGCCGTATATGATATATACTTTCAGGTAAGTGCAGGAGGTGTCATATGCCGAAAACAGTAGGAATTGGAATACAGGATTTTCGAAAAGTGGTGGAGCGGGATTGTTTTTATATTGATAAAACGCTTTTTATCAAGGAATGGTGGGAAAGCCAGGATGATGTAACGCTGATAACGCGTCCAAGGCGTTTTGGAAAGACACTTACGCTCAGCATGACGGAGCAGTTTTTTTCAGTCAAATATAGAGACAGTGGCTGGATGTTTGAACCGTTTGCAATCTGGAAGGAAGAAAAATACCAGCGTTTGCAGGGGACGTATCCAGTAGTGAATCTGAGCTTTTCCAGGGTAAAGGGAAGCAATTTTCAGCTTGTCAGGGAAAAAATCTGCCAGATTCTTGCGGAAGTGTACCAGCGGCATACGTTTTTGCTGGAAGGGGATTTGCTTTCGGATTCGGAAAAAGAATTTTTTCATCAGGTCACAGATAAGATGGATGATGCGGTAGCGGGAGTTGCATGTAACAGGATTTCTGAGTATTTGGTGCGTTATTATGGGAAAAAGGTAATTCTTCTTTTGGATGAGTATGATACGCCGATGCAGGAAGCGTATATATATGGTTACTGGAAAGAGATGTCAGATTTTATCAGAAGTATGTTTGCCGCAGCGTTGAAGGATAATCCATATCTGGAGCGAGCACTTTTAACAGGGATTACAAGGGTTAGTAAAGAATCTGTTTTTTCTGACTTGAATCATTTGAAAGTCGTTACGACGACATCCAGAAAGTACCAGTCGGCCTTTGGGTTTACGGAACAGGAAGTATTTTCTGCCTTAGAAGAGTATGGGCTGGCAGATCGAAAGCAGGAAGTGAAGCTATGGTATGATGGCTTTCAATTTGGAAATTGCGGCAATCTTTATAATCCCTGGTCGATCATCAATTATTTAGATGAGCGCGAATTTGACGATTATTGGGTTAACACAAGCTCAAATAAACTGGTGGAGCAGTTGATTGGCAAGGGCAGTGCCAATGTGAAGCGGATTGTGGAGGAGCTTTTAAAGGGCAGGGATTTTCGGACAAAAATGGATGAAAATATTGTTTATCATGATCTGCATACAGATGAAGGCGCGATTTGGAGCCTGCTTTTGGCAAGCGGGTATTTAAAGGTAAAAAATTGTGTTAAGAATTCCAGCGGAGAAAAGGAGTATGTTCTGGCTCTTACCAATAGAGAGGTTGTCTGTATGTTTCGCAGGATGGTCAGAAACTGGTTTTCTGTATGCAGCTCCAATTATAATGATTTTATAAAAGCAATGCTGGTGGGAGACTTGGAAGCTATGAATGCCTATATGAATCGGGTAGCGCTTGCTACGTTTAGTATGTTTGATGCTGGCATAAAGCCGTCGCAAGGCTCTGAGCCGGAACGGTTTTATCATGGATTTTTTCTTGGACTGTCCGTAGAGCTGTCGGACAGGTATACGGTCACTTCCAACCGGGAAAGCGGTTTTGGGAGATATGACGTGATGTTTGAACCAACAGACAGTTTTGGAAATGGAATGATTATAGAGTTTAAGGTACATGCTCCCTCGAAAGAAAAGAGTCTTGAGGATACGGTGTCGGCTGCTCTTTCGCAGATTATAGAAAAGAAGTATTCGGTGAAGCTGGAGTCAAAGGGGATCCCAGAGGGAAGGATACGGATTTACGGCTTTGCGTTTCGGGGGAAGGAAGTATTGATTGGCGGCGGGTGGCTTGCAGATTTTTATGGAAAATAAGAAAGATCCTTGTCGGCTGCCGTTAAAATAGTTAGTATAAAGGAAAATACAGGATGCAAAAAAAAGAACATAGGATATCCCATATTCTTCCCGGCAGCATTGCCGAGGAGCTAAAGATCGAGCCGGGCGACGTCCTGGTCAGTGTGAATGATGTGCAGATCGGGGATGTATTTGACTATCATTACCAGTTAAACGAAGAATATGTGACTGTCGTGGTGCGAAAGCCGGATGGGGAAGAATGGGAGTATGAGATTGAAAAAGAATATGAAGAAGACCTTGGCTTGGAGTTTGAAAACGGGCTGATGGATGAGTATCGGTCGTGCTCAAACCGGTGCATCTTTTGCTTTATCGACCAGATGCCGCCTGGTATGCGCGAAACGCTCTATTTTAAAGATGATGATTCGAGGCTGTCTTTTTTGCAGGGCAATTATGTGACGCTTACCAATATGAAGGATGCGGATATTGAAAGGATTATTATGTATAAGCTGGCGCCGATTAATATTTCGGTGCAGACGATGAATCCGCAGCTTCGCTGCAAGATGCTGAACAACCGTTTTGCAGGGGAAGCGTTAAAAAAGATGCGGCGCCTTTATGAAGCGGGCATTGAGATGAACGGACAGATCGTGCTCTGCAAAGGGGTGAATGATGGAAAAGAGCTGGAACGCAGCATCAGGGAGCTTACTGGATATTTCCCGCATATGAAAAGCGTATCTGTCGTGCCTGCGGGGCTGACGAAATACAGGGACGGGCTGTATCCTTTAGAGCCGTTTACAAAGGAGGAAGCAAGGCAGGCCATCCGTATGATTCACAAGTGGCAGGATACGTGCATGGAGCGCTTCGGCACGCATTTTGTCCATGCGTCGGACGAATGGTATTTGCTGGCGGATGAGAAGCTGCCGTCTGGGGAAAGCTACGATGGATATGTGCAGTTGGAAAACGGTGTGGGAATGCTGCGCCTGCTGCTGGATGAGTTTCGGGAGGCATTGCGTAAGGAAGATGGCAAGGAGTATAGGATCGCGGCGAACATGCAGCAGAAGGTGTCGATTGCGACGGGGATGCTTGCCGCGCCGTTTATCAGGGTACTGGCGCAGGAATTTATGCAGCGCCATCCAGATAAAAAAATTGAGGTCTTTGCAGTAAAAAACGATTTTTTCGGCGAACAGATTACGGTGGCAGGCCTGCTGACAGGACAGGACTTATACAGGCAGCTAAAGGGCAAAGACCTGGGGGAGCGGCTGCTGCTGCCGTGCAGCCTGCTGCGCAGCGGGGAAGAGGTCTTTTTGGATGATATGTCGGTACGCGAGCTTAAAAATGCTTTACAAGTTCAGATAGTTATTGTAAACTCTAACGGACAGGATTTATATAAAGCAATGTGTTGTAGCGATGAACCAGAATAGGAGATAAAGATGAGTAAACCAATCGTAGCAATTGTAGGGCGTCCGAATGTCGGAAAGTCTACGCTGTTTAATGCGCTGGCTGGTTCCAGGATTTCGATTGTAAAGGATACGCCGGGAGTCACGAGAGACCGGATTTATGCAGATGTATCGTGGACAGACAGAGACTTTACCATGATCGATACCGGAGGGATTGAGCCTGACAGCAAAGATATTATATTGTCACAGATGCGGGAACAGGCGCAGATCGCGATTGATACAGCGGATGTGATTGTAATGATCACAGATGTGCGACAGGGGCTTGTAGATGCGGATGCAAAGGTGGCGGATCTGCTGCGCCGTTCCAAAAAGCCGGTCGTGCTGGCAGTGAACAAGGTAGACAATTTTCAAAAATATATGATGGACGTGTATGAGTTTTACAATCTAGGGCTTGGGGAACCAGTGCCGATTTCAGCCGCGTCCAGGCTGGGGCTTGGAGACCTGCTCGATGAGGTTGTCCAGTATTTTCCAGCAAACAGCCAGGAGGAGGCGGACGATGACCGGCCAAAAATCGCCATTGTAGGAAAGCCGAACACCGGCAAATCCTCTCTGGTAAATAAGCTGTGCGGCAAAGACCGCGTGATCGTATCGGATATTGCGGGTACGACCAGGGATGCAGTCGATACGGCGGTAGCCTATCAGGGACAGGAATACGTCTTTATTGATACGGCGGGGATACGGCGCAAGAGCAAGATTAAGGAAGAGATCGAGCGTTACAGCATTATCCGTGCAGTGACTGCTGTGGAGCGTGCGGATGTAGTCGTTTTGTTAATCGACGGTACAGAAGGCGTGACCGAGCAGGATGCCAAGATCGCAGGGATCGCCCATGAGCGGGGCAAGGGAATGATTATTGCTGTCAATAAATGGGATATTGTGGAAAAGGATGATAAGACCATTTACCGCCAGACGGAGAAAATCCGCCAGATCCTGAGTTTTATGTCCTATGCGGAGATTATGTTTATCTCGGCAAAGACCGGGCAGCGGCTGCAAAAGCTTTACAGTATGATCGACCTGGTCATGCAGAATAACAGTATGCGCGTAGCGACAGGCGTTTTAAATGAGATTATGGCAGAAGCCGTAGCGCTGCAGCAGCCGCCGTATGACAAAGGGAAACGGTTAAAGCTTTATTACATCACGCAGGTGTCGGTAAAACCGCCTACGTTTGTTATATTTGTCAATGACAAGGAGCTGATGCATTTTTCGTATACGAGATATCTGGAAAACAGGATCCGGGATGCGTTTGGATTTCGCGGGACGGCGTTAAAATTTTTGATCCGTGAGCGGAAGGAGGGCGGAAAATGATAGCAGCACGTATGATTGCTGTTGCAATCGGCTACCTGTTCGGGCTGTTTACAACAGGGTATTTTTACGCAAAGCACGTCCATGTGGATATCCGCAGTATGGGCAGCGGCAATATCGGGACGACAAATACCTTCCGTACGCTTGGAAAAAAAGCAGGGATCCTTGTATTTTTAGGCGACGGATTTAAGGGTGTGTTTGCAGTACTGCTCGTATGGCTGATCTTTCGCGGCAGTTATGCCGATGAGGTGAAGATCCTGGAGGCATATGCAGGGCTTGGAGCTGTCCTGGGACATAATTTTCCGATACATTTAAAATTGAAAGGCGGCAAGGGCATTGCGACGACAGCGGGCATGATGCTGGCGTTTTGTCCGTGGGCGGTGCCGGTGTGCCTGGTTTTGTTTGTGCTCAGTATTTTTGTAAAGCGGTATGTGTCCGTAGGCTCTCTGCTTGTCTGTATCGGTTTTTTTGTACAGACGGTTATTTTTGGGAACAACGGAATGCTTGGGGCGCCCCCGCAGGCTTTGCCGGAGATCTTTGCCGTAGTCGGGATTGTCTGCGTGCTCGGTGTTATCCGGCATCAGTCAAATATCAGGCGGCTGTTAAGCGGTACGGAAAATAAAGTGTTTGTAAAGGAAGAAAAGCAATCCTGAAAGATTGGAAAAGAAAGGCAGAAGGCAGGGAGATTATGGCAAAAATTGGAATGATTGGCGCGGGAAGCTGGGGAACGGCACTGGCTGCTGTATTGGATAAAAACGGGCATGAGGTTTTGGTATGGTCTGCGATCGAAGCAGAGGTGCAGATGTTGCAGGAGCACCAGGAGCATATCGAGAAACTGCCGGGAGTCAAGCTGGCGGATACGATCCGGTATACGTCGGATTTAAAACAGGCGGTTTCTGGCATGGATGCGCTGGTGCTTGCCGTCCCGTCCATGTATACGCGGCAGACAGCGCACAGCATGGCGCCGTATGTAGCAGGCGGACAGCTTCTGATCAGTGTTGCAAAAGGGATTGAGGAAGACACGCTGATGACATTATCGCAGGTCATAGAGCAGGAGATTCCGCAGTCGGCCACAGCGGTATTGTGCGGGCCGTCCCATGCAGAAGAGGTCGGGCGCGGGATGCCGTCAGCGCTTGTGGCAGGTGCAAAAAGCCGGGAAACGGCGGAGCGTGTGCAGCATTATTTTATGAACGAAGCCTTTCGGGTCTATACAAGCCCGGATGTTGTTGGGATGGAAATCGGGGCTTCGTTAAAAAATGTGATCGCGTTGGCAGCCGGCATGGCGGATGGGCTTGGCTACGGAGACAATACAAAGGCGGCATTGATCACGAGAGGAATCAATGAGATCGGACGGCTGGGGCTTGCGATGGGTGCAAAATATGAGACACTAAGCGGGCTTACTGGGATCGGCGACCTGATTGTTACCTGCGCGAGTATGCACAGCCGCAACCGCAGGGCGGGGATCCTGATGGGAAAAGGATACAGTATGAAACAGGCGATGGACGAGGTAAAAATGGTCGTGGAAGGCGTCTATTCCGCTAAAGCAGCGATGGGGCTGGCAAAAAAATACGGCGTGGATCTGCCGATTATCGAACAGGTCAATGCGGCATTGTTTGACAACAAGCCGGTAAAGGATGCGGTCTATGAACTGATGACGAGGGATAAAAAAGCGGAGAATGAAGAGCTTGCCTGGGAGGCGCAGTGAGGATATTTTTATGGATTACACACAGGCAAGGGAATTTATAGAGGAAACCGGCAAGTATGGGATTGTATGCGGGCTTGACAGTATCAAAAGCCTGATGGCGCGGCTTGGAAATGTGCAGGAGCGGCTTTGCATTATCCATGTTGCAGGGACGAACGGCAAAGGCTCTGTCTGTGCGATGCTTTCGAATATCCTTTTGGCGGCAGGATACCGGACGGGGGTGTATACATCCCCTGCGGTATTTGAACCGGAAGAGATCATGAAAGTCAATGGGAGGGCGGTCACACAGGAGGAGTTTGCCGCTCTTGCAGGCAGGGTGCAGGCAGCGTGCCGGGATATGCAAAAAGAGGGGTTGCCGCATCCAACGGCTTTTGAGGTGGAGACTGCAATCGCTTTTTGCTTTTTCTGGCAGGAAGCGTGTGAGTATGTCGTACTGGAAACCGGGCTTGGCGGGGAGCAGGATGCGACGAATCTGATTACGCATCCGGTATGCAGTGTGTTTGCTTCGATCAGCAAAGACCATATGGCATTTTTAGGCAATACGCTGCAGGAAATTGCGGCGGCAAAGGCGGGGATTCTAAAGCCTGGCTGCCCGTGTGTGTCGGCAGCGCAAAAGCCGGAAGTATTGGAAGTATTGAAACAGGCGGCAGCACAAAAGCAAAGTGCATTTTATACCGCGGATCCGGCAAGTCTGCGCAGGTTTTCTTATGACGGCAGGCAAAGTTTTTTTGAAGCGGACTGGTATCCTGCGGCGCCAGCACCAGGCGGGGAACAGGCAGGCGTGCGGCAGGAGGCCATCGCAGGTACGCTTGGGCTTGTCGGGGCGTGCCAGAGACAAAATCTGGCATGTGTGCTGGAGACGGTGCGCCTGCTGCGCGGGCGCGGGGTTTTGATTTCTCGGGAAGCGGTACTGGAAGGACTGGCGCATGTGCGGCTGCCGGGGCGTATGGAGCGGATTGCAGGCGCGCCGGATTTTTATATCGATGGGGCGCATAATGAAGGCGCTGCATACTGTCTGCGGGAAACCATCATGCATTGCCTTGCGGGGCGCAGAATCGTATATATTATAGGCGTCTTTGCAGACAAGGAGTATGAGAAGGCATTGCAGGCGCTGCTGCCATATGCCGCGCAGGTATTTACTGTGACGCCGCGCCATCCGCGGGCGTTGGATGGCAGAATACTTGCGCAAAAGGTGCAACATATGCAGGCAATGGCCGCCTACATGCCGGATGTGGGCAAGGCGGCAGCGGCAGCGCAGGCAGCGGCAGGCACAGACGGTGTGGTGCTGGCGTTTGGCTCGTTTTCTTATTTAAAGGAGCTGAAAGCTGCGGTGCAGGGCAGAGTTTTCTGAAAACAGCGGCATGAGCCAAAGATCCAGGCTTCGAAAGCCGCAGGCTGTGTGCGGGCGGACAAAAAGGAAAAAGGACAGGGAAAGCAGGCGGAAAATATGGATGAAAAGAAAATAATGGAAGGGGTTTTGTTGCTGCTGGAAGGCATAGGGGAAGACCCTATGCGGGAGGGGCTAAGGGAGACGCCGCAGCGGGTTGCAAGGATGTATCAGGAGATTTTTGCGGGCATGGCACAAAGCGCGGCGCAGCCGTTGTCGAAAACGTTTCATACACAGCAGACAGATATGGTATTGGAAAAGGATATCCAGTTTTATTCTGCCTGCGAGCATCATCTGCTGCCGTTTTACGGCAAAGCGCATGTGGCGTATGTCCCGAACGGAAAAGTCGCAGGGCTAAGCAAGCTGGCGCGTACGGTAGAGGTCTATGCAAAAAGGCCGCAGCTACAGGAGCGGATGACAGCGCAGATTGCAGATGCACTGATGGAGCATTTGCAGCCGGAGGGTGCGATGGTCATGCTGGAGGCGGAGCACATGTGCATGACGATGCGCGGGATCAAAAAGCCTGGCAGCAGGACAGTGACCTATGCGGCAAGAGGCGTCTTTGCAGACGATGAAGCATTAAAAGGCAGGTTTTTTCAGATGGTGAAGCAGTAACGCAGACGCTGCTGCTGTTGATGCTGCTGGAAAAATCTGGTGTTCAGACAGCCAGGCAATGGCGGAAAGCAGGCAAGGAGAAAGGGCAGCCAGAAAGTGGTAGAATACAGGTAAGGAGAAAGGACAGCCAGAAAGTGGTAGAATACATGCAAGGATAAGGTAAGGATAGGAAAGGGAAGAACAGGGCAATATATGAAAATAGGGACAAAGGAATTTGACTGCAAGCATAAGACCTATGTTATGGGTATCTTAAATGTCACTCCAGATTCGTTTTCCGACGGCGGCAGGTGGAATAAGCTGGATGCGGCGTTAAAGCATACGGAGCAGATGATACAGGAAGGCGCAGGCATCATCGATGTAGGCGGAGAGTCTACAAGGCCGGGCTATGAACAGGTCACGGATGAAGAGGAAATCGCCCGCACGGCGCCTGTGATCGAACAGATCAAAAAAAACTTCGATATTCCGGTTTCCATCGATACATATAAAAGCAGCGTTGCAAAGGCAGCAATTCAAGCAGGCGCCGATTTGGTAAATGATATCTGGGGGCTTGGGTATGACGCAGCGCTTGCAGGCGTGATCGCAGAGGCAGGGATTCCATGCTGCCTGATGCATAACCGCAAGGATCTGGCAAAACATCCGTATCAAAATTTTATGGAGGATTTGCTGGCAGATTTAAAGAAAACCGTTGCGGCTGCAAAAAAAGCAGGCATCCGAAATGACCGGATCATTTTGGATCCTGGCGTTGGGTTTGCAAAGACATATGAGAACAATCTGGAGGCAATCCGCTGTCTGGAACAGTTGCAGGAGCTGGGCTATCCGGTGCTGCTTGGCGCTTCGCGCAAGTCTGTAATCGGGCTGGCGCTGGATCTGCCGGTACAGGAACGGCTGGAGGGGACGCTGGTCACGACAGTGCTTGCTGTGCTAAAGCGGTGTGCGTTTGTCAGGGTGCATGATGTGAAGGAAAATGTACGTGCAGTTCGGATGGCGGAGGCTATCATTTTTTAAATACGAGGGGAGTTTTATGGATCAGATTATTATTCAGGACCTTAGCATATACGCAAAACATGGCGTATATATGGAAGAAAACATTTTGGGGCAGCAGTTTTTAGTGTCTGTTTATATCGATTTGGATTTGTCCAAGGCCGGGCAGGCGGATAGTCTGGAACATACGATTGATTACGGAAAGATCTGTCATTTTGTGACAAAATATATGCAGTCGCATACGTTTAAGCTGATTGAAGCTGCGGCGGAGCATCTGGCGGAAGAGATTTTATTAAAATATAGCCAGATTAAAAAAATACGGATTAAAGTGAAAAAACCATGGGCGCCGATTGGGCTGCCGATCAAAAATGTCTGTGTGTCCGTAGACCGGACGCGGCACAGCGTCTATTTGGCACTGGGGTCTAATATGGGAGACAGGCAGGCGTATTTAACACAGGGCATCCGAGAGCTGGACGCACTGGATAGCTGTAAAGTATGCGAGCAGTCAAGTATAATAGAAACAGAGCCTTATGGGGGCGTGGAGCAAAATCCGTTTTTAAACTGTGTGATACGTGTGGAAACCGTATTGAACCCGCAGCAGTTATTAGATAAGCTGCATGAGATCGAAGCACATGCGGGAAGGACGAGGCAGGTGCACTGGGGGCCGCGTACGCTGGATCTGGATATTATATTTTATGACCATGTGACAGTCAATATGCCGGATCTGACGATTCCTCATGCAGATATGCATAACCGCAGCTTTGTCCTGGAGCCGCTTTGTGAGATTGCCTCGTGGTATCAGCATCCGATCCTGCATAAAACGGTACAGCAGTTGTACGACGGGCTGGTAAAAGACGATGACTGGTTATAAAGGCAGTGCCGGCGGCGTAAACAAAAGATATACATGGAAAGGACTTTTGTATGCAGCAGCGCCGGCGCTGCTTTATACGGCCCTGTCGAATGCGGTATACAGCCTGTGCGCATGGAGCGGGCTGTTTGCGTCAAAATCTGCATCCAGGCTATGGATGCAGGCGGTGTCTGTCTTAGTATGCCTGCTGGTTTTCGGCTGGTATGCATACCGGGCAGGAATCCGGCTAAAAAGCCGGAAAAAGGGGATTTACCGGTATCCGGCTTCTTTTTGTTATGTGATGGCAGTTGTGATGTGCGGGATTGTCAATAATTACCTGTTTTCGATGATCCTGTCGTTTGTCAGGAACCGGTCGTCTGGCTACTGGGAGGTTGTGCAGGTCTTTTACAACCATGACCTGGGGCTTGAGATCCTGACGCTGTGTGTGGTCGGGCCGCTGGCAGAAGAGCTGGTATACCGAGGTTTCGTCTACCAAAGGCTTCGCGCGCAGTACCGCGAGGCTGTGGCGGCGGCGCTGTCGGCATTGCTGTTTGGCATTTTGCATTTGAACCTGGTGCAGTGCGTCTATGCGTTTGTGCTTGGCATCCTGTTAGCGCATATCGTGTACCAGACGGGAAGCCTGTTAGCGGCGGCAGCGGCGCATATGGCGGCAAACCTGGTATCGGTGCTCTGGACGGAGACAGACTGGCTGGAGGTGCTAAATCAAAGCGGAAGCAGGCTGTATGCAGCCACTGCGCTGTGCCTTGTGCTGATGGGGATTTTTTTGTCTTATGGGAACCGGATGATGCTAAGAGAGCGGCAGGAAAGAAAATAATAGCTGAAGGCAGACTTCGGAAACTGTGCAGCAGTTTGCACAGGGGTTGTCATTTCCTGACAGCCCCTGTGCTTTTTAACGAAAAAATTATTGACAAACGATAATTTTATGCTACAATAAATATAAAATTATCGTAAAACAATAATTATAAAACTTGTTTTTGCTTTCTTTTTAAAGGGGATGAGGAAATGAAAGACCGCAAATATATCTGTGTCCTTTTACTGGAAGCTGCCGCTTTGTTGTGTGCGGGCGTGCTGCACATCCAGTTTTCAGGCGTGCTTTTCAGATCAGCGGCGCCGTTTGAGCAGCTCGGGCAGGCACTCCGCACGCTTTCGCTCTCGTCAGAGGCAGGAAACACGGCTGCCGTCGCATTGTATGTGCTGCTTGGGCTGGTTCCGTGTGCAGCCTATGTTCTGCTGCGCCTGTGTAAAAAAGCTTGCAGGATTGACTTGCTGCTGCCGGGGCTTAGCGTCCTTTTATATCTGGTACTTTATTATGCGGTGAATCCTGGACTGCTTGGGCTTGCTGCATCAGAAAGCGCCAAATGGATGCCGGGGGCTGTGTTTTACTCTGCATTGTTTGGCTATCTGGCGCTTCGGGCGCTGCACGCGTATGCTGCTGCGGATGCCGGCAGGCTGTACCAGGGGCTGCTGCGCCTGCTTGGGCTTTTGGCTGTGATTTTTGTCTATGCGGTCTTTGGGAAATACTTTGAGGAACTGCTTTCTTCGATACAGGCATTGCGAGAGATGCGCCCCCAGATGGGATATCGCATGGGGACGCGCCCCTATGTGTCCTCCTTATCTTTGACATGGAGCTATGTCTTTTTGGTACTGCAATTTATCGTGCGTGCATTGCCGTATGTCCTGGATCTTTTGATTATCCGCCTGGCGGTGCTTTTTGTCAGAGAACTGCAAAAAGACCGGTATTCTGACGGGGCAGTTTTGGCGGCGGCGCGGCTTGCAGGGTGCTGCGCAAAGGCGCTGGCGGCAACTGTGGTAACAGGCGTCATATTTAATATTTTGCAGCTTGCGGCAGGAAACAGGCTTTACCAGGTTCATATTACGGTTACGGTGCCTGTCGCTTCAGTATTGTTTGTAGTGGCAGTTCTGCTGGCGGTGCGTTATATTCAGGAAGCACAGAGCTTGAAGCAGGACAATGATTTGTTTATATAAACAGGCTTTTGGGCAGGTGGAATGATGGGGATTAGAGTTTGTCTGGAGGAAGTGTTAAAAGAGCGGGGGATGACCTCAAAGGAGCTGTGCAGGCTGGTCAATATTACCGAGGCAAACCTGTCGGTGCTGCGCAGCGGCAAAGCAAAGGGCGTCCGGTTCCATACGATCAACCGGATCTGCTACTTTTTGCAGTGTGAGGTCGGGGATATTTTGAAATTTGATGGGAATCTTGAGGATGTTGATTAGGTGAAAAGTCAAGTCAAGTTATTTCCGCACAGATCGTTAAGAAAGGAGAGGAATACTATGAGGAATCTATTTCGTATTTTTTCCCTGCTGCTTCCTGCCATGCTTTTGAGCGCTTGCTCGCTTGCGGTGCCGGATGGCGGGGAGGACAAGGAGGAAGACCGGATGATCGGTGCGTATATTACGCAGGAGGTGATAGACGTAGAGCAGTTTTCGGATGAGGATTTGCCAGACTTCCAGAACAGGCTCTATGCTTCGATCGTAAAAAACGGCAGCGAGGATTCTTCGGACTGGAGCATTTCTTTTCCAGGGAGCGAAGGCATCCGTTTTTTTGCCCCGTTTTGGACCGCGCCAGATGGGCATAGCTATCGGGATAATGTGGTCGATGCAAAGATCGGTGAGCGGGATTTTTCTGTATCTGAATCGGATGAGGAGGAAACCATCGGCTTGTCGGGGACGATCTATGTATTGCCGTATGGGAAGCCGGAGAAGGAATTTCATTTTTATGTCAATCCGGTCTATCAGACACCGGACGAGGAGTTCTATGCCCTGCCTGGTTCGGGATATCTGTTGCAGACAGGAGGGGAAGCGGTAGAAGGAGAGCAGGTGTCCGCTACGCTTTCAGGTGAGATCAGCCAGACTGTAGACGGAAAGACGAAGGTGAAAAGGACGAACGTTACCGTGAGGTTTCAAACAATGTACCGTCCGGTAAAGATAGCGCTCTGCCAGATGGACGCAGAGCACCAAATGTTAAAAAAGCAGGCATATAAACCTGAAGAAGTGCCGGACACCTTCCATGCACAGGCAGAAACGGCGTATATTCTTGTGGAAACGGAAAAAGAAAGCCCGGCGGGAGAGAAAGAGGTTTTCAGGGAAATTTGTGAAAATACGCAGGAATCGGAAGGGGTATTGGAAAGCTTTTGTGCTGCAAAGGACGGGACTTTGATCAAAAGGGATACGAAGGTCGTGTGGGGCATGAAGTAAATCGAACAAATATTCGAAAAAATTATTTACATTTTTTCAAAATATGTGGTATACTATAGCATGTTTGAACTTCTGCCTGCTGCCAAGTGCTCTGTGCGCAGGCAGAACGAACGATTCCGTTAGTTAAGGAGTAAGAAACATGGCGAAAAAAGAAGTATACGACGAGGGCAGCATTTCCGTCCTGGAAGGGCTTGAGGCTGTCCGCAAAAGGCCGGGCATGTATATCGGCAGCGTGTCCCGCAAGGGGCTGAACCATTTAATATACGAGATTGTAGATAATGCGGTAGACGAGCATCTGGCAGGCGCCTGTGATACGATCCGGGTCACGCTGGAGGCGGACGGCTCGTGTACGGTAGAGGATAACGGGCGCGGGATTCCGGTCGGGATGCATCAAAAGGGCGTCCCGGCAGCGCGTGTCGTCTTTTCCACGCTTCATGCGGGCGGAAAATTTGACAATGCGGCATATAAGACAAGCGGCGGCCTGCACGGGGTAGGTTCTTCGGTGGTCAATGCGCTGTCTGTGTATCTGGATGTACAGATCAGCAGGGAGGGTTATATCCATCATGACCGCTATGAGCGCGGCAATCCAGTGATCAGCCTGGAAGGCGGTATGCTGCCTAAAATCGGCAGGACAAAGCAGACAGGGACGAAAATCAATTTCCTGCCAGACCCGGAGATATTTGAAAAGACCCGGTTTAAAGGGGACGAGGTCAAAAGCCGGATGCATGAGACGGCGTACTTAAATCCGCAGCTTACGATTATTTTTGAGGACAGGCGCGGCGAGATTGTAGAGCATATCGAGTATCGGGAGCCGGATGGGATTATCGGCTTTGTAAAAGACTTAAACCGCAAGAGTGAGACGATCCATGACGTTGTCTATTTCAAAGGGGAGACAGACGGCATTACGGTAGAGGCGGCATTCCAGTATACGAATGAATTTCATGAAAATATTATGGGCTTTTGCAACAATATATACAATGCAGAGGGCGGTACGCATATTACCGGGTTTAAGACGATCTTTACGACTGTCATCAACCAGTATGCAAGAGAGCTTGGGATTTTAAAGGAAAAGGATGCAAACTTTACCGGCGCTGATGTCCGCAACGGCATGACGGCGGTGATTTCGATTAAGCATCCAGACCCGCGCTTTGAGGGACAGACCAAGACCAAGCTGGATAACCAGGACGCGTCGCGCGCAGTGGCAAAGATTGCCAGCGAAGAAGTCCAGCTTTATTTTGACAAAAACCTGGAATCGTTAAAGGCAGTTATAAGCTGTGCGGAAAAGGCTGCAAAAATCCGTAAAACTGAAGAAAAAGCAAAGACAAACCTGCTGTCCAAGCAAAAATTTTCCTTTGATTCAAACGGCAAGCTTGCAAACTGCGAGTCCAGGGATGCAAAAAAGTGTGAAATTTTTATAGTCGAGGGAGATTCTGCCGGAGGCTCGGCAAAGATGGCGAGAAACCGGATGTACCAGGCGATTATGCCAATCCGGGGCAAGATTTTAAATGTGGAAAAGGCAAGCATTGACAAGGTACTGGCAAACGCCGAGATCAAGACGATGATCAATGCGTTTGGCTGCGGCTTTTCCGAAGGCTATGGCAATGATTTTGACATCAGCAAGCTGCGGTATGATAAGATTATTATTATGGCGGATGCCGATGTGGACGGCGCGCATATTTCCACGCTGCTTTTAACGCTGTTTTATCGTTTTATGCCGGAGCTTATTTTCGAAGGGCATGTGTATATCGCGATGCCGCCGTTATACAAGGCGATGCCGAGCAAAGGCGAAGAGGAATATTTATACGACGACGAAGCGCTGAAAAAATACCGCAAGCGGCACAAAGGCGCATTTACGCTGCAAAGGTATAAGGGGCTTGGAGAGATGGACGCGCAGCAGCTTTGGGAGACGACGTTAGACCCAAAGACCCGCCTGTTAAAAAAGGTGGAGATCGAGGACGGGCGCATGGCGTCGGACGTAACTGAAATGCTGATGGGAAACGACGTGCCGCCGCGCAGGGCATTTATTTATGAACATGCGCAGGATGCGGAGCTGGATATCTAAAACCATGGAATGACAGAAATAGAAAGGGAATTATATGGAGACAGAAGACCGCCTGATCCGTACGGAATATTCCGAGATCATGCAGAAATCTTATATTGACTACGCGATGAGCGTGATTATTGCAAGGGCGCTGCCGGATGTGCGCGACGGATTAAAGCCGGTGCAGCGACGGACGCTGTACGATATGTATGAGCTTGGCATCCGCTATGACAGGCCGTACCGCAAATGCGCGCGTATTGTCGGAGATACGATGGGTAAATACCATCCGCATGGCGACAGCTCGATCTATGAAGCGCTTGTGGTAATGGCGCAGGAGTTTAAAAAAGGCCTGCCGCTCGTAGACGGGCACGGCAATTTCGGCTCGATCGAAGGAGACGGCGCCGCTGCTATGCGTTATACGGAAGCACGGCTGCAAAAAATTACGCAGGAAGCTTACCTTGCCGACCTGGATAAGGATGTCGTGGATTTTGTGCCGAATTTTGACGAGACGGAAAAAGAGCCTGCGGTGCTTCCGGTAAAGGTGCCGAACCTGCTGATCAACGGGGCGGAAGGCATAGCGGTCGGCATGGCGACGAGCATCCCGCCGCACAATTTTTCCGAAGTGATCGACGGGGTGATCGCATATCTGAAAAATCCGGACATCAACACGGCGCAGGTTATGGAATATATCAAAGGGCCGGATTTTCCGACTGGAGGGATCGTGACGAACCAGGACGAGCTGCAAGCAATCTATGCGACCGGTACCGGCAAAATCAAGATCCGCGGCAAGGTGGAGGTAGAGGCTGGCAAGGGCGGAAAAGACCGCCTGGTTATTACCGAGATCCCGTATACGATGATCGGCGCCAATATCGGAAAATTTTTAAACGACGTCTATGCCCTTGTGGAGACGAAAAAGACAAACGATATCGTAGATATATCGAACCAGTCGTCCAAAGAGGGCATCCGTATCGTGCTGGAGCTTCGCCGCGGCGCCGATGTGGAAAATTTATGCAATTTGCTGTACAAAAAGACAAAGCTGGAAGATACGTTTGGCGTCAATATGCTCTCTGTAGCGGACGGGAAGCCGGAGACGATGGGCATTGTCCCGATCATCCGCCATCATGTAAAGTTCCAGTACGAGCTGGCGACAAGGAAATACAGCAACCTGCTGGCAAAGGAGCAGGATAAAAAGGAGATCCAGGAAGGGCTGATACGCGCTTGCGATGTCATAGACCTGATTATTGAGATTTTGCGGGGAAGCAAAAATATCAAAGAAGCCAAAAACTGCCTGGTAAACGGAGATACAGGCAATATTAAATTTCGCAGCGCCCAGTCCAAAAAGCGTGCCGCAAAGCTGGATTTTACGGAGCGCCAGGCGACGGCGATTCTGGAAATGCGCCTGTACCGCTTAATCGGGCTGGAGATCGAAGCGCTGATGAAAGACCATGAGGAGACGCTTCGCAAAATTGCGCTGTATGAGGATCTGTTGTCCAACCGCGATTCGATGAAAAAATTGCTCATTAAGGAACTGCGTGCATTGAAAAAAGAATACGGCAGGCAAAGGCGCACCGTGATCGACAATGTGGCGGAAGCTGTCTATGTCGAGCATAAAATCGAAGAAAGGGAGGTGGCAGTCTTGATCGACCGCTTCGGCTATGCCAGGTCGATGGATGTAGCGTTATATGAGCGCAATAAAGAAGCTGCCGACAGCGAAAGCAAAGATGTGTTCCTGTGCAAAAATACCGACCGGATTTGTATTTTTACAAACAAAGGGCAGCTCCATATGCTGAAAGTCTTAGACCTGCCGTATGGAAAATTCCGTGACAAGGGCCAGCCGATCGATAATGTCAGCAACTACGACAGCAGCCAGGAAACATGCGTCTATTTGGCGCCGCTTAGCTGCATTACCGATAAGAAGCTGCTGTTTGGCACCGCTTTTGCGATGCTAAAGCAGGTGTCCGGCGCAGAATTTGACGTATCCAAGCGTACGACGGCGGCTGCAAAGCTGTCTGACGGCGACGAGGTTCTTTTTATCAGCCCGCTTTCTGAAATGGAGGGTGAGGAAGCGGTTCCTCAAACAGTGGTGATGCAGTCTGAAAAAGGCATGTTTTTGCGTATCGAGGCGGACTCCATACCGGAAAAGAAAAAGACGGCAATCGGTGTGCGGGGAATGCGCCTTGCGGAAAACGACAGGCTGACGCATATTTATCTGATTGGCAATGGGGACGGCGCGCCGGATCAGCAAGTAGCAGAATACGAGCCGGCAAAGGTCGTGTTAAATCGGCTGCGCATCGCATCCAGGGATACGAAGGGGGTAAAACGCTGATGGAGCAGGAAGTACTGAAAATCAAATACCATTCCAGGGAAATTGAAAAGCTGGCTTATATTGCCGGAAAGAGCGACTGGATCGACTTAAGGAGCGCAGAAAACGTCACGCTGAAAAAAGGAGAGTTTCGCCTGATCAGCCTTGGCGTCTCTATCCAGCTTCCAAAAGGCTATGAAGCGGTGATTGTGCCAAGAAGCTCAACGTATAAAAATTTCGGCATTATCCAGACGAACCATATGGGCGTGATCGACGAGGCTTACTGCGGCGACAACGACCTGTGGATGATGCCTGCGCTGGCAGTACGCGATACAAACATCCAGGTCAATGACCGGATCTGCCAGTTCCGCATCCAAAGGCATCAGCCGCAGATTATCTTTGAAGAGACAGAGCAGCTTGGCAATCCTGACCGCGGCGGGATCGGGAGCACTGGAAAAAAATAGGGAAAGCTTGAATTTATAGTTGCGAAATCCGCAAAAACAGTCTAAGATAAGATGAGCAGCAGAAAATGAAAAAGAATCCTGATTGATTCAAAAGGAAGGAGCAATACAATGGAAAAGCGATTAGTAAAGTTTTATTCCAAAGAAAGCAACCTGCTTGCCCTGCACGCAATTCCAGGGCATTTCGCCACCAGCAATTCGCATATTAACTTTTACATCGATGTGACTGGAATCCGGGCACGTATTACGGAAGCAGAGGAGGCAGCAAAGATCTTGGCGCACAAGTTCGGGCATCTGAACTATGTGGATACCGTCGTGTGCATGGACGGCACGGAGGTGATCGGTGCGTTTCTTGCCAAGGAGTTTGAAAAAGAGCATATTTCTTCGACCAACCAGCATAAAACGGTATATGTGATCTCTCCGGAGGAGAGCCGCGACAATCAGATGATCTTTCGCGACAATACAAAACATATGATCGCAGGAAAGCATGTCATCCTGCTTTTGGCAACGACGACAACCGGAGAGACTATACGCAGGAGCATGGAAGGCATCCAGTATTACGGCGGGGTGATCGAGGGGATCGGTTCGATTTTCAGTACAGTCGGTACGGTAAATAATGTCAGGGTACAGTCTTTGTTTGACGGAAACGATGTCATCGGCTACCAGGCGTTCCCGAAGGCGGATTGTCCGTTTTGCAAAAAAGGGACGAAAATCGAGGCGGTTGTAAATGGCTACGGGTATTCCAAGCTGTAGACAGGTATTGACGGCATAGTCTGTAAAAGGACTGTGCCGTTTTTTGTGCCATTCTGTTTTGCTGTTATGTTTGAAAAAATTTCTTGACAACGGCTATTCGTTAGTATATACTAACAACAGTAAGAGACATAAAGTTTCGGTTTGATAAAGATGCTTGCTGAAAGATGTCTTTCAAACCAACATAAAATAAAATAAAAAGAAAAGAGGAGGAGTCTATGCCATTATCAATGATTCAGGCAGGGCAGCCGGGGACTGTCAAGAAAGTCGGCGGCAGAGAAGATACACGCAGGTTTTTGGAAAACCTTGGGTTTGTAATGGGTGCGATTGTGACCGTCATTTCTGAAATAAACGGAAATATGATCGTAAGTGTGAAAGATTCCAGAGTAGCCATAGGAAAAGACATGGCAAATAAAATTTTTGTATAAGGAGCAAAGTATGAAAACATTAAAGGATGCAGCAGTAGGCGAGACAGTCATCGTCTCCAGGCTGGCCGGAGAAGGCGCAGTAAAAAGGCGGATTATGGATATGGGGATTACAAAAGGGGTATCTGTGTATGTGCGGAAAGTAGCGCCGCTTGGAGATCCTGTGGAAATTACAGTACGGGGCTATGAGCTGTCGCTGCGGAAAGCAGATGCAGCTATGATTTTGGTGGAAGTAGCCTGAGGAAAGCAGGAAATTTTTTTGCTGTATGGTTAGCTTGTGCTAATCACGTATAGTTCGATAAAATATAAGGTAGAAATAAGAAACGAAATTAACAGGATAGAAAAGGAGAAATCATATGGCAGTTAAAATTGCATTAGCAGGAAACCCAAACTGCGGCAAGACTACGCTGTTTAATGCGCTGACAGGCTCCAACCAGTTTGTCGGCAACTGGCCGGGTGTCACTGTGGAGAAAAAAGAAGGAAAATTAAAAGGGTATCCAGACGTAACGGTTACAGACCTGCCAGGTATTTATTCGCTGTCGCCATATACATTGGAAGAGGTTGTGGCAAGGAATTATCTGATCGGCGAGTATCCAGACGTGATTTTAAATATTGTGGACGGGACAAATCTGGAGCGCAACCTGTATCTGTCCACGCAGTTGGCGGAGCTGGGCATTCCGATGATCCTGGCGGTGAATATGATCGATATTCTGGCAAAAACAGGCGACCAGATACAGATTGGCGAGTTAAGCAAAAAGCTTGGCTGCCAGGTCGTAGAGATCTCCGCATTAAAAGGAACCGGTATCAAAGAAGCGGCACAAAAGGCAGTCTCTCTTGCACAGAAAAAGGCTGCGGCGGTATCGGTACATAGATTTTCTGATAAGGCGGAAGAGGTGATCAGCGAAACGGAAGGGCTGCTTGGGACACAGGTGCCGAAGGAACAGAAGCGTTTTTTTGCAATCAAGCTTTTGGAGCAGGATGAAAAGATCGGAGCGCAGCTAGGCAGCATCCCGGATGTGTCCGCACAGATCAAAGCGCTGGAGGATGCTTTTGACGATGATGCGGAAAGCATTATTACAAATGAACGGTATGTCTATATTTCTTCGGTTATGGAGAAATGCTGTTCCAGGAAACAACATGCGAAAAAGCTGACGGTTTCTGATAAAATCGACCAGGTTGTGACAAACCGGTGGCTGGCTCTGCCGATTTTTGCAGCGGTGATGTTTTGCGTCTATTATGTATCGGTCTCAACCGTCGGGGATTTGCTGACCGGATGGACCAATGACACATTATTTGGCGAGTGGATCATACCAGGCGTTACCGGCGCTTTGGAAGCAGTCCATTGTGCAGGCTGGCTGACCGGGCTGATTGCAGACGGGATTGTCGGCGGCGTCGGCGCTGTGCTGGGCTTTGTACCGCAGATGCTTGTGCTCTTTTTGTTCCTTGCATTTTTGGAAGCATGTGGCTATATGGCGCGCGTGGCATTTATTATGGATCGTATTTTCCGAAAATTCGGGCTGTCCGGCAAGTCGTTCATCCCGATGTTAATCGGCAGCGGATGCGGAGTGCCGGGCATTATGGCTTCCCGTACGATTGAAAACGAGCGCGACCGCAGGATGACGGTTATGACGACGACGTTTGTACCGTGCGGGGCGAAGCTGCCGATTATCGGCATGATTGCAGGCGCATTTTTCGGCAATGCAGGATGGGTTTCCTGGAGTGCGTATTTTGTCGGCATTGCAGCCATTATCTGTTCTGGAATTATCTTAAAAAAGACAAAGATGTTCTCAGGAGATCCGGCGCCGTTTGTAATGGAGCTTCCGGCTTACCATATGCCGACAGTGGGCAATGTCTTAAGGAGCATGTGGGAACGGGGCTGGTCATTTATTAAAAAAGCGGGCACCATTATCCTGCTGTCTACGATTGTATTATGGTTCTTGCAGGGATTTGGCTGGGTTGACGGCAGTTTTGCGATGCTGGAAGAAGGACAATTAGACTACAGCATCCTGGCGGCTCTTGGCGGCGTGGTTGCGCCAATATTTGCCCCGCTTGGCTGGGGAGACTGGCGGATGGCAGTTGCGGCAGTGACCGGGCTGATTGCAAAGGAAAATGTAGTTGCTACGTTCGGTATCCTGTTTGGATTTGCAGAGGTGGCGGAAAACGGGGAAGAGATCTGGAGCGTATTGGCGGCTTCGATGACAGGGGCAGCAGCGTATTCCTTCCTGGTATTTAATCTGCTGTGCGCGCCTTGCTTTGCGGCAATGGGTGCGATCAAGCGGGAAATGAACAATGCGAAATGGTTTTGGTTTGCAATCGGATATCAGTGCGGGCTTGCATATGTGGTGTCGCTGTGCATCTATCAGCTTGGTATGCTGTTCTTTGCC
The DNA here is from genome assembly GCA_947178105.1 of uncultured Eubacterium sp. Classification (GTDB taxonomy): domain Bacteria; phylum Bacillota; class Clostridia; order Lachnospirales; family Lachnospiraceae; genus Eubacterium_J. Next base: position 26,172 of record CAMWXD010000011.1, on the reverse strand, counting down.
GGGCAGTTTGGCATAGGGACGATTGTGGCAGTCGTGCTTGTGGCAGCATTTGCTTATCTGCTGTTTCGCCCTTCCAGGGAAAATGGCACGATGCAGATGCGCCGTATGGCAGGGGCAAAATCATAACAGGCTCAAAAAAGGATGAAGGAGAAGAGGAGGGATTGTGCATGGGCACTGTCGTAGTTTTGGCGGGGTTATGCCTGGCAGTGATTTTGATTATCCGCAGTATGGTACGGGATAAAAAACAGGGAAAAGGCTGCGGCGGAGACTGTAGCCGATGCCGCGGCTGCCATTAAGGATTAATAGGAAAAAATTATAAACAAGGCGTAAAGTCCATAAAGGATTTTACGCCTGCTTTTTGTGAAAAAACAAATCTACTAATTTACTGTGGAAAAGTGTTTTCTTTTGTGGGAATATCTGATAAAATGGAAAACGGGAGATTTGGGAGGGGAAGAGACAAACAAAATTACAGGCACCCAGTCTGTAACAGGCATTCAAAAATATTGCAGAAGGAGAAAATGTGGAAATGAAAGATAAGAATGCGTTGCTTGATACGAAGGGTATGCTGGTCTATACAAACGAGAATTGTACAGGATGTAATAAGTGTGTGCGTGTCTGCCCTACATTGGTTTCAAATATAGCGCTGGATGGAAAGATCCTGGTCAACCGGGACAGTTGTATTGCCTGCGGGGCATGTCTGGAAGCATGTGGACATGAAGCAAGAGCTTACCATGACGATACGGAGCCGTTTTTTGCCGATTTGAAGGCAGGAAAGAAAATTTCTGTGATTGTGGCGCCTGCATTTTTGGCAAATTACCCAAAAGAATATAAGAGGGTATTTGGGTATTTAAAATCGTTAGGGGTCAACCATATATACAGTGTATCGTTTGGTGCAGATATCACGACCTGGGGATATTTGAAATATATTACGGAAAACCATTTTACAGGAGGGATCAGCCAGCCGTGTCCGGCAGTTGTGGAATATGTGGAAAAATACATACCTGAGCTGATTCCGCGCATGATGCCGGTGCAAAGCCCGATGATGTGCATGGCGATTTATGTAAAGAAATATTTAAAGATCCATGACGATCTTGCGTTTATCAGCCCTTGCGTGGCAAAAAAAGCCGAGATCATGGATAAACACAATCACGGATATGTCAAATACAACGTGACTTTTTACAAGCTGATGCAGCACATTGGCAGGGATTATACAAATAGCCCGGAATATGCCGATGAGCTGGAATACGGCCTTGGCTCCCTGTATCCGATGCCGGGCGGCCTGCGGGAAAATGTGGAGCATTTTCTTGGAAAAGGGCAGGTGGTGCGCCAGGTAGAGGGGGAAAAAGAAGCCTACCGGTATTTGGATGAATATATAAGCCGGGTGAAGAAGAAAGCGGAGCTGCCGTTTCTGGTAGATGTCTTAAATTGCAGCAAAGGGTGCATATACGGCCCGGCGACGGATCCGGCGAAGCATACGGATGACGTGCTGCTTACACTGAGCAAGCTGCGGAATATGGATCCGCAAAAAGAACACGGCGGCTTGTTCCGCAGGAAACAGAAAAGCCCGTGGACGGAGAAGAGTACGCCTAAGGAGCGCCTTGCCAATCTGATGGAAGCGTTTCAAGGATTGGAGCTGTCGGATTTTATCCGTACCTATGATACGGCAAAGGCAATCAAAGTCAAGCAACCGTCTGACAGCGAGCTGCAAACGATTTATGAAAGTATGCTCAAAAGTACGCCGCAAAAGCAGAATATTAATTGCAGCGCGTGCGGCTATGATACCTGCAAGGATATGGCGTGTGCGATTTTCAATAAGGTAAATGCAAAGGAAAACTGTATCCATTATGTGAAGGAGCTTGCAGAAAACGAAAGCGTTGCTTTAGAGAGGATCAATCAGGAGCAAAACAGCGAGCATGAGCAGCGGATGTATAAAATCGATGCGATCAGGGGGCAGTTTACGACATTATCCGATGCGGTGGCAGAGCTGAACGATGCCAACGAAGCTTCCGCCAATGAAGCGACCGACCTGGCAGGCAAGCTGAACGACATCTCACAGTTTTGCCACAGCCTGGAGGATTCACTGGCAAGCATTTTGAACTTTATCGATATTTATAAAAGTACAAGCGAGAGCATCGTCAACATTGCAAACAAGACGAACCTACTGTCCTTAAATGCGTCCATAGAGGCGGCGCGCGCCGGAGAACAGGGACGAGGATTTGCAGTCGTGGCAGAACAGATCCGAAGCCTGTCTGCATCGATTAAGACACTGATCGTAAAAGACAACCAGCAGGCGGAGGAGACGATACCGGTCGTAGACGAGGGTGTCCATGCGATCAGGGATTTAATTGAAAATATCAACCATATGAGCGACCGGATCGCTACCATTGCGGCAAATTCCGAAGAGATTGCAGCACAGACAGCAAATGTGCAGGTGATGGCGGACGAGCTGCGGGATGATGTGGAGCAGATTTGACAGATAAAATGTGCGATACATAAATAGAAAGACGGGCAGGCACGGCGCGGCAAAACCGTGTTTTTCGCCTGTCATACAAAAACGGGCTGCTGCATTCAGGACGATACATACAACATACAGGATCTTTTGTATTTGCAAGATTCTGTTGCAGGTGTATGCGTTCCTGAATGCGGCAGTTTTTTTCGTGTGCAGAACGTACTTATTTTGCGGCAGTTTTTTGAAAAAATGACTTGACAGGAACGTAAAAAAATATTAATATGTTCATATGAATAATTGTTCATATGATAATGCGAAGAAGTAAAGAAACATGTACGAAAATTGATCACTTGATCAAAAAGAAAAATCAGTAAGAAGGGAGGAACAGCCATTTGCAGGAAAAAGAACCTATATGCTGTGAAACGACAGAGGTACATGCGGAGTTACTGGAAATCGTAAACAGGCAGATGCCGCCTGAGGAGGAATTGTATGACCTTGCGGAGTTGTTTAAAGTCTTTGGTGATTCCACCAGGATCCGTATTCTGTTTGTGCTGTTTGAGGCTGAAGTGTGTGTCTGCGACCTGGCAGAAGCTTTGCATATGACACAGTCTGCAATCTCACACCAGCTTAAGATTTTAAAAAACTCCAGGCTGGTCAAAAGCAGGCGCGAAGGGAAATCGATCTTTTATTCGCTTGCGGACAGCCATGTCAGGGCGATGATTGACCAGGGGTTGGAGCATATTGAAGAATAATTTGTGGATTAGGAAGCAATCTTGAAAGGAAGTTGTGGATTTTAAATCCATCAGGAAAGGAAAGAAAACGATGAAAAAGAAATTTAAATTACAAGATTTGGACTGCGCAAACTGTGCTGCAAAGATGGAGGATGCAATTAAAAAGCTGCCGGGTGTCCACGATGCGTCTGTAAGCTTTATGACGCAGAAAATGATGGTGGATGCAGAAGATGCACAGTTTGATGATATTATGAAACAGGTTGTGGATGTATGCGCAAAGGTGGAGCCAGACTGTAAGATTTTATTTTAAAGCTGGCAATGGCATCCTGCTGTCCAAAAAGTTGCATAGAATAAGATTTTTCCATTTTGTACACGAAAATATCCTTGAAGTGCCGAAAGGAAAAACAGGAGGGTCATTATGACAAAAAAACAAAAATTAATGCTTTCGCGTATTATCATTGCGTTTCTTATGTTCGTTGCGCTGCTTGTATGCGAGCATACAGGAAAGCTGGAGCCGCTTGCCGGTATCGTGCTGTTTGTGATTTATGTTGTCCCGTATCTCGTAGTTGGCTATGATATTATCTATAAGGCGTTCCGCAATATAAAAAACGGGCAGGTATTTGATGAAAATTTCCTGATGATGCTCGCTACGTTTGGCGCATTTGGCGTGCAGGAGTATTCCGAAGCAGTTGCCGTGATGCTGTTTTATCAGGTTGGGGAGCTGTTTCAAAGCTATGCGGTCGGCAAATCCCGCCAGTCGATTGCGGATTTGATGGATATTTGCCCGGAATATGCCAATATTGAACAGGACGGCAGGCTCGTGCAGGTAGACCCGGACGATGTAGAGGTGGGCAGCATAATTGTAGTAAAGCCGGGAGAGCGGATTCCGTTAGATGGAATTGTGGCAGAAGGAGAGTCTTTGATCGATACGGCTGCACTGACCGGGGAATCCGTACCGCGCAGGGCAGCGGCAGGAGATGAGGTAATCAGCGGATGCGTCAATGGAAGCGGTACGCTGAAAGTACAGGTAACGAAAGAATTTGACGATTGTACTGTGGCAAAGATTTTAGAACTGGTAGAAAACGCTTCCAGTAAAAAAGCAAAGGTGGAAAACTTTATTACCCGTTTTGCAAAATATTATACGCCCGTAGTGACCATCGCTGCGGCTGTCCTTGCGGTTGTGCCGCCGCTTTTGGCAGGCGTCGGATGGGCGGAATGGATCCAGCGCGCCTGTATTTTCCTCGTTATTTCCTGTCCGTGCGCGCTTGTCATCTCTGTCCCGCTTGGCTTTTTCGGCGGCATCGGCGCAGCTTCGAAAATTGGCGTGCTTGTAAAAGGCAGCAATTACCTGGAAGCCGTTGCGGAAATGACTACGATTGTGTTTGACAAGACCGGGACACTGACAAAGGGAGAGTTTAAAGTAACGAAAATCCTGCCAGCAAAACCGCAGACAGTTGCAGCAGAAAAGCTGCTGGAGACCGCGGCACTCGGCGAAGGGTATTCCAACCATCCGATTGCAGTTTCATTAAAGGAAGCCTATGGAAAAGAAATTGACATGGGACGCGTTTGTGGTGCCCAAGAGGCTGCCGGGCAAGGCGTGCGCGTGCAAGTAGACGGCAGAAAAGTCCTGCTTGGCAATGAAAAGCTGATGCAGCAGGAGCAGGTCGCCTATACGCCGTGCGACAGCGCAGGGACAGTCATTTATGTAGCAGAAGAAGGCAGCTTTCTTGGGGCAATCGTAATATCAGACACGATCAAGGACGGCGCAAAGGAAGCGCTTGCAGATATGAAGCGTATTGGCGTCAAAAAGAGCGTCATGCTGACCGGAGACCAGAAATTGGCAGCACAATATACGGCAGAACAGCTTGGCATTGATGAGATCCACGCTGAGCTGCTCCCGGCAGACAAGGTAGCCTGCGTAGAAAAATTGCTGCAAAACCAGTCTGAAAAGGAACGGCTTGCCTTTGTCGGGGACGGCATCAACGACGCCCCGGTACTGACAAGGGCGGATCTTGGCATTGCCATGGGCAGCATGGGCTCCGATGCGGCAATAGAAGCCGCAGACCTTGTGCTGATGGACGATGATATCCGAAAAATCGCTTCGATTGTACGCATTTCCAGAAAAACGATGCGTATCGTCAGGCAAAACATCGTATTTGCTCTTGGAATCAAAGCGCTGGTGCTTGTTTTAGGCGCATTCGGGGCAGCAAATATGTGGGAGGCAGTGTTTGCGGATGTCGGGGTATCGGTACTTGCGATTATCAATTCGATGCGGACGCTTCAGACAAAGTAGTTGTAATGACAGCGAAACCCCCAGAGGTGCCACTCTGGGGGTTTCTTGCTCGTTATGGTGAGCTACACCAGGCTGCTTTTTAATGCTTGTTAGTTATCCTCCGCATCGCTTTCCGACATCGAGTAAACCTGGCGCTTTCTTGCCATTTCATCATTTTCCAAATACTCGTCGTAGGTGGTCACTTTATCGACGATCGTCCCGTCTGGCATAAATTCAATAATCCGGTTCGCTGTTGTCTGTACGACCTGGTGGTCGCGGCACGCAAACAGGATCGTACCTGGGAATTTGATCATCCCGTTATTGAGCGCAGTGATTGCCTCCATATCCAGGTGGTCGGTCGGCTCGTCAAAGATCAGCACGTTTGAGCCTTCGATCATCATGCGGGAAAGCAGCACGCGTACTTTTTCGCCGCCGGATAAGACTTTCATTTTCTTTACGCCGTCCTCTCCGGCAAACAGCATCCGACCCAGGAAGCCGCGCACATAGGTGGCGTCTTTGATCTCGGAAAACTGCGTCAGCCATTCAGTAATCGACAGGCTGGTGTCAAAGATTTCCGTATTGTCTTTTGGAAAATAGGACTGGCTTGTTGTCACGCCCCATTTATAATTGCCCTCGTCCGGCTCCATTTCGCCTGCAAGGATTTTAAACAGCGTGGATTTTGCCAGCTCGTTGCTGCCGACAAACGCAATTTTATCGTCATGCCCCATGACAAACGAGACATGGTCAAGCACTTTTTCCCCGTCGATAATTTTGCTGATGTCCTCGACCGAAAGGACTTCATTGCCGATCTCACGGTTTGGGCGGAAATCAATATATGGGTATTTCCGGCTGGAAGGCTTGATTTCATCGAGCTGTATTTTTTCCAGCGCACGTTTTCTGGAAGTTGCCTGTTTGGATTTGGAAGCGTTTGCGGAGAAACGGGAAATAAATTCTTGCAGCTCTTTGATCTTTTCTTCCTTTTTCTTGTTTGCTTCCTTCATCTGCTTGATTAACAACTGGCTGGATTCATACCAGAAGTCATAATTGCCGGCGTAAAGCTGGATTTTTCCATAGTCGATATCTGCCGTGTGCGTACAGACTTTATTTAAAAAATAACGGTCATGCGATACGACGATCACCGTATTTTCGAAGTTAATTAAAAATTCCTCCAGCCAGGCGATCGCATCCAGGTCAAGGTGGTTGGTCGGCTCGTCTAACAGCAGGATATCCGGGTTGCCGAACAAAGCCTGCGCTAACAGCACTTTGACCTTTAAGGAGCCGGGAAGGTTCTGCATCGTTTCATAATGTTCCTCTGTGGCAATGCCAAGCCCGTTTAAGAGCGTAGCAGCGTCCGCCTCTGCGTTCCATCCGTCCATCTCTGCAAATTCTGCTTCCAGCTCGCTGGCGCGGATCCCGTCTTCGTCGGTAAAATCTTCTTTTGCATAAATAGCGTCTTTTTCCATGCGGATGTCATAAAGCCTCTGGTTGCCCATAATAACTGTATCTAAGACGGTAAATTCGTCATATTTGAAGTGGTCCTGCTTTAAAAAAGAAAGGCGCTGCCCCTGCGTAATGGCGACCGAACCGTTGGTCGGCTCCAGCTCGCCGGATAAGATTTTTAAAAAGGTAGATTTCCCGGCACCGTTTGCACCGATTAAACCGTAGCAGTTGCCTTCGGTAAATTTGATATTGACATCTTCAAACAGGGCTTTTTTGCCTACCCGTAACGTAACGTTGTTTGCACTGATCATATTTATAACCTCATTTTCTTCCTGATTTTATGTTTTCCTTTTCGTCCCAAGTTTCCAGCCGCTTTTATTATTATACATAAATTGGGTGTAATTTCAAGAAAAATATAGGCAAACTGGCATAACGCATGACATCGGCGCATAAGATACGATAGAAGGGCTGTCCAATAACCGGCAGTTTGGAATAAGTGCTCCTGCCAGAAAGCGCAGGCAGCCTTTCAATATAAAGAACGGGTGAAATGGACGCATCCTTTGTGCAGTCTGCCAATGGATTTTCCAAAAAAATCTAAATTGCACTCCGATTTATACAACTAACGATCTTTACAATCGACAAAATTAATGATAAAATTGTTACATAAAGTCGCTTTGCGGCAAATAAAGAAGGAGGATTATTATAATGCCTAGAGCAAAAAAATCTATGGACGGGAATACGGCTGCGGCTCACGTAGCGTATGCGTATACTGAAGTCGCAGCTATTTACCCGATCACCCCATCCAGCCCAATGGCAGACACCGTTGACCAGTGGTCTGCGGCAGGACAGGACAACATTTTCGGAAATCAGGTGAAAGTAGTAGAAATGGAATCAGAAGCAGGTGCGGCAGGTGCGGTACACGGCTCCCTTGCAGCAGGTGCGCTGACAACGACCTTTACAGCTTCCCAGGGCTTACTGCTTATGATCCCGAATATGTATAAAATCGCTGGCGAGCAGCTTCCATGCGTATTTGATGTATCTGCACGTACCGTTTCCACACAGTCTTTGAACATTTTCGGCGACCATAGCGACGTATATGCCTGCCGTCAGACTGGCTTTGCTATGCTGTGTGAGACAAACCCGCAGGAAGTTATGGACTTAAGCCCGGTTGCACATCTGGCAACGATTGAAGGTAAAGTTCCGTTCTTAAACTTCTTCGACGGATTCCGTACCTCCCATGAGATTCAGAAAATCGAGACATGGGATTACGCAGATTTAAAAGAAATGTGCAATATGGATGCAGTCAAGGCATTCCGTGACCATGCGCTGAATCCGGAGCATCCGGCTATGCGTGGTTCTCACGAAAACGGAGACGTATTCTTCCAGCATCGTGAGGCATGTAATAAGGTATATGACGAGCTGCCGGCAGTTGTATCCAAATATATGTCCAAGATCAATGAAAAGCTTGGCACAAACTATGACCTGTTCAACTACTATGGCGCAGAAGATGCAGAACGCGTGATCGTAGCTATGGGCTCGATCAATGACGTTGCAGAAGAAGTCATTGATTACTTAATGGCAAAGGGTGAAAAAGTCGGGCTTGTAAAAGTACGCTTGTATCGTCCATGGGTTCCGGAAGCATTTACAAAAGTACTTCCGAAGACAGTGAAGAAAGTAGCTGTATTAGACAGAACCAAAGAGCCGGGTTCCTTAGGCGATCCGTTATACCTGGATGTAGCAGCTACGCTTCGTGAAGCAGGGCTGGATACGATCGTATTAACAGGCGGACGTTACGGCTTAGGCTCCAAGGATACACCGCCATCTTCTGTATTCGCTGTATACAAGGAATTAGAGAAAGACGCACCAAAGCCTCGTTTCACAATCGGTATCGTGGACGATGTGACAAATTTAAGCCTGCCGGAAGTAAAACCAGCTCCGATCACAGCAGCAGAAGGCACTGTAGAGTGCAAGTTCTGGGGCCTTGGCGGCGACGGTACAGTAGGTGCAAACAAGAACTCTACCAAGATCATCGGTGACCATACAGATAAATTTATCCAGGCATACTTCCAGTATGACTCCAAGAAAACAGGCGGTGTGACGATTTCCCACCTGCGCTTTGGCGACAAGCCGATCCGCAGCCCATACTACATCAACCAGGCAGACTTCGTGGCTTGCCACAACCCTGCATATGTAAACAAGGGCTTTAAGATGGTGCAGGACGTAAAACCAGGCGGCGTATTTATGATTAACTGCCAGTGGTCTGATGAAGAATTAGAGCATCACTTAAATGCAGAAGCAAAGAAATACATTGCTGACAACAACATTCAGTTATATACAATCAACGCGATTGACAAAGCAATCGAGATCGGTATGGGCAAACGCACCAATACGATCTTACAGTCTGCATTCTTTAAACTGGCAAACGTTATGCCGATTGACGATGCAGTAGACTTTATGAAACAGGCTGCTAAGAAGTCCTACGGCAAGAAGGGCGACGCAGTTGTAGAGATGAACTACAAAGCAATCGATGCCGGCGTGGATGCAGTACATAAAGTAGAAGTTCCTGCTTCCTGGTCAAATCCGCAGGCTGATCCGGCTCCGGCTGAATTAAAGGGACGTCCGGAAACAATCAAGATGGTAAAAGAGCTGATGGAGCCAATCTCCATTATGGACGGCGACAGCCTTCCGGTATCCGCATTTATGGGCAACCCGGACGGACAGTTCGAACATGGCGCGTCTGCTTACGAGAAACGCGGAACAGCGGTAACTGTTCCTACATGGAATGCTGAGAAGTGTATCCAGTGTAACCAGTGTGCATTTGTATGTTCCCATGCAACGATTCGTCCGTTTATGTTAAGCGACGAAGAAGTAAAAGCAGCACCGGACAACATCAAGCTCGCAGATATGAAGCCAAAGGCTGGCGAATACAAGTATACGATGAGCGTATCTCCGTTAGATTGTATGGGATGCGGCGAATGTATTACAGTCTGCCCGGTAGGCGCGATCGAAATGGTACCGCAGGAATCTCAGGCAGCAGAACAGCCAGTATTTGATTATCTTGTAGCAAACGTAGGCAAGAAGCCAGGTATGCCGGCTGACAATACGGTAAAAGGCTCTCAGTTCAACCAGCCGTTACTGGAGTTCTCAGGCTCTTGTGCAGGCTGTGCAGAGACTTCATATGCAAGATTGATTACACAGTTGTTTGGTGAGCATATGTATATTTCCAACGCGACAGGATGCTCCTCGATCTGGGGCGGCCCTGCTGCTACATCACCATACACAGTAAACAAAGATTCCCAGAAGGGACCGGCATGGGCAAACTCCTTATTCGAAGACAATGCAGAGCATGGCTTCGGTATGCAGATCGGCCAGAAGGTACTTCGTGAACAGGCAATCGCAAGCGCAAAGAAATGTGCAGAATCTGACAAAGCAGACGCAGCATTAAAAGACGCATTTGCGAAATTTATGGAAACAAAAGACAATACAAAAGCAAATACACCAGCAACAGAAGCATTAGTAGCAGAACTGGAAAAAGCAGCGGCAGCCGGATGTCCGGACGCAGCAGCAGCGCTTGACAAGAAAGATTACCTTGCGAAGAAGTCCGTATGGATCTTCGGTGGCGACGGTTGGGCATATGATATCGGCTTCGGCGGATTAGACCATGTGCTTGCAGCAGGCGAAAATGTAAACGTAATGGTATTCGATACAGAAATGTACTCCAATACCGGCGGCCAGGCTTCCAAAGCTTCCAATATCGGTGAAGTATGCCAGTTCGCGGCAGCAGGCAAAGATGTAAGCAAGAAGAGCCTTGCAGATATCGCTATGAGCTATGGCTATGTATATGTAGCACAGATCGCGCTCGGCGCAAATATGGCTCATGCAGTAAAAGTGATTGCAGAGGCAGAAGCTTACAATGGCCCATCACTGATTATCGGCTACGCTCCATGTGAGCTGCACGGTGTCAAGGGCGGTATGAACCACTGCCAGGATGAAATGAAGAAGGCAGTTGCTTCAGGCTACTGGAACCTGTTCTCCTATAACCCGGCATTAAAGGCGGAAGGCAAGAATCCATTTACACTGTCCTCCAAGCCAGGCGACGGAACATATCAGGAATTCTTAAACAGCGAGACACGTTACAGCCGTCTTGCAAGATCCTTCCCAGAGCGTGCAGAAAAACTGTTCAAAGAATCAGAAGAAGCTGCAAAGGCTCGTTATACACACTTAGAGAGACTGGTTGAGCTTTACAAATAATGATTTGTTGATTTTTAAATAAGGACAACCGTAAAAACCGCTGCATGGAATGTGCAGCGGTTTTTTATCAGGAATGGACGCAGGTTAAAAGTTTTCCAGCAGTTCACAGATCCTGACAGTAAAGCCTTCCAGTACTTTTGCACTGATTTCATCCTCAAAAGAATAGTGGCCGGCATCTTCCTCATTCTCAAAAGAATATGTCTGTACTGTCTGTTTTATTGGATTTACAATCCAATATTCCCGTACCCCTGCAGTACGATATTTGAACAGTTTAACGGAATAATCCATACGAATGCTGCTAGGGGAGACAATTTCAATAATCCAGTCCGGAGCGCCTTTACATCCGCGGTTTGTCAGCTTTTGTTTATCGCAGATCACAGAAAGATCTGGTTCGATCCATATTTTGTCATTGGCATCCAGATTGACGGCAAATGGAGCAGGGTAGACTTCACAGTCGCCATGATGGGCTGCAATGTGGTTTTCGATTAGGCTGACAAATTTAGTGACTAATTTTTGGTGCATCCTGTTTGGCGGCGCCATATTATATAGTTTGCCGTCGATTAATTCGGCGCGCTGCCCGTCTGGCAGGCTCCAGTAGTCGTTTGAAGTGTATAGCTTTTCTTGTGGTAATGGCATAAGATTACATCCTTTCTTTTTTCGTTTCATAATTATGAGCCAAATGATATGCCGGCATGTTTCCGTTCTTTCAAGAGAAGCGAAATCATTCGGCAAATAAGTATACTTTTGCGTATATATTCAGTTTAAAGGATTTTTTGGATCAAATCAATAGTGAATTTATCGCCCCGAATCATTACTTTGAGCGGTTCCAGGCTGTGAACAGAAAGGCAGGCCAGCACCATTGACAACAGAGGAATTGCATGGTAGAGTAGGAAAACAACGGATTGAATGAAAATCTCTGAAATGGAATATATTATATATAGAATAAAGTGAGGCAGATGCGTATGAATGAGAATCAAGAAAAAGAGCCATTGGATATCCTTGTAGTTGGCAGCGGCCCGGCAGGGCTTTGTGCAGCGGTCTATGCCAGCCGGGCAAATTTGAATGTGCTTGTTGCAGAAAAAGAATACCGCGGCACAGGCCAGATTGCAGAAAGCGACCAGGTAGACAATTATCTGGGGCTTCCAGGAATCAATGGCTATGACCTGGGTGAAGCTTTTTTAACACATGCAAAAGAGCTTGGCGTGGAGTTTTATGAGGGAATGGCGGACGGATTTACAAATGAGGAAAATCTTTGGATGGTGCATATGGCGGACGGCAGTACGATCCGGGCAAAAACGGTGATCTACTGTGCCGGAGCTTCGCATCGCCGCCTTGGCGTGGATGGGGAAGAGGAGTTTGCCGGCAAAGGCGTCTCCTATTGTGCGGTCTGTGACGGCGCTTTTTACAGAGGAAAGGAAACGGCCGTGATTGGCGGCGGGGATACGGCATTGGGAGATGCGCTGTATTTGTCCGATTTGTGTGAAAAAGTCTATCTGGTTCACCGCCGTGAAGAATTCCGCGGCCAGGCATCTACCGTGCAGCAGCTACAGGAAAAGGAAAATGTGGAAATACTGACAAGCGCCGTACCTGCAAAGATCGTAGGGGAGCAGACAGTCACCGCTCTGGAGCTAAAGGACGGCAGGTCGCTCCCGGTAAACGGAGCTTTTGTCGCAGTCGGTATGCAGCCGCAGACAGAGCTGCTGCGGGGCGTGGTAGAGTTGGACGCAGCCGGGTATGTAGTTGCAGATGAGACCGGAGTGACTTCGGCACCAGGATTTTTCGTTGCGGGCGACGTGCGGACAAAAGCGCTGCGCCAGGTAGTAACCGCGGTTTCGGACGGGGCAAATGCAGCGACCTCTGCGGCAGAGTATATAAAAAAGGTATGGCAGTAAATTGCGGGCAGAGAGGAAAGACAGTCGGATGCTGGCGGGCGGAGATTTGCGTTGTCCTGTGATTCGGGTGGATGGGACAAAGCCTGTTGCGGAAAATCTAGATTTTATCCGAAGCCAGATGTGAAAGAAAGGAGCTGTTGCACTAAGAAAAAATATACAAGATAAAGTAGAATTTTATTGGAAATGAATACTATATCTTGTATGCTTAATCCTTAGTGCGACAGCCCCAATTTTCTAGGAAAAATGCAAAGAATCAATAATGGATTCCATTTTTTCCATTGTTACATGCCCGCTTAACTGATATTGAATTCCGTCAGCTACTAAGATTGCCCGGCAGTTTGGCTTGAATCCGGGATACATATATTCTTTTGGGATGCTGTCCTGTATTATATGAACAACATATCCCTGGCTGGAATGATAAGTTTTAGCATAGTTAAGATCGCCTAAAAAATCAACGCTATATCCGGTGAGCTGTTCGTCGCTGCAAAGGATCATAATGGAAAGATCAATCGGAGAGCCGTATTCCTTGCCGGCATCAAACGTATAATAATGATCTGTTCCTGACTGTACCTTCACCATATTTGTCACATCACCGATGATATAAGCTGTGATATGAATTTCGTTCCAATGTTTGTTGTCTGTCTTCCTGCTGATCAGCATATATGGATTATCTTTGGAAAAATCCGAATGCAGCAATGAAATGCCAAGATCCCCGCATAATTCCTGGTAGCCTGCATAGTCCTTTGTGTAATATCCAAGTTCATTTTGAGGAACGAAAAGCTTTTGAACTTCCTTTTTTTCCATCGGCTGTAAGGGAGGGAGAGTTTCTTCATTTACATGAATGCTGTTATAAAGGGCATATCCGGCCCATACGGTTGTAGAACTTACAATACAGAGCAATAACGCGGCGGCAGCATACCAGGCGGCTTTTTTTCTGGGCTTTATGGAGCGGCCCATGACCGTTTGCTGAAAATCCTTTGGCAATGTTAAGTCACGCAGTTCATAGTCAATTTGATTTTTGATATCCATTACAATACCTCCTGTAGTTGTGGTTTTAGCTGTTCCCTTGCACGCTTTAAGCGCTGTAGTATGGTAGACTCTTTCTGGTTTAAAACAAAAGCCATTTCTTTGACCGTCAGTTCCTGATAATAATACAGTAAAATAACATCCCTGTATTTTACAGGAAGCTTCATAATTTCTGGAGTAATAGCGTTTTTATCCAAAATAAATTCATAATGATTTTTTTCATCTTTTGTTTCTTCAAGTGTATCAAAGCTTGCCTGCCTGAACCAGTGGGTCCTCATACAGTTTTTGCAGCGGTTAATCGCAATCTGCATAATCCATGTTTTTTCATTGGATTGGTGTTTAAATGTATGATATTTTTTATGTGCCTGTAGAAAAGTTTCCTGTGTGACATCCTCTGCGAGCTGGTAATCTTTCAGATACAAATAGCACATGCGCAGTATGCTGTCTCCATATTGGCTGATCCATCGGCTGAGCAAGGACTCGTTCCAAGTTGCTGACATTTTCCATGTTCCCCCTTTCATTAATTAGACACAGAAACTGGCTGAAAAATTACAAGATTTCTTGAAAATTTTTTGTGATTTTGCGGCTGGCTTTCTGATTATGAAAAATGTCTGCTGCATCAGCTATGCTTTGACTTCATAAGATTGACTTGATCTGTGAGATTGATATGAAACAGAAGCTATATAAAAAATAGAAAAAGTACCTTTCAAAGCGAGTGCTGCAAAAACCCCATTGACAAACTGAAATACATTTGCTATTTTAGGCAGTCCTCATGCGAATGGAATGACAGCAGCAATGCTGGATTTAGCAGTCCGCAAAGCCGAACGGGCGGGGTATGCTGTCACAAAGGCCAATCGGTAGGAAAAGAAACTTCATAGGTATTCGGACAGTGAAAAAGATTGAGAGGTGCCTGGAATGAAATTATCCCGAAAAAGAATTTGCTTATGTGCGGCAACCCTTTTATTCCTGATCGGTATGCTTGCTGCGGCAGTTTACCTAAAAAGCGTGGCAGGCTATCAAAAGGCAGTAAAAGAAACAGCTTTTTACGGCATAGACATTTCTAATATTCCTGATGGGATTTATGCCGGAGAATATGATGTGAACTTTCTATCTGCCAGAGTGAAAGTAACGGTTTTAAACGGAGCAATTACAAACATTGTTATACTGGAGCATAAAAACGAGCGCGGGAAACCCGCAGAAATTGTTGCAGACAGAATCATTCGGGAACAGAAAATGGATGTCGACACAGTATCAGACGCAACAAATTCAAGCATTGTCATAAAGAAAGCGATTGAAAATGCCCTTACGGGAGAAGAATTTCACAGCAATCCTTTAAAAAAATCAGAGATATCTGACTGAAAGATTTTGTTTAATATTCATGAGCTGTAGGCGCGCAACCGTCTGTTCCTGTGTCAAGCTGGCGGCTTTTCTCAGATTTTGTATATTATTGCCAATATCCATATCAGGGCGGGTTTTTTGCATGAGAGTATTACCTCGAAATTTCGTAAGATAGAAAATAAAAGCCGAGCCGGCAATCCTGTGAGCATTCACAGCTTACCGGCTCTTTTGGATCACAGCTTTTGACGCTGGCTTTTTTATAGGTTCAGCACTTCCGCAATATCCGAAAAATCAATCAGTAAGTCGTCATAAATATGCACCTTGATCGTAGAGTCAAAAGAATACTGGATATTGAGCATATTTTTTTCAAAATAGTTGACGGTCACGATCTTGCGGCGGGGATCTACGATCCAGTACTCGCGGACGCCGGCGTTTTTGTAATAATAGAGCTTGCGGATATAATCATCTGCCGGATTGCCGGGGGAAATAATCTCTATAATAAAGTCCGGGGCGCCGTTGCAGCGGTTTGCGTCCAGCTTGCTTTGGTCGCATACGATCATCAGGTCAGGCTGCACGATCGTAAGTGGAGAATCATTTATTTTTACATCGAAGGGAGCATGAAAGACGCTGCATGGCCCTTTCTTTTTTTTGATATACGTATGGAACAGGGTGGACAGTTCCATGGAGATGATCTGGTGGTCTCTCGATGGGCTTGCCATGTAATAAATCTGTCCGTCAAAGACCTCCGCCCTGACATTTTCCGGAAGAGCTTCGTACTGTTCCAGGGTAATCGTTTCAGGTTGTGGCTGGAATGCTGACATAGTAACACTTCCTTTCCTTTTTGTAATCTGATTATAACCTATATTTCCATTTAATACAATAACAAATGCAAAACAGCGTTGTATGATTTTGCTGGGAATTGCTGGTTGCGCCAAAAAGAAAGGTATCGTATAATACTCTCAGGACAGGATCGGGGGATATACGAATGGGAGCGTTAAAAAGAGTAAAAAATAACGTCATACATATTTTTAGATTTATTTATGAAATTGATAAGACAGCGTTTTTACCTTAGCTGCCGCAGTGGTATTATCCGGGATGGTTGTACTGCCTTCCCTGTATCTGCCAAAGCTGATTATTGACGAGTTTGTCTATGGGCAGAACTATCAAAAGGTCATTTTTATGCACTGCTTTATACATGCCTGGCTTTGGTGTTCCAGGGTTTGAACCAGGCGGTTACGTCAAGGCTTGAAAAGCAGACGAAGACGCTGGAATATGAGGGGATTATCCGTCTGTTTCGCAAGATCGCGGATCTGGATTATTACATGCTTCAGGACTCCAGGACGATGGATCATTTTGCAAAAGCGACAAAGTGCGTAATGGCGATGAACTTTTATTTGCTTGTTACATCGCTGATTCGCTTTTTTTCCAGTATCTGGATTTTATCAATATACCAAGTACGTTTCGCGCAGGGCGGCAGACAAGATATACCTTGTCAGATACCGATTGTTTTGAGATCGAATTTCAAAACAATCGGTATCCAAACCAGGAGCAGGATTCGCTGCATAATGTCAGCGTTACGATAAGGTCAGGGGAAAAGATATCGATTGTCGGCGAGAATGGGGCTGGGAAAACAACCTTCATCAAGCTGCTGCTGCGCCTGTATGATCCTACGGAGGGTGCTATTTACCTCAATGGGACGGATATCCGCGACATTGACTATGATGATTACTGTCGGATTTTTGCAACGGTATTTCAGGATTTTAATTTGTTTGCACTGACACTGCGGGAGAATTTAACGTTGGGAAATGCTGCGGTTACAGACGAAGAGCTGGAAGAGGCTGCAAGAAAAATTGGATTTCTGCATTTTATCCAGTCGCTTCCGAAACAGTTTGATACGTTTTTATACAGCGATTATGATAAGGAAGGCGTTGACCTTTCAGGAGGGGAAGCGCAGAAAACGGCGATCTTACGTACACTTTTGCGAAAAAGCAGCGTGATCATTATGGATGAGCCTACGGCGGCATTGGATCCTCAGGCGGAATACGACATTTACCAAATGATAGACGAATCTGTAGGCAACCAGTTGATGATCTATATATCGCACCGACTGGCGAGCTCAAGGTTTTGTGACAGGATTTTGCTGTTTGCGGACGGCGGAATTGCCGAAGAGGGTACCCATGAGCATCTGATGGCAGAGGATACGGC
The DNA here is from genome assembly GCA_947178105.1 of uncultured Eubacterium sp. Lineage (GTDB taxonomy): Bacteria > Bacillota > Clostridia > Lachnospirales > Lachnospiraceae > Eubacterium_J. The sequence goes on along the minus strand of CAMWXD010000011.1, from coordinate 8,568 downwards.
ATACAAGGCGCTGTTTCAGCTACAGGCACAGTATTATATGGAGGAAGAAAATGGATGACGGCAGTTGAAAGAAGGTTATTTTTTTGCTATAATTACGGATAAAGGCGGAGCGGCGTTTATGAATCATTTTCAGGCAATGTGGGATTTCCCGGTAAAAGAAGGGGTTTGTTTTACACACTGTAACCGTGTGCATCCATTGATGCAGGAAAGGGTGCAGCGGTTGTTAGAGGATTTAAAACAGGACGAAAATATACAAAAGATTGTGTTGTTTGGAAGCTCTTTGCAATTTCGGTGCAGCAGCTACAGCGATATTGATTTGTACATTGAAAAAAAGGATCCAAGGCTGCCGTTAAAGCAAGAGCCTGTTTTAGACTGCGAGCTGGATCTTGTTATGAATTTAGATCACGGGAACAGGCTGTACCAGGAAATTGACCGGACAGGGCTGCTCTTGTTTGAAAGGAGCTGAGAAAGATTGTGTGATATCAGGCTGTTTAAAAGCGCTTTTATGGATTATCAGGCAGCAGTTGCATTGTATCAAAGACCGTTTCCGGATGAGATGTTTTTAAATATTACAGCATACCATTTACAGCAGTGTGTAGAAAAGACGATAAAAGGCGCATTGGAATGTGTTGGAGTTACGGTGCCAAATACACATCGGATTACGAAATTATTGCAGATGGTTACGCATAATGGTGCCAATCTGGTAATTTCAGAGTGGCTGGACGATCATGCGGAAATGCTGAGTGAATGGGAAGCTCAGACCCGGTATAATATGGATTTTGTTGTTGAAAAGAGAAAGCTTGACAGGGCTGTTACTGAGATAGATAAATTTTTAAAACAAAATGGAGTAGCTGAGGATTTACGCGAAGAGCTGACGAAGCTGGAAGTAAAGGAGAAATTATTATCCTATTTGCCCGAGGAAAATCGAGGCTGTACTGATTTTGAGATGAATTGCTATTATTTGATGTTTGAAAAACGACTGAAAACAGATTTAAAAATAATATAGGCAAATAATTTATGTATAGGAATGAGGACAATATGAACCAAGAACAAGAAATAGATTTGAAATTCAAACATCTCAAGCAAAAACTGGCAAACCTTGGCAGCGTGGCAGTTGCATTTTCCGGCGGTGTAGATTCCGCTTTTTTGTTAAAAACAGCGCACGACGTATTGGGCGGCCGTGCGGCGGCGGTCACGATCCAGTCTGCTGTCTTTCCGGTAAGGGAATCAGACGAAGCGGCGGATTTTTGCAAAAGGTACAAAATTCGCCAGTCTGTCCATACGCTTGATCCATTGAAAATAGAAGGATTTGCAGAAAATCCGCCAAACCGCTGCTATCTGTGCAAGTATCAGATGATGCAGGCTGTGCTTGCAGCCGCGCAGGAGCTAAAGCTTGTATATGCGGCAGAAGGCTCTAATACAGATGATGCGGGCGATTACCGGCCGGGGCATCATGCAGTGGCGGAGCTTGGCATTTTAAGCCCGCTGCGCGAAGCAGGGCTTTCCAAGGCTGAGATCCGGGAATTGTCCAGGCAGATGGGGCTGCCGACGTGGGACAAGCAGTCGTATGCTTGCCTGGCTTCGCGTTTTGTGTATGGGGAGGAGATTACGCCGGAAAAGCTTGTGATGGTAGGGCGGGCGGAGCAGTTGCTGCTGGATTTGGGCTTTCATCAGATGCGCGTACGGATCCATGGGAGGATGGCGCGGATTGAAGTGCTGCCGCAGGAGTTTTGCCGTCTGATGGAAGAAAAGGTGCGGGAGCAGATTGTGAAAAGCTTTCAGGCATATGGCTTTACTTATGTAACGATGGATCTGAAAGGGTATCGTACCGGGAGTATGAACGAAGCCATAGGCTTAAGAAATTGACGTACATATTGATAGATTATAATTCATATAGTTGGAAATAAACAGGAAAAGGAGAAGGAAAGATGTCAGATTTTCATTACGAACAGGTGAAAAATCCGCAGTATTTTGCAGAGGGGAGGCTTTCGGCGCATTCTGACCATGTCTGCTATGCAAGCAGGGAAGAGGCGGCTGCAAAAAAGACGGGTATGCGTGTTTCATTGGATGGTATCTGGAAATTCCATTATGCCAGAAATTATGCGCAGACGGTTCCTGGGTTTGAGCGGGAAGACTATGACTGCCGCCCGTGGGCGGATATCCGCGTCCCGGCGCATATCCAGATGGAAGGCTATGATATCCCGCAGTATGCAAATGTACAGTATCCGTGGGATGGCAGGGAGGAGATCTGGACAGACGAGATCCCGACAGAATTTAACCCGACAGCCAGTTATGTCAAATATTTTACGCTGCCGCAGGAGTTTGCGGGCAAGCCGGTCTATATTTCATTCCAGGGGGCGGAGAGCGGGATTGCGCTTTGGTTAAACGGCTCGTTTGTAGGCTACAGCGAGGACAGCTTTACGCCGGCGGATTTCGAGCTGACGCCGTATATCAAAGAAGGGGAAAATAAGCTGGCGGCGCAGGTCTTTAAGTGGACTTCGGGGAGTTGGTGTGAGGATCAGGATTTTTACCGGTTTTCGGGCATTTACCGCAGCGTATTTTTGTATACCGTGCCAGCGACGCATGTATGGGATATCAAGACAGAGCCGGCCGTGGCGCAGGATCTTGTACACGCGGATCTTAAGCTGACGCTGAAAACGGAAGGGACAGGCAGCGTCCATGTCAGGGTGTCAGGCGCAGGGCAGGTGTTGGCGGAGGAGACAGCACAGCTTTTGGGGGAAGGAGAGACACAGCTTTCGTATCCGGTGGAAAACCCGCGGCTTTGGAGCGCGGAGGATCCGTATTTATATGATTTGGAACTGGAGGTATTTGATGAAGCCGGCAGCCTTATGGAAGTCATTCCGCAAAAAATCGGGTTCCGCCGTTTTGAAATGAAAGACGGGCTGATGTGCTTAAATGGCAGGCGTATTGTGTTTAAAGGAGTAAACCGCCATGAGTTTTCGTCCAAAACCGGCCGTGCCGTCTCAGACGACGAGATCCTGACGGATATTCTGACGATGAAGCGCAACAATATCAACGCGATCCGTACGTGCCATTACCCGGATGATTCCAGGATCTATCAGCTTTGCGACGAATATGGGCTGTATTTGATCGCAGAAAACAATATGGAGTCGCATGGTTCCTGGGATGCCGTTGACCGCGGGCTGGATGAGCCGCACACAGCAGTGCCGGAAAACCACGACGAGTGGATGGGTGCGATGTTAGACCGTGTCAATTCGTGCTACCAGCGTGATAAAAACCATCCTTCGATTTTAATTTGGTCGTGTGGCAATGAGTCCTACGGCGGGAAGGTGATTTATGAAATGTCACAGCTTTTCCGCAGGCTGGATCCGTACCGGCTGGTGCATTACGAAGGCGTTTTTCATGATCGCCGTTATAACGATACAAGCGATATGGAAAGCCAGATGTATCCGTCCGCAGAAGCGATCGAGCGTTTCCTTAAGGAGCATCCGGACAAGCCGTTTATCTGCTGTGAATATACACATGCCATGGGCAATTCCTGCGGCGGTATGCATCAATATACAGACCTTACCGATACGCAGCCGCGCTACCAAGGCGGGTTTATCTGGGACTATATTGATCAGTCGATTGAGAAAAAAGACCGTTTCGGAATGCCGTTTCAGGCATATGGCGGCGATTTCGGCGAGCGCCCGACGGATTATAATTTCAGCGGAAACGGGATTGTATACGGCGGTGAGCGGGACGCATCCCCGAAAATGCAGGACGTAAAATACAATTATCAAAACATCGCCGTTTCCTTTGGTGCAGATACGTTCACCGTAGTAAATAAAAATCTGTTTACCAATACAGACTGTTATCAGTGTGTGGCTATCCTGCAAAAAGACGGAGCCGTGACAGCGGAAAAATTACTGGATGTATCGGTGAAACCGTTGGCTCAGCAGCAGTTTGCAATGCCGTTTGCAGATCGGGAGGACGGAGAATATGCGGTGACAATTTCATTTCGTCTGAAAGAGGACACGATCTGGGCAAAGGCCGGGCATGAGGTGGCATTCGGACAAAAGGTGTACAAAAAGCCATTTATATGGAAGAAAAGCGATCAGCCGCTGCGTGTCATCCGTGGCAAGCTGAATATCGGTGTCAAAGGAGAGCATTTTGACGTGCTGTTTTCGATGTTAAACGGCGGGTTGGTTTCTTACCGTTATGCGGGTGTTGAGATGATCGAAAAGATCCCGATGCCGAATTTCTGGCGGGCGCCTGTGGATAATGATATGGGAAGCCTGGCGACAGCGCGCTATGCACAGTGGAAGATTGCGAGCCTGTATATCAGCCACAAGCAAATCGATGCTGCTGCGGATATGGAATGCCATACAGCATTTGCAGAAAATCCGGTAAAAGTGGAAGAGGGGGACAATACGGTAACCGTCACATTTAAATACCATATGCCGACGACACCGCACAGTACCTGTGAAGTCTCCTATACCGTCTACGGTGACGGCGCAGTAGAGACAAAGCTTTCTTATGATCCGGTCAAAGAGCTTGGCGATATGCCAGAATTTGGAATGATATTCCATTTAAATGCGGATTATGGCGATGTGGAATGGTACGGGCTTGGCCCGGCGGAGACTTACGCAGACCGTAAGGAAGGTGCAAAGCTCGGCATTTATCGGAATAAAGTAACCGACAACCTTGCAAAATACCTTGTCCCGCAGGAGTGCGGCAATAAAATGGGCGTGCGTTGGGCGAAAGTAACCGACACAAGGGGAAGGGGCATGTTGTTTGCCGGGGATGCCATGAATTTTTCCGCGCTGCCGTATACGCCGCATGAGATGGAACATGCACTGCACGATTTTGAGCTGCCAAAGGTACATTATACCGTTGTGCGGGCGGCGCTCGGGCAGATGGGCGTAGCCGGGGACGATAGCTGGGGCGCCAGGGTGCATCCGCAGTACCGTCTGGATGTGCAGGGCAGGATGGAGTTCCGGTTCCTGTTCAAAGGAATCTAAGCCCATTTGGATTTTCTGTATTTCCTACTTGCCAGATGAGCCAAGTTACGGTAAACTATTTATAGAGTGGCTTAACCGTGAGGAACGAACAACAATAGGTATATCAGGAGGAGTTATGGAGGACAGAAATGCCCAAAGCATGAAAAACACCAGAAATTGCAAAAGTACCAGAAGGATAAAAAGGATAAATCGGATTGAAAAGAGAAAAGGCGCCAGGGTTTTGAGCCTGCTGTTTAGCCTGCTTTTGTGCCTTTCTTTGACAGCGCAGCCTGTGCGGGCAGCTTTGCCAGAATCTGGCGGACAAGCTGTAGTCACGTTCTCTGAGCTGAATGCGAGCGAAGTATTTTTAAAGCAGTCGCAGGCACGCGTCTGTACACTGACAGCAAGTACGATGATGATTCGAAGGGCGGCAATGCTTTCCGGCAATCAAGACTGGAAACAAATTACAGAAAAGTATGTCCGCAAATATGCATGGGCGGAAAAGACCGGTTTAAAATGGAACTTTACCGCAGCCGGCATCACAGTCACACAAAAAGTGCTGTCCTCAAAAAGCGAGCTGATCCGGCTGCTGAATGCGCATCCAGAAGGGGTTGTTATTTATAACGCAAAAAAACCGCACGCAATACTTGTAACCGATTATACGGACGGTATCTTATACTGCTCAGACCCTTCCAACGATAAGCCAGCCGGCAGGTATCCGATTGCACAGGCTTCCATAACGGCGGAGTCTGCGGGGCGGTGCTGGTATGTAAAAAATCCGGTGAATCTGACAGTTGCCCAGACAGATGCCAATACTGCGGGTTCCGATTTTACAGGTTCCGATACAGGGGATTCTGGCTTTACAGGCTCTGATACAGGGGATTCTGGCTTGGCAGGTTCTGATACAGGGGATTCTGGATTCGCAGGCTCCAATTCAGGCGAGGCCTCTGGCTTGGATACATCGGACGCAGAAAGCCCGGGTTCCAGCCGGGAATTGGATGCGCAGGAAGCTTCAAATGCAGCACTGTATACAAACCAAAAAGCCGGAAACCTGATGTATCGGATTTTGGATCAGCAGGCAAAGACAGCAGTCTGTACCGGGCGGGCAAAAAATGATGCGTCGGTCACAATACCGGAGACGGTGCATCTTTCAGGCGTTCAGTACCGTGTAGTACAGGTTGCGCAGGGCGCGTTTGCTGAGGCTGATGACTTAAAGGAAATTACTGTTGGCGCAAACGTTGTGCAGATTGAGCCAAAAGCATTTTACCACTGCAAAAACCTGCAAAAGATCACGATATATGCAGGAAGCCTGCAAACGATCGGTGCAGATGCTTTTGCAAAGATACATAAAAAGGCAAAGCTTCTGATGATTGGCGGGAAGATGGAGGCATTTGCGAAGCTTTTGTCAGGAACATCGGTTCCGGTTACAGCTACTGTGAAGGTGCAGGCAGACAGCCGTCCAAAGACAGAGGCGAAATGAGTGTTAGGAAGAAAGGATAAAAACGATCATTATGAATGTAAATTCTGTAGTAAATGCGGATGGCATTTTCCTGCCGGCCGGAGCGGACAACAGTACGGATACGGTCAGCAATTATTTTTCAAATTATATGAACCAGCAGAACAATGGAAGCTATCTGGAGCAGATCTTCCAGAAGGCTGCGGATACCTATCAGGTATCCAAAGATTTGCTCAAAGCGATGGCAAAAGCGGAGTCCAACTTCCGTGCAGATGCGACGTCGCACTGCGGCGCTATGGGCATTATGCAGTTGATGCCGGCAACAGCGGCTTCTCTTGGCGTCACGGATGCTTATGACCCGGAGCAGAACATCATGGGCGGGGCGCAGTATATCAGCCGCCTTTTGGAAAAATATAACGGCAATCTTGCTTTTGCAGTCGCTGCATACAATGCAGGAAGCGGCAATGTCGATAAATACGGCGGCATTCCTCCGTTTAAAGAAACACAGGGATATGTGGCAAAAGTACTTGGATATTTGCAGGAAGGCGTAACGATACCAGACAGCGCTTCCCAGACAGCAGGCACAAGTACCGCTTCTTCCTGGACGTCCCAGACGCAGGGCACGTATACAGGTTTGCCGGCAGCACAGGCAAATGCAACAGGCAATGTGCTGCAAAATATTTTGAACCAGTATTTTGACTATGATGATTACCTGGAATTTTTGCAGTTGTTTACAAAAGTGATTTATGAGAAACTAACAGGCGAAGAATTGGACAAAGAAGAGGATTCTGTCAGCGGGCAGCAGGAAAGCACAGGACAGGCAGCAGTACAGGCGCCGCAGCAGGTGCAGGAAGCAGCACAGGCAGAGCCGGCGAAAATACTGACGTTAAAAGTAAAGGATGCACAAGGGCGCATCAATACATACCAGCAGGACGATACGGCTGGGGATGCATATAAGGCATTCCAGTATATGACGGCTGGCGGCCAGAACCGGATGTCTATATTTTTAAATAAGACGGTATAACATAGAAAATCAATGGGAACTGCGATTTCGCTGAGCGTCCGACATTTGCAAAACAATCGAACAGGGAGCATCCGCGCATGGCAAGCGGATACTCCCTGTTTGTGGTTATATATATATGTAAAAAGCCAGTTTACGCCTGGATATAAGCGGCGAGCTTTTCTTTGCTGTCAGCATAAGCAGCGCTGGTTTCACGATAAAGCTCCTGATAAAAATTCACAGCCGCCTGCTGTCTTTGCCTTGCGATCGCAGCGCCTTTTTGCGTATAAAAATGTTCATAAATATGTTCCAGCTTGAATTTGTATTCCTGGAAAAAAGAAGGCTCTGTATCGTTTGTGCCGTCTGATACGGTGCCGTCCGGCAGCAGGAAATAGAGCGGTTCCCCGGTATGCCCCTGATAAAGCAGCGTCCTGGCGATGCCGGTAGCACCGGAAACGTCTATTTTGTCCGCATCGAACAGGATCTTGGCTTCTATGCTTTTTGGCGGGTTGTTTTTCCGAAACCGATGCGACAGGATACAATCAGAGACTTTTTGTGCAAAAGTTTCTGGAAATTGGTGCTCCAGCAAAAACTGAAATGCCTGGCTGGCTCCTGTCTGCGCATGGTTCAGCTTTGGGTTTTGAAACTGTGCCTGTCTGCCGATATCATGCAAAAGGCAGGCGCAGATCAGTACGTCAGTGTCCACATCCGGCTCCGTCTGCGCGATCTCAAGCGCCAGGTACAGGACACGGTAAATGTGCTCCCTGTCATGGGCGCTGTCTTTCATACAGGAAAGCATATAGTTTTCGAATAATTCGTAGGTGTTTTGTGTCATTGGAAGTTTTCCTCGCTTTCTATTGGATATTGGATGCAGGATGATAAAGGTCTTAGGGGCGTTGTGAATGCTCTATGACAAAAAAGGCTTTTCAAACATAACGTTTCAAAAAGCCTTTTCAAAATCGAAAGCTGCTAACCGGAATCGAACCGGTGACCTCAACACTACCAAAAAGCTATAACGCTTTATCCGTGTTATCGTAGCTTTACTTGAATCGAAACATTTGCAAAAAAGAAGGAAAAATGGCTGCGTGAACATCTGGGCCTCCCAGTCATCCGTATATCGGTTTTAATCTCTTGGTTGGTCATTTATA